>JAATFL010000035.1 GCA_015655215.1 Coriobacteriia bacterium
CACATGCGAGAGCTCCGTGGGAAGTGGTGGGTACTCCGTGCCCGCAGGCGGTGCGCCGCCGCCGATGTGCTCGACGGTCCTCTCGCCTGCGTTCGCCTCCACCATCGTCAACCTCCGATCTGCGACATGGTGCGCTCGGTGCCCACGCGGTCGTGATGCTCGTCCGGCTTGTTGTCGAGGGCCTCCTCGATGACCGCACGCACCTCGGCGTCGCTGCCGGTGCGCAACGCGTCGAGCACATCATACTCGAGGTCGCTGAACAGGCAGGGGCGGATCTTGCCGTCCGCGGTGAGCCGCAGGCGGTTGCACTCGCCGCAGAAGTGATGGGAGAGCGGTGCGATGAAGCCGAGCATGCCCTTGGCGCCTGGTAGTCGATAATAGCGCGCCGGCCCCCAGGGGGAGGGAGCCTCGCCGCGGACGAGTGGCACGAGCGTGCCGAGGCCTGCCGCCGCGGCCTGCTCGTCGATGGTCTGGATGAGCTCGGCAGAGGGCACGCTGTCCTCGTGCGCCCAGCCATGACCCGATCCGGTGGATATCCCCACCGGCATGTACTCGATGAAGCGCACGTGCAGCGGACGCTCGTAGGTGAGCTTGACGAACGCCATGATGTCCTGATGGAGCGAGCGTACGACGACCGTGTTGATCTTGACCGGGTCGAGCCCGACCTCGAGAGCGGCGTCGATGCCGGCGAGCGTGTCCTCGAGGTTCCCGCACCGGGTGATCTGGTGGAACTGCTCGGGATCGAGCGTGTCGAGGGAGATGTTGACCCGCGAGAGCCCGGCCTCCTTGAGATCGCCTGCCATGCGAGGCAACAGCACGCCGTTGGTGGTGAGCGCCACCGAGTCGATCCCGTCCATCTTCGTGATCGAGGAGATGAGGTCGCAGATCCCAAGGCGCACGAGCGGCTCCCCACCGGTGAGGCGTATCCGGGAGATGCCCAGCCCGCTCGCGACGTAGACCAAGCGCTCGATCTCCTCGAGCGTCATCATCGCCCCGTGCGGCTTGAGCGTCACACCGTCCTCGGGCATGCAGTAGACGCACCGGAAGTTGCACCGATCCGTCACCGAGATACGCAGGTAGTCGATGGTGCGCCCACAACCGTCTATGCTCATCTACAGTACCGTCCCTTCGGGGATATCGATACGCAAGCACATTATAGGGGTGCCCGCGGGATAGGTCACGTCTCCCTCGGGAATCACGATGAGGCAGTTGCCGTGGTGTAGGGAGCCGAGAAGTGCCGAGGACTGCTTGGATGCCGGTGCGGCGACCAGTTGCCCCGCCTCGTTGCGCTTGATATGGCCGCGCATGTAGTTGCGACGGCCGTCGTGCTTGACGACCGCCTTCTCGAGAAGGGCGCTCTGCATGGGATGCGCCAGCTGGGTATGCCCCTGCATCTTGAGCAAGGCCCTGCGCACGAGTATCTCGAACCCGATGGCGGCGGCGGCGGGGTTGCCGGCGAGCCCGACGTACGGGACGTCGTCGATCACGGCGAACGTCTGCGACTTACCCGGACGCATGTTCACGTACTTGAAATGCACCGTGCCCAGCGTGGCGGCCGCCTGGGTGATGTAGTCGTAGTCCCCCCCACTCGCCCCGCCGCTGGAGAGCACGAAATCGCACTCCCCTATCGCATGCCCGAGGGCCCCCTCGATCCCATCTTGGTCGTCGGGGGCGATGGGGTACACCACCGGTTCGCAACCAGCCGCGATGACGTAGGATGCGAGCGTGTAGGAGTTCGAGTTGCGTATCTTGCCCGGGCCAGGCATCTCGGTCACCTCGACGAGCTCGCTGCCGGTGGCGATGATGCCAACCCGGGGGCGACGGTACGTGGGGACCATGGAGTGGCCGGCGCTGGCGAGGATACCCACGCCCGCAGGGGTGAGGGTCTCGCCGGCGTTGATGACAAGGCCACCCCGACGGACCTCCTCGCCGGCCTTGCGGACGTTCTCCCCCATCGAGAGCGGATGGGCGAGCAGGACCTCGTCGCCCACCTCGCCTTCGCCGGTGAACGTGACGTTCTCTATCTTCTCGACGCAATCGGCCCCAGCGGGGATGGGAGCCCCCGTCATGATGCGGACGGACTCGCCTGGAAGAAGCGTCTTCCCATAGGTGGAACCGGCCCCGATGTGCGACACGATCCTGAGCGAGACGGGTGTCTCCGGCGACGAGGCAGCCACGTCCGACGACCTGCACGCGAAGCCGTCCATGGCCGTGTTGTCGAACGGGGCGATGTCCACGTCACTCGTCAGATCCTCGGCGACGACCCTCCCCACCGCTTGCAGCAGGTCGACCTGGACCGTCTCGGTCGGCTTGACGGCATCCAATATGATTCGCTGGGCGTCTTCCACCATTATCATCAAGCGATCCCCCATTCGTAGAAACCCATGCGCGAGACGACGAGTGATTCACAGAATAGAACCATCTGCGCTTGAGTATAATTTCCCTTTGTGTATAATCGAGACCTATGCAGGATGATACTACAGGGCAAGTTGCGCACCTCGGGGAATGATAGCAGAAAACGCAATCCCCCGACTGTGTTCATGCCATGGGAACCAAAGAGCCAAACGGGTGCCTTCGGGGAGATCGGCCAGGTTCTTCATCTTGCACGAAAACGGAAGCATCGAGAAAAGGGGCAGATCATGAAACAGAGAACCAGAAGCGTCCTGATCACATGCGTCTTCGCGGCCGCGCTTGCCGGTGTCCTGGCGTTGGCTGGCTGTTCGTCGAGCTCAAACCAAAACGACAACTCGACGAACACCAACGACGCGGTCAGCTCCGAACCGGCCGTCCAGCTGCAGGTCTTCGCAGCCAACTCCCTGGAGAAGGCGCTGCCCGAGGTGCAGGCGCTATACACCCAGCAGCATCCCAACGTGACGTTTGCCGACACGCAGTTCCAGGCATCCGGTACGCTCACCAGCAAGCTCAAGAGCGGAGCGAGCGCCGACCTCCTCATCACCGCATCGTCCAGCTCGATGGACACGGCCGTCTCCGACGGTACGGTAGACCAGACCACCCGAACCGACATGTTCAATAACGACCTGGTCATCTGCACCTCCTCCACGGACGATGTGACCATCACCTCGCTCGCAGACCTCGCCACCGACAAGGTGACCTCCATCGCCATCGGCGACCCCAACACCGTCCCCGCCGGCAGCTATGCCGTCCAGGCTCTCCAGAGTGCGGGCCTGTGCACGTCGACCACCGACTCCAGCGGTAAGATCTCCGTCACCTGGGATGCTTCGATCGCCGACAAGATCAATGCCGGGGCCGATTCGGTGGGTACCGTGGCCTCCTACGTGCAGTCAGGCACCTGCCAGGTGGGCTTCGTGTACACCTCCGACATCTTCCGTTACGACGGCATCCAGGTCGCCTACACCACCGCTGCCGATTCGCACAAGACCATCAAGTACCCTGGTGCCGTATGCACCACGGCGACCAATGCCGCCCAGGCCGCTGACTTCATGGACTTCTGCCTGACCGACCCCGACGCCGCCGCCATCTTCCAGAAGTACGGATTCGAACTCGCTTAACGTATGTGGTCGACTCGTTTGAAACCTGATATAAAGGAGCGGATGCTGCCCGGCATCCGCTCCGCGTTTTTTGAAGGCGGGTTCCGTTTGAAACCATTTCGCACATGCCGCACGGGAAGGCCGAGGACCACGGACGGACGACGTCCCCCCTCCGCGTGCACCGTCCCCGCGCACTCCACCTCCCAGCACGTCCATGTGGACGGCCTCCCCCGTGCCGGCAGGATCGTCTGCTCCCTCGTCCTCATCGCCTGCCTCGCCATGCCCCTCTCGGCATTCGCCGACGACACCACCACGGCTGACGCCTCCTCCACCGCAAACGCCGCCGATGGGATCACCGCCACCACGGCGGACACCGCCACAGTCGACGTCTCGGATAACCTCGACTCCGCGATCGAGCAAAACGCCTCGTTTGGCATCAGCGATTTCACGCGCCTCAACAAGGGCACCAACAAGACGTACGACGACACGTACTACGGCTATCGGTACGCGATGGTGGGGGTCGACGCGTTCGCCGTGATCGTCGCCAACGGGTATGCGGTCGTCTACGTGCCACCGGCCACCCTCGACGAGCTCGGGATCAGCCTTTCGGACAGCGCCACCCAGCAGACGCTCATCGACACGCTCGTGGGCATCGACAGCGCGGCGGCGCACGGTGGGCAGACGCTCGCCGACCTCGACCCCACGTATTACTTCACGAGCAGCCCCTCCTACGTGGTAGGCGACTACACCTACGCCTTCAACGTCGAGGTCGAGGAGGGCTACTACTACGCCACCGTCACGCTTGCCGGTTCCGATGACGGGAGCGGAGGCGGACTCTACGCCGAATCAGGGAACCTCACCACCGCCAGTGGGACCACGATCGCCACGAAGGCCACGGGGATCGGTGCGCTCCAGGAGTTCTTCTCCACCCTCGACTGGCGCCCACTGTGGGTTTCCCTCAGGACGACCGGGGTCGCCATCGTGTTCGTGTTCATCCTCGGCTTGCTCGCCGCCTGGGCCACCATAAAGGTGAACAGCCGCTTGAAGGACATCCTCGACACGGTGTTCACCATCCCCATGGTGCTTCCTCCCACCGTATGCGGCTTCCTGCTCCTCTTGCTGTTTGGCAACTCCACCGGCGTGGGACGCTGGCTCATCGCGCACGGCATCAACCTCGTGTTCACCTGGCCCGCCGCGGTCATCGCCTGCACCGTCGTGGCCTTCCCCCTCATGTACCGCACCACGCGGGGTGCGTTCGAGAGCCTCGATGAGACGATGCTCGACGCGGCACGCACCCTGGGATGGTCCGAGGGCAAGGTGTTCACACGCCTCATGCTGCCCATGGCATGGCCGAGCATCGCAGCCGGCACCGTCCTCGCCTTCGCCCGTGCGATGGGCGAGTTTGGCGCGACGCTGTTCTTTGCCGGAAACTACGCAGGTGTCACGCAGACCATCCCCATCGCCATCTACTTCGACTGGATGGGCGGGCAGACCGATGCGGCCATCTTCTGGGTCGTCGTCGTGATCCTCATCTCGTTCCTCGTCATCCTGTTCATCAACATCTACTCGTCGCACACGCAGAGATATCGCATGGGGGGCAACGTTGAGTCTGACCGTTGACATAAAGAAGCACCTCTCATCGTTCGACCTCGAGGTCGCCTTCGAGGTGGGACAGGAGACGCTTGGGTTCCTCGGCGCCTCGGGCTGCGGTAAATCGATGACGCTCCGATGCATCGCCGGGGTGGAGAGGCCCGACGAGGGCAAGATCGTCGTCAACGGGGTCACGTTCTTCGATTCCGCGGCACGTATCAACCTCACGCCGCAAAAACGTAAGACCGCGCTGCTCTTTCAGAACTTCCAACTGTTTCCCAACCTCACCGTGGCACAGAACATCGCCGCGGGCATCGACCCGTCCCTTGACCCTGGCAAGCGCAAGGCCATCGTGCGCGAGCAGCTCGTCCGCTTCGGGCTTGAGGACTTCGAGAAGCGGTATCCCCTCCACCTCTCCGGTGGCCAACAGCAGCGCGTCGCCATCGCCCGCATGCTCGCGGCGCACCCCGGCATACTCATGCTCGACGAGCCGTTCAGCGCATTGGACGCCCATCTCAAATCCCAGCTCGAACAGGACCTCCTCGACCTCTTCGATGCCTTCGAGAACTCGATCCTGTACGTATCGCACGACATCGACGAGGCATTCCGCTTCTGCGACCGCATCGCCGTGGTGGAACAGGGCCACATCCAGGAAGTGGGAAGCACGGGACAGATCGTGAACCACCCCAAGACGCTCGCCACGATAAAGCTCTCGGGGTGCAAGAACACCTCACGGGCACGCAGGATCGACGCATACTCGTTCGAAGCACTCGACTGGGGGATCACCCTCACGTCGAGCAACATGGTGCCCGAGGGTTTGCAGTACATCGGCATCCGCGCGTCCTATCTGTCCCGTGCCACGACCCAGACCGTCAACGTCGTCCGATGCGTGGTGGACCGGATCTCCGATAGCCGCTTCGAGCGAACGGCGATGATCAAGTCACTGGGTCATCTCGAGAGCGCCAATCGCATCCAGTGGCGCGTCGACAAACTCGAGGTGCCCGAAGGCCAACTCCCCGACAAGGGTGACGAGGTCGACATCTTCTTCGACCCACGCAACATCTACCTCGTCACCGGTTAACGGATGGTAATCTCCATTCGCAGCCCTTCCCTCACAACCCCTTTTCCCAGGTGATTTAGGGGATGGCACGGCAATGGTTGGAATCCGGATATGCAATAATGGTACACGGATTGCCACTACGCCAGCCTATGCCACCGCAAGGTGTCTACTTTGGAGGACACATGGGAGCCACATCCCCGCACGCCACCCCGGCCATCGCCTTCATCGGCCGCAAGAACTCGGGCAAGACATCGCTTGTCGTACCCCTCATCTCGGAACTCACGTCCCGTGGCTATCGCGTGGGGTCGGTGAAGCACCACTCGCACGACGAGTTTGGCATCGATGTTCCCGGCAAGGACTCGTTCCGTCACCGAGAGGCGGGCAGTGTCCACAGCGTCATCGCCTCTCCCGCCCACGTCGCCTCCATCCGCGACCTCGACCACGAACTCAGGTTCGACGAGATCATCGAGACGATGGATGACGTCGATGTGGTGGTTGTCGAGGGATACCGATACGGCGGCATCCCCACGATCGAGATATTCCGCTCGGGCAGTGAGCGCGATGTCGAGGCAGCCGGGCAGATCGAGTCGTTCGTCTCCATCGGCGTGGCCACCGACATCCCCCTCGTCGAGGAGAAGGCCGCACGGCTACGGGAGCCCTGCTTCGACATCGACGACGTCAAGGGTATCGCCGACTTCATCGAAGCGAGGATCATCAAGGACGTCGGGTAGGTAGCGGTCCGTGTCGTCGAAGCCGACCCTATCCGCAGCAGGGATGGTGCTCGGGCACCTCGATCTGCAGTGAGTCGCATATCATCCCGCGCAACTCGTCGATCGCGTCCATGTAGCACCCCAGCGTGTCGACCCATCGGGACATGGCCAGCTCTCCCGCCTCGGTGATGGAGTAGCACTTCTTGGCGGGTCCGTGCTGCGACGTGTCCCAGGTCGAGGTGACGAGTTCGCCCTTCTCCATCTGCGCGAGCGTCCGGTACACCCCGGCAGCATCAGGCTTCGATCCCCCGTACATGGGAGACTCGGCGATGCGCTGCACGATGACGTATCCGTGGAGCGGTTCAGTGTTCGCCTTGAGCACCGCGAGGATCGCCGGCTGCAGCAGACGACTCAGGTTCTTGCCGATGAGGGCGCATTCCGTGAAGACCTCGTTCGACCTCGGTGTGCAGACAGACCACATGTTCCCACCCTCCAGGCTCTACCGCGACATGCGCGTTGTATGAAGTATCGATATGAATTACAATAACATATATTTGACCTCGTCTAGTAGTTAACGTCCCCCCTCCGCTTACAAGCGGCCCATCCGAGAGGATTCCCATGGCTGACGCGACCACGCCGACAGACCCGATGCCGAGGAACTTCTCGGAGGTCGACCCGCTCGACTTCGCCTGTCGACCAGCCCATCTGCTGGGCAAGCAGTGGGCTCTCGTCACCGCGAGGATGCCGGATGCCCAGCCGCTGCCAGCGCATGGGCGCATCAACACGATGACGGCCGCGTGGGGTGGGCTCTGCTGGATGTGGGAACGCCCCGTGGCGATGTGCATGGTGCGCCCCGAACGCTACACCAAGGCCTTCATCGATGCCGCCGAGTGCTTCTCGCTGTGCTTTCTGCCCAAGGAGTACCGCAAGACGCTCGCCTACCTGGGAACCACGTCCGGTCGCGACGAGGACAAGATCGCGAGGAGCGGTCTCACGCTTGTCGACGAGACGGGCATCGCCCCTTGGTTTGCCCAAAGCGAGGTGGTGATGGTTTGTCGTAAATCGTACGTGCAGCCCATGGAGTCAGCGTGCTTCACCGAAAGGGAGATCCTGGAGCAACACTACTCCGGTGGCGCGGGACTGCACGATATCTACTACGGACGCATCGAACGACTGCTTGTGCGCGACGCGTAGCGGTACGGTTCGCATGCGGCCAGTCTGCATGCGACCCACGGGTCGCAGACGTGCCGCCCCCTCTCCACGTCAGGATTCCCTGGCGGGGACGATTGCCTCCTCCTCGCCCGGATACCAGCGCCTGCGCAGCTTGAACGCAGCGTGTACCAGGAGGATGAGCGCTGGAACCTCGATCAGAGGACCTATCACGGCCGCGAACGCCTCCCCCGAGCTCAAGCCAAACGTGGCGACGGCGACGGCGATCGCGAGCTCGAAGTTGTTGCCCGTCGCGGTGAACGCCACCGCCGCGTTCTTCCCATACGTCGTCCCAACCCGGCGAGCGAGCCAGAAGGACAGGAAGAACATGATCGCGAAGTAGCAGACGAGCGGTATCGCGATGCGGAGGACGTCGACGGGGATGGCGACGATGAGCTCGCCCTTGAGGGAGAACATGATGACGATCGTGAAGAGGAGCGCGACCAGGGTCAGCGGGGAGACCTTGGGGATGAACACCCCTTCGTACCAAGCATCCCCCTTGATGCGCCGTAGCGCGAAGCGGGTGACCATGCCCGCGAGGAACGGGATGCCAAGATAGATGAGGACGCTTTGCGCGATCTGCACGAGACCGATGTCGACGACGGTCGACCCGAGCCCGAAGAGGGGCGGCAGGACGGTCATGAACAACCATGCCAACGGGGCGTAGAAGATGACCTGGAAGATGGCGTTCAAGGCGACCAACCCGGCTGCGTAGTCGTTATCCCCACCGGCAAGGTTGTTCCAGACGATGACCATCGCGATGCACCGTGCGAGGCCGATGAGGATGACACCGTTCATGTACAGGGGCTGATCGTGCAGGAAGATGAGCGCGAGGGAGAACATCAGCACCGGACCGACCACCCAGTTGAGCACAAGCGAGAGCGAGAGCAGCCGCTTGTCGGCGAACACCTCGTGCAGCTTCTCATAACGCACCTTGGCCAACGGCGGGTACATCATCAGGATGAGCCCGATGGCTATGGGGACGTTGGTCGTGCCGATGGAGAGCGAGTCGATGGCCGCCGGGGCCGCAGGAACCAACACGCCTATCCCGATACCGAGCGCCATGGCCAGAAAGATCCAAAGCGTCAGGTAGCGGTCGAGAAAACCCAGCCCCTTGCCGAGACCTCGAGCCATCACGATTCCCTCCCTCGTCTTTCCTGGATTCCCCTATCGTATCGAGAGGCCTGGAGCGCAGCGTCCTCGTGCTCCCCCTCGTCGACCCGTCCCTTGTCGGCCAGCCAAGGTATGCCGACGGTCATCCCCTTCGAGACGCGATTCACCCGATCGAACCACTGCTTCTCGGATGCCGCCCGTGCCCTGAGGATTGGACTCTTGACGTCGGACATCGAGAGGCTTTGGTTGACGACCCACCATCGGTTCTCGATGGGGACGCGCAGAAGGTCCTCGCGCAACCGCTCCGCCTCGAAGACGGGTGTCGCCTCTGGGAGCGTGACGATGATGACGTCGGTCTCGTCCGCATCGCGCAGACGCGGGAGCAGCCGTGCGACCGACTCGGGCACCTCTCCGCCCGTGTGCTCTATCTGGGTACCATAGCTTTGCGTCGAATCGAGCAGGAGCAACGTGTGGCCGGTGGGAGCGGTGTCGATGACCACGACCTCCCCGTCTGCCTTCCCCACGATCTCGGCGAACGCCCGGAACACGGCGATCTCCTGAGTGCAGGGGGAGCGCAGGTCCTCCTCGACATATGCCAGGTCCTCCTCACCCATGACCTCGCGCGCCTTGGAGAGGACCTCCTCCTTGTAGCGCTCAAGCTCCCGGTCCTCGTCGATGTGGCTCACCGCAACGCCATCGAGCTGGGCAGCGAAAAAAGCGAGATGGTCGGCGGGGTCGGTCGTCGTCAGGCGCACCTTCGCGCCCTTCGCCGCAAGGCCCTTCGCCAACGCCACGGCAAGGGTGGTCTTCCCCACGCCACCCTTCCCCATGGTGAAGATGACGCGCTTGCCCGTGGTGTAGAGGTCGTCGACCAGGTCCTGAAGCGAGTGGGCCCCGGGGTGGTCCACGGCAACCGCCTCGGGTGTGGGATCACCCTTGCCCAGGAAGGTACGGAGGTAGCCCAGCCCCGTGACGTTGAACGGCTTGAGGGGCAGGGAGAACGTCGCAAGGTGGGACAACCTCTCGGGCATCGCCGCCAGGGCATCGTGCTGCGAGACGCGCATCTCCTCGGAGAGTTCGTCGCCCGTCTCCTCCAGGATGCCGTTCACGATCAGGAGTTGGTTCTCGATCCCCAGTGCGAACAGTTCTGCACTCGACCGCTCCGCCTCTGCAAGGGTGGGGCGTTGGGGGCGTGCGACCAGGATCAACGTCGTCATCGTCTTATCGGAGAGCGTGCTCACCGCCCGTGCATAATCCTCCCGCTTGTCGCCGAGCCCTGAAAGTTGCCCCAGGCATGAGGTCCCCGTGGTGTTCTCGTCGAGATACGAGGTCCATGCCGAGGGGAGTGCGAGCATGCGCAGCGTATGCCCGGTGGGGGCGGTGTCAAAGATCACATGGTCGTAGGTCGCTGCGATGACAGGGTCGGTGAGAAGGCGCGCGAACTCGTCGAATGCCGCTATCTCGACCGTGCACGAACCGGAGAGTTGCTCCTCGATGTTTCGTACGGCGGCATCCGGCAGGACGCCTCGATACGGCCCCACGACCGCCTCGCGGTAGGCCGCGGCGGCACGCTGGGGATCGACGTCCATCACGGTGAGGTTGGGGCAGTCCGCCACCACCGTTCCCCCTTCCGCGATGTCCATCTCGAACACGTCCTGCAGGTTGGATGCGGGGTCGGTGCTCACGAGCAGGACCTTCTTCCCCGCGTCGGCGAGCGAGAGCGCGACCGCGCAGGACACGGACGTCTTGCCGACGCCACCCTTCCCGGTGAAGAAAAGGTAGGGGGACGAGACGATCTTTCCTTCATCGAACTCCTCGAGTGACATGGGTATCAGCTTCCTTCGATCGGGTACGGACGTTGGCGCGATAGCCGGACCCGCACGTCAACAGCAACCGCTTCCCGAGCAGCAGCATCCCGAGGAGCTCTGCTGGGAGGAGGGCTTTTTCGGAGAGGTGCTCCACCCTTCGAACCCAAGCCATGTGACGAGTTCCGCATCCGTGGGGTACGCGCCCTTCTTCACCACGATGCCATCCAGCAACGTGATGGGAAGCACGTCGTTGCCCTCGTCCGCCAGCAGGGCGCGCACGGTCTCGTCCGCAGCGAACCGCTGTGGTTCCTGGGCGAGGTTGTACCGCACCACGTCGACCCCCTTGCCTTTCAGATTGTTGACGACGGTCGCGACGCGTAGGAGCTCAGGGTCGACGCCTGGTCCGCACACGCCGGTGGAACAGCACATCGCAGGGTCGAAGATCTCGATTCGCTTCATTGCCTCTCCTAGTATTTACTCATCGCATTTTGACCTTGCATATTGAATAGTTCAGAATGTGGTGCAATTGCTGGTAGGGCAGGTACGCCGACATTTCATTTGGGGCTCCTAGTATTTACTCATCGCATTTTGACCTTGCATATTGAATAGTTCAGAATGTGGTGCAATTGCTGGTAGGGCAGGTACGCAGACATTTCATTTGGGGCTTTGACCTCGTGAAGGAGAGTGGCGGCTTGCCCCTTTGCGAGTGATCACGGATTAGCTGG
>JAATFL010000008.1 GCA_015655215.1 Coriobacteriia bacterium
CGATCATTCAAGCTGCGAAGCGGACGGCCCGAGGATTCCGCAACTCCGCGTACTTCAAGGCAGTGATCTACATGAATCTAGGCAAGCTGAGGTACCCTGTCATGGAAAGTTGTGCTACCCACTAGAAACAGCGAAGAGCCACTTTTAATATAGGCTTTTTTGATGCAGACCTTGATCTCTATGAAAGGGTTAGGAAAAGTCAGTCAAATCCGTATTCTCTTCTAATAAATGTGGTGAGTTGTTGTCAATGGTCATTGATAACCCGATCGATGAACCCGTAATCGCTAGTGGCGCTTTGGTCGATGCAGCCAGATATAGGCTCGTATCCACTGCTTTCCCGTTCTGCTACCTTGAAGGTTGGAAGATTCTTGGGAACCGTCCATGTAAAAATTTTCCTATCGGCTTATATGTGCGAAAAATCGGGGTTGGCTACTTTCAAGGATAACCGATATACTATCGCATCGAAGCCTCTCCTTATCAAAAGGGTAAGGGGCTCTAGAGAGGCTGCTGACAATTTCATTAGACAAAAATCATGCCCCACTCCAGCCTTCTGACTCGTTTTGAGGTCAGGCTTTCATCCGCGCTTCTCCCCACTGAACTGCTCATAACATCTACATCTGGCCATACCTCACTCGCTGGTAGTCGACTTTGGGATCATCCTCTTATCGTTGCTTTCCGTCAGATAATTGTAGGTGGAATTAGTATCAGACTCCGCATCCACATGCTCATGACCGTGCTCATACTCTCATCAAAGAGGGCCTACACGCTTCAGGTGGTATTTGTTCGGGATGGGGAACATCCCACATCCTTCATGTGTGGAGAAGGTCTTCGCCTTCACTAAGATTGGACGACATGGCAGGTAAACGAGACGTGCCATGTTCGATCATCATACGGGGAGGTTCTTATGAATGACAAAGCAGTGACCTTGGATAGGCGAGCGTTTCTGAAAGGTACGGCTCTGGCTGGCATGGCGGTCGCAGGTGCGACTGCGCTTTCGGCATGCTCCACGACCACGACGAACACTTCGGATGACAGCGACAGTGCAACCAATTCGTTCGAGGTAGCTCCTGCGGCGATCACCGATGATAAGATCAAGGAAACCGTCGAGGCCGATGTGATTATCGTGGGTGCAGGCCCTTCGGGTCTGGTCACAGCGCTCTCGGCCGCCGAAGAGGGTTTGAATGTAGTCTTGTTTGCCCAAAGTGGGAATGTCGTCGCCCGTGGGGGGTCGAACGCAGCCGTCTACTCCAAAAAGATGGAAGAACTCGGGCTCGAGAAGATCACCCCGCGGTTCATGCTTGAGCAGATCACCCAAGCCGGTTTCAATATCGATGTCAGTAAATGGTATAAATGGTATGCCTCATCTGAAGAGGCGATGAACTGGATCATCGATAGAACCGCTAACTCCGGTCTCAGGCTGAATATCGAGCAAGGTAGCGTGTGGAGCGATGACACCTACCCGCTGTACGGCGCTGAGATGTCACACTGTTGGAACAACGATACGTATCCGGTCGTTGCTGACGGCCAACCATCCCTTGCGCTCGAACTACGCAAACAACTCGAAGCGTTGGGTGTGAGGTTGGACTTCAATACGCAGGCACAGGAACTTGTCCGAGGCGGTGTGGCAAATGGCACGAAGGGGCGCGTCGATGCCGTCATCGCCGAAGACACACAGGGTGACTATGTCAAATACGTGGGCACGAAAGCTGTCGTACTGGCGACGGGCGACTTCTCTGGCGACCGCGAGATGATGGAGAAGTACTGCCCGGAAGCGGTCGAATGGGTTCAGAACTGGAACATGGCTACGGATCCGGATGTTCTCGACAAGGTGTATGGCGGTCTTTACACGGGTCAAGGACAGAAGATGGGGCTCTGGATTGGTGCGGCTTGGCAAAAGACCTTCCCAAACGCTGCGATGGTCGCAACATTCGCTGCACCGAACCCCAACCCCTGGAACGCACCTACGACTCTCATGGTCGACGATAAAGGCGAGCGTTTCTGCAATGAGGAGATGGGATGCGGACATCTGCCCTATGTCATGAAGCATGTTGGTCCGGTGAATGCGATCTTCGACTCGGGGTATCCTGCCGCGCATCAACCGTGGCATAACTGGAAAAACGTCCTGGGAGAGGGCGACCAGACTCCCGAAGAGGTGCTCAAGGCTTGGGATACGGCATTGATCAAGAGCGACACGCTCGAGGATCTGGCTTCACAGCTTGGAGTGGACTACCAAGGTCTGCAGTCGACGGTGGATCATTATAACGCACTATGCGAAGCAGGGAATGACCCCGATTTCTTGAAGCGTGCGGAACTGCTCACTCCCATCAAAACGGCACCTTTCTATGCATGGCGGAAGACAATCCCCACGCTTCTTACCGTCATGGGTGGCCTCCGGACGAATATCGACATGCAGGTCTGCGGCGAGGATGATGAGCCCATCGGGGGTCTTTACAATGTCGGCACCATGATTGGCGATAGTTTTGGAAACATCTACAATTTCCTCGTCGAGGGTCACAACCATGGTATGAACTGCATCACGTTTGGTTATCTGACGGGGAAGCACATCGCAGAAGACGAATAGGAGAGCGACCTCGTTACCATCCATAGCCTTCATAAGGTATCTTTGACTCGGATGTCGCTTTCGGATACCCATATCCCTCATAGGAGGTGCGTACGCACCTCCTATGAGGTTGCTTTCGCCTTTACGGGACGGTATCGTTCAGAGTCACGCCCCTCGCTCTCTACCCGTGCGGCGTGTACTAACCGGGTTTCACTGAGAGGGATTCCATGTCTTCCTCTTCGAGACTGCTCAAAAAGAAGAATTTTCTGCTCCTGTCCGTCGTTGGCTATGGACTTCATATCACGTTGGTCACGCTGGTGGGCTGGCCCGGATCCCCCTCGATCTTCGAAGCTAGCGCCGGATCCGAAGACCTCTTCAGCCCGTTCGCGCTTTCGAAGAACATCGCTTTCTGCGCGGCCTTCCTCGTCTGGTTCGCATTCGCGCTCTTTGGAGGAAAGCGAGTCTATGGGCTGTTCTCGGGGAAGGTGTTGTATTTGCTCTTCTCCGGCATGGTCGTCATCGGCATGGCACTGACCCTGGTTGCCGCGAATGAAACCTCCTCTGTGTGGGTGGAATATACAAGCGGGATACTGATGGGAGTTGGGGTCTCGGGCAATTTTGCCCTATGGCAGCGAACGCTTTGTGAGCTCGAAACCCCGCTCGATGCCCAAGGGTTGATCGGGGGTACGGTTCTTGGAGCGGTCCTCTATTTCATCATCGCATGGTTTCCCGTATGGCTGATACGTGTTCTGGCTATGGTCGCGATCGCGCCGGGCACCGCCATCCTGCTTGCCATCTGCAATCGGAACGTCAGTGACTTGACCCAATTCCCCGTCGAGGTGAACGAACGGCGTGCAAACCTGAAGAAGGGCATCGTCTCGCTGCTCATGCCTGTCATCACGATTGGTGCGATTGGTTTTGTGATTCAAACCGTTCGAGTCTTCATCTCAGAGGCGGCCCTTTCGAATACTCTTTTGAACAATCTCTTCAGCATCGCACTCATCCTCGGGTCTCTCGCGACCGCAATCATATTCGAACGTACGAGATACCGTATCAACATGAATATCTTCTACACGTATGGTGCCCCCATCATCGGCGTGATGCTGTTCTTGCTTCCTGTCCTCGGTGAAGGGTACGCTTACGCTTTCGTCTCCGGAGCCTATGCGTTGTTCACCATCGCCTCCATCATGGCGATCCTTGCTAGCAACCAGGTCGCCCGTTATTACAACATCCCTCCGATCGCCATATACTCGCTCACCTTCGGGATCATCTACACAGCTCGCTTCCTACCGGTGCTCCTTCTTGGAATCTTCAGATCATTCGGCCTGACGGGATTCGGGTTCATCGAAACGCTCTTCATCGCACTTCTCTGTACAGAGCTGATGTTTGGCGTCTACGTTGCATCCAACAGGTTCCGAACGTATCAAAGCAAGAAGGAGATCCTTTCCTGGGAATCTGCCCTACCCGAGGAGCCAGTATCTTCTCAACGACCCTTGACCGAAGCCATCCGGTCATTTGCCCTCTGGAAGGGACTGACCGAACGGGAGATCGAAGTGCTCTTGCTTCTCCATGAGGGGAGAAGCGTTCCTTACATCGCCACGAAGCTCATGGTGGCAGAGAATACGGTCAAGTTCCACTGCAAGAACATCTATTCGAAGCTCGAGGTGCACACAAGGCAGGAGTTGCTCGACCTCCTGCCCGATGAGAGCACATATTCCCGCGCTAGGAACACGATCTCCCCCGGCAGTCGGGATGTTGATCGTTGACGGTATTCCTCGACGAACATCGCTTGATGATAGGCGGAGGGTAGGCGGGCCCGGACGATGCAGCAGCGTTTTGGCTCTGGATTCCTCGACAGTCCATATGTTCTTGTGACCACCGTGACCTTGGCCGGTATGTGATGAGTACCTTACTCAGTGTGCAATGTGTTAAGGATTGCCTGTGCCGGCATCTGCTATAATCGAACGATAAGGGGTACGCCTTGCGCATTAGTGGGGAAAGATGCGAATCTTGGAAACGAGCGTCAAAAAACCAGCCTATGTGATGTACGCCATAGGTATCAGCGTATGGATGACACTCGTCTCGTGTAGCGGTTCGACGTACATGTTCCCATTGCTTCCTTCCGTGGCCGACAACTCCACGTACGTTATCGCCCAGCAGTTTTTCTACGTGGCCGCTTTCTTCGTGACCGCCGGCGCTGCAAGCAGATTCGGGCCTCTGAAGCCCCATGCCCTCTGCCATGTCACCGCCGCCGCCTTCGTCGGCGCCGTTCTGGTTTCTGGCGCTGTCTTTCTCCTCGGCCATACGGAGACATACGTGTTGGTGCTTTATGGCTTGTGCGTCGGAGTCGGTCTCGCCACGGGCTTCATCCAATGGATAAGGATCGTTGCCGGCAAACCGTTCTCTGAGATCAAATCACTTCTCTTCATCGCCTCGTTCGTGTCGGTCTTTTCAAGCATCGTCTTCTGCTTCGTGTCTGTCGAGTTTCGTGTGCTGATCTTTGGTGCCGTTCTCGTCCCCATGAGTTTGGTGTTCCTTTACTACAACACAAGGCTCTCGGGGGTTCAAAAGCCTGGTCATGCAGTCAGCAGAGGCAAGGATGGGGTTAGACGGGTTTTCGCGGATGTCGCCGTTCCGCTTATCTGCGCTATCGCGCTGATACTCATCGCCCCTATAGCAAGTTCGGCATACGTAGATACCACCGGCCAAGATCTCTTTCGCCAACTGCTTGCTCAAGCCGCAAACCTGACTGCCCTGCTCGTATTGGCCATCATCATGATCGGGTTCAACAGGAACGTTAGATTATTCGGAGCGTATTGCGTCCTTCTCCCACTCCTTTCAAGCTCCATCCTCTTCGCCCCGTTGCTCTTGCCCGATCAGCGATGGTTCGTCTTGTTTCTTGGTGATATCAGTTTCTGCACGGTGTCCTTCTTGATGTTGCTCACGTGCTGTGCGACCGCGAAGAGACTCGACGTATCGGTGGTCGTTGTCTATGGATTCTTCGGAGGTTTCGTATACCTCGCTCGCTTTCCGGAAATAGCCCTCGTCCTTGCTCCCAAGGCGTCGGTGATTCCCATCGAATCCTTTGCGATCGCGGCGCTGCTGCTCTATATACTCACCATTCCCGCTTTCTTCCTTCCTTATCTGCGCAAGAAGGAAAGCGGTGATTGGAAGCGCGCGATGGAGTCGTTCACGACGGCAGATGTATCCAGAGCATGTGACTTCCTGTCTGCGAGGAACAAGCTATCCCAGCGTCAGAAAGATGTCCTGAAACTACTGGTGACTGGCCGAGATATCCCCCATATCTCCGAATCTCTATGCCTTTCCCCCAACACTGTCCGCACCTATCGAAAAGCCCTGTACGCGTCGTTGAACGTGCACTCAAAGCAGGAGCTTCTTGATCTGATCGAACATACGATGAGTGTTGCAGATGAAACCTGTTGAGAGTAGACGCTGCTTCTTGGGCAAAGAGAGAGGCGAAAGCGCCGTGACGCTTTCGCCTCGTGATCAGGGCTGTACCGAAGAGCGAGGAGCGCAGCCTATTCGGCCGTATCTCTACAGGGTCTTCTTTGCGACTTCGGCCGCATAGTATCCGCAGAAATACGAGAATGCCGAACAAGAGCCACCAAAGCCGTGGCTGTACATAGTCATGAAGAACTCGCTGGCGTCGGCGCCACCGGCATACAGGCCCTCGATGGGGTCACCGTTTGCATCGAGTACATGTAGATCGGCATCGATTTTCACGCCGCTCAAGGTCGAGAACCAAGCGGGAACGACCTTGATCGCATAGTAAGGGGCGGTGCTGATCTCCTTGAGGGCGACGGGATCTTTCCAGAGGTCCGTATCCTCGCCGGCCTTGCACAGCTCGTTATAGTGCTTGACGGTGGCGACGAGTCGCTCGGTCTCGATACCTGCGGCATCGGCAAGACCTTCGAGGGTATCGGCCTTGTAGATGGTCCCAGCCTGTGCGGCCGCATCGAGTGCATCGCCCATGGTGGGAATGGGTTTCCCGTCCGTTTCTTTCGCAATGACCCAGCGGGATCCCATGATGGGGTTCTCGGTCTCCATCCGCTGGACGGCGCTCGCGTCGAAGACGTTCCAGTAGTAGCTCGTATTCTGGCGATACGCGGTGCCATAGTTCGAGGAAATGGCGTTCCACTTCTCGTTACCAACACGCCATCCGCGTTCGTTCACCCAGAGGTTCGCCTCACGGCATGCGCGGTCAACCTCGGTGTCCCATGCATCGGATTCGGGAGCTCCTTGGGCGGGAGCCGTAGCCCACATGTTCTGGCCTTCGACAGCCCCGGCACCGAGCATCATGGAGATACCGTCGCCGTCGTGCGGAATGCCCATCTGCTTATCTCGCTTGGATGCGATGGTACCTGCCTCGCCGATGTAGAACTCCACCATATCAGGGTTCGTTCCAAAGCCACCGGTTCCGATGAACACGTTCTTTGCCGAGAAGTACATGTCCTTCTCGTCCTCCGAGTTGGCGACGACACCAACCACATCGCCATCGTCATCTACGACCAGCTTGGTGGCTCCGGTGGACAAGTACACGCGGCCCCCGCCATTTTGAAACTCTTCGGCCAGCTTGGTGTTGACTCCCACGCCGGTGCCTTCGTACATGATGCCGCCGACAGGAGCCTCGACACCCCCGACTGATGCAAAGACAGTGCCCATGCCGTGGTCGTATAGCCAATCGTGCACCTCGTGGTTGTGCTGAATGTAGTTCGACACGAGCAGCGCATCCGGCAGCCAGGCATTCTGCATCATGAAGTAGTGGTAGATCTCGGTAAACGTGCCGCTTACCTGGTTGCCATCTTTCATGTATTTGCAGTCACCGAACGCCTGTGAAACTTCGGTACCTATACCGGCGCCTCCGGTCCAGGAGTTCTTCTCCAGCAGGATCGTATCCATACCCAGGTCAACGCCATGGGCAGCCGCAAACAGACCGGTGTTACCGCCGCCGATGACGAGCCAATCGCATGTCTCGTCCGGTGTGCCCAGCTCCGAAGCCTTGGCGGGCGTGATGGCGAACTTGTCGATACCCGACACGCGTGTCGCGTAGGTGTCCGACGAGACGTCATCTGAACTTGAACTTTGAGCGTCCGAGTCGTTCGTGGCCGATGCAGGACTGCAGCCCACCATGCTTGTCGCTGCGGCGCTTGCAAGCGCCGCAGCACCGAGGCCGATGAAGCTTCTTCTCGTGACATCCTTCATTCTTGGATCCTCCCTATCCCCCTTGAAGCCCGATGCTTCAAGAACAAGGAGGATGTTAGATTCCGTGGGTGGTTCTCGATAGCCCCGACTGAGAGACAATAGATCCGTTTGATACCCCCAGGTGGGGGATATTTGACAGACATAGATGATTCAAGGGCCGTTTGCGTGGTAAAGGCAGTCGGACCCTTGTGCCGTATCGGTAGAGTCGGTACTTCGATTTCCATAAAGCCTGGGGATACTATGCAGTGAAGCGACTTTCGGTTAAAATGGTGAATAAATACGAACAGGGGATGCTTGACATGTTCAGTTCTCTCATGGGGCGCGGGAAGCTACGTGGTTTTTGGAGAGGTCGGGCGCGCCTATGAAACGCGAATCCAAACACCCGCGGTTTGGAATGCTCAACGTCTGGGTACTGCTTTCCTCGACCTGTTACTGGGCATGGTTCGATGAGTCCATATTTCGGCCGACGTTCTTCGTGCCCTTCAAGGGGTCCGAGGTTTTCTACAGCCTTTATTTTATCGTGACGATGGTGAGCGGTGCCGTGATACTGCTCGTGGCGGCACTCAACAGCAAACGCGTCACCTCCTTTCTCGCGCTCAAGCCCTACGGGCTTACCAACATGGCCGTTGCGCTGACCGGCACCCTGGTGGTCATGCTGGGAGCGTCGTTGATGAATCTCGTGGTCGTGCTTGTCGGCTCCGTGCTGACGGGAGCTGCCTGCTCGTTCTTTCTGCTTCAGTGGGCGAGGATATACTCACGAGAGGGCGCGAAGAGCGCAGGGATTCTCATCTCCGCCGCTATCGCATCGGCTGTCCTGATCGACGTGTTCATCATCGGCTTGGCACCTTTGTTCGCGGCCTTCTTCACGGTGGTGCTCCCCCTTCTCTCGACCATCCTTCTGGTCGGTTTCCACAACATGGTCGACGATTCGGCTCCGGCAGAGCGGGTTCTGTCACTTCAGATGATTTTTCCAGCGAGCCGTCATCGCTTCTTCGGGTTGTCGCTTTCACTTGTCGCGTCGTTCTTCATCTTTGGACTCTCGTTCGGTTTCATGCAGTTCAACTCGGCCTTCTATCCAACGGAGCTCTATCCCTTCTCGTCCGATACCCTCTTGATCTCACGTGGTATCACGGCATTCATTATTTTCACGGCGATGTATTTCTTTCCACAACGTACCTACACCGTCTTTCGCATCGGCATCCTTGTGGGCATCGCCGGATTCATAGCGGTTCCTTTTCTGAGCACTCTGGGGAACAGCAGCCTTGTCAGTGGTTTTGTCATAGCCGTGGGATATACCACGTTCGATATCATCACGTGGACGATTCTATCCGAATTGACATTCGTCACCGGTTCCGATGCGGCCTCGACATTTGGCTCAGGGCGCTTTGTCGTCCACGCCTCCATCATCGTCGGGTTTCTAACAGCTTTTCTCCTCCTTTCCAATCCACAGACCTATGCGCTACAGGAGACCTTCTCGACGACCGTAGGTTATTTCCTCATCGTTGCGGAGATGTTGCTGCTTGGCGAGAACTCGGCACTGTGGACCCTTATCAGAACCAACTCCCTACCGGGACAGATCGAGGCTCCGGCACTTGAGCCTGATGAGCATGCAGGGTCCTATACGGTGAGCAGCCTTGCTCAGATAATAGAGACATACGGGCTTACCGAGCGCGAGTCTGAGATCTTCCGATGTCTGCTCACGGGCCGTAGCAGGCCGCGGATCGCACAGATGCTCTTCATCTCGGAGAACACCGTCAACTCGCACATACGGCATATCTACAACAAGCTTGGCGTACACGGCCTGCAGGATCTGCTTGACCATTTCTCATAGATCCGTGCCAACGTTGGATGGGGTGATCTCCCCTCGCCACGATCTCTCCTCGCGACACATAGAAGCTTGTCTCGTGCACCTCACCTGATTCCGGCGAAGTGGTCTTTTCACCATGTTCCGGCCATGCCAGATGTGGGACTTCGCTTCATCCCTGCGATGCGGTCTATCCGGTGGGGAAGAATACTTGACCCAATCCCGCCATGCGGGGAAATGTGCGAGTCGCTGGCCATGCGCACCACCAACAAGAGACACCAAACGTATGGACGATGGGCAGGGCCTGAGATTCGCATCAAGGCGAGTGAACTCACTGGGGAGCTCGCAGAATGGAGAGGGTCATGGCTCAAAAGGGAACCAAGGCGACGGGAATCTCAAGGCGATCGTTTCTGACCGGGGTGGGTGCTGCCGGCACCTTGGCGGCAGTTGGCATGATTGCCGGCTGCACGACAGGCACGCAGGCTTCTTCCGGAGTGGATGCGACGGAAACCTCCGACGTCTCTTGGCGTACGGTTCCTGACGTCCCCGGGGGAAGCGACGTCTCAGAGACCGCGGATGTCGATGTGTGCGTGGTGGGTGGTGGCAGCTCGGGTCTTGGAGCGGGTCGCTCCGCCTTGCTCCATGGCGCGAAAAGCGTGCTTGTGTTGGAGAAGAACGGAACCTCGCGCGTTGGCGGGGGCGTACACGGCATCCTGGGTTCCAAGTATGCACAGGCGATCGGCGTCGAGTACAGTGACACCCAGGTTGACGAGATGATCAAAGAGGAAGTCAAGATGTCGAGCATGCGTGCCGACGAGCGCTACTATCGTTTATGGGCAAAACGTTCGGGAGAGGTCTTCAGCTCCATGCTCG
Organism: Coriobacteriia bacterium; assembly: GCA_015655215.1. Taxonomy (GTDB): domain Bacteria; phylum Actinomycetota; class Coriobacteriia; order Coriobacteriales; family RUG033; genus JAATFL01. Next base: position 10,461 of record JAATFL010000008.1, read on the forward strand.
ATGGCTTCGATTCCCAATACGTGCACTGCACGAACAACGGTGCTGCTCCATACGATCAGCTTTCCGATGAGTACTTCTCGGAGTCGGCGTACCCGGGAGAGGGTCTGCAGGTTTCATCCGGAGACGTGAACACTCCCGTCATCGATGGCTTCACGCAATGGATCAACCAGAATGGTGGTGAGGTCCGCTACAACACCGCAGGCGAACAGCTGATAAAGGAAGGCGATAAGGTCGTCGGTGTCTACGCCAAGAAGGAGGATGGCTCGTACCTGAAGGTTAGTGCCAAGGCGGTCATCGTCTCGGGAGGTGGCTTCGAAGGCAACGAGGAAATGGTTGCCGAACTGGCTCCACACGCCATCGGTACGCACGTTGCCAACACGGTTCCGGGCGATGGGTCCGCAATCAGCATGTGCGTCTGGGCCGGAGGCGTGACGCAGATGTCCCCGTGCTGCATCATGCTGTCCTCGGCGAAGTCGCCAGACGATCCCAACGTTCCCAACCCCATCCCGTTCATCTGCGTCAACAAGAATGGGGAACGGTTCGCCAACGAGGCGACGAGCTCGTTCGTCATTCCCTATTCCATCCTGAACCAGCCGGATAGGCGTGCGTGGCAGATTTTCGACGCCAACTACGCGCAGACCATCAACGCGTTGCAAATCCAAACCTGGATGGGCACCATCGTCTTCAACGATGAGAAGATCGCGAAGTTCGAGGAAGCTGCGACCAAGGCCGACACCCTCGCGGAGCTCGCCGATAAACTCGGGGTCGACCCGGATGGGCTGCAGGAGACCGTCAAGACGTACGGCGAGATGGCAACGGCCGGCCATGACGACCAGTTTGGATTGCCGCTGCGCTTCATGAGCGCCGTCAATCCGGTGACTCCCCCGTTCTACGGCATGGAGATCCCGTACAACTGCCTCGTGTCCCTCGGCGGCGTCGTCTGCAATCCTGAAACATCCGAGGTCCTTGATGAGAGCCGCAGCCCGATTCTCGGCCTCTACGCTTCCGGCAATACCGTTGGCGAACGCTTCGGCATGGCCTATACGAACAATGTGACAGGTCTTTCCAACGCCTTCGGCGATATCGGTGGATACGTCGCTGGCGAAAGCGCCGGCGCATACGTCACCACGGCATAACCGCTCGTACATCCCCGATTCCTGGAAAACCCATCGGACGCGAAGCCGATGGGTTTTCCGTTATGCGGAAATCCTCGTGCAGGGTTGGATGGGACGACCCGGAGATTGGAATTGCGTCGCGCCGGTTCGAAGTGTCCATTACAGGCACTGCCCCTCCTTACCGTAACAACCCCAGCCGATGGCCGCCTTCTCGTCTCACGCGTTGTGCATGCGCCTATCGGAAGCCCGCATCCCCGGCTTCTTGCCACGTCAACCCGCTCTAGGATTTCTGTCAAAGCTGTCTTGTGGGTGTTCGCGTTTGCTCAACAGGCATTCTCACCGCACTTGATGCCGGTTTTGGGCAGTCAAGGATCGAACGGTTGGCGATGACATCCCTTACGGATTCGGTCAGGTAGTTGATGAATGTTCTTTCAGCGGGGCTCCAGTTATGGTCTTTCAAGCGCGAGACGCCGAACTTCCAGTAGACGCCTTTGATGGGGACGTTCATGACCGAGTCATCATCAGGTAGACAGCTTGTCAGATGCGGGGCGCTGCAACCAATACCCTTGTTACGCTGCGCATAGTTGTACAGCCATATCATCTCAGCGCAGGTCGCCATTGACTTCAGATGAATTCCCGTCTTCTCGCAGCCCGTCAGCACCTGGTCGTAGACTTTGAAGGACCTGTCCATGCATGCGAAGTTCTGGTCTTCCAAATCCTCGAGGACCAAGAACTCCTTCTCGCTCAGCTTGTTCTTCTTATTGATCCAAACGGATAGCTCCGTGCTGTAGATCTCGACGGTCTCGAACGCGTCGTTGTAAGGGGCGACGGTTAGGGCGAGGTCGTATTCGCCGTTGAGGAGCTCTTCCTCGCATCGGGAATCGGGAGTCTCTACACACCGTACCAAGATATCCTTGTGTTTCTTCATGAAGTTCTCGACGAAGTCGATGCCGAAGAACCCTGGGATGCCTATGGCGGCCCCTAGGTGGATGTGCTGTCGGTCATCGGCTGATATCCGGCGAAAATCCTCTTGCATCACCTTGAGGTTCTGATACCAGCTGAGTACGTGCTCGTAGAGCACGTCGGCGTATGGCGTGGGGCTGAGCATCCCGCTCTCATCCAATTTGAAAAGCGTCACGCCGAGCTCCCGCTCGAGCACGTGTATCGCCTTGGTGAAACCTTGAGGCGACATCGGGATGGTCCTCGCCGCCGCCGAGAAGCTCCGTTTTCTGTAGACGGTGGTGAAGTAGTCGAGCTGACCGGTACTAATCGAAATAGTAGCCATCGGTTCCCCCTCAAATCCCCTGTCGGCTCCCCTAAGATTCCGACGCAGCGCCATGTCTCATTGCGGCGACATCCATGATGCGATGATAAGAGGCGCTGTCGACACGCATGATACACACTATCTTCCATCACGTCATGCTAACCGAAGAGCGTCCACCGTTGAAAGGGTTGAAACCAAGAGATGCAAACCTACAGTTTTTGGCGTTAGGAACGACGCTCCCGAGAGGTTTTTCGCCTTCTATACTTCTTACGTAGGTACGAGAAGGTCGCTCGAAGGCAGCAAAGGGCTGGGCCAGCGGCAGGGTCCTTCTCCAACCGCATCGTCGAAGAGGAAAACCGGGAACCAATAGTGAGAGTGGGGGAAGAATGATAGAAGAGAGAACCGAGGGCGTTTCCCGTCGGACCTTCCTGGAAGGTGCCTCCCTGGCTGCTGTCGTCGCCGCTACGGGTATGGCTCTTACGGGCTGCGGATCCACGAACACGACCACCGGATCGAGTACGACTGAGGCTGGGACCGAGGGTTCGGCTTCGACAGACACGGTATGGACGATTGAGGAGCTCGGGGAACCAACCGAGACCATTTCCACCCAGGTCTGCATCGTGGGAGGCGGTGGGACCGGCCTCGCCGCCGGCGTCCAGGCCAAGCAGCTCGGCTTGGATGCCGTTGTGTTGGAGAAGAAGGGGAATACTGGTGGATCGTTCATCGGCACCGAGGGCTTGTTCGCCGTCGGTTCCCATTGGCAGATTGCCGCTGGCGAGACCGTCACGGCTGCCGAAGTAATCAAGGAGTGCATGAACTATCACCACTGGGTCCCCAATATCGAGCTCTACAGGGCATTCTTCAACAAGACCGCCGCGACCGTTGACTGGCTCGAGAGCATCGGCGTCGAGTTCGATCACGTGCAGGCTTTAGGTGACTCCCACATCTGCTGGCATATCTACAAGGGCTCTCTGCACCCTGGCGTCGAGTTCATGAAGAGCATGGCCGCAGCGGCGGTAAACGTCGATCTGAACATACAGCCCAGCACCTCCGGCAAGAAGGTGCTCATCGAGGACGGCAAGGTCACAGGTATCCTCGCCGTCAAAGATGATGGCTCGATCCTCAAGGTCGAGGCGCCTGTCGTTATCATCGGCTGCGGCGGCTATGCGAACAACGAGGACATGATCACCTCCCTGTCCGGTGTCGATGCTTCCCTTACCTGTGCAGCCGGCATGGACGGTCGCGATGGCGACGGTATCAAGATGGGTGTCGACGCGGGTGCCGCGCTTGCCCCCGACCCTGGCACCATCATGTTCTACGGCCCTGTCGCCAAGACGACCAACTGGGGCTCCATGGCGACTGCCTGTTCCCAGCAGCCGCTTCTCCTGGTCAACCAAGACGCCAAACGCTACGTCGAGGAGAACATGCCCCTCAGGAATTTCGCGTTCGCCGGTATCGCCGAGAAGATGCAGGAGAAGGTCTATCAGATCTTCAACGAAGCTCTGCTCGAGAAGCTCGAGAACGAGGGGGCGCTGACGAGCGTCGGCGTCTATGTCATAGCCGGCAGTCCGATGACAGGTCTCAACGATGAGATCCAGGCTCTTGTCGATAAGGGCGAGACCGCTTTCAAGTCTGACAGCATCTCTGGACTTGCCTCTGCGACGGGGCTGGATGCCGCTACGTTGCAGGAGACCTTCGATACGTACAACACGTACTGCATGACCGGTATCGATGAGGACTTCGGCAAGCCCGCGGACTACCTGATCGCCATGGAGGATGGTCCGTTCTACGCCGTTGAATGCGTGAATGGTTATTATACGACGTGCGGTGGTCTGAAGGTCAGTCCGAACACCGAGGTTCTCGACGAGAATGGGGAGATCATTCCCGGCCTGTATGCTGGTGGTTGCGACACCGGTGGATTCTACGGTGACGCCTACGATGTGGCGATCGCTGCTGGATCCGGTGCCTCCTGGGCCATCAACTCCGGTCGTATCGCCGCAGCGGCTGCCGCCGATTATCTAGCTTGATCGATTGGCAAGGCCATGTGGACGCGTTCATGGTTTCTTGAAGCGTCCACATGGCCTCCTTCCAGGTACGCCGGCGTCCGCACCCTATCACCCGTCATGCTCGAATGTCTCAGTCTATGGTCGCGACGACCTTTCCAAATGCGCCTGACCGCTCCATGAGCGCATGCGCCCGTCCGATCCGGTCGAGCGTGAACCGCGCCCCGACGATAGGGTGCATGTCGTGGGCGGCGATATGGGAGAAGATGGCATCGATGGTCTTCTGGTCCGGATAGTTGCTGAAGAACCCGGAAAGCGAGACGCCATTGGGGATATCCTTGATGGGGTCGAACCCGTTCAACTCGTACTGGTTGCCCAGCACGCCCGACATGCAGACACGACCCGGGTTTCCGGCGAGGTGCATGGACTCCAGCAACGTGGAAGGTCCAACCAGTTCCAGTATCGTATCGAATCCATGAGGATGCGACGCGAACGCCCGGTCGGCCAACGTCTCGTCATCCAGGAGCACCACGTCGGCACCTGCCTGTAGCAGCTTCGCCGCCTTCGTCTGGCTCCGCGTGGTGGCAGTGACCACGCATCCCAGGCTCCTCGCAATCTGCAACGCAGCGAGCCCTAGAGCGCTCGTTCCCCCGCGGATGAGCAGGCTCTCGCCAGACTGTAGGCGCAGGCATTCGAACAGCGAACCCCATGCGGTGAACCATGTCTCGGGAATGGCCGCCATCTGGTCCCATGGCAGGTCGCTGTCGACCGAGAACACGATGCTCTCGGGCAACAGCGCGTACTCGGCATAGCTGCCATCGAAACTGCGACCCATGCCCCCCATCAGGGCGACCACGCGGTCGCCTGTCTTGAAACGGCTGTCAGAGGGGTCGGCTATCACCCCCACGCATTCGATGCCGAGGATGCGCGGGAGTCGTATGTGGTCCTCCTCGGCTTCGAATGCGCGCAGCATCACCTCGGAGTGGTTCAATCCGAACGCTTCCACCTGCACCAGCACCCATCCGGGCTTTACCCGGGGGACGGGCACGCGTGATGTGTGCAGCTCCTCGGCGGCACTGGACCGTTCCAGTACCACGGCTCTCATCGTTGATTCCATCAGACGACTCCTTCGATCTCTTTCCAGCACTGCGGGTCAGGGGCGTACATGCTCCCCGAGTAGCCGTATGCTACGGCGGGACAGCCACGGCAGAATCCCATCAGTTCGCACTTGCTGCACTTCTGCAGCTTGTCGAATCGACGATATTCGTCCATGCTCGCGCCCAGGAAGATATCGCGCATGGACGAATCGAACGCGTTGCCCACGCGACTTTCCATGCGGCGGCAGGCGTATACGTCTCCGTTCGGCAGGATGGTCATGTGCTCGATCCCGCAGTGGCAGCCATCGTAGATAATGTCCGGCTGCGCGTCCTCTGGGATGGTGAACAGTCCCTGCTCGTAGCGCAGCAGCGTCCAGAGGTGGTCTTTCAGTTGAAACGTGGTGCCGCATCCTCCATGTGCGTCGATGCGTTCTTGGCACTTCAGCAGAAAGCTGCGGTAGCTTGATGGTTCGATGTGGAATTCCCGACTCTTCTGGCCACTGGTGGGGCAGTAACGTCCGAAGGCGTAGACATCCACGTGGTGTTCGGCGACCACGTCGATCAGATGGGGGATGTCCGCCATGTTGGCGCTGGAGACGGTGGTCATGACGGCGCACCACATGCCACTGTCGCGGATGAGGGGGATGGCCTTCAGCGTCGCCTCGAACGAGCCGGGCTTGCGGAACACGTCGTGTGTTTCACGCAGGCCATCCAGCGAAAGTTGATACTTCCTGCAGCCCAACGCAGCCAGGCGCTCACAGACCTCGCGAGTCAGATGGAATGGGTTGCCCATAACGGCGAATCCGAATCCGCGGGTATGCAGCAACTCCGCCAATCGCCAGAAGTCGGGATGCAGGATGGGATCGCCACCGGTCAGGTAGAAGTAGGGTTCGCGCCCCAATTCGTCGCACATGACGCTGCAGCTATCCACGATGTGCTGCATCTTTTCGAATGGCATGTTCTCTGGGGATGCGCATGCACCCTCCGAGAAGATGTAGCAATGCTTGCAGCGCTGGTCGCACTCATCGGTTATGTGCCATTGGAAAGCGAAGGAGGGATTCATGAAGTGCCTTTCGGTAAACGATAAGAGCCCGGGACGCGAAAGGTGCGCCCGGGCTCTTATTTTTCGCGTTCGCGGGTTCGCGCAGGTCCGCTATTTAGGATCGGCCGTACCGCAACCACCGGAAACCTTCGGATCGGCCGTACCGCAGCCACTGGAAACCTTCGGATCGGCCGTACCGCAGCCACCGGAAACGGCGACGTGGTGGGTGGGGCTGCACCATGTGGCGACCTTGCTCAGGATCTGATTCTCCATTGCTACCTCCTATAACGAATGGGCCTCATCCTGTTCGAGAGGCTATCATCGCATCGTAGACACCTATCCGAGGATTCACAAGAAGCCACTTGTTTATCGGTTAGTTACAAAAAGGTAAGTAAGTTATCGAGGCGCTACCCTGTCCGGTCTCGTTTGACAGGAGTCACCTTGCAGATAGACTGCTTGTCGAGGTGATCGAAACCGACGTTGGAACCCTTCTCCCTCTCACCAGTGCATGGTGAGCGATGTATGGTCAAATGAAATGAGGCGGTCATGATTTCCGTACGAGAAGGATTCGAGATACTCGCATCACGCCCGGCACGCACCAGTTGGAAGATCCCCGCGTTCTGCAACAATGGCTGGGCGGCGATTCGCCTCTTGCGGTTCTGCGAGGAGATGGGGGTCGAGCGCCCCTTTGACATAGCTTATGGAGCGCCTTTTGCGCCTGGTCAGGTGGGCGTCCTATAAGCTCACGCGTCACATACGCGAGACGCACCCCACCATCAAGTTGATTGCCTCGCTCAACAAATGCATGTGCGACCTGCGCAAGGACTCCTCGCGTGAGACCGAGTATTACCGTCAGCTGTTCACGCAGTTCGATGAGGTCGTGGTACGTTGCGAATACGTACTCGATGACGTTTCCATCCACCAGCTCGATGATGTGAAGGACCGCGTGGAGATCATCGTCAATCGGTTCTGTGTTCCCAATTGCCAGCATTGCTACGAGCATATCTCTGCAGTCGAGCAATGGAATGACGAAAGGCAACGGGGAGTCTGTCAGCAGTGCTTCTACCTAAAGACCGCCGGCGACATCAACAGGCGTTTGAACGAGAGCCTGTTCATATCGGACAAGCGGATAAACGAGTTGGTCGATTCCGGTTTCTATAAGATGAAACTCGCCGGACGCAACGCTCCTCTGCCCAAGTTCATCGACATGCTTGCAACCTATGTCTTCGAACCGACGGGCGTGATCAACTTCATGAAGAACGACATGATGCGAGAGTTCAAGATGCTGGCGCAAACCCGGGGGCCCTCGTTCAATCCTTGTTCACTGATTTCCTAACGAAACCGCTCTGAGGTGGTATCATGAATTAGTATGAACGATACAACTAAAAATACAACTCGATATAATGCAGGGCGCTTTCACATCGCCGTGGTCATGGATTATCTTTGCGAGGACACATCTATCGAGAGCATCACAGTGAGTTCCATCTGCCAGAATGCCAAAATATCGAGAACGGTCTTCTATAGATTGTTCGAGGATAAATACGAGGTTGCAAACTGGTTCATGTCTCAAGCGATAAACCCTGGCATCAGCGAAAGGGGACGCACGCTCACTTGGTCTGAAGGTATCATCGTCACCCTGTCTGGCTGCGAACTTCTCAAGAACCTCATGTGTGGTGCCTGGAAAAGTCCTGGGTACCATGCGATGAAGGAAACCGGCATACGTAAATGCCGAGACAACCTGACTGAAACGGTTGTGAGTATGAAAGGCGTGGAACTTACCGAGGAGTTGCGTCTGCAGATAGATTTCTACGCACATTCCGAAAGCTACGTCGTTCGTAACTGGATCGCCGACCGAGACCATTGCTCGATCGAGGAGATCGCCCATCTGCTTGAGACGTGTGTCCCGCCCACGCTCCACGACCTGCTCGCCGTACCGATAGACCCGCAGCCGATGCAGAAACTGACCTGGGCAACATTGGTCATGCTTTCCTCCTAAGGACTCCTCACTCCCCATACCATCGTGCCCCAATCCTGCATTCCTCAACCTTGCATCCCACGGCTGTGGTAGGAGGTTTGTTACAAAACGCATGATCTGTCCACACTTGTTACAGGTTCGGGCGATTGTCGTCGTCTGGGACACTTCTTTGTGACTGATGCGAATTGTTACAAAAGTGGGTGCTTGAGATTTGACCCTCCGTTTTCTGGATTCTAACGTGATCGGCGGGGGAATCGTCTTAACAAGCTATGCATTGATTGAAGGGATGTCCCTCAAAGACGATAAGGATTTGTCGGAAGGGGTAAAGATGAGTGAAGGGATTTCACGCCGCAGTTTTCTCGCAGATGCTGCTCTGATGGCTGGAGGTGCAACGCTTGCTGCCGGATTGAGCGGTTGTGCTTCCAGCACGAACGAGACGGCCAGCGCGTCTGATGCGGCCAGCGAGATCGAGGTGGGGACACGGCCCGAGGCTGGCGGCCTTGCTGGACCTCTGCCGATGCAGACGGGGAAGATCGGTCCAGACGCAAAGCCTATCCTGCCGATTGATGCACCCGCGAACTGGGATGCAGAGTACGATGTCGTCGTCGTCGGCAGTGGGTACGGCGGATTGGTTGCCGCTGCATACGCTGCGGAGAACGGATACGACGTCGCGCTGCTCGAGAAGAGTGATACGACCGGCGGTGCCTCCCGCCATGCAGCCATCAATATGGTGGTGCCCGGTGGGGCTCAAAGTCAGAACGAAATGGGCTACGCATGGCCGGGCGACACCTTCGACGTTGAGGCAGCCGCCGCGCAACTGGAAGAGAACTTCAACTTCAACATCGACATCAAGCTTTTGAAGGGCGCCATCGAGGCTGGTGGCCCGTGGGCTGACTGGATGTGCGCTCAGTCTGGCGTCCAGTGGGTCTGCGAAGGATCGAGCTTCGTTGATGTCGACATACACGACGGCAAGCGCAATACCGTGCTGGGCAACGACCGTACCTGCGACGCGCTCGAGACCAACGCTCGCAACGCCGGTGCCGATGTCAAGCTGCAGTGCGAATGCAAGGCTCTTGTCCAGCAGGATGGCCGCGTCATCGGCGTCAAGTGCGGTGGCGATGACGAGCTCTACCTGAGGGCGAAGAAGGGCGTCATCCTGTGCGCAGGCGGCATGGGATACAACCTCGACCTGCTCGAGCAGTATGTTCCGACGGCGTACATGTACACCGTCCAGGGAGGCCCGTTCCCGTCCCATACCGGCGACGCGTTCCGCATGGGCTTGGGCATGGGGGCCGACGTGTCCGGTTTCAACTCCTACTGCGCATGGGAGGGCGGTTTGGATGAATACTGGGGATCCGGTGACGGTCAGTTCTTCCATTACTTCTGGAACGGCGCCAAGCAGCTCATCCAAAACCCCTGGCTGCTCATCGACAAGGCGGGCAATCGACTGCCGTACTTCCTGAAGAGCTTCACCAAGGGTGAGATCTTGCAGGAGCGGGCCGACTTCGAATCGTTCAGCATGGGGGACTTGCCGAGTGCGGCCGCTTGGATGGGTTCCGCGGGTCATCGTGCGTACGCTATCTTCGACTCCAATTACAAGAGCAGCCTTACGCAGTTCGAGCCGACGCTCACGTGCCTTGACGAGTCGCGTATCGTGCTGAAGCCCGATGGAAAGACCGTTGAGAACGACTTCTGTGGGACCGACTGGGAGGGCGATTTCGAGAAGGCGGTCAATCGCGGTGCCATCCAGAAGGCCGATACCCTCGACGAACTGGCCGAGCAGCTTGGATTGAAACCCGAGCGTTTGAAGGCCGCCGTCGAAGACTGGAATAGGATCTGTGCGCAAGGCTACGATGACGAGATGCCGTGCCCGTATCTGAAGGAATGGCTGGTCCCTCTGAACAACCCGCCCTATTATGGTGCAGCTGAAGGCGGTGTTATCGGCAAGACGTTGGCCGGTCTGCGCGTCAATGAGAAGATGCAGGTCGTCGACGATGATGTGGATGCCATCCCGGGTCTTTACGCCGGGTGGACCACAGCCGGCGGTATATGCGGCGAGTCGAGCTTCTGCACCTTCGGCAACCCATCGCTTGATGGCGGTGTCGGTATGTCGGGTGTGGGCGGTTGGATGGCCATCAAAGGTCTCCTTGCGAGCGAAGAGTAAGAATCCTGTACAGCACTGGAAGTTTTGATGGAGGACGCCGGGTGATCGACCACCCGGCGTCCTCTCGCGTCCCGCAATGGTCCGTCACCCGTGCACCTGTCGACGAAGACCTTGCCGAAGCCTGTACCCCGAAGCCTCGTCTCTACGATATTCGATAGGAACTCTAGGTCTTGCAGCCAGTTTTCTCCCAAAGCAATGCAAGCTCATGCTCTCGCAACGCCCACCCTCGTCGTATACTACATCAGGACAGAAAGGTGGCGCACCCTCCAGCAGGGTCTGATGGGACTACCGGGGTTCAGAGGAAAAACGTTGAGAGATTCGAAAAGGCAATTCGACACGGGTGGCACATCTGCGAACCGCACATCTTTGTTCAGGTTCAACGCCTCATACCTTTTTCTCGCACTGCCCATGTATGCAACGTATCTGCTCACCTCGATCCCGACGGACGAGTATGACAACGTCTTGACGCTGTATGCTACGGCCCGATACCTCATCCCCTTGACGATGACCGCCGCGGTGGTCCTCCTCGCGATCTCCTGTCTTGCCTCCTGGAAGCCCGAGCGGTTCGCATATCCTCTGGTTCTACCGTGCGTCTTCTTCCTCGTCGCTGCGATCCTGCTGTACGCAGCCGGTGAGTTTGGGGTCCTCACCTGGGGCTATCTCCCCCTGGTGGCGACGGCCTCGTTCGCCGTAGGGGGGAGCGTGCTCCTTTTGCTATGGGCGAGAGCGTGTTCTCTCCTCCACGATCCGACCATCCTGTTCTACACGGCCCTTTCCTTCTGTCTCTCGGTGGCGTTGAAGTCCGTGATCACCCTTCCCACCACACCGAACATCGTCTATATCGTCGCGGCTTCGCTGCTCATGATCTCCGCACTGCCCCTCGAGCGCATCTTCCTCTTGCACAAGGAGGAATGCGAGCTCATGCATCCCGGCACGCGAAAACCATGGGTCGTGTTCGACGAGATCAAGAAACCGTACCTCGGCGTCGTGCTGTGCGTCATGATCATCAGTTGCACCTGGGGAACCTCCCTGGGAACGAACATCGTCCCCCGTGAAGCCGGAAGCACCTCGCTCGGGCTCATCTGCCAGGTCTTCGCAGGGCTGCTTCTCATCCTCCTCTCGCACGCAGCCGCGCAGGACAAACCCTGGGCCGCCACGGTCTTGGGGTTTTTCCCCGTCGCGTGCGTCGCGTTCCTGCTCCTCTCCTGGTTTTTGGCCCTGATAGATTCACAGCACCTCCTCGTCTACCTCAACGCCCTCAGGGACTTCTCCTCAAGCGGCCTTGCCATCCTGTTCTGGAGTGCTCTCATCAGGGGCACCTCAAGGCATCGGTGTCGTGCTTTCGCGGTGGGCGGACTCTTCGTGGGGTCGATGTTGGTGGTGATGCTGGTATGCATGGCGGCGGGGTACTACCTCCAAAACGCCGCGGAATACGTCACCCCCATCTTTGCGCTCGTCTATCTCACCATCGTCAACTTCAATTTCAAAGGCAGGAACACGAACGAATTCGACCACTCCGATGGCATGGAACTCGCCAAGGATGACGAGTCGTTCACCGCACGATGCGAGGAACTCGCGCACCTGCACCATCTTTCACCACGTGAGGGCGAGTTACTTCCCTATCTGGCGCGCGGGCACAGCGCAACCTACATCTCGCAAGAGCTTTGCATCTCCCTCAACACCGTCAAGACCCATACCCGCCGAGTCTATGGAAAACTCACCATCCACACCCGCGACGACCTCATAGCGCTCGTCAACACGAGGGAGCCGTAGGACTTCGGCTATCCTGTCGATCCCTCTGGCATGCCAACGGCAGTCGAGACCCACGATCTGGGGTTCTGCTGGGGAAAATCGGCGCCATCACCCATTTTGGTAACAGCGATTCTTGCAAATCGCCCGTTTGGGTTCTGCAATGAAGATGCTGGGAAACATACGCTTCTCCGTGCAAGGGGATGGAAAACCAAGCCTTATCTCCTTGCAATCCTGCATACGAGGGAAAGGGAGAACAGCATGTCGTCAAACGGGAGTACCACCTCACGGCGAGATTTCCTCAAGGGCGCCGCACTGACCAGCGCCGCTCTTGCGGGAGCAAGCTTCCTATCAGCCTGCTCCTCGGGAACATCGAGCGAGAACGTGTCTTCGGATAGCGCAACCGCCGATTCCGGCCGCGTGACCGGGTACTGCGGTCCTGGTGATTGGCTCGGGGAGGCTCCCGCCGTCGCAGACTCGCAGATTACCGACACCATCGACGTCGACGTCGTGATCTTGGGCAACGGTCATTCGGGCGTGGGCGCTGCGATGGGGGCTACCGACGCAGGGCTCACCGCGGCGGTGATCGAGAAGCAGGCCTGGAGCACCTATGTGAACGACAAGGGAGACGGGACGAACATGGCCGGTTGGTATGGCGAGGATATCGGCCATGTCAACTCGCAGTTCCTCATCGACCGCGGCTTTGGCCCCTACGACACCGGCGAGATCGTCTCCGAGTTCTGCAAGCGTGGTGCCGGACGCGTGAACCCCGACATCATCAAAGCGTATGTGCAGAACTCGGGTGCCATGTTCGACCGGTACCATGCGATATACAACCTGTATGGCGATGAGCGGGAAAAGGACGACAGCGCCGTCTACCTGACAAGCCCGATCGATGGGAACTCGTCGGGGACATACGACCTGAGCGATATGTTCCAGTATCCTCTGTGCAACACCCAGGCATGCTATTCCGGAGCGAACGTCTCATATCCCATCTCTGCGGGCGGTTATAAGACGTGGCCTTGCAATGCGCAGTTCTACGGTATGCAGGGCAACAACATCGAGTACGTGCACAAGTACATCGTGCAGCATGCACAGGAAAACGGAGCCACCTACTACTTCGAGCATACCGGCGTGGTCCTCACGCAAGATTCCGACGGTGCCGTCACCGGACTCATCGCCCAGGACTCCGCGGGGAACTACAAGAGGTTCAACGCAGCGAAGGGCGTCATCCTGTGCGCTGGCGACTACATCGGCAACCCCGAGATGTGCTGGGCCCTGCTCAACGAGGGCATGGAGTGGGGAGAGCGCTCCGGTTCGACCAACGAGGACTGGACGCAATCGGGTAGTCGCATCGGTGACGGACACAAGATGGGCTGTTGGGCAGGGGGCATGGTCGAGCCGTCGCCACGTGGATGGATGGCGATCGGGGCGGGTTGCAACGGACCATGGGGTGCGGCACCCATACTGCAGCTCAACGCCGAGGGCAAGCGCTTCTCCAACGAGGCCGCCATCGCGCAAGCCGGCCCGGTCGACCTGCGGCAGCCCGCTGGGGCCGCCTGCTGGGTGTCGGACGCGAACTGGAGCAAGACGGTTGCCTCGGCGCCACTTGACCACGGCGCCCCCAACTTTGGCATGGACGACTTCTATACCGACCTGAAAGCTGACATGGATGCCTGCGTGGTAGGGCCTACCGCCAACCAGGTGATCGGCGCGGCCCTCGGTGAGCGCAGATCGATGAAGGGGAGCGTGTTCGCCGCGAACACCCTTGAGGACCTCGCCACCTATCTGGGATACACCGGGGATGCCGCCACGAGCCTCCTCGCCTCGATCAAGGCCTACAACACCCTCTGCGAAGCGGGCGTCGACAGCGATTACGGTAAGGATGCGAAGTACATGGTGCCAATCGACACGCCGCCCTACTATGGCGGGACCGGGACCTTCTCCCATTCCTCCACTCCCATGATGGTCACCATGTCCGGGCTGGTGACCGATGCCCATCAAAACGTGCTCGATACGTCTTGGGAGCCGATCAAGGGGTTGTATGCAGCGGGTAACTGCCTGGGTGGCCGATACGGTTTTGGCTACAGCACCCCGTTTGCCGGCAACAGCGTCGGAATGGCCATCACCCATGGCTGGCTCGCCGCCCGTACCATTGCGGGTGTCGCATAGGGACGGCACAGAACGCTTGGACGTGCCAGGGAGACCACGCCATTATGTGGCATGGTCTCCCTGGCACGCATCGGGGTCATGTTGACGGGAACGAGAAGGGGAGTCATGGGCAAGGAACTTCAGGTATATGTGAACCTTCCGTTTTGCATTCACCGGTGCGCATACTGCGGGGTCCTGGTCAAAACGGGAGATTCCGCAGCGAAGGGACGCTATCTCGGTGCGTTGGAAGACGAGATGGACGCAGCAGTCCAGACCCTCGGTGAGTATGACATCACCAGCATCTACCTAGGTGGTGGCTCGCCCTCCATCTTCAACCCAGATGACATGGCCCATACGATCAACACGCTTCGAGACCACGTCGACCTCGTCCTGCACGCCGAGGTCGGCATCGAGATGATGCCGCAAACCGTTGGAACCCCAAGCCTCACCGGGTTGGGAGCCGCTCGTCTCAACCGTATGAGCCTTTCCATGCAATCGGGCGATCAGGATGAACTGAAGGCCCTCGATTGCGGCTTCACCCTCACCGACGTCGAGAACTCGATACTGTTCATGCGCAAGTTCGGAGTGCGCAACCTCAACATCGACCTGATGTACGGAAACCCTCTGCAGACGATGGCCTCCTGGGAGCAAACGCTTTTCCTGGCATGCGGGTATGGTCCTGAGCATATATCGATCTACCCGTTTACAGCGCCTTATGCGGAGGGGATGCTCCCGTGTCCGAGTGCGGCAGAGCAAGAGGACATGGTCGCTTTCGCAGCGTCCCATCTCGCAAGGAGTGGATATACCCGCTACTCGAAGTACCACTTTGCGCAAAGTGGCTTTGTCTGTCGGCACTTCTCCGATCGGTACCATGGCAGCGACTACATCGGCCTGGGCTTGGGTGCGAAGTCGTTTATCGATGGCATCTCCTATGAGAACACCAGCGATTACCGTCAGTATGTCGAGCACAGCTCTGAGTTCGAGCAGGTAACCTGCAACGTGATGCGATTCGACGAGGAGCAGCTCGAAGAGCGATTGGCCACCTGCCGTGCGTTGCTCGTTCCCGATGCATCGCTCGCTTCTTGACCATACGGGGTCGTCAGAACCGGAAGATTCCCGCAACCCCACTTGCAACGGGCATGCGTTTTGCGGGGAGCACCAGTATCTCCCCACCTTGGCGGACGACCATCTCCACGAGCTGGTCGAGGAGATCCGGCGCATCCGTCTGGTGCGAATACTCGACCGCACCGGTGTCCTCATCCAGCTTCCCTCCAATCCGCCTGTCGGATTCCACGAGAAGCGTCGCAACCCTACCTGCGGCGGCGGCACGGGAGATCTCCGTGGCATCGCCGCTCGCATTCCCCTGTCCGTACGCCGTCCCAAACCGCTCGACCGCCTCATCCTCGAGCTTCAGACGATGATGTTCGAGGATCCCTCTCGCGCGTTCGTTCATCTCCTCTAGCGAAAGGGCGAACGGATCGACCTCGATTCCCTCCGCTTCGAGCAAGGGGTTCTTGCTCACGCTCCGGAAGAGGGCGTGATGCTCGATAAGGGCCGCGAGTATAAGGGGAAAGCCCGACGGACGGGAGTAATGCTCGGTGATCCAACGGTCTACGATGCGGAAGAACCTCTCGGCATCGACATCGATCTCGTCGCGACGTGCACCCGCACCGTGGTAGGTCGACGACATCCCCCGGGCATTGGAGGAGTATGTCTGATATGGCTCGGTCAGCTGATCGCCGAGAGCGTCTTCGATGGTCTTGGGCGCGCCGGGGTCGAGGTCGATTTCGCGAATCGACTGCCCATCACCCTCGAAGAGTCGCATGCTTTGCAGGTTGAGGGCGAGGATGTGATAGCGCCCGGTCGACTCAAGGGCACCGATCAAGGGCTTGGTATGGAACCTGTCGCCCACGAGGACCATCTCGTCGACCTTGACCCGTAGCGGGTAGACGTGCATCTCCCCCTGTGCTCCGAGGACCGCCAAGCTATCGAGGGTGTTGTTCCAGACCTCTTTGTCGTCGGCGATCTCGCGAAACGGGGCGAGCAGGACTCCCGCGTCCGCCTGGGGGTACCTCTCATGGAGGCTGTTCTCGGCCTGGCGTATCAGATTGCGGAATCGGATGGGGTCCTGCAGCCTCTCTGGAGAGCTTCGATGCGTCGGAAGATATATCGATATGCAGGGTGGTGTCTGCTCTCCTGTAGGAAGTGACCGGTTGCTGTGGGCAAGAAGATGCATGGTCTTTCCCCTTTCGATTGGCGACGGGAACGCATATGGAATCTACCCGTCTAAACGAAACCAGTCCCGCAGGGTCATTCTAGGACATCGATCTGGCAAAGAGAACCCCCACCCCAACCAACCAGGTCCAGCATGGCACCGTGCCCCCGATGGCTCTTCCGCACCAGATCGCCACCTCAGGGGGTTCGGATATGCGGGCATTCATTTCGATGCCATATGGGAGAAGCACACGTCGACGCGTATAATCGACTGAAGGTAAAGAGGTGATGGAGTGGTGGACCACTTTGGTTGACGGTATACACGGAGGATACCTTCACGGTGCAACCCGTGTGCATCCCCGTCACAGGGAAATCGTGAAACTCGATACCGCACTCGCTGGTCGTATGCAAGCATGCGTGCAAGTCCTTTGCGGCAGCCCTGCTGGATACGTTGCCGCCAGTTGGTTTGGGGGGTGTCTTGGTGATAGAACTGCATCACGTCTACGTTATCCTGTACGCCATCGCCGCGGCCTTGGCCCTGATAGTGGCCGTGGTCGTTTGGCGGCGTCGGTCCGCCCGAGGCGCGCTGTCCCTCGCGGCCATGATGTTTGGTATCTCCATCTGGTCTTTCACCTTGGCCATGGAGTGGTACGTGCCCACTCTGAGCGAGCAGGCCTTCTGGTTGGCAATGGGAGGTCTGGGAAAATGGATATGTCCCGTCGCCTTCCTGACTCTGGCGTTCAACCTCTCGGGTAGGAGACGCTGGCTCGCCTTCGGCCGTATCGTGCCCATATCGATCGTCGCATTCATATTCGCCAACATCGAGTGGCTGAACCCCAGCCAGCTGTTCTACAGGACGTTCGTCGCGACGACGATGGGGCCCTATACGCACTACGTAGCCGTGCGCGGTCCCCTCTACTGGGCGTCTGCGGCCTTCGTCTACACGCTGATCCTCATAGCTTCCATCATCATCTTCCGCGTGCATTCCCGGACTTCTGGATCCGAGCGGACGCAGGCGGCGATCCTGCTTGGTGGCGGCGTGCTGCCGCTTGTCATCGACATCGTCGGTCACATCCTCTTCGGATCGCTGAACGGCCTCGAACTCGCACCGTTCGCGTTCCTGGGCACCGGGGCCCTGTGGTTGATCGCGCTCCAGCGTGGCGCGCTCTTCAACATCCTCCCCATGGCACGCGACGCGCTCGTCGAGCAGATGTCGGACGGAGTGATGGTCCTTGATGGAGAGGGTCTCGTGGTCGACGCGAACCCTGCGGCCTGCACGATCCTCCATATCCCATTGGCACAGATGATCGGAGGACCCGCCATCGTGGCCCTCGAGGGCATGAGAGGATCGCTCGACCTCCTTCACGGCAGTGGCCGCAGACGATCGGTGCTGTCGCTGGGCGATGGTGACGATCCCCGCTTCGTCGAAATGGAGGTGACGCCGCTTGCCGTCGACCCGGGGCAGCCTCCCGCGAACCTCGTCACCCTTCACGACCTGACCGAAGAGCGCCGCAACATCGAACAGCTCAAATTGGCTCGCAAGGTGTTCGATACGGCGAACGAGGGCATACTCATCACGCGTCCCGACATGGACGAGCACATCGTCGATGTCAACGAGGCATTCTGCCGTCTGACCGGACGGACCAGGGAAGACCTGATCGGCATGAACGGAAGCGCCCTGCGTTCCGGCGAGCACCCACCTGAGTTCTACGAGGCTGTCGGAGAGACCCTCCGCACCACGGGAGCATGGCATGGCGAGATGTGGCAGACGAGAGCCGACGGGACCTCGTTTCCCTCTTGGATGTCCATGGCGCTCGCGAAGGATGGCGAGGAGCGCGGGGGGAACATCGTCGGTATCTTCACGGACATCACGGAGATCAGGGAGGCCGAGAGCAAGCTGCAGTTCAATGCGACCCATGACTCGCTCACGCAGCTACCCAACCGCCTGCTGTTGGATGACCGGCTCGAACACGCCCTCGCCCATGCCCGGCGCACCGACGGTGGGTTGGCGGTCCTCTTCATCGACTTGGACAACTTCAAGGACGTCAACGACACGCTCGGGCATGCGCAAGGGGACGCCTTGCTGGTCGAGGCGGCCCGGCGCATCACCGCCGTCTTGCGCGAAAGCGACACGATCGGTCGCTTCGGTGGCGACGAGTTCGCCGCCGTCATCGCAGAGGTGGACGATCCCGTGCAGGTCGAGACCACGGCACGGCGTCTGCTCGATACGATATCGTCAAGCTATCGGTTGGGTGCCAAGGAGGCGCATATCAGCGCAAGCATCGGCATCGCCCTCTTCCCTGCCGATGGATTGGATGCGGCCAGCCTCATCCAGCATGCCGATATCGCCATGTACGGGGCGAAGGAGCTTGGCCGCAACGGGGTTCAGTTCTTCTCCGAGAGGCTTCAGGCGACCCTCAACCGGCGCAGGGCAGTCGAGCAAGAGCTGTGGGGCGCTCTCGAGGAGAGGCGCTACTTCCTTCTCTACCAACCGCAGGTGAATCTCTCGACGGGGAAGATCACCGGCGTCGAGGCGCTCGTTCGGCTGCGTGCCCGTGATGGCACCATCCTCTCGCCGACGGAGTTCATCCCCATCGCCGAGAACTCCGAGCTGATCGTCCATCTGGGGGACTGGGTGCTGCGCACGGCCTTCGCCGAGCTGGCGGCCTTCCAGGCGATCACCCCCGATCTCGTCATGGGCGTGAACTTCTCGATGCGCAATTTCGAGGAGATGGACGTGACCGCGCTGCTCAACAGCGCGCTGGAAGCCTCCGACGTGAAGCCGCAATCCGTGAACCTCGGGATCACCGAGACCGCGTTTCTGGCCGATCCGAAGGAAGCCGCCGCGAAGGCGGAGAAGTTGCGGGACATGGTGGGCGTGGGGCTGTCGCTCGACGATTTCGGGGCTGGCTACTCCTCGCTCACGTATGTCCGTATGTTTCGTGCGAACACCATCAAGATCGACACGAGCTTCGTCCAACTCCTGCCCGACGATCCGGAGGCCCGCTCCGTGGTCTTGGCGATCATCGCACTCGCGAAGAGCTTGGGGGCGACCGTCGTCGCCGAGGGGCCTGAGACCGAGGAGCAGGTATGCTTTCTCAGGGCGAATGGCTGTGGTGTCGCCCAGGGTCTCTACTTCAGCGGCCCTGTTCCTGCCGACGAGATCGCGCTTCTTCTCCGCAAGGGCCCCTTCCGCCTTCCTGTCGTGCAGTGATCCGCCAAAGGGTTGGAGATGGGGGCATCCTGTTCGCGAACGGGCGTATCTCAGCCGATCTCGACATGGTCCGGATACTCATCGGGATCCGGATACCACTCTTCGTTGGTCATGGTGCTGGGGGAAATCTCGGAGACAGGCGCCTTCGCGTAGATTGCCTTTCCCTGGGCGAGCACCACGCCCTCCTCGTCGAGGATATCGCCTGAGCCCTCGAAGGTGCGTGAGCCGACCTTGTCCACACGGCCGATGCAGTGAAGCGGGACCCCATAGGGAACGGGCTTTCGGTACTTGACCGCGAGTTCCATCGTCACACCCCACACCGTCTCCCCCGAGGCGATGTTGCAGGCTCGTCCGATCGTCTCGTCAAGGATCGCCGAGATGATACCGCCGTGCACGCGACCCGGATAGCTTTGATGCTCGGGACGTGCCGTGAAGACGCAGAGGACCTCGCCGTTCTCGAGGTTGTAGAAATGGCCGTGCAGACCCAAGGGGTTATCTGCACCGCAAACCAGGCACATGGAGGAGATGTTCTGCGCGCTGGTTACCTCTGCCGAGATGGTTTTCTTCATGGGGACCCCTTCGAGCGGACATGGAACGCGCGGTGTATGGTATGCCGTACCGTATCAGACGGGAAGTCGAGGCGTGTGGGAGATGGTCGAACCCGCTCTTTCAAGGTACGCGGGTCGCGGTTGGATGGCTGGTCACGTCCTGGGAACGCTATACTGCGCATGTGCCCGGCAACCACATATCGACCGATGCTGCGCGATGCCATACGGCAAGTCCGCCACGGCGTCGACGCTAAGGGGGAACCATGGTAGACGCGTCCCAAGGGTACGTCGACCTCACAAAAGAGGTTGAGAGCGTTCGACCAGACGATATGGACATCCCTCGAGAGATCGTCTCCCTCGCCTCGTTCACGGTTCCGATGCTGCTTGACATGGTGCATCGCCGAGAAGCCCTTCCGCCTCTGCTCATCATCGGGCGTGAGAACGATGACACGTATGCGGTAGAGCCCATCGAGGAGGAACTGCACGGTGTCGAGGACATCCTCGCCTATGCCGCGAGACGGATGGAAAACGACGTGCGGGAGGGTGATTCCCGTGCGGATGGGTTTCGGGGGGCCGTTCCCCCGATGCCGATCGTCGCCTATGCGATCGCCTACGATGAGCGCGATCCCATCTTCGGGGTGATGCCCGAACCCCAGATGACCCTGCATGTCCTGATGGGTTGCCATGCATGCGCCGAGGGCACTGCCGTGAGTCAACCGTATCGACCACGTCTGTTCGGAGGCGCGGTCCTTACCGGTCCCCCTATCATCGAAAGGGGTCCCGACTCCCTCGTCTATCGTGATGCCATGGCCGAGAAGCCTCCCATGGGTCTGGAGAGTCAAGGAGATATGGGTGGAAACGATGTTGTCTGAGGCTTTTGGGCGAAACCAGAAGTGGCCTGGTCGCCGTAGGGCGAAAGCCGAGGGTTTATCGATGGCCGTGTCGGGATCGTTGCTATGATGGTAACCTGCTCACCTGAAAGCCGGCCGCGCCCTCATCGCGCCACTTGGGTTGAATGGGTACAACGCCGCACGCTCTCTTGCGATTTGAACGGCAGGAACGACCTTGCAGGTGCATGGTACCGATTTGAGAGGAGAGTCCCATGGTCGAGACCGATGAGGACCGCCAGGTAGTCGAGCTGAACGAGGATCTGGAGAAGGTCATCCTCTATGCGTTCAACGAGGCCGAGGAAAAGCTCTCGGCAGATGACGGTCTCGTTCCCTTCACCATCGTCATGTCAGGGGATAACCTCACCATCGAGGAGCACGGCGGAGAGAATCCCGATGAGTGGCGCGCATCCGCCCGTCGGGCACTTGTCGGCGACCCGGCTTCCGTCGATGGATATGTTTTCGTCTACGACGGATACGTCGAACTCGAGGATGCCGAGAACGGGTCGCAGGATGCGATCATCCTCGAGTTCGCCGAACCCGACGATGAAACCGCCACCGTGCTGTGTCGTCTGTATTCCGAGACCGGCGAGGGGGTCTTCGAGGTCGAGGAGGAGATCGCCGTAGTGGGCGAGAACGACTCGCTCTATCCCCTGGACTACCATCCGGCGCCGGCGAATCCTCTCTCGGAGGACGAGGTGGAGGAGGATGGGATCGACGACGAGGAGATGGATGACGAACCCGAGCGGTAGGTCTCGACCATCCGGGTACCTCACGTCCGAGGACCGACGATCCGGCTCCATCCCCCATCCCACCGTTTAACGGTTGCATGTTTCCTTCTTAACGGGAAGCGAACGGGCAAAGAGCCTTGATGGACAAGGGTATATGCTTGGGTCATCAACCGTGAACGCGTGAGTGTCCGTCTGCGCAGGGAACGAGTGCCTCGAAGCAGGGGGCGCCACGAATGCCGCTTTCAGGAGAGGGTGAGCACAATGGAGAACGCGGGTTATCTCAAACGAGCTTGGCGATCATTGACTGCCGATAAGGAATGGTGGCAGCCGATGATCATCTTTTCCTTGGTGAGCCTCATCCCCATCATTGGACCCATCTTGGTGTTGGGCTATGTCCTGGCCTGGTCACGTGAGGCCGCGTGGGGGCTCGATCGGCCCATCTCCCACGGCGTGGGAGACCTGGGCGATATGCTCAAGCTGGGTTTCTTCGGGACGGTGATCGAGTTCGTCTGGGTGATGGTCCTCATGATCATCGGCGTGGGCCTTGGCTCGCTTCCGAGTTTCCTCGGGTTTCTCGGGTTCGTCGCTGGACAGGTGCTGCTCATCGGCGGCTTCATGGTCTGCGCGGTTGCCATGCTCCGGGCCACCATCTACAACTCCATCACCCCGGGATTCCAACTCAAGATGGCCTGGGAGATGTCCAAGCATGACGGGAAGGGCTTGGGGCGGGTCTTGCTCATCGCCATCGTCTGCTCGCTCATCGTCGGCGTCATCTTCTTCCTGTTGCTTCTCCCGGTCCTCGCCGGTGTGGGCATCTTCGCCAGCGGGGTTCTCAGCGGGACGGCCACGCTCACGGCGAGCGTCATCTCGCTGGGTATCTTCGCCATGCTCTGGGTCATCGTCATCGCGTGTCTCGGCGTGTTCGCCTCGACGCTGATCAGCTTCGTCTTCTTTCGGGCGCTGGGTATGTGGATGGAGCAGTTCAAGCCGGCCACCTGGGGTCCATCGCAGCAGCTCCTGCCATTCATGATGGCCCAGCCAGCGGGGGCGGTTCCGACGCAGCCGCAGCAGCCCCAGCAGCCCCAGCCATCTTCACAGGCACAACCGGCACCCCAGTCGACACCGTTGGAGCCACCGGTCGTGATACCGCCCGTACCCGCGACGGAGGTGCTACAACAGGAGAAGCGGCCGATACCGATGCCTCCGGTTCCCGAAGAGGCCACGGCCGTTGTCGACCCGGTGTCAAACGATGAGGACGAGGCGCCAGCGCCCGTTCCGGCCGAGGGGTCCTCGGGGCTTGCGCCCGACGTGCCGAAGGCGCCTGCCTCCGGTGTCGATGATGGTGGCAAGCCCGATAAGGCCGAACGAGAATAGACCTCGAGCCGTCTGATTTGCTCCGTATGCAGTATCGTTTTGGCAGGTGGGGTCCTTAGAGGCCCTGCCTGCTTTTTTTAGGCGGTATCTTATGCAGATGCCTGGACACGGGGTACGTGTGCAAGTACCGTTGTCTTGTGCAAGTCGATGGATGCGTTGAGGAGCTCGGACATGTCGCAGATGCGCCCCAATAAGAAGCCCGTCACTCCTGAGGTGACGATGGAGGACCTGCAGGCCGAAAGTTCCTACGGCCAGTTGGTTGCATCGTCATGTCGTCGATTCTGGTGGTTGACGGGTGACCTCGAGATAACCCTCGGCCTTTGGGCTATCGTCGTCGGTATCGTCTGCATGGCATTTCCCATCGACAGCGTGTCATCGGTGTTAGGTTGGCTACTGCTCGGGGCGTCCCTCGTCGTGCTCGTGGTCGTACCCATCGCATTGAGAAGCCGCGTGGTCCTTCCCTCGGGAGTCTGCCTTTCCGCGCGTCCTCGACAGGCTCCACTCTCCGGTCTTCTCACGGCATCCGCCCTGCTCTATGGTGGCGTCGCGATATATGCCATGCACTATGTCACCACATATCAGCCAACCATCGTCGTGGCATCATGCGCTGCCCTTGCTGCGACAGGGGCCTATGCCCTATCTGGATGCACCAGGCACTTCCTGCTTGCAGCATGGCTTCAGGTGATGATACCCTTCGTGTTCGAGAAGGCTACGGCCTTTGTGGCTTCCGGTGTCTTTGGGGCACAGGCTATCTACGGGTCCTCGGGTATCGTGGGGATCCTCGGTCTCGGAGAAGCCCTTCCCTTTGCCCTCTCGATCATCTCGGTCGGGGTCGCGGTGCTCCTCTGCGGGGTCGTGGCGTTTACATCAGGGCTCATCGGTCGTGTCGTCGCACGTGCCGAGAAGGACGAGGCCATTCGGCTCATCGGCCTTCTCGCTGGTGATGATGGGCAGATGAGGTTTCTCTCCGTCGTCTATCTCGTGCGGAATCCTGAGCCTGCGACCGTGATCCAGCTGCTGCGCACGTCCGATGACGAGAACATCGCCATCGCACGCACGGCCCGCCTTGCGCTCACCCAGGTGTGGGGCCCCACGGCCGATGAGATGCTCGACTGGTATCTCGGCAGATCGAACCTACGGGGCAAGACCCCCATCGAGTTCACGACGGGGGAGTGGCACCTCATCGACCAGGAGCGTCGGCGCTTTGAGAAGAACGAGGACGATCGGCGGCACGCCGTGGTTCAGGCGTTCATCACCCAGTCGGCCGATGCACCTGCGCTTTCCGAGCGCCTCATCGGACTTACGAACCTTGCTGGTTCGGAGCGTCCGATCGCATGTGCCGCGGCAGAGCTGCTGGGGTCGACCCGGCAGGCTAGCGCATACCGTCGCCTCGTCGAACTCATCGTCACCTCTGATGGTGACCGAGAGATGGCCCGTGCCGCGACCAATGGATTCACCGGTGCGAACTCCGAGGCGGTCTCCCATCTGCTTCCCCTCTACGGTGACCGGCGCGAGTGGGTTCGGGTGTGTGGCATCGATGCGTTGCTCGGGTTGATCGAGACGCTCTCCGGATTCGACTCGAGGGAGGTGGCGCATGCGCGGGAGTTGGCGCGCACAGAGGTGTTCTCGCTCGTTGCAGATTCGCATGCGGTGACCCGCGGCCTTTCCCAACGGCTACTCGAAGGCTATGGGGCCGACGCGGTCCCGGTGCTTGAGAGGAACTGTCATGATGCGGCACCCCTCGTGAGGGCTCAGGCCCTGATAACCCTTACCCACGTCGACGAGACGGTCGCTGCCCCCTTTGTCTACGACGCGCTCATCGACCCCCGCGCACACGTACGCGGTGCTGCCATCTACTGCGCCGAGGAACTACGTCTTTTTCGCGCGGTCGATCGGGTCGCCGTGCTGGTGAACGACCCTTCGGCCGCCGTCGCCGCCTTGGCTAATCAATATCTGCTGATGATGCAGGACTGGTAACTTGGCGACACGGCCGGCCGGTACGTCCGTTGCGGCTCCATGGTTGGATAGCCGTTAGATATATGTGAAAGCGGGAGCTGTGGGCGTCAGGCTCGATTGCCATGCTCTACCTACAGGGCACGGCAGCATGGGGCACCTGTGGAAGGAGGAGAGGCGCAGTCGTCGGCGTGACGAGACGGTGCGGTGTGGCCGTTACCGGCCACACCGCTCGGCGGACTGGTTTTGCCAGGGAACCGGTTCGATGGTAAGGTTCATGAGTTCATTTCCTGTCCCGGGTTCTGCCTTCATGGCCCCGGGGCCGTTTAGCCCAGAGGAGGTGACTATATGAAGGCCTATGAAATGCTGTTTTTTGTCAGTCCGACACTCGACGATGAGACACGTCTGGCAACGATGAAGCGTGTTGACACCACGGTTACCGGCAACGGTGGTATCGTGGACGGTGTCGAAGATTGGGGCAAGCGCAAGCTCGCCTTTGAGGTGAACGGCCTCACCGATGGCAATTACACCCTTATCAACTTCCACATGGATCCCGCTGCCATAGCCGAGCTCGACCGCATCATGCGCATCACCGATGCGATTGCCCGTTTTATGATCGTCCGTCGCGACGATCGGGCGTAGGGCGATGCAGGCTGCGATGCCCCACGGTATCGCATCGACACGGATGAATCGAAAGGGAAGTGGTTTACGATGAGCATCAATCGCGTGAACATCACCGGCAACCTCACCCGCGACCCCGAGCTGCGCACCACGGCGTCCGGCATGGCCATCATGAACCTCGGCGTGGCCGTCAACGACCGTCGCAAGAACCCCCAGAGCGGCGAGTGGGAGGACAGTCCCAACTTCATCGATTGCACGATGTTCGGGACCCGCGCCGAGGCCGTGAGCCGCTTCCTGTCCAAGGGATCCAAAGTGGCCATCGAGGGAAAGCTCCGCTGGCATCAGTGGGAGACCAGCGACGGCCAGAAGCGCAGCAAGGTCGATGTCATCATCGACGAGATCGAGTTCATGACCGGACGCGGCGATGGCGCCGGCGCCCCCTCGGCGGCTCCCCGCGCCACGGCGAGCGCTCCAGCCGCACCCGTCGATGCGGTCTATGACGATGAGGATATCCCGTTCTAATCAAACACAGGTGATGATGGGTTATCCGCCATCACCATCGCTATGCACGTGAAGGAGGTAAGGATCATGGCTGAATATGTTCGCCCGCCACGCCGCAAGTATTGCCAGTTCTGCAAAGACGACGTGAAGCTCATCGATTACAAGGAGACCCAGCTGCTGCGCAAGTACATGACCGACCGCGGCAAGATCAAGCCCCGCCGCGTCACGGGCGTGTGCACGCAGCATCAGCACGCGCTTGCCATGGCCATCAAGCGTGCGCGCGAGATGGCTCTCGTCCCCTACACCGTACCGGTGGTCAGTGGACGTGTCGATCGTCGGAGCCATTAGCCTCTCATGGAACCTGTCGATCAGCAAACCGGTAGCACCAGACGACTCTTCCCCAACCGAGGCGTTGGGTCGCTTGCGGCCATCTGTTTGCTCGGGGGCGCCTGCGCCGTTGGCGTTCCCGTCATCGGTGCGCCCATCATCGCCTTCGCGGCAACCGCACTCGTCGAGAGGAGACGCACCGGCTATGCTCTGATCGCCGCACTGCTCGGGGCATCGCTGGGATTCTTCTTCGACGTCAGCCTCGGTGCGATCGGGGTGGTCGTCGCACTGAGTTCGATAGGCGTCGCGTTGATCGGGGTACGTCATCTCAACCAACTGCTCGTCATCGGCTGGGGGGTGCTCACGGCGGCACTGTTCGCCGCCAGCGATGCGATCGTTCTGGCCCTTACGGCAGGTACGACGATCTGGGACTTCATGTCAACGACGATCGACGAGGTGCTTCAGACAACCGAGGCGGCTGGCGCGATGACCGCCGACGTGGCGACACAGATCGGACAATGGCACACCATCATCATCTGGATGTGGCCTTTCGCGTACATCTTCCAGGCGTCGGTCATCGTAGGACTCGCGTTGCTTGCCTGTTTGGCGATGCGCCGACGTACCGCATCTGCCGAGCAGGTGGTCGATGGTGCAGGCGTCCCCCGTCTTGGGCAGCTCGACCTTTCGCTACACGTGCTCTGGCCTCTTATCCTCGGGTGCGTTTGCGTCGCCCTTGGGCTCGTGCAAGGGACAGCCAAGGACCTTCTCCTGGCAGTGGGCATTGACACGCTTCTCGGTGTGCGGCTGCTCCTGGTCATACAGGGACTCGCCGTATTCACTCACATGCTCGATCGTACGAAGGCATCGATGCCGGCGCGTGTGCTCATGTACGTGCTCACCATGTTCATGGAGATCTCGTTCTTCGCCGTGAGCTTGGTCGGGTTACTCGATTTCTGGATGAACTTCCGTCATCTTCCGCGCGCGGGGTCATCCAAGTACGATGACGTGACACCCCCGGATTCGACAGGGTGTGAATGAAGGTTGAACAACCGGGAGGTCCATCGTCCCGGTATCACAAAGAGGAGTAACAATGAAAGTCATTCTGTTGCAGGAGCTAAAGGGCAAGGGAGGCGAGGGCAACATCGTGGATGTTGCGCAGGGATTCGCCGTCAACTACCTGTTCCCGCGCGGTATCGCCCAACAGGCGACCCCGGGAAACATCAAGCAACTTGAGGCTCGTGGCCATAACATCGAGAAGCGCGAACTCTCTCGCACCACCGATGCGGCACGGATTCAAGGGGCGTTGGACGGCAAGACGGTAACCATCCCCGCGCGCGTGGGCGAGGAGGGCCAGCTCTTCGGGTCGATCACCTCCACTCAGGTGGCCGAGGCCATCGCCGATCAACTTGGCGTGCCGGTCGATCGCAAGAAGGTCGTCGTGGCCCATCCCATCAAGACCGCTGGCACACATGACGTGACGGTGGATATCTACCGCGAGCTGAAGGCGACCGTCACCGTGAACATCATCGACGAGAAGGAAGCGGCTTCGCTCGTCGAGGCTTCCGAGATCATCGTCGAGGAGGTCGTCGTCGAGGAGGTCGTCGTCGAGTCCACACAGGTCATCGAGACCGACGCCGAGTAGTCGCGATCTCTCCCGATATCCGTCTTGCTGCGGTGGGTGTGGATATCGACTGAATTGACACGAGGGTGCATGTCCATGAGGGTTCCTATCCCTGCGTAGAGCGGTGGCTAGGGGCCCTTTGGCTTGGTCCCGTCCAGGTGTCATGTGATGTCTTGCCACATCGGCGTGCCGAAGAGCCGGTCCCCCTCCCTTACCCGCGGGGTCTCCCGCGCGTCGTTGCAACGAGACTAGTATCATGGTCGCTATCACGATCGGAAGGTGGACAATGGCCGTAAACGATTTCTCCCTTGGCGCGATGAGCCAGGGTACCCCCGGGCTCAATCGGGTGATGCCGCAGAACCTCGACGCCGAGAGGGCGGTACTTGCCGCGATGATCCTCTCGAAAGAGGTGGTCGAGGATATCGTCGCGCGCATGAAGCCGGACCACTTCTACCGGCCGGCGCATCAAAAGATCTTCACAGCCATCAGCGAGCTCGTCGAGCGAGGCGTTCCCGTCGACCAGCTGTCCCTTGCCGATCACCTCGCAGCCTTAGGCGAACTCGATGCCACGGGTGGCAAGCCGTACATCATCGAGCTCGCCAATAACTCGTTCGCGCTGGCGAACTGGTCCAACCACGTCGAGATCGTCAAGCGCTGCGCCCTTCTCAGGGATCTCATCCGAGCGAGCACGCGCATCACGGCCCTGGGTTACGATGCCCCCGATGACCTCGATTCGGTGGTCGAGGAGTCCGAGAAACTCATCCTCGAGGTCACCAACAAGCGGGTCGAGAGCAACTTCAAGGACATATCGACGTTGCTGACCGAGGCGTTTGACCAGCTGGGGGAGCTTGCCAAACAGCAATCGCACCTGGTGGGCGTACCGACCGGCTTCTCGGACCTCGATGTCATGCTGACCGGTCTGCGGTCCGGCGAGCTCATCATCATCGCGGCACGTCCCGCAGTGGGTAAGACGGCGTTCGCACTCAACCTGGCCGTGAACGCGGCGAAGGCCGGTATCACGGTGGCGCTCTTCTCGCTGGAGATGGATGCGGAGCAGCTCGTGCAGCGCATCCTGTGCACGGAGGCAAGCGTCAGCTTGAGCGACGTGCGATCCGGCCGTATCCCGTCGGACGCATGGGTCATCCTCACCGAGGCGGCCAACACGCTCTCCAACTGCAGCATCTTCATCGATGATACGCCGGCGGCCTCGATACTCGAGATCAAGGCGAAGGCGCGACGTCAGCTTCACAACGTGGAGAGGGGAAAGGGGCTCGTCATCGTGGACTATCTACAGCTCATGCAACCGCAGACCGCGCGGCGCGACGGCAACCGTGCTGTCGAGGTGGCTGAGATGTCCCGTGGACTCAAGATACTCGCCAAGGAGCTGGGTATGCCGGTCATCGCCCTGTCCCAGCTGTCGCGTGCTGTCGAGAGTCGAACCGGTAAGCGCCCGCAACTCTCCGACCTGCGCGAATCCGGTTCCATCGAGCAAGATGCCGACATCGTCGCCTTCATCGACCGGTCCGTCGACGAGGCGGAGGCAGGTGCCAACGGCCGTCCAGAGCTCGGTACGGCCGAGATAATCGTGGCCAAGCATCGCAACGGGCCCGTGGGTCGGGTGACGCTCTCGTTCGTGGACCGCTACACGAAGTTCACCAACTTCGCATCGCATCTGTAGCCTCTCCGTCCCGTGAAGCGGGTGTGCCCGGCGCCTTTGCGAGAGGATCGGGCACCTTCCACCACTCTGGCACGCCAGAGTGGTGGATCGCCTGACCGCCGTCTGACCCGCCTACGTTTTATCTCCTCCGACCTCGCACCGCATACGCGAGCCTGTGCCATACTTCTTCCGTCCGCTGCACTCGACCTGTGCGCAGCATGGCCGTTGGATGACGTGACGTCCGCCAGGTTCCTGTGCGTGGCGCCTTCGAGAAAGGGATGATATGCCCGGTATCGTATTGGTTGGCACTCAATGGGGCGACGAGGGCAAGGGTAAGATCACCGACCTGATCGCACAGGATTTCGATTACGTCGTCCGCTATCAAGGTGGCAACAACGCCGGCCACACCGTGGTGCATGGTGGGCACAAGCTCGGGCTGCACCTCATCCCGTCAGGCATCCTCTACCCTACCATCACCCCGGTCATAGGCAACGGTTGCGTCATCGACTGCAAGGTGTTGCTCGGCGAGATCGAGACGCTCGAATCCGAGGGCATCGCTACGGGCCAACTGCGGATCTCCAACAACGCCCACGTGATCATGCCCTACCATCTCGACCTCGACGGGGCCTCCGAGCGTCGTCTGGGCAACAACCTCATCGGCACGACGCGTCGTGGCATCGGCCCCTGCTACCAGGACAAGGCGTCACGCATGGGTATCCGCGTGCAGGACCTTCTCGACGAGAAGATCTTTCGCGAGAAGCTCGCCGCGGCCCTGCTCGAGAAGAACAGCATCCTCGAGCACGTCTACCAGATGCCCACATACACCGTGGAACAGATCTGCGAGACCTACCTGCCCTATGCCGAGCTTATTCGCCGATACGTCATCGATAGCGCCGAGTTGCTCAATGGTGCGATCAGCGACAGCAAATGGATTCTCTTCGAGGGCGCCCAGGCGACGCAGCTCGACATCGATCATGGCACCTACCCGTTCGTGACCAGTTCGTCGTGCACCGCCGGTGGTGCCTGCACCGGCTCGGGCGTGGGCCCCACCGCCATCAACCGCGTGCTGGGCATCGCCAAGGCATACATCACCCGCGTCGGGTCCGGTCCATTCCCCACCGAGCTCTCCGACGAGGTGGGCGAGACGCTTGGCCGAGAGGGCCATGAGGTTGGAGTGACCACCGGACGTGCACGTCGTTGCGGTTGGTACGACGCGGTCATCATCCGTTACGCCGCCGAGGTGAACGGCCTCACCGACCTGTGCATCACCAAACTGGACGTGCTCTCCGCCCTCGATACCATCAAGGTGTGCGTCGCATACGAGTGCGATGGCAAGGTGTACAAGACCGTTCCCGCCCAGCAGTCAGTATTCCATCACGCCAAGCCCATCTACGAGGAGTTCCCCGGCTGGAAGACCGACATCACCGAATGCCGTTCGTTTTACGAGCTGCCTCGTGAGGCGAGGGACTACATCGACTTCATCGAGGAACTGGCAAACGTGCCGGTGTCGATGATCGCCGTGGGTCCTGATCGCGACCAGACGATCATGCGCCGCTGGAAGCCTCGTCACTAGGGGTGCTGCCATGCGTCTGCCCATCATCGTGACCCCTCGGTCGCAGCGCGACGCCATCGTGGGATGGCACGTCGACGCGACGGGTGGTCGCGAGCTTGCGGTGTCGGTGCGTGCGATCGCCGAGAAGGGTCGTGCCACCAGGGCCGCCTGTGCACAGATCGCCACGTCCATCGGGGTTCCCAAACGCGCGGTCACGTGCGTGCGTGGCGAGACGTCGCGACACAAGCAGATCGAGATAGACTGCACGCAGGAGGCCTTCGACGCCTGGTTGGCCAGGATATAGAGGGAAGCGTCGCCCGCACCGTTTTTTGCCTGACATGTCGCGGACCTGGTGGTTTGGCGAGGGACCGGAAAGGGGCGTGGGAGATATCCCCCACGCCCCTTTCCGGTATAGCGGCATCGATCGCCGCCCATGCGATCGTATATGCTACTTCGTGGCGACGATGGGGATGTCCGCCGTATCGAACTCGTCGAGGTTCCCGTCGTACACGTAGTGCTTCGTATCCTTCCAGATGAGCCCGGAGAGGGCGAGCACCGCGATGACGTTGGGGACGGCCATGAGCGCGTTGGTTATGTCGGAGATGTTCCAGACCAGGTCGCCGATGCCCACGGCGCCGACGAAGGCCACGGCGATGTAGAGGATCTCGTAGGGCAGGATCGCATGCTTACCGAGGAGGTAGGCGACGCAGCGGTTGCCGTAGTAGGACCAGCCGAGGATGGTCGAGTAGGTGAAGGTGACCATGCCCACGATCAGGACGACGGTGCCGATGTTGTAGGGGATGAGCGCGAAGGCCTGGTTGGTCAAGGTCGCGCCCTTGGCGATGTTGCCGGCGACGATGTCGGCACCCAGGGAGGGGTCGGCGCACATCGTGGTGACGAGGACGAGGGCGGTCATGGCGCAGATGACCACGGTGTCCCAGAACGTGCCGGTCATGGAGACGAGCGCCTGACGGACGGGGTTGCGGGTCGTGGCCGCGGAGGCGACGATGGGAGCCGAGCCAAGGCCGGATTCGTTGGAGAACAGGCCGCGCGCGCAGCCGTACTGCATGGCCATCTGGATGCCGTAGCCGGCGAAGCCGCCGATGGCCGCACGGGGTACGAAGGCATCGGTGAGGATGACGCTGAACGCCTGTCCGAGATACTGGCTGTTGATGCACAGGATGATGAGGCAGCCGGCCACGTAGAAGAAGGCCATGAAGGGGACGAGCTTCTCGGTCACCTTGGTGATGGACTGCACGCCACCGATGATGACGATGCCCGAGAGGAAGGCGACGACGCCGGCGATGACCCAGGTGAGCCACCAGGGAGCGCTGGG
Organism: Coriobacteriia bacterium; assembly: GCA_015655215.1. Classification (GTDB taxonomy): domain Bacteria; phylum Actinomycetota; class Coriobacteriia; order Coriobacteriales; family RUG033; genus JAATFL01. Next base: position 43,557 of record JAATFL010000008.1, read on the forward strand.
GATGGCGGTGACGACGACGCTCGTGAGGGCGTTGGCCTGTACGGCCGAGCCGATGCCGAACGAGGCGATGGTCCCGAAGAGCGCGAAGCAGATGGCGAGGAACTTGCCGAGCGGCTTGTTCTTGAAGCCGCGCTCGAGGGCGTACATGGCACCACCGAGCATGTTGCCCTTGTGGTCCCTCACGCGGAACTTGACGGCGATGAGCGTCTCGGAGTACTTGGTGGCGATGCCGAAGACGCCGGTGAGCCACATCCACAGCAGGGCACCGGGGCCACCGGCGACCAGTGCGGTGGCGACACCCACGATGTTGCCGGTGCCGATGGTGGCGGCGAGCGCGGTGGCGAGGGCGCCGAACTGCGAGACGTCACCAGGTGCGTCGGGGTCCTTGGTGACCGACAGCCTGATGCCCGTGAAGAGCTTGCGCTGGATGAAACCCGTGCGAACGGTCATGAACAGGTGCGTGCCGAGCAGCATCACGATGAGCGGTAGACCCCAAACAAACGTATCGATGTTGCCGATGATTGTCGCGACGTCCATGCATCCTCCTTTTTGCAGTCCCCTGTCGGATAACGCTATCCGCAGGACTAAGCCGATGGGGGGACTCTGGACCCTGCGAGCAACGCATAGAGAAAGTATCAGGTGCGATGTATCGAATATGTTTCGAAATCGTCACCGGATAGACAAAAAGGCTGTAATCCCTAGGTGGGCGGCTTCGAGACGATGGCATGGCAGAGCGGTTTACCTTGTCATATGCGATTCATGGCATCGGACATCGGAGGAGCGCGGGCTCTGCAAAATCCCGGTGACCCACGGGAGAGGGATGTGCGAGGGGATGGGTGATCCTATGCCGACGAGCCTCTCACCCTCACGAAACGAGGCGTCAACGGTGGGCTTTGCAGGTCGCCAACGGAGACGATAACGTTCATCATGGATACGGAACCTCAGGCTCCTTGCGCCAAGCCGCACGTGCTGGCGGTGCGATCTCCGGTTGTGCATCGACCCCGGCCGCATGTATCATCGGCGCACCCGCGTTCGCTCCAACCTGTCCTGACAGCATCGGCAAGGGAAAGGGTCACCCTCCATGATCGAAGACCGGATGAACATCCTCATTCTCGGCTCGGGTGGTCGTGAACACGCCATCGCCGCCTCGCTCACCGCCTCCCCGCACGCCGGTACCACCTACGTGGCGCCGGGCAATGGCGGTACCGCCCTCTGTGCCGTCAACGTCGCCGCCCTCGACATCCTCGACCAGGACGCCGTGGTGACGTTCGCTCGAGCGCACGACGTGGGGCTCGTGGTCATCGGCCCCGAGGCCCCTCTCGTCGCGGGCGTCGCGGATGCCGTGCGCCGTGCCGGCATTCTCGCATACGGACCAGGGGCCTCGGGGGCGCGCATGGAGGGGAGCAAGACGTTCGCAAAGGAGCTCATGCGTCGCCATGGGATCCCTACGGCTGCATACGGCAGCTTCGCCACCGAACAGGGCGCCCTCGCCTATCTCGAAGGCCACCATGCCCCCATCGTGGTCAAGGCCGACGGTTTGGCCGCCGGCAAGGGAGTCATCATCGCGATGACGGATGAAGAGGCACGCGAGGCCGTCAAGGCCTGTTTCGCCGGGGAGTTCGGTGCCGCGGGGGCGACCGTAGTCATCGAGGAGATGCTGATCGGCCCCGAGTGCTCGCTTCTCGCCTTTACCGACGGCGCGACGATGCTACCCATGGCGACGGCACAGGACCACAAGCGCGCCTTCGAGGGCGATACGGGCCCCAACACCGGCGGCATGGGCGTGTACTCCCCGGTGCCCATCGTGACCCCCTCGGAGCACGATCAGATGGTGGACATCATGCAGCAGACGGTGGATGCGCTTCGCGAAGAGGGCATTCACTATCGCGGTACGCTTTACGGCGGCTTCATGCTCACCTCGGCCGGGCCCAAGGTGCTTGAGTTCAACGCGCGGTTCGGCGACCCCGAGACCCAGGTGATCCTACCGCGCCTTGAAACCGACCTGTTCGAGGTGATGGTCGCGACGGCCCAGGGTCGTCTCGACACGGTCTCGCTCTCGTGGAGCCCGCTCTGGGCGGTCTCGGTGGTACTCGCAAGTGCTGGCTATCCCGGGTATTACGAGAAGGGCAAGCCCATCCGTTCTACGCACGAGGCCGAGGCTCTCGACGGGGTGACGGTGTACCATGCGGGCACGCTTTTGCAGGACGACGGCACGCTCGTCACCTCGGGAGGTCGCGTGCTCGACGTGACGGCGCTGGGCAGGGATTTCTCCACGGCGAGGAACACCGCCTACCTGGCGGCGTCGCTCATCGGGTTCGAGGGTAAGTTCCAACGCAACGATATCGGTGCCCGCGCCCTGCGCGGGCGCGCGGCATGGGAGGAGTAGACATGGTTCTAGGTGACGAGGGGCTTGGTCAGGGGGAAGTGGGCTTCGGTGGGGATGGGATCAGGGCGCAGAGACCCTCCGATCAGCCCCTCTCCCCCGATCCCATCGACGAGCAGCCACCATTCGCCCCATCCCATCGTGCAACGCCGCGTCAAGCCGACCTCTCCACCGGCGTGTCGCTCTTTGAGCCGTCGCGTCCTCAGACGCCGTCGCCGGGGACCGAGACGGCCGAGATACGACGCATCGTCCAGGAGTACGACGCCATCATGGCGGCTCGGCATGCGACGAGCTCCGCGGGCGATTCGGTCGTCTGCGGGGATGCCGACGGGGATGCGGATCTCAAGGAGACGATACTCGGCTCTGATCGCGTCTTCTCGGGGCAGCTGATCAAGGTCGACCACGTGGACGTGTCGCTCCCCAACGGGCGCACGTCGAGTCGCGAGGTCATCCGCCATCCCGGTGCCACGGCCATCATCGCGCTTGACGGCAAGGGGCGGATACTGCTGGTGCGCCAATACCGCGTCGCCCTCGAGCGCGTCACACGTGAGATCCCAGCAGGGAAACTCGACCTCGGTGAGGATTGCGAGGCATGCGCTCGACGTGAGCTGTCGGAGGAGACCGGCTACACGGCCGGTACCATGCGCTATCTCATCCCGATCTCGTCGGCCGTGGGATATTCCGACGAGATCGTCCACTTGTTCATGGCAACCGACCTGATTCCCGGGGAGGCGCACCCGGACGATGGTGAGTTCATCAACGTGGAGTGGGTCGACCTGGGGGAGTTCATCGACGAGGTGCTCGACGGTAAGGTCGAGGACTCGAAGACCATCATCGCCGCGCTCGTGTGCGACGTCATCGCCCGAAGGCTGCATCGCTAGGGATCACCCACCTGTGTAACGAGCGGGCCGAAGGGGAGCCAGTGCCGGATTGGCGGTGCCGGCTCCCTCGTCACGCGCCGGCGTTCGTCGTCTCCGCGGATGAAGTGGCCGTGTTGGACGTGCTGGTCGATGCCGTCTCGGTGGCGATGCCCTCGTCGACGATGCGTTTGAACTGGTCGGCCGTGAGGGCTCCCGTCACGCTTCCGGCGATACGTCCATCGGTGGTTATGACATATGTCTTGGGAAGCCCGTCGACCCCATACGCCTCGAAAGAAGCTCCGCTGCCGTCAAAGAGCACGGGGAACGTGTAGCCGTCGGTTGCGAGAAGCGAGGTGATGCTCGACTCGGATGAACTGGCAAAGGAGGCGAGGAGAGCGGCCCGTTGCTGCGCTACGCTCGTGTCGCCCGAGGCGGTCGATGAATCGACGGTGTTGGAAAGGTTGGCGGTGGCCTGCGTTGCGGACTCTGAGCTTGTCGACATCACCACGGTGAACACCGTCACCGCGGGGCGCGACGTGGCCGTCGTCGCACTCGAGGAGCCAGAGAGGTTCCCCGTGCTGGTGTTTGCCGTGTTCCCGGATGCCGTGTCCTGGGATTCGAGTTCCTGCTGCTCCTCCTTTTGCGCGGAGACGATCATGTCAGCATAGTATGATTGAAGGTCCCCGAGAGCTGAGATCGAAGCCTTCGACTCCGTCGACCAGAAGACGAGCACGACGATGGTGCCCTCGTAGTCGCTCAGCTTGTGATGGATTCCAAACTGGTCGACCAGATCGAGGTCGGGGGCATCGACGAGCTTGGCGGATGTCGTGATGTTCGAGTTCGTGGATGTCTCGTTGGCGGTGTCGTTCGCATTGGCGTTTGACGAGTTCGCATTCGACGAGTTGGCGGTCGTCTCGTTTGACGGGATGGTTACCGGCGAGAGATAGTCGGTTGCACCGTTCATCCAACCCGTGAGCACCATGAACCCCACGACGACGAGCCCGACGCCGCAGACCTTCATCCAAATCCGCAGCGATTTGACATGTCTGCCAATGACGCGAGCGGCTTGACGTGCGGCAAGCCTCGATGCGAGCAATGCGACGAGGAAACCGACGGTGAACGCGGTGGTGGACAGGAGCCCGGCACTGACGCTGTTGGCGCTGACCGCGAACAAGAGCATGGCGAGCACGATGGGTGAGAACGATGGGACCCAGCCGAGGATGAGGCGAACCCCGAGGTAGAGGGAGTTCAGAGACGAGCCAGCGCGGTCCCGCGTGCGAAACGTGGGAAGCATGAGTTCCCGTTGGAAGAGGCCGGCGCTCATGGGTACGAACTCGAGCACGCCAAGGGCGACGATGCCCACCCCGGCGATCCGCACGACGAGGAGGCGTGGTGCGGTGATATGTGCGCCGATCACGGACGAGAGATACCCTAGGACCATGATCGCCATGGTTGAGCCGACCGCAAAGGCGATGACGTGCAGGAGGCCGTGGGGTCTGTTGGCAACGGCCGAAGACGTCGAGTGGACCACCGCGGGGGAGAAGAACGACAATATGCCGATGAGCGCAAGTACTGCGTACAGCGCCACCTGTACCAACTGCTGCGGACCGAGCATGGGCTTCCTTCCTCACCGTGGTGCGATCGCGCGGGGACGCGCAGAGGACCACACGCTCAAGGATACCGTTTCATGGAATGACAATCCACCAAGCAGCCGACGCCAAAGGCCACCAGGGACGTCATGGCGGTTCCCATCGGTAAACATGGACATGACGATGCAATCGCCGGTGGAGGCGATGCCCGGTGCATCCGAAGGTCGGCACGGCCCTGGGGCGGACATCCGTCGCCTGCCGAGCAGACCACCATGCGGTTTGTCGCGAGCGACGGCATCCATCCGCCCACATCTGGTTTCCACTCGCCGCATGGTTGCCACCTACCGAGGGCGACGGGGTAAACGTGCGCGCTACATTGAGGCCGTCAGCTTGTCGACTGCATCACGATAAAAGCCAACGCCGGTGAAGGCGTTCATCGTCTATCTCACGAGATCCGAGGTCTTCATGCTCTCTGAACGTATGCTCTCATCCGTAGTCCGGCACATGAACAAGCGCTATCTCGACCTCAAGCCCACCAGCGAGACGATCCTGCCAGCTCCCCAACCGGGGCGCGCCTACATGCTTTACCTGCACGTCCCCTTTTGCGAGCGCCTGTGTCCGTATTGTTCGTTCAATCGATTCCCCTTCAGCGAGGAGCGTGCGAAGCCATATTTCGACAGTGTCCGCACGGAGATGCGCATGCTCGAGGACCTCGGTTACGACTTCGAGGCACTCTACGTGGGGGGCGGCACTCCCACGATCATGATCGATGAGCTCGCCGAGACCATCGGGCTGGCGCGCGAGCTCTTCTCCATCAAGGACGTGTCGAGTGAGACGAACCCCAACCATCTGGTTCCCGAGTACCTCGAGCAGCTCTCGCAGATCGTGCAGCGCCTGTCGGTGGGTGTCCAGAGCTTTGACGACGGCCTTCTCAAGCAGATGGATCGATACGAAAAATATGGCAGTGCCGAGCAGATCCTCGAACGCTTGCAGTCCGTCGAGGGCATGTTCAAGACACTCAACGTGGACATGATCTTCAACCTCCCCGCGCAGACCGAGGAGATGCTGCTCCACGACGTCGAGATGCTCAAGCAGGCGCGGTGCACGCAGACCACCTTCTACCCGCTCATGGCGTCGCCATCGGTGGAACGCTCGCTCAAGGCCACGATGGGTGAGGTGTCCTATGGTCGAGAGAGGCGCTTCTACGAGATCATCGACCACGCACTCACCGACGTCGACCCCATCACGGGCAAGGCACCGTTCGCACACGGCTCCGCCTGGACCTTCTCGTCCACGACCGGTGGCATGATCGACGAATACGTCGTCGATTACGAGGAGTACCCCGCCATCGGCAGCGGTGGGCTCACCTACCTCGACGGGAGCCTGTACGTGAACACGTTCTCGCTCAGCGAATATGGCGAGGCCATCGGTGCGGGGCATATGTCCATCATGGGCAAGACGAGCTTCACCAAGAGCGACCGTATGCGATATCGCTTCATGATGTCGTTGTTTGGCCTGCGCCTGGACAAGCGGGAGTGGGAGCGTGACTTCGGCTGTACCGTTGCCGGTGGACTGCCCGTGGAAAACGCCTTCATGAAGATGAACGGTGCCTACGATGTGGACGATGACGACGAGATCACCCTCACGCCCAAGGGGCGCTACCTGATGGTGGCGATGATGCGGCAGTTCTTCATCGGCGTGAACGGCGTGCGCGACAGAGCTCGCGCCGCCTTGCCGGTCGAGGAGCACGACCTGCTGTTTGGCGATGGCTCCCGGGTGCCGTCCTGCGTGGCGTAGGGGTCGCGGCGGCTCAAGCGTGTCGTTCGAGCAGGTTGAGCAGCTCCTCGCGGTTCTCGGCGCCGGTCTTGAGGTAGATGTGCGAGAGATGCGTCTTGACGGTGTTCTTGGAGATATGGAGCCTCTCCTCGATATAGGAGCTCTGGTGCCCCGACGCCCATATCTGCAACACGTCCGTCTCACGGGGCGAGAGGCCATGGGCACTGGCGAGCGATTGGACGCGGGTCGCCAGCGTCGACTGGCCGGAGAGGGGGACCTCGATCCCCTTGAGGGCGAAGCTCCCATCGCCCGAGAGCAGCAGCGCGGCGACGATGAGCAGCAGCAGGATGATGAAGACGACGGTGAGGGGTTGGTCGATCAACACGAGTCCTGCCAGCTGGCCGGAAAAGGCGCCGAGGAACCACGCGGCACGCAGGCATCCGAAGGCGATGAGGGCCGGGATGCCCCGTGAGGTGACCAGCTCGATGAAGAGCAACCATACCATCAAGTAGACCAGGTTGATGCCGGCATAGGCGATGAGGAACACGATCGGATTTCCCGTCGCGCCCATCTGGGCCGCCGATATGGCGGTGATGGCGATGAAGGGTATGGCGACGTAGAAGGCGATGCTCGTCTTGACGCGTTTGGCGAAGAGCGCCAGCGCCACATCGCCGATGACCGCCAAGGTGAGGCTGCCCGTGCCCAGCGTCCATCCCATGAGGTCGAGCCCGGACGTGCTGTCGGGGGTGCTCAGGGTACGGAGCGCCCCGTAGGCGAATTCGACGATGAAGACCAGCATGATGAGTCTCCACGGCTTCGCTCGGGCGAAGAGCCGCCATGCGTCCCCGAGCACGGTTCCCATGGCGAGGTAAGGACTTCGGCTCGGGCGCAGCGAAAGCGCGGATACGATGGGGAGGAGGATGACACTGGCGACGGCGATGCCCTGGGGAAGCAAGGAGACCGTCAGATAGAGAAGGTAGCCGGCCACGCTGGCGATCCCCATGCACAGCGCGGCGTTCGTCGTGGAATGCGTCGCGAAGAGCTCGTCCCAGGCGATCTGAATCCACGCAGCTCCCGTACCGCCGAGCACGAAGCCAAGCGTGGTGAGCCAGCCAGGTATGACGTCGAGGCTGGCAAGGGAGATGAGGCAGGTTCCCGCGGCGCAGGCGAGTCCGGCCACGAAGTGCAGCTCGCGACGGGGGTTGAGCGGGGAGAGGTGGGAGGATCCGGCGATCAGCAGCAAGGGGACGAGTCCGGTGGTGAGCGAGCTGAGGGCATGGAGGTCGAGGAGGGAGATATGGGGCTGAGGGGTGAGGAAGAGCACGTTGCTGTCGAAGAAGAAGAACACCCACGCGGTGATGAACCCGTAACCGACGAACTGCCTGAGGCCTTGGAAGGAGAAATGCTCCGTCTCCTCCGGGGATTCTCGGGAATCGAGGTCCGATGTCCCAACCATGCCACTCGCCATCACGAAACCCCACCATCCCCGTCGTCATCGAATCGACTGGCCCCAGGATAGCAGCATCGGCGTTTTCGGGGTACCGATAGGGTCCTTGTGATGGGGAACCAGTGCCGTTGTAAGATAGAGGATGCCCCGGTCATACTGGGGCATCCTCTGTGGGTAGAGGGAAACCAGCAGACCTCGACGAGGTGGTCTACGATATCTCACCGGAGGCTATCCGCTGACCGAGCAACATCCCCTCGGTGAGGCAGAAGCCCAGGCTCATGCCGGAAAGCGGTGTCGCGTACTGCACGATGAACCGGTTTCCCGAGTCGTTCCCCGCAGCGAACAGACCAGGGATGGGTGCGAGATCGTCGTCGAGCACATGGTGCTGATAGTCCGTGTCGAGGCCGGTGGTCTGGCAGAGACCAGGGTTTATGCTGGTGGTGCTACCGACGACGGCATAGTAAGGCGGGGTATCGAGGCGTGTGACAGCCAGGATGCGGGAATCCTTGGCGAAGTCCTCATCCTCACCGTTTTGACAGTATCCTTGATATTTCTCAATCTCGGCTATGGCAGCTTTCTGCTGGCTTTCATCCCAGATGCCGACGATCTTCACGAGTTCCTCGATGGTTTGGGCACAATAGACGTCAGGTTGGGAGGAGTAGGCGATGGCCGTAGTCGGTTTGTCGCCTGGCTGGACGGCATTCATCGAGTCGACGGTCTCCGGCCAGCCCTGGCTCCGGCGGTAATCGACGGCCTCATGGGCGGGGGGCATCGCGTAGACGAGGTCCTGCCAGTTGGCGTCGTTGATCGCGACGACGGAACCCTTGGGCTGACGGGGAACCAGATACGCCGACCCCTCAGTGCCACCCGCGCACTCGTCGCAGAACCGCAAGCCGTTCTGGTTGAGCATGGGTGAACCCGGTCCCCAGGGAGTCTCGGGGCCCGCTTGGCCCGTGTTCATCCCCGAGTGCGGCCCGACCTCGATGTGCCCGCCGGCCCACACCCCCATCTGGATTACGGAACCGTCGCGGGTAAGCATCATGGGAGCGACGGTGGCAAGCTCGATATCGCCCAGGGATTCGGCGAGATGACGGTACTCGTCGTTGATGTCGCGCATCATGTCCTCGTTGCCGGCGAAGTCGCCGCCGGTGAGGATGATGCCCTTGGTGGCGGTGTAGCGCAGGTAGGTTCCACCCTCCTGATCGAGCACCACGACGCTCACCACGCGGCCGGAGCCGTCCTTCTCGAGATACTCCGCATGTTGGTTGTAGTTCCAGACAGCGCCATCGGCGATGGATTGGTCGCGATGATGGCTCAAGATGGTCGGTCCCCAGTTCCACTCGGACAGTCCGGCACTGGGTGATCGGAAGATGGTGGTACCGGTGTAGAACTTGTAGTCGGAGGGGTCCATGACCATGCGGTCATCCGGTGGGCAGGAGCCGATATGGGTGTTCTCCTCCATCCATGTGGTGTCGATGTCTTGGATGGCCCAGTCTAAGAGTTCGCCAGAGTGTTCGACGTAATCCTTGATGAGGCGCTGGTCGCTGCGACCTTCGTTACGGCGGAACACCTCGCGCATGAATTCCTGCGGATCGATCGTCCTGGCTCCATGGCTAAGTGCCCACTGCGAGTTGATGGTGCCTACCTCGCCACCGATCCACATGTGGTTCTCCTCGGTCTGCATCTCGATGACCGCGACGGACAGGCCGTTCTTGCTCGTCGAGCGTGTGGTCCACAGGCCCGATTCGCCGCCCCCCACGACGATCACATCATAGGTGCCCCCATCGGCGATCTTCGACTCGTCGATGGGGTTCGGTGCGGTGTGCCAACTCACCGCCGCGGCAGACTGCCAACGGTTTCCCACGGCATCGTCCGAGCCGGTGTCATCGGAGGTTTTTGGTGAGCAACCGACGAGGCCGCTCACCGCCGCAGCAGCGCCCACCAACGCAGCGCCCTTCATGAAGGTGCGTCGGTCGGTGGTGATCACACCCTTCTCCACGCTCTTACCCATGGTCATCCCTTTTCTCTTGCTGCCGACTCAGTGCGTCTCATGCGCATCGGGTGACGAGGCGGTTGGCGGCCCGTCGGCCATAGGGTCCGTCAGCGTTTGCCATCATGAGTCGTCTGGCTTCCATCGTCCTCACCGTTCAACTCCGATTGAGATGGTTTTGGCACAAAGGGCATCACCGCTGAGGGGTGAATGCGCCGTCGCGTGTCCCGAAGGGTCGTTATACGTGTCGATACGATGGATGTGGGGTCCTCGAAGTGTATCCTTGTCAGTTGACACGTCGGACATCTCTTGGTTGAGACGTCCGGCCAGCAGGGAACGCGACCAGCAAGGAGGCGGACTTGATGTCCGAGATAGAGGGCACGCCACTCGTGGGCATCATCATGGGCTCGAAGAGCGACATGCCCACCATGGAAGGCTGCACCCAGCAGCTCGATGCGCTGGGTGTGCCATATGAGCTCATCATCGCGAGCGCCCATCGCAATCCCGCGAAGGTGCACGAGTGGGCCGAGGGTGCGGCAGACCGTGGTATCAAGGTCATCATCGCGGCTGCCGGTAAGGCGGCGCATCTCGGTGGCGTCGTGGCGGCCTTCACACCCCTGCCCGTGATCGCCGTGCCTATGAAGACAAGTGACCTGGGGGGTTTGGATTCGCTGCTCTCGATGGTCCAGATGCCGACGGGGGTGCCCGTGGCGACCGTGGCCATCAACGGTTCGAAGAACGCCGGGATCCTCGCCTGTCAGATGCTGGGCACGTCGTTGCCGGCGTACCGGCAGAAGATCATCGACCTCAAGCGGGCGATGGCTCAGGACTGATGCGAGCGCTCACGTGTCCTCGATGCGGTTGGTCTTCCTGCCACACCGAAGCCTTGCCCTCTCCTGCACTCCCTGTCCCGAACGTGGCGTTTCGACCCATCATACGAAGGGAATCACCTCATGAACCGCAACGAGCTCAACGAAGGAATCAAGACCGCCCTCAAGGCACATGACAAGGTGCGTCTCATGACCCTGCGCGGTGTCTTGGGGGAGGTCAAGAACCTCGAGGTCGACAAACATGCCGAGGCATCCGAGCAGGAAGTCAACGACATGGTGAAGCGCGTGCTGAAGCAGACCGGCCAGACGCTTGAGATGTCGCGTAAAGCTGGTGACAACCCCGACCGCACGGCCGAGTTCGAGCGGCGTGTCTCCATCCTGGAAGGGTGTTTGCCGCAACAGGTGGAAGGCGACGCGCTCAAGGCGCTCGTCACCTGGGCCATCGCCGAAACCGGGGCCGTCTCCAAGCGCGACATAGGCAAGGTCATGGGTGCGGTAGGTACCAGGACCGGCGGCAACTTCGACAAGGCGGCGGCGGCCAAGATGGCCGGTGCAGAACTGGCGTAGCCCGACGGGGAGATGTGGTCCGTGTCGACTCAGGCAGAGGGTACTGCAGTACCCTCACGGATAAGGAGCACGAATCCTATGCGCAACCTGCCGGCAAAACGGCTCGATCCCCGCATCGTCAGCGTCTGGCGCATCTCAGAGGCCCTCAGCAGCCTCATCGGTGCGGGCGTCCTCATCGGCATCTTCGCCATTCTGTGGAGAGCCGATGTGCTCGGGACGTCCTGGTTCGTCGGCGCCATCGTGGTAGCCGTGGCGCTCGCGGTCGTCGACGTCGCCATCGTTCCTCGCGTCCGATACATCCGTTGGCACTACGAGGTCACCGAGGAGGAGGTCGACCTCCTCGAGGGCATCATCGTCCACAAGCATACCGTGATCCCACTCGTGCGCGTACAGCATGTGGACACGAAGCAGGGTCCCATCGCACGGGCGTTCGGCTTGGCCGCGGTCACGGTGGCGACGGCGGCTGGTGAGCATGAGGTACCCGGTCTTCCGGTCGAGGAGGCCGACGGTCTCCGCGACCGCGTGGCGACCTTGGCGGCCCTGGCCCGGGAGGATTCGTAGATGAGCGCCATAGCTCCAGGTCCACACCATGTGCATAAGGCCTACATCATGTTCAAGGCCATCGAGAACCTCAGGCAGCTGCTCGTCCCCATCGTCGTCTCGCTGTTTCCCCTGCTCAACCTCAACGACTCGTCTCTGCCCGTGCCGGTGCTGATCGCCCTTGTGGTCGCGGTGTTCGTGGCGATCGACGTGACGGTGTCCGTCGTCTCATACCAACGATTCACGTGGGAGCTCACCTCTTCCGAGTTGCACATCAAGAAGGGCATCTTCAACAAGAAGCACGAGCACATCCCCTTCATGCGCGTCTACGCCGTCAACGCGACGGCAAACGTGCTCGAACGCCTGCTGGGACTGGTCACGCTCACGGTGGATACCGCATCGGGCAGTCAGGGAGGGGGGCACATCAAGGCACTTACGCTCGGCGAGTACGAGGCGCTGCGATCGGAGATGTTCGACCGCAAACGGCGGTTGGTGGGCGAAGGTGCGATGGGGAGCGCCCCCGTCTTGCCTGCGACGCGATCTGCGCAGTTGGAGAGGCATGTGGCGCAGTTCGAGGGCACTGCCGATGAGGGCGTTGGAGGTGGCATGGCCAAGGGGCTCTCCCGTGCGCGGACCGAGATGGACGGCTCCTCGGGAAGCCTGCGCGGGATGTTTGGCGGCGACTTCACCGATGATGCGGCAATCGGGTTCGAACGTACGCTCACCGGCAAGCAACTCCTGCTCAAGGGACTCTCGGGTTCGAACGTCTTGCTGCCGTTGCTCATCACGATGGGGTTCATCTCGCAGTTCTCAAGATATCTGCCCGACTCCGTCAAGCAGCAGGCGGCCGATGCCGTTGAACTCGCAGGCGCTCAGCTTCTTGCGGCCGGTGCGGTCCTGATCGTTCTCACGCTGATGCTCGTCCTCCTCGTCAGTTGGGTCTTTGGCGTCATCTCGTCCACGCTTACGTACGGCGGCTTCGTCGTGCGTCGACGAGGGGGCCGCATCGAGGTCGAGCGCGGGCTGCTCTCGCGCTACTCCTCCGGGGTTTCGGTGGTGCGCGTGCAGGCGGTGCGCATACACCAGGGATTCCTGAGCCGTCTGATCGGCTACGCCGAGGTGTCGCTCGTGACGGCGAGCGAGGGGAACCATCGTGCCGATGCCGTGGCCGGATCGCTCGTGGTGCATCCGTTCATCCGTCGCAAGGAGGCGCGTGCGTTTGTCGACGAGCTTCTGCCTGGCTACGATGCGGCACCCGAGAGGCTTGGCGGCTTGCCGCCGGTCGCGGTTCGAAGGTCGTTCAACCGCTTCGCACTGTGGCCAGGACTCGTGCTCGCCCTCGTCGCGGCTGGAGCGTCGCTGCTCCTTCCCGCTTCGACGGTGCCTGTCGACGTGCGTTTGGGGAGGGCCATCGTGGGGCTGGCGCTCGTCGTCTGTCTTGCCATGGCGGTGGCGTATGCGGTGCTGTGGTATCGTCACGCCGGCTTTGCGCACAACGCGGGCTTCGTCGTCCTGCAACATGGTGGATGGGGCGTCACGCGCACCATCGCACCGCGCTCGCGCATCCAGTGGGTGCGCACGAGCGAGACGCCGTTTCAAGAGCGTGTCAAGGTGGCCACCATCAAAATCGCACTGCTTGCCAGCCCGCCAGGGGTTAGAGTGTCATTGCGCGATCTTCCCGTGGAGCAGGCGAAGGTGATTCTCGACTGGGCGCGCCCGCGTGCGCTTGACGGCAGTGCGGCATGATGGTCCATGGGAAGGCACGGGAGAACCAAGGTTCGACCATGTCGAGGATGGAGGCTTTCATGTGTCGCACGGGGAGGAGACCTCACAAGGGCCTCTTGATCGTCATCGTCGTGGCCCTGGTGTTGCTTGCAGGGTCTGTCGCGCTCAGGGTGACAATGGTCCCTGCATGTAGCAGCTCGTCTGCATCGGACGCTGCGACGACGGTCGAGCAGAGGGCTTCCCTCAACGATTACAGTTGGGATGAGCTTTCACGGCTGTCGTCCATGATCGCCGCGGCCGATGGCGATGATGGGGCCCTGCAGGTGGAGAGGGACTACAACCTGGTGGACTCAAGCGGCCATCTGACCGGTGCCACCAAGGACTTCACCCTTTCCGACGGCACGGCCGTCAGCGTGCAGATCGCCGGCTTCCGCCATGACACGAGATCGGATGGTTCCGGCATGGCCGGGATCACGTTCATCTTCACGGACTGTATCGCCAGCCGCCCGATGTGCACCCGTGCCGACAACGCGGGGGGCTGGAGATCGTCGGCGATGCGCGCCTACCTTAACTCCGGGATGCTGGAGGAACTGCCCTCCGACCTTCGGGAGGAGATCGCCGCGGTGGACAAGCGCACGAACAACGTCGGCGAGACGGATGACGTTTCCCTGGTCTCCACGACTTCCGACAAGCTATGGCTGTTCTCGTTCGTTGAGGTGACCGGTGATGTCGATTCGTGGTGGGAGACGGGTCGCCAGCCCTACGCCGACGTCTTGGACGCGGAGGGTACGCAATACCAACTCTTCTCTGAGGCCGGCGTGGCCTGCTCCTCGGGCAACGCGGAGAGCGCGATGGGCTACGGCGTGCTCGTGAAATCCTTCGATGGGCAGGCGTGCTGGTGGTGGGAACGTTCAGCTGACGATGACGACAGCAGCAGGTTCAACGGCATCAACGGCGAGGGGGAACCCAACGTTCACGGCGACGATGCCGACGACGCGACCGGTGTGGTCCCCGGCTTCTGCCTATGACCGTTTTGTCATCGCACGGTCATCGGTGCCACCATGCGTTGCGGTATACCGTGCTGAGTGTGCGGAACGTCAACCTAGACCGATCTGCCGGTTACCATCGAGAGGAGTTGCCATGGAAGACGAGATCCTAAAGGTCGAGGGCATGAAATGTCATTCCTGCGAGAAGAAGACCGAGATGGCTCTGACCGACCTGGTCGGCGTCACGAGTGCCACGGCCGACTACGAGGCCGGCACCGTCGAGGTCACCTACGATCCCAGTCTCGTCGATCACGATGCCGTGGTCAACGTCATCGAGGACACCGGTTTCGAGGTCGTCGCGTAGCAGCCGTGTCGCGAGAACCCGTGAGTCGATCGCACCTGTGCAGATGCTCGCCTCGTTTCCTTGTCGCAAGCGCCCACATCGCATCGTCATCGCCCGTTTGGCGACGGTAAACGTATCCGCGTGTCGACGTTTTGCGCTCAGGTTGCCGTATCGATTGGTCACCGCGCTATAGTTAGTAACATAGCACGCTGCTCCTTCAAACCATCTCGTCGAGAGGTCTGCATGTCTCAGTACCACCATCGTACCGATGTTGTCCCGGGGAACAAGATTGGTCCATCGCTTGGGGTGATGCGCGTATGCCATCCCTCGGCTTCCGATACGCCTCGGCATGGCTCGAGTCCGTTCCGAGAACCGGTGCGTCATCTCCGCACCTCCCCATCCACCATTGACCTAGGCTGGTCGAGACTTCTGTGGACATAGCGTTCAGCATCCTGCTCACCTTCATCCTCGTCCTCATCAACGGCTATTTCTCCATGTCGGAGATGGCCCTCATCTCGGTGCGCCGCACGGCGTTGCAGCAAGATGCCGACGAGGGTGACAAGAAGGCACAGGCCGCGCTCGACATCTCGGCGGACAGCGATCGCCTTCTCTCCGCCATCCAGGTGTTCATCACGCTTGTGGGATTTGGCGCCGCAGCAGCGGCCACCAACACGCTCTCCCAGCCGCTCGCCGTCTGGCTTTCCGGCTTTGGCCTCGCATGGCTCTCGACCATCGCGTCGGGCCTCGCCGTCGTCCTCGTGACCTTGCTCGTCTCCTATGTGACGCTCATCTTCGGCGAGCTCGTACCCAAGCGCATCGCCTTGGCCGATGCGGAAGGCGTCTCCAAGAAGGTGGCACATCCGCTCGCCGTCGCCGAAAAGGTCGCGGCTCCGGTCGTGGCTTTTCTCGCCCACTCCACGAACGGCGTCGCGAGGCTGCTGGGCATCAAGTCGGCAGGGGATCGCCAGACCGTTTCAGAGGACGACATCAAGTACCTCGTCTCCGAACAGGATTCGCTGCTCGACGAGGAAAAGCGAATGATACACGAGATATTCGACCTCGGCGATACCATCGCCCGCGAAGTGATGGTGCCGCGCGTCGACCTCAAGCTCATCGAGGATGATGCCACCGTGCGTGAGACCATCGAGCACATGCGCGGCACGGGCTGCTCGCGACTCCCGGTGTTTCACGATTCGCCTGACCGCATCATCGGCGTGGCGATGGTCAAGGACCTGCTCGTGCCGCTCATGGACGGCAAGGACGGTGCCTCCATCACCGACTACATGCGCGACCCGGTCTTCGTCCCCGACACCAAGGATCTCCTGCCCCTGCTCGGCGAGATGCAAACGTCCCATCAACGAATGGTCATCGTTGTTGACGAGTACGGTGGTACCGCTGGCATAATCACCGTAGAGGATATCGTCGAGGAGATCGTGGGCGAACTGGCCGACGAATACGACCCCGACAACAAGTTCCTCACGCAACTGTCCGACCGCGAGTGGCTCGTGGATGGAAGGTTTCCCATCGACGACTCCCTCGAGCGTGGTTGGCCGGTAAAGGAGTCCGAGGACTATGAGACGATCGCGGGCTGGCTGCTCGATACGATCGACTACGTTCCTCGGGCGGGTGACGAGTTCACCATCGAGGGATACGTCTTCAAGGTGCAGTCCATGCGCCGCCGCCGCGTCGCCCTCATCCGCGTGAGTGCGCCGGACACCCTCTCTGCGAACGTGGATGACGTGTCGTCTGGCGAGACCGATGACGTCGATGCCGAGAGACCCACGGGCGTAGACCGATAGGCGCACCCGCATCCGAGGATACGTGCCGCGCGGGCGACGTGAAGCGGATCCATGAGGTCCACGACCTCGATGCCGGGTGACCGGCGTGGTCAGCGAGGGTACGGGTAAGCGTTCGCAGCGGCTTTGAGGAGGCGGGACGATGGCGACAAGGCATCTATATCGCAGCAACGATGCGATGATAGGCGGCGTATGCGCCGGCATCGCCGACTACCTCGGGCTTGACCCGACGATCATCCGCATCATCGCGGTGATCATCCTCATCGCAGGTATTGGCTCACCGATATTGGTCTACCTGGTGCTTTGGTTCATCATTCCCCAAAGGCCGCAGGATTTCACCGCATACGTCGATGTGGAACCCGAGGAGGCCAAGCCGTCTCACCGGCGCCGATCGGGTGCGAGTGCACCCGTGCCGCCTAGAGGTGTTGAGCCCTGTCCTGAGGGTATGTCGGCCGAGGAGTGCGCCAAGGAGCCGCGCCGCGCCGCCGCCTCCGTGGCAAACGCTGAAACGGCCGATACGGCCGGGTTCACCTCGCGTATCGCCGCTGACGTTCGGCCCGACGACGATTGCGCCCCTGGTGCCGGGTATGCGGCCAGCTACGCACGCGCCTTCGACCCCACCGCGTCGGCGTCTCAAGACCCCCCTTCCGATAGCGCCGCACGGGGGACGGGCCCCTCCGGGGCACCGGCTTCACGCGGAGTGGTCTTCCTGGGCATCCTCCTCGTGGCCATCGGGGTGGTGGCTCTCTTCGCACGCACCATCAGCGGCGTCTCGTGGTGGAGCTTCTGGCCCATCGTCATCATCATGGCCGGATTCTACCGTATGGTTCGAGCCACCCCTTCAAAGGCGTGGAGCATCTCCCACCTCACCTCGGGGATATTCGTCGTGCTCATCGGCGTGTTCCTGCTCATGTGCAGCATCGGGAACCTTCCCTGGTCATACATCTCCTGCGTCGTGGCGCTCTGGCCGCTTTTCGTGGTGGCGGCGGGCATCTCCATTCTCGGGTCCGCACTCAAGTCGACGGCATGCCGTGTGGTATCGGACCTTCTCCTCATCGGCGTGCTCCTGTTGGGCTTCAACAACTGCTTGAACGAGACCTCCCTGCTCACCACCTCCCTTATGGGGCCCTCCGCCGAGCATGCGGTGAACGTCGACGGGCGGGAGCGCGCCACCACCGATGGCCTCGGCTCGTACACGTACTCCAACCTCATCGTCAACAGCGGCGGCTCGACGTTCGACGTGGTGGCCACCGACAAGACCGAGGCACGTCTCACCGGCTCGTCGGGGCTGCTCGACGGGGTGAACCTGGAGTTGACCGACACCGCCACGAGCGTTCCCACGCTCAAGGTCGACTCGGGGATGATGTCGTTCGCATCGAGTTACACGCTCACCCTGCCGGAGTCGGTGCAATGGCAAACCGTCACGGTCAACGCCGGTGCCAGTTCCACCACGCTCGACCTGACGGATCTCTCGATAAGCTCGCTCAAGGTGAACGCCGGTGCATCCATGACGAATGTGATGTTGGGGGAGCCGGCGCCCAGCGGGTCGTCGGCCACCATCTCCACCGGGGCATCGCAAGTCACCTTCGTGATCCCCGCTGGCGTCTCGGCTGCCGTCATCTCAAGCGGGCTCGAGGCCGTAACGGCCGATGATGGGTTCAACAGCGGTGTCGATGGGGCGCAGAGGGTCTGGACGACTCCCGAGTACGCGACGGCAGTCGCCGCGGGCGAGCCGGTGTGGAACATCGAACTGAGCGGCGGACTGGGTGTGCTCACGCTCGTGAGGTCCACTTCATGAGGGAGAAGGCGGCCCGGTTGAGCGCGAAGAGCCGCGGGACCATCCAGCGTCGGGTCGGGCATGCGACCATCGTCGTCTTGTCCCACCATAACCGGGTTCTCGTCGAGAGGGATGGACATGGCAAAGCGATCCTATAAATCTTCCGAAATCTGGGTTGCGCTCGGTGTCATACTCGTTTTCTCTGGAGTATGGGCGCTTGCAGAGCGGGTCTTCTCGCCATGGTGGCCCGACTTCTCGGCGCTCATCTCCGCCGCGGCAAACGTCATCTGGCCCGTTGTGATCATCGTCGCCGGCATTCTCGTCATCTATGCTGCTTGCACCGGACGGTTTGCCGCCATCAACGGGATGCGCCTTTACCGTTCGCGCAACAATCGCAAGATCGCGGGCGTCTGTGGTGGCTTGGCTGAGTACTTCTCCCTCGATCCCGTGCTGATGCGCGTCATCTGGATCGTCCTGTTGTTCGCCACTGCGGGGACGATGATAGCGATCTACCTGCTCTGTTGGGTTATCATTCCCGAAGGGCCTCGGACGGCATAGCGATTGGAAGGGCGTTCATGGAAGAAGATACTGGGATTCCGACACGTGATGTGCAGCCTGCGCGGGGTGGTGCCTGGCCTTGGCACAAGCGTCGTACCGTGGTGGATACCCCGGCTTCGAGCGGGAGTCACCGTCCACCCATCACCGAGGTGGGCAGGGCTCGTCTCGTGGGAAACGGCGATCACGACGACTGGGCCTCACCATGGCCAAGCGACCCGAACGAGAGCGTGAAGGTCCTCGGCTCGCGTCATGTGGTCGAACCTTCCATCCAGGACACCGAGGATCCCGAGGGCGACGAGTCGTATCTCTGCGAACCGGGTGCCCATGACCCCTTCGCTCCCGGCACGTCGAGCTTCGAAGACGACTATGACGACCCCTTCGTGCCGAATGGCGGTGTGTCTGGATACGACGCCACGACAAGTGAACGGTTCGCCGAGGCGATGCCGGTACACGCGAGCCATCGCCCTCGTCATGACAGCAATCCGCCGCACATACCCTCCGACATGCCCGAGGTCGACCGCGCGAAATGGCTCACGGCCCGGACGCGGCGCATCGAGGCCGCCGTTCTCGACGTCGACGAGAGCGACTTTGCACTTGACGAACAGTCCGGCGCGTTCACGCCGTCGAGGACCGGTGCGTCGGAAGGGGGGAGCACGGACGCCACCACCCCTGAAGGCGCATCCGCAGGCCGAGGGCCTTTGGACAGAGCATCGACCGTTCCCCCTGCGACCCCCATGGGTCGCGCGAGTGTGCCCTCGGGGGTCTCGTCCTCTCCCACATCGGGTCTCATCGACAACCGTCTGCCCTCTCCTCAGGCGGGGCTCGACAAGGCGGCCCCCGTGCCCACGGTCGTGGTGCGCAGGAAGGTCGCCACCAAGGGGGCGACGCGCGCGACCACGCAGCGCTCCTCGCGCAAGCACGTGTACCGTGAGGTGACGGACGCCGATGCGACGTCGGTCCTCACTCCGCTCGAGGTCGCCGACATCGTTGGACCATCGGCGGCACGTGACGGGCGATGGGATTCCGAGCAGGAGGGCTCATCGATCGCCAGGGCACAGGTCGATCCCGATGTCGCAGACGATGAGGTCGTCCCCGTGGTCGACGAGGCGGCCCAGACGCGAGCCATCGTAACGTGCGTGACGTCCGGCGATGAGGGTCCCGCATCGTCAAACAACGTATCGAGTGAGCTTATCCGTCGATACGGGGGACGCTATGCCTCGGTGGGAAGACGTCCTCGTGCCGATCTCGCCCGGGCGGAGCGCGTGGCGCAAGCCGTCCGGGAGACAGGGGGCACGCGGGTGCAGAACGCGGGCGCGGAGTCTGTCGACGAGTCGCACGATCAGTCGAACCGCGAGAGCGCGCGTCGTGACACCACCGCCATCGCCGGGCGCGGCATCTCGGGAGAGGAGCTTGACAGCGTCATCAACTGGGGTGAGCGACTGGAGAGCGAATCGCTCCTTTGCCGTCGTGCGTTCATCAGCGCCGGCGCGCGACGCATCGTCGACGTCGGTTGCGGGAGCGGGCACCGCTCCGTCCTGTTTGCAAGCTGGGGCATGGAGGTCGTCGCCATCGACTCGGATCACGCCTTGCTGGCGAAGGCGCGAGGTCTCGCCGCGAACAAGGACGATGAGATCGCCCGAGCCAAGGGGGATGTCGAGTTCGTCCGCGGGTCGCTTGGTGCCATCGCCCCGGCGATGGGGCTCGAGAAGGCCGAGGCGCTCGTGTGCGCGGATAACGCGCTCACTTGCGTCGAGACCCTCTCCGACCTTCGAACGGTGCTCCGCGATCTGGGAGACGCCCTTGTCCCCAACGGCGTGGCGGTGTTCGCGTTCACCAACTATCGCCGTCTCGCCTATCGTCGGGCTCAAAGCGAGGAACCGCTCGTCCGAGCGGCACATGATGGAACCCACGTCCTGGTGAATCTGTATGATTACCCGAACGACGGTCAACACATCGACATCGAGACGATCTCGGCGCTCAAGGCCAAGGATGGTACGTGGACGATGCGTGCGACGCACCAGAGGCGCTTCATCCTCACGGCCGACCTGATGGCTCGCGAACTCGTCGATGCGGGGTTTGACGTTACCGAGACGTTTGGATCCTTTGATGGACATCCCGCTGCTTCGCTCAACGACAAGCAGGTGGTCATCGTGGCCCGCAGACGTCGCCGGCGTCGCAGGTAGGTGATCGCGAATCTTCGTGGGCAGGATGGGGCCCTTCTGCGGGGCCTGTGCATAGAAAAAGAGAATACTCGTATTCTATCCGTAATATAGTATTTAATATGTAAAATATACTATATATTGAGCGGTTGCCATATTCTACGTTTTAAGTATAATTGAGAACCGCGTGTTTTTTCCTGCTTTGACTTTCCTATATCGCTCCCGCAGCCAGTCATCCTACAACCATCGTATAGCTGCGAAGCGCATGTCACGTCCCCAACATCGAGGAGTTATCTTTGCCAGCCCAACACGACTCTGTCCGTGCACGACGACACGTCCGCCCGATCGCCTCCTTTGCCGCCGCCACCATGGCTTTGGGTTTTGCCGCTGCCATGGCCCCGAGTGCGTTCGGCGCCTTCTCGTTCGATTCCACCACGGTGGGCATCGGCAACGCCAAGAGCATCAAGGTTACCGATACCACTGACTCGGCGACGAAGGTCTCGGTGAGGCACACCTCTTCCAGCGAGCTCATCGATGGCTCCGAGCAGACCCAGGTGTCCCAGGTGGACGCCACGTCGGAGACCGCCACCCAGCAACAGGAACCAACGGCCTCGGTCACCACGGTTTCCGCCTCATCGTCCGCGATCGCCTCCGCGACTCCGGTATCGGCCTCGACGGCATCCTCCGATGAGATCAACCTGCAGGACGGCACTTGGGGAACCGGTGTCGCCACATGGTATGCCGATCCCTGGGCCGGCTATGGTGTCGCGAGCAAGGCGTTGCCCAAGGGCACGCAGGTGCAGTTCTACTACAACGGCAAGACGGTCGTCTGCACGGTGGACGATTACGGCCCTGCCAGTACGGACCGTGATTTCGATCTCGACGCCGACGCCGCCGCCGTGTTGGGTTACAAGAGCAGTGGCATCGTGACGCTCTATTACCGGGTCATCTCCTAACATCCGCATTGCAGGGTTTCCCGACATCTCTCTGCGGACTATGATTGTGGAGTTGCCTGTCGGTGACCCTGCGCATATCACCTGTCGCTGAGGAGCGTGCCCATGAGGTGCCCATCATGCCATTCGCAGATCCCCGATGGATCGGCACGTTGTCCCACGTGCGGGACGGTCATCGCGTCCGAACCGATGTCGGGCGTCTACGCCATGAGACCCTCCGTGGCGGGACATTCTCGAGATTACCGGCACGAGGCAAGCGGGAAGAGGGGGAAGAGGCGCTTTCCCGTACTCGCCATCATCCTCATCCTCCTCATCATCCTCGGCATCATCGCCGGGGGCGCATACTGGTACTTCAAGACGCAGACCTCCGATGGGGCGACGGGCAACCTCTCGGAGTACGTCGCATCGGACAACGTCGCCTCGACCCTCACCGGCGACGGTTATACGGCGATAGGCTCGACCTACGTGAAGGCACCCGCCGGTGACACCACGGCCAGCTACCTCGCTGGCATCGCGACCGACCTCGCCTCCGCGGCGATGGGGGACAGCAGCGCAGCAGCGCGCATCGTGGGCAAGTCGTCAGGTGCGCAGGTGGTCGCGATGCTCGACTCATCGGGTAACGTGCTCTCGAGCGATGCCATCTCGGCGGGAGCCACACCCGCCGCCGTGTGCCTGCTGTCGCTCGATGGTGAATCGGACAACGCGGCGGATGCGCTTGCGGCCTTGGAGGCGAGCGAGGGCCTTGATAGCGTCGCAGGCACGGCAGGGACCTCCGGTCTCGTCGCATCGGGTACGACCTCTTCGGGAAGCGCTTGGAACGCCGTGGTGGTCGACGCCTCAAGCTACAGCAGTTCCGCAAGCGGCTATGCAGTGTACCTCACGCTTTCCAACGATGCGACCCCGGTATCCATATCCAGTCCCACCTCATTGGCCAAGCAGCTGATGGGCAGCGTTGGATAGGGGACAAGGATGCCGACGCGGTCGCCAGGAGACGGAACGGACGCAGGGCGGAAACCGGTGCGACGGTCGGCGTCGTCGACGGTGGACATCGAGCTTCCGAGCATCGAGCATGTCAACGTGCGTCCCGACGCCATCGACGTCACCGTGCTCGTCCCGAGGGGAGTTCGGACGACCGCGGCCGCGGCACGGAGCATACTCGAGACGATGCCCGACCTCGGTGAGCATATCTGCGTGAGCGCGGGTCACGAGCGCTTCGGCGAGGAGATCGTGGGAACCGGTGCCGCCCATCTCATCGAGCATGTTGCCATCGAGTTCATGGTGCAGACGGCCGCTGCGTGCGACGCGGGTCTTCCCCCCGGCATCGCGGTGGATGGAGGAGGTGCCCGGGGTGGTCGGGAACGGTCGGCACGCACCTTCACGGGTCACACCTCGCATCTGCCGTCGCTTCCCGGCGACGACCCCGACGTCGAGGCGTTTCGGGTGAGCATCACCTATGACAACGACCTCGTCGCCATCGCCGCGATGCGGCATGCGTGTGCCATCGTCGGATGGACGCTGTCCGCCGATGCCGATGCAAAACGTTCCCCCGCGCCGCCGCTGCCCCAGTTTGACGGTATCCTCAAGGAGCTTCTCGCCCTTCATCGATGCTGACGTTTTGCGGTGCGGTAAGGTACGGGTGCAGGAGAGTCGAGCTGCATACGCCGTGTGGCGCCCACGCGGCAATCGAAAACCAATCCGGAGGTGCAGCATGGAGGCTTTGACCTATACGCCCGAGATGTGGAGCGGCATGTTCGCCGATCGCATGAGCACGATGCGCAAGAGCGCGGTGCGCGACCTGTTCGAGGCGGCTGCGCGTCCGGACATCATCTCACTGTCTGGCGGCATGCCCGAGATATCGTCGATGCCACTGGATGTCGTGGCCAGGGTTGCGAGCGACTCCGTCCTCAAGGAGGGTGTCGCTGCGCTGCAGTACGGTACGACCCCCGGTCGCATCGAATGCCGGCGGGTCGCGTGCGACATCATGGTCGGTGACGGCCTCAGCGACATCGACCCCGAGAACGTCATGCTCACCTCCGGTGCCCAACAGGCGCTCGACCTTCTCGGGCGCGTGTTCATCAACCCCGGCGACGTCATCTTCTGCGAGGGACCCACCTATCTGGGTGCGCTTCAGGCCTTCTCGGCATATCAACCCGAGTTCCACTGCATCGAGATGGATGGCGACGGTATGCGCGTCGACCTGCTGGAGGAGGAGCTCAGGAAACTTGGCCGCGGTAAGGCCAAGTTCGTCTACTGCATCCCCAACTTCCAGAACCCCACCGGCGTGACCCTCTCCGACGAGCGCCGCCACCGTCTCGTGGAGCTCTCGCACGAGTACGGCCTTCCCATCATCGAGGACAACCCCTATGGGCGCCTGCGCTACACGGGCGACCCCATCGCTCCCATGCGTTCCTACGATCCCAACGTCATCTACCTGGGGACCGTGTCCAAGATATTCGCACCGGGGATGCGCATAGGGTGGATCGTCATGCCGCCCGAGGTCTTTGCGAAGGTCAACCACGCCAAGCAAGGCGGCGACCTGTGTGGCTCCACGATCAACCAGGTCATGGTGGAGCACTACTTCCATGACACGGAGTGGGAGAGCGTGCTCGCCACGTTGGTGAAGAAGTACGCCGAGCGTCGCGATGCGATGCTCACGGCGCTGGAAGACTTCTTCCCCAAGGAGGCCACGTTCACCCGCCCCGACGGAGGCTTCTTCATCTGGGCCACCATCCCCGGGATCGATACGAAGAAGATGCTCGACGTAGCGCTGGCGCATGGTGTGACGTTCGTGCCCGGTGTGGGGTGCTACCCCGATGGCCGTGGTGGCGAATCCATGCGCATCGCATTCTGCTATGAATCGCCCGAGAACCTGCGTGAGGCGATTCGCCGTCTGGCCGATGCCATCCAGGAGCAGCGGTAAGCCTGGCTGGCTTGGTTACGTTTGGCGTACAGTTGGTCGTGACAATCGACGATGTCCGTCGTGCTGGTTCACTATGGAACCCGCCACGCCAACCGATGGTGGTGCGTCGGGCGATACCATCGAGCATCGACGGTACATCACGTGCCATGTGGTGGCGGAGAGTTTGAGGCGAACCGGGCCGTGATGGCTCCGGAGAACGCGTAGCGCCTGGCAGATGATTCTGTGGGCATCGTTGAATGGAGGTTCGACATGGGTCAGAAGCTGTTGGGAGGGTTCATCGTGGGCGGCATCGTGGGCGCCGTCGCTGGGATCCTCTACGCACCGCGCTCCGGGGCCGAGACGCGTGCGCTCCTCGCCGACAAGGTCGACGAGTACTGGGGGGAAGGCCGTGACCTCTACGAGCGTGGCGTCCAGAACATGAACGACCGTGCTGCCGACTTCGTGCCGGCCGCTGCGATGAAGAGCGACGAGCTCCGCGAGAAGATAGACGCCGCGCGGGAGCGCATCGCGACCCAGGTCGCCAAGAACGCGGCGGCGGCATGCGATACCATGGCAGATGCCGAGGACGTCGTCGTCGATGCGGCGGTCAACGTGGGAGCCGCCGCATACGACCACGTGGAAGCTGCGGTCGCGGGAGTTGCGGCCGCCACGCCGCCCACGGAGCCTGCGGCTGAACCCGTGGACACGAAGGGCGATGCCGCTCCCCAAGCCGATCCGGAGAGCGGACGATAACCACTGCGACCATGACCTTCCCCTGTACGGTAGGTTGGTACGCTACCGTGCAGGGGAAGGTCATTTTTTGTGGCACGGACGTCCTCGGGGGGCGTCTGATATGCTATCGCTGTCACGTGTCCAACAAACAGGGAAGATGATGGAGCGGGTATGAACACCACGAAGGAGATGCGCGGGACGCGCGTCCTTAGAGCCAAGGGTCGTCGCAAGATAGGCAAGATCATCAGGACGGTGTTCCACCCCACGCAGCCGAGGGTGGTGGGCTTCATCGTCAAGAGGCCCGACGTTCTCTGGATGTTCAAACGCAAGGACCGCTTCCTCGCGTTTGACCGCTACGCGATGGAGGATGGCCGCGTACGTCCCTCGATCGAGAAGGGCACGTGGGATGAGGCGGCGTGCAAGCGCTTGGACATCGATTACGACCTGTGCATCCTGTGGGAGGGCATGCCTATCCGCACGAACGAGGGGCGCGAGCTGGGTAGCGTGGGGTCGGTGACGTACGACGGCGTGACGGGCAAGGTCAGCAAGGTGGTGTGCTCGGATGGAGGACTTGCCAAGACGTTGCTCGGCACCTACGAGTTCCCCGTCGACCTCGTACACGGCTACCAACGGGGCTTCATCGTCCTCGACGCCCAGGCCGCTCTCGTCGAGCCGACCGGTGGTGCCGCCGCCAAAGCGGGGGAGCTATCGGCAAAGGCAAGCAAGAAGACAGGCGAGATCGCCAGCAGTGCCAGCAAGAGAACGGGCGAGGCAATGACCGAGAGCGTCAGGACATGGGGCTCGATGGCACACGACACCACGCTGGCCTTCAAGAAGGCGAGGGGCACAGGCGCGACGCCGGGAGGGGCGGTGAGCCCCAAGTCGGGTGGGAGGAGCGCATCGACCGCCACCAGGCACACGACGACAGGGGCGGCGAAGGCACGCACGGACAGGACACGAGGCAAGACCGCGCAAAGCACACCGACCACCGTTCGATCGACGACGGGGAAACCCGCAAAGCCGACCACTGGGCACGAGGAGGACGTCGTCGATTCGGCCGCGAAGAAACTCGGTGAGCAACTCACCAAGAGCAAGGGGATGTTCTCTGCGTTCAAGGAGGAGTACAAGAAGGGCTCAGAAGGTAAATGACAGAGGACGGCAAGACGCAACACACGAGTGACCATCGCATGCAAGATGGTCACGGTACGGACGTAGGGTACGATGCGGACTGTCCGAGGAGGGGAACTTCCCGTCGGGCGCACAGGAGAGGGACGGGTGTCGAGACCCCGGGGGGACCTTCGCGAACCATGGGACATGGAGCGTTCTCCCGTCGAGGGTTCATCGTCGCGGGTGCCGTCAGCGTGATGGCGATGGCGGGATGGGCGGTCTTCAGGTTCGTGGGGTCGCTTCCGTTCCCGATCTCCATCAACGATGTACCCATGACCGTGTCGGCGGGTACGACCTATCAGGACCTTGTGGACGGCGGAGACCTCGTCGTCCATGCCGGCGACCTTCTCGCCGTGGACGGGACGGTCCTCACGCCCCTGGCCGGCACGCCCTCTACCATCTATGAAGCCGGTGTGCCGGTGTCAGATGCCCGCAAACCCATCCCCCATGGCGCCGTCATCACGAGCGCCAACGGCGATGACGTCACCGAGGACACCGTCACCACGACCACTCCCGAGCCGTACACCACGCTCATCGATGGGGCCGGGGCCATCAGCACCCTCGTGCAGCAGGGTATCGATGGGACGCAGACGCAGGTGGCAGGCGTGCAATCGGGCATCGTGGTGAGCACGACCGAGACGGTGGCCATGCAGCCCCTCACCATCACGGCGGCCAATGCCAAGACTGCGGGAGATAAGGTCGTCGCCCTGACGTTTGACGACGGTCCCTCGCCGTACACGCCGGCGATCCTCGATGCCCTTGCCGTTCGAGACGCGAGAGGAACGTTTTTCACGTTGGGCAGCCAGGTGGAGGAGTATCCCACCTATTCGGTGCGTGCCGTGTCCGAAGGACACCAGGTGGCCACGCACTCCTACAGCCACCCCAACATGTTCGAGCTCACGTCCGAGCAGGTGCACGATGAGGTCCAGCTTGGGATAAGTGCCCTCGCCACCGCCACCGGTGTCACCACCACCACCTTCCGCGCGCCGTATGGCAACTGGTCTGAGCGGGAGTGGGCGGCCACGTCCGACCTCATCACGCGTCAGGTCATCTGGAACGTCGACACCGAGGACTGGAAGAGGCCCGGCGCCGACGCGATCGTCTCCAACGTGATGAGAAACGTCAAACCGGGGCGGATCATCCTCATGCACGACGGCGGTGGTGATCGGAGCGAGGACGTTGCGGCATTGCCGACCATCCTCACCAATCTGGCAAACGCGGGCTATCGGTTCGTCACGGTGGACGAATTGACCGCCTACCTCTGAGGCCCCTCTTGGGCGAGGAGCACGCGCGTCGGGGTGATGACGCGCGGCACGCCCCGGTCGAACTCCTCACGGGGTAGCTTCTCGACGATCTGCTCGTCGAAGGCGACGCCGACGACCACGCATCGGGTATCGTCCAGGCGGGGGAGGTAGGTGTCGTAGAACCCGCCTCCAAAGCCGAGCCTGAGACACTGCCGGTCGAAGGCCACGGCGGGCACGAGCATGAGGTCGATCCCCCATGGTTCAACCAGGCGTCCCTCGAGCCCGGGGGAGTCGTCCTCATCGCGGCAGAGGCGTGCGGGGTGGTCGATGAAACCCCATCGCTCATCCTGTTCGATCCGGTAGAAGTCCATGCGTCGACCTGAACGCACGCACGGATAGGCCACGCGTGCGCCGATGGCATAGAGCTGCTGGATGAGCGGGGCAAGCGAGAGCTCGGAGGGCAGGGCCGCGTACACACCCACGGCGGGGGTGTCACGGGGGGATGTCTCCGTTCGACGCGACCGCGGGTCGGAGACATCCTTTGTCCCGAGCCGTCGCACTCCGCGCAGCTCGGGCAACTCGAGCACGCGCCGTGCCACCGCAGCCTCCGCCCGTTCGCGCGCGGAGGCTGCGATACCCTTGCGCCGCATCTTCACGAGCGCGCGGACCCGGGTCTTCTCGGCGACGATGGTCTCACCATCCATGGGTACCATGGGTTGATCCGTCATGCTCTCACCTTCCGATGAACATCGTGACGAGCAAGGCGACGGTGAGCGCGATGACGATGGCGACCGTGGCCCAGCTCAGGATGTTGTAGATGCGACCGTTGACGTAACGACCCATTACGTGCTTGTTGTTGATGATGAGGATGAGGAACACGAGCAGCACGGGTAGGAGCACGCCGTTGATGAACTGTGACACCAGCATGATGAAGAGCAGGTTCATGTTGGGTATGAGCACGACGACGGCAGCGACGACGACGATGGCGGTGTAGAGCGTCTTGAACTCGGACGCCTCGCCCCATGTATGGCCGATGCCGCGCTCCCAGCCAAAGGCCTCGCACACCGCATAGGACGTGGTGAGGGGGAGCATGCAGGCCGCGAGCGCCGATGCGGAGACGAGTCCGGCCGCGAAGAGCACGCCGGAGTACTGCCCGGCGATGGGCACGAGCGCATAGGCTGCATCCGAGGCGCTCTCGATCGTGATGCCGTTGGGGAAGAGCACCGTCGCGGTGGTGAGGATGATGAACCAGGCGATGAGGTCGGCAACGACGGCACCGGTGACCGAATCGATGCGTTGCAGACCCAGCTCCTTGACGGTGACGCCCTTGTCCACCACGTTGTTGCTGGCGGAGAAGATCATCCACGGCGCGATGGTGGTGCCGATGGTGGAGATGACCATGTAGATGAACGTGCTGTTCGACGGGATCTGCGGGATGAACGTGTCGTGCAGCACGAGGCTCCAATCCGGGCCGGCCATGATGCCCGCGGCCACGTATGAGATGAAGATGCAGCTCACGGCGAGCAGGATCTTCTCCACGCGCTTGTACGAGCCACCGAGCACGAGCAGGAACACGAGCAGGGCCGCGAGTGGTACGGAGACGTAGCGGCTGATGCCGAAGATCTCCATGCCGGCGGCGATGCCGGCGAACTCCGAGAACATCACGACGGTGTTCGCGATGAGAAGTGCTCCCATCGCGAACGTGGTGGGCTTGACGCCAAACGTCTCGCGGATCAGCGCGGAGAAGCCCTTGCCGGTGACGGCGGCGATACGTCCGGCGCTTTCCTGCACCACGATGAGGAAGACGGTCATCACGGGGATGATCCACAGGATGGCGGTGCCAAACCGCGCGCCGTCCATGGAGTAGGTGGAGATGCCGCCCGCATCGTTGCCGGCGAGAGCGGCGAGGAGGCCGGGACCCAGCGCGGCGAGCACGACGAGGAAGCGCGCCCTTGGCTTGCGGGTCCTCTCGGGGGTCCTGTCTGCGCTCGGGACGTCCTGTGTCGGCGTCTGCCGCTTGATGTCGCCGCGGGGCATGCTACGCGCCCAATCCCACCACGGCGGTGGCGGCGGAGGAGACGAGGATCTGCAGGACGACCGCGCACAACATCGTCACCGTGGCCATGCCGGCGTTGGAGACCACGTGACCCTTGTCCTTGCGACGTCGGGCAAAGTCGGCCAGCAGCACGCCGGCGACGAGAGTGAGCAGGATCGTGAGCGCGGTGGGAACGATGGAGTTGACGATGGCCGAGACCACGTACGGGTCGCTATCGCCCAGGGCGTTCGCATTGTCGAGGATGCCCATCGCGGCGGCGCAGACCGAGACGGCGATGAGTCCCACCACGGCGCCCACGCTCGCGTCGCGTGCGAGCAGGCGCAAGAGCGAGCCCTGCGCCTCGTCGTCGTCGATGAGGTCGTTGATGGCGTACGTCGCCACGTCGTCGGCCACCAGCAGCACGAGGGGCATGAAGAGGATCGCACCCAACCAGGTGGTGAGATTCCCGGTGAGCGCGGAGAAGACGATGACGGCCACCCAGACCGCAAACCAGATCTCGCGCCGCATGAACCACTTGAAGAACACCATCCAGGTGTTGTCCTCGTCATCATCGCGTGATGCGCCGGCCAGTGCGAGGTCCTCGTCGTGCTCCTCCTCGAGCACGTCGAAGGCATCGTCGACGGTGACGATGCCGAGGAGCCCGCCATCCTCGTCCACGACGGGCAGCGCGAGCAAGTCGTACTTCGAGATGGTCTCGGCCGTGTCCTCCTGGTCGTCATCGGGGTTGGCGGTGAGCAGGTCGTGGAATGCGAGGTTGCCCAGGCGATCGTCGTCGCGCGCGAGCACGAGCCTGCGCATCGAGACCACTCCGGTGAGGTGCGGTGGGGCATCGGGGGTGTCACCCGGCGTGGTGGTGTATACGTAGTGCACGGGTTCGTGGTCCTCATCGAGCGCACGCATCTGCTCGATGACCTCGTCCACGGTGGTGCCTTCGTCGACGGCGAGGAACTCGCTCGTCATGATGCCACCGGCCGTGTGCTCCTGGTAACCCAGCAGGGCGCGGATGGCCTTCTCCTCCTCGACGCCCATGAGGCGCAGGAGCTGCTCGGCCTTATGGTAGGGGAGGTCGCCGATGATGTCCGCGGCGTCGTCGGGGTCCATCTGCGCCAGCACCTGCGAGGCACGACCCTCGGTCAGGTCGTCGAGCACGTCTGCCTGGTACTCGTCCTCCAACTCCGAGATCGCCTCGGCGGCCTGTGAGTTGTCGAGATGCTCGAACATGCTCGCACGCTGCTGCGGGTCGAGCTGCTCGAGGATGTCGGCGATGTCGGCGGGGTGCAGCTCGTGCAGCCGGCGGTGCGTGACGGAGAGCTTCACCTCGGAAAGGTCGCGATCGAGCAGGTCCATGTAGTTCCAGGCGATGATCCTCTCCTCGAGGGGGTGCTTGAAGAACTTGCCCACCGCCACGGCGACGTTCTCCAGGTGCGGGCTGAGGGCGCGCAGAAGCCCGCGCGAACCCACTTCGGCACCGAGCAGACGCAACTGGTTGTGGGAGACGGACAGTTTGATGTCGTTGACACGCACGATCTTGAGCCCCTGCGTGTCGACGATCTGCTTGTTCATCAGGTCGCGTGCGACGAGGATCTCGTCAGATTGCAGATATGAGAAGCGCACGTCGGCCGCGGAGACGTTGAGGTTGATCCGGGCGTCATCGAAATCGGCGACGTACTTGCGCCATGAAATCATGAAGGGGGTCTTGCCGGGACCGCGAAACGCCATGGAGGTGATACGAGGAAAGACCTCACCTGCCGAGATCGCCAGGTCGGACACTGTTCCGAGCTTCTCGCCGGCGGTGTCCACGACGGAGATGCCAAGCATCTGGGAGAGATAGATCATGGTTGCTCCTTGCTGTTCGTTTGCGTACGGCACGTGCGTCGTACGACCTTGAGCGTCCCTCTCGGGCACCCAAGAGCAAGGGGCCGGGAGTGGCTAGGTACTGTGAGGTTTATGAGGTTTCACGACAACGCCGTTTCTCTCGGATACGGGACATGAAAAAGCCCCTCCATCAAGCACGCGATGGATGGGCTCGACTGACGGGCATAACGACAAGGCGGCCATGCGATACGCGCACCGTCACTTGCTGCCCGTGTGTCCTCCCCATCCCTCGTCGACGATGTAGGCACTGCTCGACGTGATCCGCGAAGCACGGCACCTCGCCGCATCGCGTGATAGCCACATTATCCAAAGCCTTAATCCGGCCTTGGCTGTTACACCCCTTGGCGTCTCTCGACGTTCCTGGGCAGTGGCCTGTGTTCGAGCAGAAGCCGCATCGCATCAGACGGAGCAACTTCCTCGGCAATCAAGATGAATTGTATAGCCCTCGACGCGTTGCGTCTACCTCTCGCGCATGCTTTTGCGCAGGTAGGTGCAGCAACGCTGCGGGCGGGGCTGTCGCGGGCCCGGTGGTTGGAAGACAGCCCGGGGGTGTATGTCCCTCCGGTTTGGCTATAGTATGCGTTTGGAAGGTATGTCCGCCACATCTCCTTGGAGGAAACGATGCCGGGAAGGCTCATCCTGATTCGTCATGGCGATGCAGTGCGGCAGGGTGAGGAGTTCATGCGACCCCTCGCGCCGGCGGCGGCACGCTCGCTCTCCGTCACCTTGCCTCGCCTGATCAAGCAACTCGACCTCCCACAAGAGGAGGATGCCCTGCGCGTGTGGAGCGATCCGTACGTGCGCTCACGGGAGACGGCGGCCCTTGTCGCCCAGATCGCGGGAGTCCTTGGCATCGAGGTGCACGAGTCGTTGCGCGACGAGGGGCTCGGCACCTTCGGAGAGGAGCTCATCGAAGGGTACCGTGCGGGTGCCGAGGCGATCATCGTCATCGCGCGCGAACCATTCCTCGGGCATGCGGCGGCGGAGATGGGTGGCGTATGGCTGCCCTTCTCGTATGGGGGGATGGCGGTCATCCAGTTGAGTGGCGGCACCGTCGCGACGGGGGAGCTGACGAGCTTTCACCAAGGCCCGCATGCCGAGATGTGGGAGACCATGATGACCATCGAGGCCCTTTTTCACGAGAGGGGAGATGGTGCGCGTGCCCTCCTCGCCGCGTTTCTCGCGTGTCCCTCGGAGGCATCGAGCTGCCTTGAGCTGTACGAGTCGCTGCATTCCCTTCGTGCACTGCTGCGCTTCACGGGCACCTATCTGCGCCGAACGGAGTTCGACCGCGGCGACAGGGCCTTGCGTAAGCTGATGCGCGTCCTCGCCCGTCTACGCAGATACGACGTGCTCATCTCCACGGTGCGACGTATGGGGAAAACCGCCTCGGAAAATCCCATGACACGGTCGCTGCCCGAGACCGGTTCTCGCGGCCCGGCGACAGAGCGGTGCGGGCCAAGCCCGCACGTCGACATCACTGCCGACGCCATCATCGCCGACCTCGTCACCGTGGACGCAGGTCCCTTCTCGGCGTTGCTCGAGCAGCTTCTCCTGATGAGGGAGGACGAATGCACGCAGGTGGTCCATACGCTCGCGCGCACGCAGATGCTCAGGGCGTGGAACACGATGGACGTCGTGCTCCGGAGGGTGCCTTGGCGCAAGCGCATCGAGCGAGAGGGGATGTCGGCCCTCGAGATACGCCGTCGCTACGTGCTCGTGGAGAAGGGCTTCGAGGCGCGCCTGCTCGCCACGTCGTACGAGGATGCTCGGGCCACGCGCTTCCTGCGGTCGCAGGCCGATGCGCTGTGCTCGATCTCGAAGATGCTCAGGGCGCTGGTCGGAATGCGAGCGGAGAGCGTGGGAACTGAGGCCTGCGACGTGCAGACCCTCCTCGGGACTCTCTGCGAGGCCCAGACCAGCTGCGCCTCGTTGGAGCGCCTCGCTATCGAGAACCTCTCACCTCAGGTTCGCCGGGAGCTGGGTCAGGCCATCGAGGAGCTGCGCGCCATCATCTCCCGTGCCCTGGCCGACCTGCGCACCGCTCGCTTCCCGGTCGCGTCGGACGACGTGGTGGGTCTCGACGCGTTGCCGTCGGCACCTGGCGATGAGGCGGAGGACGACTAGTCGGGTTCCTCGACCGTGGCCCCGTGCCCCTGGGGGATGGTCGCGAGTCGAGCGACGAGACCGGTGAGGAGCCCCTGCATCTCGAGCATGCTCGCGTTCGCTGTGGCGAGGACGTCTGATGGTGTGAGCGGCTTGGCGCCAATCCTCGCGGCAAGGTTCGCGATGAGCGAGATTCCCAGCACGGGCATTCCGACGGCAGCCGCCGCGATGTCCTCGAGGACCGTCGACATGCCCACGGCATCCGCGCCCATCACGCGAAACGCGCGTATCTCGGCGGGTGTCTCGAAGCTGGGTCCGGGGGTGGCGAGGTAGATGCCGTGCTTGAGTGCGAGGCCATGGCTGCGTCCCACCTCGTCGGCGATCGCACGAAGCCATGGCGCGTAGGCTTGGGACATGTCGACGAAGCGCGCGTCCCCATCGGCTTCGTTGCCGATGAGCGGGTTGGCACCCAGCAGGTTGATGTGGTCGTCGACGATCATGATGTCACCGGGCAAGAGGTCGTCACGGATGCCACCGGACGCGTTGGTGAGGATGCAGGCACGGGGGTGCAGGGATGCGAGCACGTTGATCGGGTAGGCGATCTGGGCGGCCGGGTAGCCCTCGTAGCTGTGGACGCGCCCCTGAAGGCACACGATGGGCACACCTTCGACCCTGCCGAAGACGAGCATGCCTTGATGGCCGGGTGCGGTGGATGTCGCGAAGTAGGGGATTTCCCGATAGGGAATGGCAAGACGGTCCTCCATCTTGTCGACAAAGGAGCCAAGACCGGAACCCAACACGATACCCACGCGAGGAGCGAGAAGGTCGGCGTCTGTGACCCGCTTCACGATGGTGGCGAGACTTTCCTCGATACGGCTTCCGAGCATGGCTCCTCCTTGGACGGTGGGGTGCGCTTCTCGTCGTGGAACGCTGTGTCAACGATGCAAGCATACTCCAACGGGACCAGCATGGTCCTCCGATTCGACGCGTCGAGCTTTGACCACCGGTCCGCCCTTGCATCGGGGCATCTCCCTTGGGCGCACCGAGGTGGTCCTCGAAGGTGGGGCACGCTACAATGTCACTGCCTGTCGCTGCTGGTCGCACGACTCTCGACCGTGTGCGTCTTATCCATCGTGTCAGTTGGGAGCATCCTCATGATCGAGCGCTACACACGCCCCGAGATGGGCCACATCTGGACCGACCAGAACAAGTTCTCCATCTGGCGCGAGATCGAAGTGCTCGCGTGTGAAGCGCAGGCGGAGCTGGGACAGGTGGGCATCACGCGTACCGATGCGACGTGGATTCGCGACCATGCGGACTTCACCGTGGAACGCACGAGGGAGATCGAGAGGACCACCAACCACGACGTGATCGCATTCCTCACCAACATGGCCGAGTACATCGACGCCGACGTACCCGAGGGTGACCCCAAGCCCAGTCGATGGGTGCATTACGGCATGACGAGTTCCGACCTGGGGGATACGGCTCTGTGCTATCAGATAACCCAGTCACTCGACATCGTCCTGCCGGACGTGCGCCGCATCGGTGCGATCTGCAAGCGTCGTGCCTTCGAGTTCCAGGACACGCTGTGCGTGGGCCGCACCCATGGCATCCACGCCGAGCCCATGACGTTTGGCATGAAGTTCGGCTCATGGGCCTGGGAGTTCAAGCGTGCCGAGCAACGTCTCGAGGCTGCCCGTTCCACCATCGCGGTGGGTGCCATCTCCGGTGCCGTGGGAAGCTATTCGAACATCGACCCCTTCGTGGAGCGATACGTGTGCGAGCATCTCGGCCTCACGCCCGACCCCCTCTCCACGCAGGTCATCTGTCGAGACCGCCATGCACAGGTGCTCGCCACGCTCGCCCTGGTCGCCACCACCTGCGAGCAGGTGGCCACCGAGGTGCGGTCGCTGCAGAAGACCGACACCCTCGAGGCGGAAGAGCCCTTCAAGAAGGGTCAGAAGGGGAGTAGCGCCATGCCCCACAAGCGCAATCCCATCACCGCCGAGCGCGTGTGCGGTCTTGCGCGCGTGGTCAAGGCCAACGCGCAGGTGGGCTTCGACGACGTGGCCCTGTGGCACGAGCGCGATATCTCGCATTCCAGCGCGGAGCGCGTGGTCATGGTGGACAGCTTCACGGCGCTCGACTACATTCTCTCCAAGCTGGAATGGATCCTCGACGGTCTGCAGACGTATCCCGAGAACATGCTCGCCAACCTTAACCGCACGCGCGGCATGCTCTTCTCGTCAAAGGTGCTGCTGGCCCTGGTGGATTCAGACATCACGCGCGAGGACGCCTATGCCATCGTGCAGCGCAACGCGATGAAGGTGTGGGACGATATCCAACAGGCCCAGGCTGGTCTCAGCTTCCGGGAGAACCTCGAAGACGACCCCGATTGCACTCTCACGGACAAGCAGCTCGATACCATCTTCGATCCCTGGGACTTCCTGCAAAATCGTGATGTGCTCTTCAATCGTCTCGAGAAGCTCGAGTTCGAAGAGTAGGGTTTGGGGAGTGGGCAGTGGGCGATGCGGATAGGTTTGGGCTCATGCAGTCCAAGCCTATCCCATATATCCCGTGTTCGAGGAATCATGCCGTTCGTCCAGGTGATGTTACGATTTGAGAATTCGTAGTCCTTTTTTCAAAAAACTCTCGGCACACGGAGCGAAGCGTGCTATCGTATGCGTGTTACGAAATTATGATTCGTAACCAGTATTCATCCGCACGGTGGATAGTCCGATGGATTCAAAGGGGTCCATCCATGTGGGATGCTGGTTCTCTCGGTGTGATGCGGGTCCGAAGCGCCCGTATCTCCAGAGTTGGGCACGGCCGATGGTGATATCCATAACGTCAACGGGGGGTTTATCGTGCACATTCCTGACAACTACCTGAGTCCCGAGACTTGTGCGGTCATGGGTGTGGTGATGATTCCGGTATGGGCGTACTCCATACACAAGATCAAGAAGGACCTGCCTCGCGAGAAGCTTCCCCTCATCGGTGTAGCCGCGGCTTTCTCGTTTCTCCTGATGATGTTCAACGTTCCCCTGCCGGGGGGCACCACAGGACATGCGGTGGGTGGTACGCTCGTCGCCCTTTTGCTTGGAGGACCTCAGGTGGCATGTATCGCCGTCTCGGCCGCTCTCTTGATACAGGCCCTCTTCTTTGGTGATGGCGGCATACTCGCCTTTGGTGCCAACTGCTTCAACATGGCGTTCGTGCTTCCTTTCGTGGGATATGGCATATACCGTCTCATCGCTGCGCGCGTCAAGAGTGGTCCCAATTCGAAGGTTGCTATCGTGGTGGGGAGCTATGTGGGTATCAACGTCGCGGCACTCTGCGCGGCCATCGAGTTCGGCGTCCAGCCCCTCCTGTTCACCAATGCCGCCGGTCAGGCACTCTACTGTCCTTACCCACTTTCTATCTCGATTCCCGCGATGCTCATCCCTCACCTTCTCGTGGCCGGTGTGATCGAGGCCATCGCGACGATTGCAATCTACAGCTATGTCCAAAAGGTCGCGCCATCGTTCATCCAAGCACGTGTGAGTGCAGCTTCACAGGGTACTACCGCCGGAAAACCCCGGGCTCTTAGGCCTGTATACCTGCTCGTCGTCGCGCTCATCGCTCTCACGCCGCTAGGTCTCATCGCAGCGGGCACTGCCTGGGGCGAGTGGGATGCCGAGGGCATCATCAGCGAGGCCGGCGCGAGTTATGTCCCGTTCTATCTGCAGGATGGCAACGGTTTCTCCTGGAGCGCCCTTATGCCCGACTACAGTCTTTCCGGGTTGCCCGAGGCGGCGGGGTACATCCTCTCGGCCGTGGTAGGTGTCGCCTTGCTCGTCATCGTCTTCCGCGTGGTAGGGGCGTTGGCAATCCGCAACTCAGGTGCGGGTGGTTCAGCCGTGAGTGGTGCAGGGGCGGCATAGGCGGAGACAGGATATGTCGATACACTCGCCCCATGTCACAATTCCCATGGATTCTGAGCCGCTTCCTCAGTGGCTTATCGATCGAGGGCCGTATACACCGGCCCTCGATCGTGATGGTTTCCTCCAAAAGAACGTCCTCCACATGATGGAGATGCTCTCGCACATCAAGATGCAGAGAGGGCGTGACGATGCGCTCGGCGTCGATGCCTCCATACGCCTTGCAACCATACTCCTGACCATCGTGCTGGTGGTGACTTCGAAGAACATGATGTTCGCCTACGTGGTGGGCGCGGCTTTGCTCGTACGTCTGGCACTCATGCCGGGTGAGCAGATCATCAGCGTGCTCAAACCGGTCCTCGGTGCGGTGCTCTTCTCCGCACTTGTCATGCTACCTGCGGTTTTCATGGGGCAACCCAGTGCCCTTATCCGTATCTCCACCAAAGTGTTCATCAGCGTCACGTTGCTTGCCGTGCTCTCACGTACGGCCCGTTGGACCAATATCGTAGGAGCGCTGCGCACGTTCCATCTGCCGAGCATCTTCGTGCTCACCATCGATACCGCCCTCAAGTTCATCGTGCTGCTCGGCGAGGTGGCCCTTGAGGTCCTCGACGCCATCACCTTGCGCAGCGTGGGCCACAACATCCAGAAATCGAGCGCGGTGTCCGGTGTCCTGGGCGTTACGTTCATCAAAGCCCAGGGTATGTCACAGGAGATGTACTATGCGATGGAATGCCGTGGATTCCAGGGCGAATACGTTTTTCCTCGCAAGCGCATCTGGACGCGACGGGGCCTTCTCTACTTGGCGATTCCCGTGTTGGCGATACTGGTGTTTCTCTATCTGGAAGGCATCATCTGATGGGTGTGGAGAAGCAAAGCGCGACAGGTGGCATGGCAGTCGGCAGACGAGGCGTGATGATCGAGCTCGACAACATCTGCTACCGTTATCCCGCCGAGGGGCCTGAGGCTGGTGCGTTGGCGCTTGATGACATCTCACTCACCTTGGAGCGTGGCGAGTCCGTGGCGCTCATGGGCCCCAACGGCTGCGGCAAGTCGACGCTGCTGCGACTGCTCAACGGCCTCGTCTTCGCGAGCGCGGGCACGTATCGCTTCGACGGCCAGGTGGTCGACCGCAAGGCGATGCACGACCAACTCTTCGCCAAGCGCCTCCATCAGAGACTCGGGTTCGTGTTCCAAAACCCCGACGTGCAGCTGTTCTGCCCCAGCGTGGTCGAAGAGGTCGCCTTCGGACCGCGTCAGATGGGTCTTTCCGCCGTCGAGGTGGAGGAGCGCACCCGATCGTGTCTGGAGCTCATGGGTATCGGCCACCTTGCCGAGCGCGCGCCCTACCACCTCTCCGGAGGCGAGAAGCACAAGGTGGCGCTCGCGTGTGTGATCTCGATGAGCCCCGACGTGCTCGTGCTCGACGAGCCGTTAAGCGGGTTGGACGAGGAATCCAGCGCCTGGCTCCTCGGTTTCCTGCTCCGCCTGCGGGATGCGGGCACCACGCTGCTCATCTCCACGCATCATACGGCATTGGCAGATGAGGTCGCGCATCGTACCATCCATATGGACAAGGACCATCACATCGTCGAATGCCGGGAGGCGTGATTCGCTTCGGAGGCGAGCGTTCGGATCCTCGCGATCCGCATGCCGTGAACCCCGCAGGTAAGGAAGGCCGCACATGACCCGCTACGTTTTTCAAAACCAGGGCACTTGCTCACGTGCCATCCTGCTCGACGTCGACGGTGACACGATCAACCAGGTTACCTTCGAGGGGGGTTGCGCCGGCAACCTCAAGGGCATCGGCACCTTGGTGGCCGGACAGTCGGCCGAGCGTATATCCAAGATGCTGGAGGGAACCCGCTGCGGCGGTAAGGCCACCTCCTGTCCCGATCAGCTCAGCCAGGCGCTCCGACAGGTGCGCGCCGTCGAGAGGGGCGAAGAGGTAGGCTCGCGGCTGAAGCGGGTCGAGTGAGGCGAGACCCTCGGTGGACGCATCAGAGCCTGGTCGATGCTGTTTGAGAACGTGATTCCGTATCCTCGTTTGTTACTTATTTGAATATTCTTTCCCTGGGGCCTGGCGATTGCCCTGCGCACGTCATACGCTTGTGGTGTCAGATGATGTGTTCCCTTCGTTTCGATGGGAGGACGCAGCATGGACACGCGCATCGGTGTGTGGCATATCGTGGTATGGGCGATGTTGGTGGGTGCGGGGGTGGCATCCGCCGCCGGCGTGTGGTGCCTCATCTCGAGGGATACCCAGCTCGCCGTCTCGTTTCTCATCGCGTCGGCGGCACTTGGCGTCATCGCCGTGGCATCCGGGTGGTACCTTCGTCCTCGCCGTGCTTGGACTCGCCATGGGGTTGTGCCAGACGGTCGTGCCTCTGCGGATGGGTGCTCCTCCATGGGGTCGAT
The DNA here is from genome assembly GCA_015655215.1 of Coriobacteriia bacterium. Taxonomy (GTDB): domain Bacteria; phylum Actinomycetota; class Coriobacteriia; order Coriobacteriales; family RUG033; genus JAATFL01. The sequence continues at coordinate 84,253 of JAATFL010000008.1, forward strand.
GTTCTTTCTCAACCTTGCAGGGGCGTTGGTGGTGGAGGCCATGGGTGTGATGGTCTGCATGTCCCTTGGATTGACGAGCACCGTCGAGGCTCTCGTCCCCTGCACGGTGGGGATCGCCGTCACGGTTACCTGTCTCGTCGTCTTCCAAAGTCAGGTGCGCCGACGGTTCTCCCGATGATACCGGAGCATCATGCATCCCACGCGGATCGTTCCAGCACGAAACCGCTCATGAGGTGCCGCTCTCTTCGATAGCATCCACCAGGTTTATGAGTTCCTGTTTCCCCTTCACCCCGGTCTTCTCGTAGATATGGCGGATATGGACCTTGACGGTCCCTTGGGCTATGCAGAACTCGTCTTGGATATAGGCTGCGCTCCGTCCGCGCGCGAGCAGGGTCAGTACCTCGAGTTCCCTTGGTGAAAGCCCGTATCGCCGGGCGGTTATCTCGCACCTCTCCTTGAGGGTCGGCCGCGATTCGTACCTTTCACGGATCTCGATGATATGCGATACGTCGCTTGGGCCGAACACAAGCAGCAGGGTGGTGATCAGCAGGGTGCCGCACACCAGTATGACGATGGCGGGGGAAGGGTTGGAACCATCGCCCAACAACCCGATCCCCAGCGCGACGGAGCCGCCCAGTGCGATGCCCGTCCACTGAATCATCTCGAAGCGCGGTACGATCTCGGCTGCCGGAAGCCCGCTACGATAGATCAACTCGGAGTGCAGGAGCCAGAGGAACTCGTCGAACAGGACGTAGCCTCCGACGAACACCATCAGCCCGATGGTACCGATGAGGGTGTCGTACTCGATGGAAAGGGAGAGCGGGATCCCGAGCACGAGGAGAAACGTCGCCACCTTCATGGTGAGTTTCATGACCCTGATAGGGACGGTGCGCAAGGCCAGGAGCAGAGCGCAGAGGGTGACGCATGCCGGCCCTATGAGCAGCACGCGTGCCGTTGTGGGCAGGCCGTCGCCAATCGTGGATGTCGATATTCCAAACACGCAACCGAAGGCGAGGGAGACGGCGAATATGCACAGGGCGAAACGCGTCTCCAGCGTCCCGGCGAAAAGATCCACCCGTTTCTCGGTTTCCGTCTTGCGTTGCTTGCTGCCCTTGCTGAAGAACAGGATGAGCCCGCAGGCCAGGGGAAGGAGGCAGATCAAGGGGATACGTATGGACGATGGCAGGGAAGCCAGCAGATAGAAAAGGGCAATCGCCGAAACCATCGAGGCCGAGAGCTGCATCATGGCCATCTCGGAGCGGTTGGTCGACCAGAACTTCCCTCCCGCCATCATCAGGAAGGCGTTGCCGGTACCGGTGAGCAGCGAGGCGACGATCGTGACCATGATGTTTGCAGCCCCATCGATGGGGAGGGCGACGATGCTCGTGCCTATGGTGGCGCTAAGCCCTGCGAGAACGATCTTCTCTTTCGTGATATCGAGGGTGAGGGGATGTCTGCGCAGCAGGAAGAGAAGGACGTAGCCAACGGCAAGGCCGAAGGCGAAGCCGAGGCGTATTCCGATCATCCACTGGATCGACGAGTCCTCCGGGAAGAAGCACCCTCCGATCACGACGGAGAGGAGCCAGGCATAATAGCAGCCGAATCCGAACAATTCCCACGTACGGGTCCTGATCGTCTCCTGCTGCTTCTCGCCGATCTTGAATCTCAATGGTCCCTGTAAGGCCATGGATATCACCCGTATCACCTGTGACATTTCCCAGATAATAGTAACTATTCTTTCGTGCCAGATATAGACCATTTAGGATTATTCGTCTCGAAACGAGGGAATCTCACCTTTTGTTCGATGCCAGTACCAGGGGTCCTTCCTATGATGTTCGCGCTGGACGGAACAGACAGGAATCGCCTGTCCGTGTGTCCGGGGAGCGGAATTCTAAGAAGGAGACCAGCTATGAGAAGTCAAGACCCATGAAGTAAGTTTTTTAAGTTTTGATTTTATTGGAAAGCGCATCTTGATAACTGCATATTGAATAGTTCAAAGCGTGGTGGAGCGCTGGCTTAGAGATAAGCCGTTTC
>JAATFL010000013.1 GCA_015655215.1 Coriobacteriia bacterium
GCATCGCGGCGCTTTGGTCCATACTTCGACTCCATTAGAACGCGTTTCCATTGGGAGTCTAAATCATACCGCCTGCATTCGATGATGCCCTGCTTGCCAAGGTTGGCGGTCTGGATTACCCACTAGAAACAGCGAAGAGCCCCGATTATTATCATTGCAGCGCCATTCGAGATGATATTCAGCAGCCAGGAAAGCAAGCTGGCCCCATTCGTCTCCGACCAGAGCGTCGGGCTGAAGAAACTGATGTGGACCCATGCCAGACAAGCTCCAAAGCCTATGGAATGCACTATGAGCCACGGAAGATTGACCGCTTCACTCTTCTCGCCAAGTATGTCCGTGGTGGTTTTCTTCTTCACTGTTTCCCCTGTTTTGGTGGATGCATATTTACCTATAACGGCGTAATGAGTGGATGTCATATGCCCCCCGTGCTCTTACAGTATCCCAGGCCAATAGATTATCTCATCCTGCACGACAGGACAACGTGCATGGAGAATGGCTGATAACCCTATTGGGGAAAGTCTGTCTGTGCAAGAGAGGGGATACGAACATGTCGGGAAAGAGATTGGGTATATCACGGCGGGGATTCCTAGAAGGTGCATTGGCCGCTGGGACACTCACGGCACTCGCTTCCACCCTAGGGGGGTGCGGCAGCGCGGGGAGCACGGGGAATGGAGCGAACACAGAGGGTACGAGCTACACCCCGACCGAGACCATCGATGCAGATGTTGTTGTCGTGGGTTCGGGATCCTCTGGAATCTGCGCCACCGTTCAGGCGGCAGAACTCGGTGCTCGGACCTACTGTCTTGAAAAGAACAGTTTCGTTGGAGGTAACGGCTTTGGTACCGAGGGGATCTTTGGATTGGGTACCTCGGCACAGAAAGCCGCAGGTATCGAGGTTCCATCTTTTCGGACGATTATTGAAACGGATGCTGAGTACTTCAACTATCGCATCAACAGCCTTTTTTGGAAAGACATGGTTGAAAACTCCGCGGACAACTATGAATGGCTTGTAAGCAATGGGGTGGAATTCTCAGGCGTGGTCGACAATTATCATGGCCTTGGGAAAGTACCTTGCTTCCATTGGTTCAAGGATGGAAAAGGGGAGAACTACATTACCCCGATGGTTGACAAGGCCCAGGAACTCGGAGCAACGATCATGATGTCGACTCCTGTCGTAGACCTCGTGTTCACCGATGGAACGGTCACGGGTGTTTACGCGAAGCAGGAAGATGGTTCGATCATCCAAATCAACGCCAAGGGTGTGGTACTCGCGAGCGGGGGTTACGCCAACAACGATGAGATGATGCTCGACCGTGGGTACGATTTAACCTACTCGATCAACCAAGGTTTTGCGGGTCATGATGGCGATGGTCTCACCATGGCAGTGGAAGCTGGCGGCAACGATGTCTCGCTTGGACGTTGTTTCCTGCGCGACCCGTATATATATGGGCTCAACTTCTTCCTGCCATTTAGCCAAGGTATCTGCCGTGGTGGCCCTTTGTTGTGGGTGAACCAGGATGCAGAGCGATACGTGAACGAGAACTGTGGGGCCATTACCTCCGGGAACAACTCCAACGCCGTTCATTCCCAGAAACAGTCCTGGATGATTTTCGATGATGCACTCGCCTCGACCTTTGCACAGACGATCGATGGGTTCAGAGCCTCGCTTGCAGACGCGATCGCCTCGTGCCCAGGTGATAACATCTATCAGGCCGATGCGGTTGCGGGGCTTGCCACGGCCGTCGGTCTGGACCCCGATGCCCTCACGGCGACAGTCGAACGATATAACGAGCTGTGCCACGGCGGCATTGACGAAGACTTCAACAAGGAGGTGGACAAGATGGTTGTCCTGGAGACACCTCCTTACTACATTTTCCGCCAAGATCTGTCCTTTTGGACGTCCATCGGCGGGATAGACACCAATCGCAAGATGGAGGTGATCAATAAGCAAGGGGATACCGTCTCGGGTCTTTATGCGGTTGGTACCGATGGGTGTCAACTCTATCGTGAGACATATACCATGAACATTCCGGCCTCTTGCCAAGGTAACAACTGCAATTCAGGGCGTACAGCAGCCAAAGAGATAGGTAGCATGTTGTAACTCGACCATCGGTTGATTCGTGTGTCTCATCGAGAGTGCGCAAGGGGGGGGGATTTTACCGGAGGCGCACTCTCGATGAGATCAGACAAAGGATGATCGCGAACGGTCCAGCAAGCTGCACTGCCTTTTAGTCCCTGTGCGTGCATGCCGCACCTGAAAGATATCGAGGGTTTCTCGACGCGAGGATGACAGGAATTCTAATTGCACCGATCGGGAAAAGTAGACAAGAATTATGGATTCCTGTTTAGGATACACGATTTAAAAACGTTCAGCCCGCAGTACTTCACTGAAAAGCAGCTTCCGAATATGGAGATTGCAACCTAAACTCTCAGTCGGTTTGCACACATGCAGACATCTCTTGAAATAGCCTTCTAGAAGCACCGAAGACCGACTGGATGATGTGCTCCAAACATGGAAGCACTCCCGTACCTTGTCCTTTGGCCATACATCATATTCCTATATAACCATAATCGACGATGAGGATCGGGTGGTCGGTTCATCTTGCAATTACGTGATGCAGGCGCATAGATGTAGCCTATCATCCAGATCATCGCGGGAAACCACGTTGCCTGAAAACGCAAGTCTCCGTGTGACTTTGACTCGCAGAGGACAGTGTCCCTGATATATTTGCCAACTGATAAATACATTGCATAAGACTTTAGACATTTTCTGGGTATGAGCACAAACTCTGGTCCAAATCGAAGCTGATTACAGCCTGCAGCCGCATTCTGGACAGAACTTGGCCTCCGGGTCCAGCTCTGCGCCACAGCTCGGGCAGTTGGCTCTTGTACTCATCCTCGTCCCGCACTCGGCGCAGAACCTCGCGGTCTCGTCATTGAGGGCATCGCACCGCGGGCACCTGACCTTAACGGCCCTCTTGTTTCGGTCTTCGGGAGAGAAAGCGCCGGCAAGTGTCTGCCCGATGGCGAAGCTCGCCCCAAGACCGGCCAACCCGCCATCTTGCTGGGCGGCGTCGCGCAGGGCGCGTGCCGACTGGTACTGGACGAACGTATCCATGCTCTTGCTGGCCATGCCGATTCCGGACTGCTCGTCGATGAGCCTTGCGACCTCGTCGGGAAGCGAGATGTTCTCTATGATCACGCGGGTGAACTCGACGCCCAATGTCCGGGCAGTCTGGTTGACGTGTCCTTGCCCGGCCAAGCTGAGCTCGCGGTAGTTCGTCGCGAGGTCGATGGCAGCGATCTCGGACTTCGCGATGGTGACCGTGATGGCTTCGACGACCAGCGAGGTAAGGTATTCGACGATGTCATAGGTCATGACCTTGCCCAGCGTACCGAAGACCTCGTGCATGAACGCCGTGGGGTCGGTGATGTGGAAGGCAAATGCGCCGAATGCACGGACCCGCACGAGTTTGAATTCCCTGTCGCGCAGTATGATGGGGTTCTTCGTCCCCCATTTACTGTCCATGAACTGCCTCAGGCAGACGAAGTACAGGTCGGCCTTGATGGGTGAGTTGAAGCCGTGCCCGACGGCCTTGAGCGATGAGAGCATCGGGATGTTGTCGGTGGTGAGGCGATGCGTTCCTGGAGGCAGGACGACCTTGAGCTCGCCTCCTTTGAGGAAGAGGGCGCACTGGCTCTCTCGAACGATCACCCGCGCGCCTTCCTTGATCTCGTTGCCAGGTCGTTCGTACTTATGGACGATGATCTTGCCACTGGGGTCGACGTACTCGACGACATCGACGATCTGGCTGCTGAGAAAGTTCCCAAGTCCCATATGACGACTTCCCATCTTGCTCGTTGCCAAGTGCGGCTGATGTCTATCGGAGAGAGAGCCCGTGGTTGTCGTTGAAGCTGCCTGTGGCGATCATGATGATGTCGACGATCCACCCTATCCCGAAGACACCCCAGGTGAGGAGCCAGATGATGCCCGTTCCCACCTTGCCAACGTAGAAGCGATGAATGCCGAAATATCCGAGGAAAATCGCCAGCAGAAGCGCGGTCGTCTTGCTCTTCGTGCTTTGCTGTGACGGGTAGTTGTTCACAACGACGGGCTGAGGCTGCGCGTAGGCTTGCGAGTAGTTAGGTTCAGGTGCTGGTGCATAGGTCGGCGTGGGCTGTGCAACCGATGCGCCACAGTATGCGCATTTGCCGTTCTCGATGGGCCCCCCGCAGTTTGGACATCTGTTGTCCATGGCTCCTCCTCTGTCGTAGTTGTCTTATAGTAACCGTACGTATCAGTCTATTCAACGAGAATCAGCCAGGTCCAGAGTTTCGTTCGCACGATACGGGCCTTGCGCTGAGCTGTTGAATGGACGAAATGCGCTGGAGCCCCAAGATTCATCTCGATAATGTGAATGATATTGTGGGCCACTGGCCATCATGCGCAACGTGGCAGAGATGCAGAATCCGCATAAGTGGTGGAGGACGAGGCAGCACCCCGGGAGTCCCTTCTCTATCCGTCGCGGTAAAGGCCCGTTGAGAAGCATCGGCTATTCGGTATCTATACCGCATCGGGGACTTCAAATCCAGGGATCCTTCTTCTGGGGGCCTTTTCGGCTGAAACTCGATGCTAGAAGGTTCGGTGTTATAGGGGGAGAGGCAGTGCCCCGGCATGCAGCAGGGACCTATGCGTCTCTACGTAGGTCTCGAAATGTCATGCCAACTGTCACGTCCGTTTGAAGAATCAGCAGGAGTGTCATCCTGTCTTCGTCTAACCCTTCCAGTTCCACCAATCGGCCTTGCCCTCGGGTAGGATGCCGTCGTTGTCGGCGTAATGCACGGCGAGGCGGTAGACGTAGAGGACGCAGCGATCCACCTCGTGTCGTTGATGAGCGCAGTCCCTGAGGTATATCTCCTCGGGGTCCTGGCCCTTGAGCGACGCGATGGTCGTGTAGCCGATGTCCATGAGGTGCCGTGCCATGTCGGGACCGATGCCGGGGATCTGCTCCAGTTCTGATCTCATAGCGACTCCATCTTTGCCAGGACCTTGGCAATGGTGTTGACGTTACGACTGGTGAACTTGTCCTTCAGGTCCTTGCGACCGAGGGTCTTGGAGAAACCGGCGTCAAGGGTAGAGCCCTTCGGTACCTGCCAGAAGAAATAGCCGCCACTGCTCTTGGCCTCCTCCCCCTCGATGGGCACCACCTTGGCGAATTCTCCGTCCAGTTCTGCCTCGAAGCCCGGCTCGCAGATATAGACGTAGATATGTCGGTCCGGGCTGGTGGGGAATGGCACTGCGGCGAGGATGGCTTCGACCTCCTCCCGGTTCTTGACGAACAGGTCGACTCCAAAGCCGTACTGCTCGCCGAGCACGTTCTGCAACAGTGCTTTAATCGCTGTTGCGGGCTGGTCGGAGGTGAATATGACGTTGCCCGATGCCTGCACGGTCACGACCCCTCGCATCTTGGCACCGATGAACGCCTCGCGCACGTCGGCCATCCTCATCGTCCTGCCGTTGACGTTGATGCCATGCAGGAACGCGCAGTAGGTTGCCGTCTGATCAGCCATCAACCCTCCTCGTGAGTAGCCCTGAGGCAATCGCCCAAGGGCTGGCCATGTTAGCTGAGACCGGCAGGCGAGTGTCACGCGAACCGCTTGTCTCCCAAGTATCTCATGGGATCGCGTCGTCGCCAATGCGTTTGGCTCATCCTTTTAGAGAAAGAGGGCTTGGCAGGCTTCGGGACCGCGCGTTCCACGTCGATGGGGTTGGGAGTTGGGGTATCCGCGGATACCCGCATGAACTGCTTGCCGTCGTCCCATATCGTACCGCAAGGCACCCTTTGGGCAGCAGTCAACGCACCCGCCGCATTGGATGCACTCGGCATCGGTAATCTGCCCGGCTTGCATCAGCTCCTCCACGTCGAGGCTCATGGGGCACTGCTTGGTGCATTTCCCGCACCGTATGCAGCTCTCGGGGTCAGTGGCGATATGCAGGCCGGGCAGATGGAGGCACTCGCCTGCCTTCATCCCTATGATCATGAACGGGGCCATCCAGCAGATGTCATGGCACATGGCGCGTCTGCCCGCGAACAGGTTGGGAATGAGGAACAGTGCGACGATCACGTAGTAGATGACCAGCGCGAAGACACTGGTGACGCTGATGCCGTTGTCCGTTTCGAAGAAAGGGTCCACCTCTCTCAAACCACCGGCAAGGAAAAAGCAGACGACGATGGAGGCGATCCATATCGCCCATATCACCCATTTGATGTACTTCCGCCATCCCAATCTGGCAGGCTTGTCGTTGACCGTGAACGCCAGCTCCTGCAAACCTCCGGCGGGACAGAGATAGGCACACCAGGCACGTCCGAAGAAGACCGAGAACACCAGCATGAGCAGGAAGGTGATGGCGCTGCCACTGGCGATTCCCTCAAGGGCGCCCATGACGATCAGATAGGGCGAGAAGTAGAAGATCGTGATGGGGAAGAGGAGGAAGGCCATAATCAGCAGGAGGTTGCGCACACGTTGCCTGGTCATCGTCCCTCGCTTTCATAGAATGCCCTGAATGCGGCATCCATGCGTATCTCGAGTTCCTCGTCACCGAACTCGGCCGCATCCACGGCGATGAGCGAGGCGATGCCGTGGGTGTAGATGATCATATTCAGATAGAGCTCGTGGGCTTTGTCGACAGAGAGGCCGCTTCGCTTCTGGATGAACTCCTCCACACCGTCCATCGAGACGCTGCGGTAGAGTTCCTCGAAGCTGTCCACCTGCATGTGCGGCGAAAGATAGAGAAAGTGGAAGAGATGTTTCTCGTCTCGCGCCAGGGCAAGGTGGGCGCGGCCGTTCGATGCGAAGGGGTTGCTCCCCGCGACGTGCTCGCGGTTGTAGTTGGCCACCCATGCACGTGCGTGCTCGAAGAGCGCAGCCGCAAGGCCGGGCATGTCGCCAAAGAGACTGTAGAGAGGTTGCACCGAGCAGTTCGCCTGCCGTGCCACTGCCCGTGCCGTAAGCGCCGATTCCCCCTCCTCGCGCAAAAGGGCAAGCGCGGCGTCGAGGATCTCCGTTCTCGTGAGGCGCTGTTTGACCATGGCCTTCCTCTTTCTCTGCAATATATCAAGTGTTATATAACGATTGTTATATTATCGGGAAAGAGGATGTTGTCAAGTATCGGATTCACGGGACCAAAGTAAGAGAAATGGATATGAAGCGAGCTCTACTCCTCGATGTCACCGTCAGGGTTGGCGTTCCTCGGGTTCTCAAGTTCATGTATGTACCCTGCGGTGATGATTGAGGAAGGGAGTGCCACGATGGCGATGCCGACCAAGGATGAGACCATAGCCACCATCCTTCCTGCCCACGTGACGGGGTATATGTCCCCATACCCCACGGTGGTAAGCGAGATCACCGCCCAGTAGAAGGCATCGTATATGCTTCCAAATGTCTGCGGTTCGATATTGAAGACGATGAGGGCGGAACATGTGGTATAGGCGACGGCTAGAAGCAGTACCGTCGTGAGGGGTTTCCGCTCGTCTTCGAAGACCCTCGCGATGATGCGGATGCTCTTCGAATAGCGCAGAAGCTTGAATACGCGAAGAACCCTTACCAGGCGTAAGAGCCTCATCAGCTTGAAGGCAGGGTTGATGAGCGAGAAGGCGGGAAGGATGGATAGCAGGTCGATGATTGCCATCGGAGTGACCGGGTAGATCAGAAACGAGAGTGCTCCCTTGTGCAGTTTCAAGTCAGCCGTCATCAATCGCAGGATGTAGTCGACGACGAAGACCGTGACGCTCGCTCCCTCTATCCAGTCGAAGATCGGATAGGATTCCCTAAAGGCCAGGGGTAGCAGACTGGTGAGGATGATGATGACCATGAAGTAACCGTACAGCTTGGCAGGCCCACTCGTCTCCCCGCGGGATTCGAGGACCCCGAACAGCCTCTTCCTCATCGCATGCCTCTTTGTCTGATGGTTGGCCAACCCTGTCTGGATATGATAGCCCTTTGTGCCCGAGAAACGGCAACGTTGCCAATCTCGCGTGATGCCAGGCGGCTTCCATTGGCAGTGACCTCGCGCTAGCCGTTGCCTATTTCGGGAACGCCATCGCCCCACAGAGTAAGGTTTCAGCCACTCTACATATCGCCTGGGGAATGATGCAGTTGGACGAACTATGCGCATGGGACATGCGTCGTCAATCCGATGCAAACGTCCTACAGGGGATGACTGTCCGGTTGGAGCTCCAACTTCTCCGAAGTATCCCTCGCGGTTGTCCCACGGAGGAAGTGCCGCTCGAATGGCTTCAACTTCCTTGTGAGGAACTTCGCGATGTTCCCGACCAGGAGAGCCGCCGCAACCGTGCCCTCCCTCACACCATCCAAAGACCCGAAGAGATAGAACGAGATGGCAACCGCTATCAGGACCAGCGTCACGTCGAAGCGTACCTTCACCTTGCTGAAACCTTGATGGGTCACCTGCGCGATCGCGGCCACCATGCCCTCCCCGGACTGCAGGACGACGTTGGCGGTGAGCTCCATACTCACCCCAAGGGCGAGGGCAAGGCAACCCAGCAGTGCGAGCGCCCATTGCATGAGATAGGAACCCATGGTCAGTCCTGCGACGAGGGACGAGGAGACGTCGATGAAGAACCCGAGCAGGAACGTCGTTGCGACCTGTAGCAGCTGGATGGGCTTGTAGTCCCTCCGCAACAGGGCTATCTGGAGGAGGATGAAGGCGAAGTTCAACAGGATGGTGAACGTCCCCATGGTAAGCGGCAGGTCCAGACTCAGCACGTAGGGGATGCTCGAGATGGGCGAGGTCCCCAGGCCAGCCTTGGCCGACAGGGATATGCCGAAGGCCATCACAAACGTTCCGAGCACAAAGAACATATACCGCCTGAACAGTTCGGTTCTACTCAAATTGATCTCCTTGACAATCAAGAAAGGGTGACGCCGACGCTGCGCGGAAGGGACCATATCTGGTCCCGATGCCATGTAGTGCAAGGCACCGTATGAAGGTTGCCGCGCCAGTCGATGAGATTAGGTATGCACCTATGGTAGTACTCATCGGCCGGTCCTTGCGGGGCTGGCAACCGGTTCAGTGGGTGAATGGGGTGCTGATGAGAATCTGGAATGAGCTGTCGTGCGACGGCAAGATGCGCATCTTTGACCCAACATGATGTCTGCACACTTCGCGCTTGCTGGGACATACGTCAAGGTGCACAATGTAGCCATATACCCACGGCAATCGATATCCGGACAGGTCCGGAGCGCGGTTGGAGGACGACGAACATGGCAGACTATCTAGGACAGGATATCCCCAAGCTCGGGTTCGGGCTCATGCGTCTTCCCCGCAAGGGTGAGGAGATCGACATCGAGCAGGTCGAGGCCATGGTCGATGCGTTCCTTGCCGCAGGGTTCACCTACTTCGACACGGCGCGGGTCTACAACGACTCCGAGGCGGCCATCAAAAAGGCGCTCGTCGACCGCTACCCGCGCGAGAGCTACCAGCTTGCCTCCAAGCTCGCCGCCTGGCTCGGCCCCAAAGATGCCGAGGAGGCGCGGCAGATGTTCTCGACCTCACTCGAGACGACGGGGGCGGGCTATTTCGATTTCTATCTTCTCCACAACATCGGCGCCGGTCGCACGAAGGTCTTCGATGACTACAAGCTGTGGGATTACGTCCATGACCTGCGTGAGGAGGGGCTGGTACGGCATCTTGGCTTCTCGTTTCACGACAAGGCCGACGTGCTCGATCGCGTCCTCGACGCGCACCCGGAGGCCGAGTTCGTGCAACTGCAGATCAACTACGCCGATTGGGACGGTACCTACGTCCAATCCGGCAAGTGCTATGAGGTTGCGAGGAAGCACGGCAAGCCGGTGATCGTCATGGAGCCGGTCAAGGGTGGCCTGCTGGCCAAGCCACCGGCCACGGTGGAGGCGATCCTCAAGGAGGCGGAGCCTCAGGCCACCTGCGCTTCTTGGGCGCTACGATTCGCCGCGTCGCTTGATGGGCTCGTCACCGTGCTCTCCGGTATGTCGACGATCGAGCAGATGGAGGACAACCTAGCCACCATGTGTGCGTTCAAGCCGCTCGATCCCAGCGAGCACGCCGTGATCGAGCGTGCGCAAGCGGAGTTTGCGAGCATGGACCTCATCGGATGCACGAACTGCGCCTACTGCGCGGAGGGTTGTCCCGAGCATGTTGCCATTCCCGGTATCTTCAGCTCCGTGAACAGCTATCGCATGTTCGGCGACATGGCAGCCGCCAAGTTCAACTACGGGCTCGAGACGGGACAGGCCGCCTTGGCAAGTGCCTGCGTGGAGTGCGGTCAGTGCGAAGGGGTGTGCCCGCAGCATCTGCCGATAATCGAGGAGCTCAAGGCGGCTGCCAAGCTGTTCGAGGATGCGCCCAAGGTCGCGTCCTAGGACGTGGCCTCCCTATGATATACGTGCCCAAATCGATTCCGCGCCTCAACGCAAGGGCAATAAGACCCTCGGCAGAAACGCTCTCAACATCCAATGTGCGCCTCTTTCAATGCGGCCGGTCTTTTTGCAGGCCTATATATCTTTAGCTGTCGTCCTGTTCACTCTGTTCGGCTATCAAGTGGATGCGTCGACATGCCAAGGCCCTCTACGTCTCGATCGTGATGCTGCTCCCCTCGGTCTTGTCCTTGGTGACCACGATCTTCTTGTCGATGCGTTCCTTCAGCTCGGCGACGTGGGAGATGATTCCCACCATCCGGTTCCCACCGGAAAGGCCGTCGAGGATCCTGATCGCGTGGTCCACCGACTCCTCGTCGAGGGATCCAAAGCCCTCGTCGACGAACATGGTGTCGAGCTGGATGCCGCCGGAGTACGACTGGATCACGTCAGAAAGACCCAGCGCCAAGGCGAGCGAGGCCTTGAACGACTCACCGCCCGAGAGGGTCCTCACGCTGCGGGACGTTCCGTTGTAGTGGTCCACCACGTCGAGGTCCAGACCGCTCTCGCTTCGCTTGCTGCTGGCGACGCCCTGCCTGATGAGCTCGTACTGGCCGTCGGTCATGTCCAGCAACCGCAGGTTCGCCTTCGCGATGATCTGATCGAAGTAGGTCGTCTGGATGAAGGTCTCGAGTTCGACCTTGTCCTTGCCCGACACGTTGCCGTTGGCGGTCTTCGCCAGGGAGTCGACCCAACGATACCTCTCCTCGACCTTGAGCATCTCCGCACCGCGCTTCGCGAGATTTGCCTTGGTCTTCCTGTTGGAGTCGAGTCGTGAGAACACCGTCCTCGCTTCCCTTTCCAACGCGTCCTTGTCTGCGATGAGGTGCGTCTGCCTTGAGACGACCTCCTCGGGGTCGTCCCTGGGCATCTCCTTGAGCTGCTCCTCGAGTGCGCTTCGCGTGGCCTGGGCCTCTTGGATGCGCCTGTTGTATCCATCGTAGGCGGCTTGTGCCTCGGCTAGGGCTCTGTCCATCAACCCTTTCGTGTCCTGCAGGTTTGCGATGGCGGCAAGGGCGGTCTGCTTGCTCGGGTGCTCGAGCTTCTCGGACATCTCCTGTATCCTCCTGCAAAGTCCTTGCAGGTTCGCCTCATCCGTCGCGATGCGCGTGGCATCGCTTGCGCGCTTGCTCTCTGCATCCTTGATGTCCCGCTCGAGCTGGGGGAGGAGCTCTTCGAGTCTCGTCCTCTCCCGACCTCTGCGTACGATATCCTCCAGCTTGCCGGCGAGGTTTCCCTCCTCGCTGCGAAGCATGTCCATTCGGTCACGGGCAGCTTGGGGGACCTCCCCGGCCTCCACCTGTCCCAGCAGCTCTGTCGCCAAGGACGAGACCTGCTTGTCGAGCTCGGCGACCGTGCCGCCCAACTGCGCTGCATCCCCGCTCAGCTTCGAGGCTCTCTCCTCGGCGACTGCCCGTCTCTTCTTTGCGGCGTTGAGTTGCGTCTCGGTCGGTGCGCCCTCGCTGACGGTTGCAGGATGGGGATGGCTCGTCGATCCGCAAACCGGGCACGCAGTGCCCTTCTCCAGCGTGCTTGCGAGCAAACCTGCCTGCTCGTCGAGGAAGGCGCGCTCCAGGTTCTCATAGGTTCTGGACAGCGATTCCTTCTCGTCTGCCGCGGCGGAATACGCGGTTCGCACACGGACGAGCTCGTCGTGCTGTCTGCCCCTGTCCGCCATGATGGCGCCCAGCTTCGTGAGGTTTCCCTGGTCGGCCCTGTTCTCCTTGAGCGCGGCCTCAAGGTGAGATCGATCCCTGTCCACGTCCTTCAACGCCACCAGTCTGTCCTTGGTGTCTTTCAGGGTGGCCTCGAGTCCCTCCTGGGCACGGGCGAGTTTGCCCCGGTCCCCCCTCAGTTTCTCAAGGGCGGCGGCATCCCTCCTCTCCCTCAAACGCAACGCATCGTGCTCATCGTACGAGGCGAGCCCCCTCGCCGCGGCGTCGATGGCGATGAGCAGTGCCTCCCTCTCCGGTCCCTTGGCCACCTCTGCGCCGTAGGCCGCCTTCGCCTCCTCCAGTTTTGGCGCGTAGGCTTTGGTGACCCTCTCCGCCTCTGCAATGCCCGTCTGCGCTTGTCTGGCGGCCTCGAGTCTTCCGAGGATCGAGTTGAGACTTGCCAGCTGCACATCGATCGCGGTGATGCGCAGCTGTGCGGAGTCGTGCCGTGCCTCGTCCTGCGCGACCAGCTGGTCGACCAGGACGACGATGTCCGCCAGGTTGAACGCGCCGTGCCGGCCCTTCATCTTCTCAAGCTCCGGTTCGTGCGCATCGTCAGGGGGGCAGACGACGCCATCCATGTATTGCGAGACGCCCCTCTTGGCATCCTCGTAGGCGTCTCGCAGCCCGAAGGCCTCGTTCCTCAGGGCCACTTGCAGGTCGAGATAGGGCTTCGTGTCGAATATCTGCCTGAAGATCTGCTTGCGGTCCTCGGTGCTCGCCAGGAGGAGCTTGAGGAACTCTCCCTGTGCGATCATCGCGATCTGGGTAAACTGGTCCCGGTCGATGCCGATGATGTCCCTGACGGCCGCCTCGACATCTCTGAGCCCTTCCACCTCCCGGCCATCCGGGTACACGATGGAGGCGTTTGGCTTCTCCGATGTGGTTCCCGTCCCCCGTTTTGCAGGACGCTCGTATTCGGGGTTCCGTCTGATCCCGTATACCTGCCCCCGATAGGAGAACTCCATCTCCACAAACGTGGGCGTCTCGGGCTTGGCGTACTTGCTGCGAAACATGTTCGCGTCGCGGCTGTCCCCCGAGGCGTCTCCGTAGAGGGCGAAGGTGATGGCATCGAAGATCGTCGTCTTTCCCGCGCCGGTGTCGCCGCAGATGAGGTAGAGCCACGTCTCGCCGAGCATGGTGAAGTCGACGGTCGTCAAACCCGCATAGGGTCCGAACGCCGACATGGTGATGTGCAGCGGCTTCATGCCTGTTCACCCCACACGTCTTGGATGAGCGTCGTGACCAGATCCTTCTGCTCCGGCGTCATCGGTTGGTTGTTCTGCTTCTCGAAGAATTCGCTGAAAAGCTCGAGGGGCGAGCGTTGGGCCATGTCGGGGCCGGTTATCACATCTCGCTGCTCCTGCGTGCGCTTGTTGTCGTAGTCGAGGCGCATGAGGTTCGGGTAGATGGCCCTCAGCTTGCCAATCGCATCCACGACGTCCACTTCGTCGGTCAAGGTGACATGGATGTAGTCGTCGATATCGGTCCCTTCCCAGACATCCGGTGCGGTGATCTTCTCGAAGGGCCCTTTGATCTCGCGCATGTCCCTTCGGGGGACAAGGGGGATGGATGAGATCTCGATGTCTCCCTTCTTTCCCATCTCGACCACCGTCACGCTCTTGGCGTGCTTGGCTTCGGAGAAGGAGTACTTGAGAGGGGTCCCGCAGTAGCGCACCTCCGCACGTCCGACATGCTGCGCCACGTGAAGGTGTCCCAACGCGACATAGTCGAAGGCATCGAACAGGCTCGCATCGATGGTATCGAGTCCGCCGACGCGGATCTCCTCGGATTCGCAGGTCGTCGCGCCGGTGATGAACTGGTGCGCCAGGATGATGTTGCGCCTTGAGGTATCGATGGGATTGTGGGCGAGGGCGACCTTCATCGCCTGGTTGTAATCGGTCACATCCTCATCGGGAAAGCAGGTGCGCACGTCAGCTGGCCTTATGAACGGGAGCAGGTAGACATCGATCGGGCCGTACTCGTCGCAGAGCTCGATCGGGTCGAGTCTGCCGTCGAACACGGGGGACATGTATACGTGACGACTCCTCATGAGCTGGGATCCGAAGGCGATGCGCGCTGCGGAGTCATGGTTGCCGCTGATGACGAACACGGGTTCGTCTCGGTCTGCCAGACGCGTGAGAAAGCTGTCGACCAGTTGCACCGCCTCCGCGGAGGGGATCGGCTTATCGTAGACGTCTCCCAAGATCAGCACCGCATCCGGCTTCTGCTCATCGATGATGTCGAGTATCTCGGCGAGGATGTACCTCTGGTCATCGAGCATCGAGAAATCATTGATGCGCTTTCCGATGTGCAGGTCTGAAAGATGGATGAGCTTCATTGTTCCTTGTCCCGGTCTGTGAGGAGTCTCCTGAAGGATACTCCGTCCTATGATCCTGAACGCTCTCGACACCCCTGTCCATGATCCGTGAGGTAAGCGATCCGCTGGCAAGTGTATCAAACGCCTCCTACGACAACGGGATGAGCGCTTGAGGTTCTCTGCGCCGCGAAGGCGGTGTCGTCTCGCGGGCGCTTCCCTGCCGGCGTTCCCGCCGTTGGCGAGGGGAGGGAAGTCGATCGGATGGGGGCGCCGTGTCACCCTTCGATCATATCGAGCAATTCCTGTTGTGAGTGGATGTCGAGTTTGAGGTAGATGTTCTTGATGTGTGTCTTCGCCGTGTCATGGGAAATCGCCAGCGACTGAGAGATATAGGAGGCGTTGCGACCGCGTGCGAGTAGGATCAGCACCTCGTGCTCCCTGGGGGTGAGCGCATATCGCAGCGTGATCTCCGCGCACCGGTTGGGTATCTCGTCGTTGGACTCGAGGTTCGTCTCGGGGACGAGCCAGGAGCGCACGGGGGAGTGCGCATCACCCATGAGCAGCGTGCCCGCCACGAAGAAGGCGAAGATGACGAGAACGGAGAAGGGCACCCACGCTGCCGCGAGGAAGTTGGCGGGAAGATACATGGCCAGAAGGCACCCTGTGAGATTGGCGAGCATGAAGGAGAAGTATCCGATAGCGTAGATGTGCACGACCGATCGGTTCATGCGTATGGCCAACGTGCCCCAATAGACGATCATGAAGAAGTAGAAGATCGAGAACCCGAGATTGTGGATGGCCGCGCCGAGCCAGGTCGGTCCTACGTCAAAGGCATAGAGCAGGAAGCCGAGAACGACGAAGATGAGGGCGACCGCGTAGAACTGCGAAGCGGACAACCGGCGACCATACCAACGGGACATCGTCAGAAGGATGACCCCTGCCGCCAGCTCTCCGGAAGCTGCCATGATCCAATAGTTTGGCGACGTGAAGACGTCACTCGAGGAGGACTGGATGAAGCCGCTTGTGAATGCGACCAAGAACGGAAGGATGATGAACATCCAGGAGAAGTGCAGCGTGCCGGCCGACTTCTCGATCGACTCCTTCCCTCGCATGCCCTTGGTGGTATGTCCCCCGTGATAGAGCAATGGAGCGCACAGGATCGAGGCGAGGACGAAGGCGACCGCCTCGACGTACACCGGAGCCAGCGTCAATGCAAGAAAGAGCAGTACGGATACGATCAGTGCGTATGAGATGTCGATGATGCCCCGGGTCAACTCCATGCGGGAGAACATCTCACCCCATGATATCTTGAGGCATCCGATGCAGACACCTCCGAGTAGGGCGCCGACCAAGACTCCCAGAGGATAACCTCCCAGTTGAGCCGCCAACGTCAGTACCGATCCTGTGGTAAAGGCGACGGTGATACCCACATGAAGGCCCTTGGAGTCCAGCAATGACCCCAACCGGGTGCCCACCAACACGATGACGAGCAATGAGGCGACGGTGCCTACCAGCACATAGAACTTGTAGATGGTGGTGCCACCGGGAATCATGAGCGGCATCACGACGAGCAGGGATTTACTCTCCAGACAGCACCAGAGCCAGACTGCGGCGAAGCTGGCCCATCTCATCCATCCATTCACCATCTCGTCCCGAGCCTTGTCGAGCCACTTCTCCCGTTGTTCCATGCCCCGTGCCTTTCCCCCGTCATCCATCCATTCACCAGCAGTCTTGCGGTCATCGACAATTTGGGTGGTGATAGAAGTATAGCGGCCATGAACAGGATGCGGGGCATCCGATGGACGCCCCGCATCGAGAATCCCATGCAACAATCGATCAGTTTACTCCCATGAGGTGGTTGAGGCGGCGTTCGCACCTGCGATACGGCCCCATGCAAGTCCGCCGGTGAGCGACGTGCCCGAACCCGGATAGTAGAGACCATACCACCCGCCTGAGTTCATACCACCGGAGAAGAGGTGGGGGATGGGGTCGCCTGAGAGCGAGATCACCTGCGCATCGACGTTGATCTTCAACCCGCCCAGTGAACCGAGGTTCGCCGATACGTTCTTGTAGGCGTAGTACGGTGGCTTATCGAGTTGGATGAGTTGCGTGTTGCGGTGCCAGTCGAGATCCTCCCCCGTTTGGGCGATATTCGCGTTCCAGTCATTCATCGTCTGGGCGAGCGTTTGCGCCGGGACCCCCATCGCCTCCGCGAGGCTCTCATAGGTGTCCGCGGTCAAGAGGGTACCCTTGGCAACAGCCGAGTCGATGTCGCTGTACCAGGGTCCGAGCTTCTGTTCGACCATGCTCTGGTCAAGTACCATCCACGTGTCGCCGTCGAGCTGGGTGGCCTGCTGGAAGATGGCACGGTACGTGTAGGCGTAGGTGGCGTCCTCGCACACGAAACGCTTGCCGTTCGCGTTGACGAAGATGCAGGGTATCTGGGCGACGGCGTTGGTCGTCGCGTTGCCGGTGGCCAGGTCGTAATCGATGCATCCTCCCACGGTCGCAAGCGCGGCTCCGACCTCAAGGCCCATCCTGATGCCATCGCCGGTGGCGGTCGTGGCGATGTAGCTCTTCTGCGTGGTGAGGTCCCAGTACTGCTGCTGGTTCAGGGCTTTGGCAAGGTCCTCGTTCCTGTCGATGCCGCCCAGCCCGAGGACGACACCCCTCTTGGCCTTGATGTTGACGTCACTCCCGTCCTTCTTGGCGACGACACCGATGATGCCGTTGTCCCCATCGGTGATGAGTGATTCGACGGTCACGTCGTACTCGAACGTCACGCCAAGATTCTGGGCCGCTGCGGTCTCGAGGTCGGTGACGATCTTCCCACCACCTGCTGCACCACCACCCTTGTACACGTGGATGCGGTCGGCGTGCAGGTTCTCCGCGTCGCAGTAGGGGACATGGCAGTTGCCGTACACCGACGTCCATTCCGTACCGATGCTCTCAAGCCACTTCAGGTCATCGGGGGCGGCGTCGCAGAGCGTGGTGATGAGGTCCTCTTCACCGATGCCCTCCGCTTGCTTGACGTAGCATCTGGCGTGGATGGCCGGCGTGTCGTTCTGAAAGGAGGTGAACTCCTTCTGCCATTCGGTTCCCGCTGCCTGGAACACGCCACCGGAGAGGGCCGTGGTTCCACCGGACTGGGATTGCTCCTCGAGGCAGAGCACCTGGGCACCGGCCTCGGCGGCGGCACATGACGCGGCAAGGCCCGTTCCCCCCGCACCGCAGACGATGACGTCGGTCTCCTCCGCCCACTTGATGTTCGCGGCAGAGCTGCTCGATGAGGAACTCGAACATCCGGTCAAGACCCCGCCGGCAACTGCCGCGGCCCCGATCGCCGCACTTGTGATGAACCCCCTGCGTGAAAGATTGGCCATGGTTCTCCCTTTGCTCGTCCACCGTTCCCTTTGCCATGGTGGATTGGCTCATTTCTAACATGGGGGACGTCACGGCGCATCACCCGCACGGTGAGATTCGAGGTGGTTCCTCCTACCACTTTGCGGGTGAGTAGTACACCGTCGTATCGTTCGCAGTGGCGCTTGGGTTGGGAGATACCGTCCAGTCGCCTACTTGCCAGGAGCTTTGGGCGCCCCTGGTGCCCCAGGAGCTTTGGGCATGCCGGGAGCCCCAGGAGCTTTGGGCGCCCCGGGTGCACCCGGGGCGCCCGGCATGCCGGGCATGACCGGCAGAGGTTCTCCGCATTTTGGGCATATCGTATCGGTGGGGTCACATGTAGCGCCACACTTGGGGCAGGTCTTATCCGTTGCTATTGCTGCAGGTCTAAAGCACATAGCACATCCTCTCGACGAATTAGCTGCATGGTCCATGATGGTGTTTCCCACGCTGAAAGTAATCCGCAAGGTGTTACTATTTCACGCTGATGGTGCTCATACCAGCAGGCTGATTTATACTCGGTTCAGGAGAAAGTGCAACTCCTCATGATGGTCCGACTGCCTTACGGGCATCTGCCCAAGGGTGGTTTACCCAGCGTCGCGACTGGCCTCTAGAGCGTCCCTCTTGTGGAGCAGGGAGACAAGCCTGATCATCATGATGCCCGAGAAGAAGAGGATGGCCAGCATCAGGAGTCCCGGTATCAGGCCGGGTACGAGGAGGTTCGTGGCAAATCCCAGGAGCAGGATGTAGAGGGTGCAGCTGGTCGCGATGACGTTTTTGATAAGTCCGGGTATCTTCTTCCCCGGGCCCGACACCTTTCTTACCAGAGCCGCCATATGGCCGAGCCCGCAGAGTGCCATCACAAGGTTCGTGATGCCGAGGACGATGCCGAACGCCTGGTCGAGAAGGCCTGGGATGATGCACGCCACCATGGCGAGCACGGCGATCCCCATGCCGAGTCCGACCAACGGCCTTGAGGGGGCGAACGTCTTAACGGGCGTCTCTCCGACGAGCATGATCTGCATCGCGGTGATGAAGATGAACAGGACTGAGCCTCGCTCGCTGTCAAAGGGTATGAGCCCCATCACTCCCAAGCAGGAGATCACGACCATGAGGAGCATGACGGTGGCAAGCAGTAGCATGATCATGTGCTTGAGGGGAATGTCGATGGGGCTCAGCAAGCCGCGCCCCTTGCCCAGGTCGCTTCTGACGGTGGAGGGGATGCTCCCCGGGGTCTCCCGCTCGATGTGAAACGAGAGGACGCCGAGCACAAGCTGGGTAACGCCAAGGATTATCAGGAGCACGGCCCTTATGTATTTTGAGGAAAGGCCGGGAACGAGGACCCAGATACCCAGGACGATGCAGATGACGTGCATGAGGGTGAAGAGCACGGTGTAGGCGAGCGGCAGGGGTGCGGCACCGCGGGTCCTCTTCATC
This sequence comes from Coriobacteriia bacterium, assembly GCA_015655215.1. Taxonomy (GTDB): domain Bacteria; phylum Actinomycetota; class Coriobacteriia; order Coriobacteriales; family RUG033; genus JAATFL01. The sequence continues at coordinate 19,348 of JAATFL010000013.1, forward strand.
AGGAAGGTGGGCAGCCTCACGGCGCCCATCACCAGCAGGATCAACCCCAGGACGACGTTGATTGCCCCCGCGAGGGTCCCGGGTGACATGAATGCCAGCGCCCCCAACATGGCCAGCGCCAAGCCCATGAGGAAGAGGAGCCAGGAATGATGCACCGCCCCGATGGGCGTAAAGCCCAGAAACGACATCATGAGGGCGAAGATTATCACGAAGAGAGCGCTCGCACCCACGCTGTCGTAGGCGAGCTGTCCCGCCATGATGGGGAAGAGGAGTATCCCGTAGAGGAGGGAGAAGATACCAAACATCGTCATGAAGAGGGGCGTGAGAGGAAGTTCCTCCCATGTCGCGATTTCGCTAGCTCCAGTCTGACCTGCGTGTTCCCGTGTCACTTGGTCTCCATTCCTCTTGTTTTCCCAAGGGTTATGATAATTATTATATCCGGAACTTTAGTAAATCGCATTTCTTTCTCAAGGATGATTCTTCAAGGATGGGCAGCATGGCGATGTCCACCACAGTGCCTGACGCGCGCTGCGGCTACGGGCACCCCCTTCATCCCGATATGAGCGCCATCGAGTCCGAACTGGCCAACACGTGTGGTGTCGAGATCCTCATCAGCGTACATCCGTTCTCATGCTCACGCCATGACAGGGTGCCGCTCCCGGGGGCTTTCTACTATGCCAGCTACTCTTCCTGCTCGATTATATTGAGCAGTTCCTGCTTGCTTGAGATACCCAGTTTCTTATAGATACTGCGCATGTGCGACTTCACCGTGCCCTGCGAGATGCAAAGCTCGTCTTGGATGTAAGGACCTGAACGGCCACGGGCAAGGAGGAAGAGCACCTCGGACTCACGAGTCGAAAGCGCATAACGTTCAGCGACGATGGCGCAATGTCCGTGCAACGTCTCCTCACCGCCAAAGCCCGTGCGCACCTCGATCAGATGGAGCGATTCCTCCCGTGGCTCGATGAAGGCACGTGCGACCGTGATGAGCACGATGGCTCCCACGATGACGTACGAGAAGGGCAGATGGATGGGGGAGAAGAAGTAGCCATAACCACCACAGCCCAGGCAAAACCCGAGGAAGTTGCCAAGATGCTGGATGAAACGGCATCTCGGTACCACGACCATCGAGCCCGTGCTGTTGCGGAATGAGATATCGGAGTAGAGCATCCATGAGAACTGGTCGAGGAAGGTATAGCCTGCCATGGCGATTGCTATCCCAATCCATACGGTGCCCTCATCCAACACCATGAGCAGGGCGAGGCCGCATACCATGAGAGGTACCGCAAGGCTATCGATGAACTCGAGCATCGTGACCAGCGAACACCGTAGGGCGAGGACGAAGTTAGCGACCAGCGCAACCGTCACCCCCACCATCATCAGCATGGATGCGCCCTTGAACTCGACGGTATCCGGTGTCGCTATGAAGCCGAGCATCACTCCGCTTACCAAGGCGAGGCAGAAGATGTAGGCCGGCATCCTGAAGTTCATCGACACAAGCTGTTGGGCCTCGGCCTTGCGATAGGACCCGGCCCTTCTCGCACCACCCTTGCTCAAGACGAGGGTGGTGGCGCAACCGAGGGGCAGAAGGCATACGGCGGGTGTGGCGATGATGGGTGGTAGGCAGGCAAGTAGGTAGAAGACGATGAATGCGAAGACGCCGGATATGACGAGCTGTATCATGCCGCGGCTCGGCCGACTGTTCGCCCAGAACTGTGCACCGGCAATCATCTGCGTCGCGATTCCGAAGCCGATGGCGACCGTCGAGAGCAGGAGGATGGGGATGGCACTGTAACCTTCGATGGGGACGATGGCAAGCGCGGTCCCAGCCGAGCTCAGCACTCCCCCGATGACCACGAGGCGTTTGGATATCCTCGTCGTTGGACGGAAGTGCCCCACGATCGCCCAGATAAGATAGCCGCAGGTGATACCGAATATGAACGAGCATCGAATCGTCTGTATCCTCGCACCGTCCCCTATGAAACCGTAGAGGTTGGAGCCCATCACCGCGCAGAGAAACCACGCGTAATAGAAGCCGTGCCCAAAAAGCTCCCAGCTCCTCTCGCGCAGCGAGTGGAGCTTTTCAAGATCCTTATCCTCCCGTATAACGGGACCCCTTTGATGCGGCACCGCGTCCAAAACCCTATCTACCATCATCCCCCCAAATCCTCGTCTCATTATGATAGTCGACCCGACAAATCCTTTCGACCCTTTTGGATGATTTCGGGATAATCCTTCAATCCCCATCTTTTGGAAGGTGCGAATCCTTTCCGAAGCATATAGCTTCGTCGTCGAGGGCGGACACGGGGCCTGCCCGGAAAACCATAGGGAGGAAGCATGGATTTGAATCGACGTGGGTTTCTGAAAGGTGCTGCGGGCGTGGGCGCATTGGCCGCGATAGGCGGTCTCGCAGGGTGCGCGACGAGTGCGGCGAACGACTCGGCCGAAGGCCAAAACGCAGCGGAGAGCTCCTCGGCCAGTTGGCGCGTCGCACCCGAGCCCATAACCGATATCTCCAGCACCATGGAAGCTGACTTCATCATCGTCGGTGCGGGCAATACGGGCATGTGCGCAGCTACGACGGCTATCGAGAATGGAGCAAGCGTGATCGTGCTCGAACAGTTCGACACGCCTCAGAACTCACGCAGTTGGCTCGGCGCGATCAACTCTTCGTTGCAACGGCAGATGGGTTACACGGCAGACCCCGTCGAGGTGACCAATGACATCTGCCGGTACTCCAACTACCTTGGCAACCAGCGTCTCATCAGCCTCTGGGCAAATCGCTCCGGCGAGTTCGTCGACTGGTGGCGCAGCATCATCGAGCCTCTCGGTGCGGATACGATCCTCGAGACCAAGTGCGATGACTATAAGTACATGAACATACCGACTGCCCACCATCTGGTCGCCGCCCCCAAGAAGCTCGAGGGCAACCAACTCTACGTCGCCAACGTGCTCCTGCTCCCGTATCTTCAAGGCAAGGGGGTCGATTTCCACTTTACGACGACTGCTGACTACTTGGTCCAGGAGGATAGCGGCAAGGTCACGGGTGTCATCGGTACCGACGCTGATGGCAAGCACATCCAGTTCAACGCGAAGAAGCTCGTCGTCGTCGCATGCGGTGGGTTCGCGGGCAACCAGGACATGATGGATGATCTGGTTGAGACGGGTCACCGTTACTGCTCCTTTGGCATGGACATCGTCCGCCCCCTCGGTCGTGGTATGCAGATGCTGTACTGGGCCGGTGCACAGCTTGCGCCCGTTCAGGAGACGATGATCTTTGACCGTGGCACCGTACCCGATGGCGCCACGGTTGGAGGCATGCCCTTCCAGGGTGGGATCTGGTATGGCGGATCGCTGCCGTTCTTGCGTGTCAACGTGGAGGGCGAACGGTTCTTCAACGAGGACCAGCTCTATGACTGGAACTGGAATGCGGCGATATCGCAGCCCACGCACACGTGGTGGCAGGTCTTCGATGGCAAATTCTACCAGGATGCGACCAAGTTCCAGAACACCCGTTGTGCCCGTATCGTGTCCGACCCCGATGGTGGGGCTCCCAACACCGCATGGATCGATGGTAAGTCGCCGCTCGACGAGGACTTCATCATGGCACAGCTCAACGACGTCATAACGACCACGGCAGGCAAGAAGGCCGACACGCTTGATGCCCTGGCCCAGCAGATGGGTGTGGACAAGACGACCTTCCTCGCCACCGTGAAACGCTATAACGAACTCGCTGCCTCTGGTGTGGATAACGATTTTGGCAAGGAGGGCTATAGGCTTTCGACGCTTGAACAAGGCCCCTATTATGCGGTTCACTGCGCTGGTTGGATCCTGTGCACAATCGGTGGTGTCAATACCGATCTCGACTTACACCCCGTCGACGCCGACGGCAATCCCATCGAGGGTCTGATCGCAGCCGGAAACGAGGTGGGTAACTTCTACACCACCACGTATCCCGAGACGTACGGGGGCCTCAACATGGGTCGCAACCTGACGCTCGTCTGGTATGCCATCCGTCGTGCGTTGGGTATCGAGTAGATGGTCTCCATGTCAGGTGCGCCCCCCGGAGGGGGCGCACCTGGAACCCCTGTGAGGTTGCCGGTCATATCCCGAACCAAGGGTGGCTCGGACCCCCGCGATCCAGGGTAAGTCGGGATATAACGGCCTCGAGGTGATTTTTCCGTCGCGCGTTCCCCGTGGTATGAGTGCATCCAGGATATCCCTCCTGTTCCAACACCCTTGTGGCAATCGGGGGGGTCTCCACTGTTTCGCAAAGAGGGCGAACCCGGGTCCGAGCGTGGTTTCTTCGTTCATTGTCTCGGCACGTAGCCATGAGTCGATAGATGGGAAAGGAGATAATCGTGGGAGAGGAACTAGCTGATTCTGCAGCATACAGACGACTGGAGGCATCCATCCAGGAACCTGAGAGCGAGGAGATGCGCGCCTGGAAGGACGCCGGAGGGAAGGTCATCGGATGCTTGTACAACAACATCCCCGAGGAATTGATCGTCGCTGCAGGTTTGACGCCCTATCGGATCAGGGCAGTGGGAAGCACCGGGGCCGAGCTTGCCGATTCCCGATTCTCCCAAATCAACTGCAGCCTTGTCCGTCATCTCTACGATTCGGCGAAACGTGGTCGCTTCGACTTTATCGATGGTCTTGTGGCGGCGAACGACTGCGATCATATGCGGAAGCTCTACGAGAACTGGAAAGCCACGATAGACGAGCCCTACTTCTATTTTCTCGGTTTTCCCAAGAAGCATGGGGAGCCGCAGGCTGCTCGCCTCGCAACGATGCTCGGCGATTTCAAGAAGAGCCTCGAAGGGTCGTTCGGAGTGGAGGTCACCGATGAGAAGCTGCGCGCGGCGATTGACCTCCTCAACGAGATCCGCCAGCTTCAACGGGAATTGCGTGATATGTGCACGTCCGATGACCCTCCGATCTCGGGCGCGCAGATGCTCACCGTGGCGATTGCCGGAGACTCGATGCCCAAGAAGGTCTATCGGGATCTGCTGCGTCAACTTGTCATCGACGTGAGGTGCATGGGCGATGCGACGCGACCTCGCGCACGGCTGGTCATCTATGGCGGGGAGATCGACTCACCGGAGTTGCTGGTTGCCATCGAGAGCCAAGGTGCATTGGTCGTGGCAGACTCTCTGGGCGGATTTGGTTCACGGAACTGCGCCTGTGATGTTTCGACCACGGGGGATCTGCTCTTCGATCTGGCCCATTGGCTCGTCGTCGATCGGCCTCATGAACCACGAACCTTCAACACGGCTCCTGAGCGCTATGCGTACGTCGATGGGATTTGCAAAGAGTATGGTGCTGACGGCGTGGTGCAGGTTCACGTCTCGATGTGCGATCTCTGGTCGTACGACCGCCTTAACTTCGATAGACATGCGGGCATGAGGAACATCCCGTGCTTGGACTTGGACATCGAATACGTCCTTTCTGGAGAGGGTCAGCTCAAGACGAGAGTCCAGGCGTTCGTCGAAACCATCACTGACAAGGAGCGATAGCATGAAAAGGGGACTTGAGCGTTGGTATAGGTACAAGGAGGTATTCTCCGGCGCACTGTCTGCTGAGGAAGCGAAGGGCGAGCAGGCGAACCCGGTGCAACTTGCGTTCTTGAAGATAGTCGTCGACCACGTGGATCGCATCATCGGGTGCGTCGAGAGCGGCAAACCTCTCGCGTCGATCTGGTACGGCAATGCGCCCGAGATATTCGCCGCTCTGGGAATTGACTGGTACTGTCCCGTCGACATGGTGTTGGCAAGCCAGGCCTTCACGTCAGACCTCGCCGAGGTGCATACGTCGTCCACGCCCGATGATTCCTGCGGACTTATCCAGCTTGCCGCCCAGGCGGTCGAGAAAGGGTATGTTCCAACTCCCAACTCGATCATAGCGATGTTGGAACCTTGCGATGCGCAGACGTCGGTACATGATGCATGGCTCAGCGTCGACGCATGGAGCGATATACCAACCTTCGCGTTGGACTACCCCTATGGGTCGACTCAGGGGGACTTCAAGTACTTTGCCGATGAGCTTGGTCGGATGATCGCGTTCCTCGAGGACCTCTACGGCGTGAAGATGGATTGGGACAGGCTGAGGGAGGTTTGCGAGACCAGTAACCAGATGTATGCAGCCTGGTCGGACCTTAACGATCTGCTGTGCGCGGTTCCATGCCCCTTGCCACCCATGATATCGGCAGAGTTGGGTTGGAACGTCACCCAGCACTTGCTTCCACCTGGGAGTCCTGACGCGATCAACCTCTTCAACCTGCTTTCCGCCGGGGCCCGCCAGGCAGTCGAGGCCGGCATAGGGGCCGTCCCTCACGAGCAGGTCAGGATACTGTGGGCGGATTTGGATGGGACGTGGGCTGCCAGTATGCTGGCTCCTTGGCTTGCGGAGAAGTACGGTGCGGTCATCGTGCAGACATTCCAAGGTCATACGCCCTACCTTCCCATCGACACCTCCTCCCCGGAGAGCATGCTGCTCGGCGTGGGGAGGCGGAGTATCAGCGAGGTCCCGATGATTCGCCAGGCACGTGGTAGCGTGGGGGTGTTCATCGAGGATATCAAATCGATGGTGAACGACTATACGATCGACATGGTCTTCTTCCCGGGGCACAAAGGGCATAAGGACCAGTCTGCGAACATCGGATTTCTACGGGAAACGTGCCACGATATCGAGGTGCCGCTCTTCGCCTTCACCTGTGACCTGTTCGATCCCACGTGGGTTCCCATCGACCAGTTGAAGCGCTCCATAGACGAATTCTTCGAGACGCAGGAGATCAGGCCGCTCGGATAAGCGTCACTCCGGATGCGGCGCTGCGTACCTGGAATACACGTCGAGAGGGGAGTCATGTATTTTGCTGGGTGTGATCTGGGTTCTACGACGGGGAAGGTGGTCATCCTCGACGATGCCGGAGGTGAGGTCTCGATAGCGGGATGGTCGGTCGTCCCGGCAAGCTACCTTCCAGAAGACACGGCCGGTGCCGCTTTCGACGATGTCCTGCACCGGTGCTCGCTCGACTCCCTCGATGACCTCACCGCGACCTGCTGTACAGGTTACGGCCGCGCGAGCGTGAGCTATATCTCTGATAACGTATCAGAGATCACTTGTCATGCCCGGGGCGCACGCTGGGCCCATCCTGGCGCCCGGACGATAATCGACATCGGTGGGCAAGACGTGAAGGCGGTGGTGCTGAGCGGTACGGGGAAGGTGCTCGATTTCGCGATGAACGACAAGTGCGCCGCGGGGACGGGAAAGTTCTTCGAAGTCATGGCAAACACCCTTTGCTGCAGCTTGCCGGAGCTCGGGGAGCTTGCACGAAGGGCCGGCGCATGCGCGCACATGACGAGTCAGTGTAGCGTTTTCGCCGAAAGCGAGGTCATCGCCTATATGAACCAAGGCACCGCCCGTGAGGATATAGCTGCAGGCATTCACGAGTCGATCGCTCGAAGGCTTTTCTCAATGGCCGAGAGGGTGGGTTATCGTGAGGATGTCGTCTTAACGGGTGGGTGCGCCAAGAACGAGGCGCTTCGCGTTGCCCTCGAAGGTCTCCTCGGATGCTTGTTGGTACGTCTTCCGATCGATCCCCAGATAGTCGGTGCCCTCGGTGCCGCCCTCTTCGCGAGAGAGCACCACGCATCCGCCGCAAGAAGATCGGATGCCCCCACGCGATCGACAGGAAGGGCATGAGATGCAGATGACGGCCTTCGACGATCTGATCGGGAGGGTTTGCGGGTATACCGCGGAATGCGGCGAGGCACGTGCCTCGCATATCGGAGCTTCTGAGCGAATAACGTCGATCCCGAAGGTGTGTGGCGGAGTCGTCCTCAGGTCTCAGATGCACTGTGAACTTGGAGGGCCCTCGGAACATTCGTGTGGCTATTGCCTGCCCACGGCGAGCAGCAAGGGATTCGAGGATGGGCGCGTGCGCGTGCTGGGCATGGGGTGTGGTGAGATGCCAAAAGGCGCCTGCGTGCCGTTCGCTCAGGTGCTGCTGCTTGCCGGCGAGGGCCTTGACGACTCCAACTTTCAAAAGCTCGTCGACTCCCAGCATGCGAGGTCGCTCGTACCCGGTTACATGATGAGGTCGTATCCGGGCAAGATGTGGGGGAGAGTCTCCGTCCAGGCCGTCCAGGCGGGATTTGATTTCGAGACGCTCGGCGCCGCTTTGAGGGAGCACGTTACCAAGGTGGTTCCCGAAGTCGAACTGTTCGAGGCGATCTTCGCAACAAGAGCAGCTGACGTGAAGTTTCTCGAAGGTCTTTCAAGCGAATATCTCGGAATCACCCATGACCTGAAGAAGAAGCTGTGGGGTGTGAAGGGCATCGACATCGACTGTCCCTTCGGCGGGCACTGTGGTGCCTGTTCCCGCAAGGACACCTGCGACGAGATACGGCATTTGAGTGCTTTGAGGAAAGTGGAAGGTGAGTGAGTCCATGGGAATCAAGATGTATGGGGAACCTGCTCTCCGGATGCATTCCAATCCGATGGCATCGTGCTTCGATTGCAAGAGAGAGGCCAGGTTCCACCATGTTGCAGCAGGGCAAGCGCATGAGCACTTACGATTCTGCGCGAAGTCCCACGAGGGGCACAGGGTGATCGCAGTCTGCGGGAAGGGCGGTGTGGGTAAGACGGCATTCTCCGCTCTCGTGTTGGGGGCGATGGTCCGCAGCGGCGTGTTCGGACGGATCCTCGTCGTCGATGCCGACCCTGCCCTGGGCCTTGGCCTTGCTCTCGGCGTACCAGTTGGAAAGACCATCGGATTTGTGCGGGAGGAGATACTACGTACCGCCGGGTCCAAGGACCTGCAACTCGAGGCGGAACTTGCGGGGAAGCTTGACTATCTGATTGCCGAATCTCTTACGGAGGCAGACGGCTATGCGTTCATGGCGATGGGACACAGCGATTCGCTTGGCTGCTATTGCTCCGTGAACGATCTGTTGCGGGACGCTATCCAGGTGCTGATCGCAGATTTCGACACGGTGCTCATCGATGGCGAGGCGGGACTAGAGCAGATAAACAGGCAGGTCGTCGCCGGTATCGATCGTTTGATCGTCCTATCGGACGGTTCTTGCAGGGGTATGAATACCGTTAATTTGATTTATGATATTGCCAAGAGGGAGCATCTCGTCGAAGCGGAGCGCATCGGAGTGGTGTTCAACCGCGTCCTTGCTGGTATCGACGAAGCCCAGCCCCTTCCCAAGGAGATGAGCCTTTTGGGTATCGTCCCCTTGGATCCGGTCGTTGCACGGTGCGATGCGCAGGGGATACCGTTGGATAGGCTCTCACCGGATACGCCGGCTGCTCACAGCGTGTGGCATATAGTCGAAGGACTGTTCTGAGGCGAGGTACTCGTCCAAACGGTGTGGCGATAGACGGGGATTCCGTCGGTCATCGACAGCCGGGGGGAATCCCTGTCTCCATCCTACCGGTCATCCCGGTCCGCTTCCTATGTCTCGATCAGGTTGAGGAGTTCCTGACGAGTGTGCACCCCTAGCCTCCGGTAGAGGTTCTTGGCATGCGTCTGCTCGGTGTTCTTGGATATCACCAACTCTTCGCGGATGTAGGGGAGTGAGCTGGCATACTGGTCCTTTGCCCACTCATCAGCCTAGCGTTCGTAGATCTGCCCTTTGCCGAGCAGGTCGTAGAGCCTGTCGTACATCGGGTTTGTGCCGGCTCTGGGTTTTCGAGGGGCCTTCACCTCATAGCGCTCTCCCATCCCCTCGGCCAAGGCCGCTGCGGGGACCTCCCCGTCGACCGTGATGGCACCCCGCAGGCAGATGTCACGGCAAAGGCAGCAGCGAACGCAGCGGGAGGGATAGTGGCCTATGGCGGTGGATCCGCCCTCCTCGTATTTGACCAAGGCCCCCGTGGGACAGAAGTTCGCGCACATCATGCATGCCATGCAGAGGTCCCCGTCGATGCGCACGTGGCCCCAGAGGCGCGTGGGGATCTCACCGGCTTCGGGATAACCGAGCAGCGACAGCCAATCGAGGAGTTTCTCGCGACGTGCAGGGACGAAGCGTGGGAGGCTGCCGTCCTCTCCCACGTGAGCGTAGCGTGGGCTTGCCTGCCGTCTCTCGGATGGATCGTCCACGACGCTCGTCACGGCGGACACCGCCGCGCTCCTCGCGCCTTGCTTCATCTGTGAGAGGAACTCGCGGCGTGAGACGCCTTGCGCACGTTCAAGGTCCGCGTCCTCGAGCCATGCATCGTCTGGGAGCTCTTTCGCAAAGACGAAACCGGCATCCGTATAGCCACATGCCTCCATGAGGGTGGTCGCCGTATCGCAGACGAGGCGTGCGGTGTTCAGACCGTTCCCATACGGGCACTGGTCGCAATCCCCGGACACGAGCACGACCGTCTTGGCTCCATTGGCGATGAGTCCCACCAGGAACGACTCCTCCATGCGCCCGAGGCACGTGGCTTCCACGATCGTGCTGCGTTCATAGGGGTCACGGCAGCTCTCGAGATACGTCGAGCAGACGATGACGGGGTTGCCATCCGTCGCCTTCGTGGCGGCCAGGCCGTTCGCGAACAGGGTCTCATCAGGTGGGTTCCTCGCCTCAAGGGCACCGGTCGGGCAGGCGGTCGCACAGGTGCCGCATCCGATGCAGAGGTCGGGAATGACGTCGAGTCTGTCTCCATCGCACGAGATGGCACCCGACGCGCAGGCATCCGAGCATCTTCTACAGCTGGCGTTGCGGTTGCGCACCAGCACGCAACGCTCCTGATGGACGGCCATGCTCGGACTTTCGATCCTCTCGAGGATATCCAGTATGCTCGCGATGTTTGGCATGTTCCCTCTCTCGAAGAACCGGGGTGGCGGGGTTTGGACGTGGGTCCCGATGGAGTCCGCGGCATGGGTCAGCCGGGCAGTTGCTTCTCTTCCTTCAGTTTTTGGACCGTGGCGTCGACGAGGTCGATGAGTTCCTGGCGCGAATGCACGTTGAGCTTCACATAGACGTTGTGGGTGTGGGTGCGAACCGTATTCCAGGAGAGGGTCATCTGCTCGGCGATGTAGTTGCTGCTCCGTCCCATGGCGAGGTAGCGGAAGGCCTCCTCCTCGCGCTTCGACAGGGAGTACCTCTCCGAAAGGTACTCGGTGCCCTCCCGGAACAGCCCGCTCTTCTTGGTCGTCTCCTGTTTGACCAGGTCCTGCTCGAGGAGGGTCTGAAGGTCGAGCTCACTTTCATCGGCGGGCGAGAACAGCCTGTCGAAATCGCGCTCGGTGAAGATCATGAATCCCATGATGAGGATGAGTGCTGCGAGGATGAGGTAGAACACGAACGCGTTGGGTAATGCGAGGATGGTCGGCATGACCGTTATGCCGATGAACCAGCCGAGTGCATCCCCCAGCATGAGCCCTCCCCAGCCGAAGGAGAAGACGACGAGCGAGGAGACCTTCTTCTGATAGACGATGAACGCGAGCAGGTTCCAGACCACGAATTCGAAGATCACCTGCAAGAAGCCGAGGAGCAGCACCATCATGCCCCCGTAGTTGCCAACCAGCGGTACGAACGCGATGACGAAGACCATCAGCAGTGCGAGCAGCGAGTAGAGGCGATCGAAGTCGATATGCCGCATCTCTGCGCTCACCGTGAGGAATATCACGAGTAAGGCGAGGACCACACGGAGGGCCGTAAGCGAGTTGCTACCGGTGACCGTGGTCTCGAGCGCGTCCGTATCGATGACGACGCTGCGGATGATGCTCACCACTCCGGCGAGGAACGTGACCATCAACGTCATCTTCCAGAAGGAGCGTGGCAGGCTGTCCAGGTGCAGGTAGTAGAGAACCTGCTCCTTGCACCCATCGTCGGGCTTTCTGGGCAGCGTGCACAGCCAGGCGGTGAGGAGAGGCGGAGTATCAGGGCGCAGATTCCCGATGCCGGAGGACCGCCCTTGACCGGAGCCCAATGGGGCACACCCATCGCGAAGAAGTAGAGGCAGACGATGACAACCTGCGAAAGCGCGGCGTAGAGGAGCACCTTGCGGGGAGGCAGCTCACCGTAGAGCTCCCCGCACTTCAGGGCAAGTACGGCGGTTCCCGCCCCCGTAAACAGTGAACCTACGTAGAACAGGGGAGGTGCGGCAAGGTAGTAGGGGCCGGCGAGGATCACCAGGAGGGACCCGATGCTCGCTATCGTGGCAGCACCGACGATGCTCCTTCGACTGGCGAGCAGCTTCTGAAACGCCGATGCGGCGAGGAACATCACCGCGCAGGCTATCGCGAAGGTAAACGTGGACGTGATGTAGAGATACGAGAGATAGGTGCCGTTGATCTCCGTATCGGAAAGCCAGACGGATCCGCTGTAGGTGAGGAAGGCCCAGGCGAGCCAGGACCCGAGGGAAAGATAGGGAAGCGCCGGCCATAGCGTGGTGAGCTTCTCGCCGAATCCCGTCTTCCCCGTTTGAGTGGTGCCGTGGATCAACGCGGCCATGTTCCGTACCCTTCTTCTGGTTCCGCCCCTCGCGTCAGTATAACCCTGCAGCCGAGGGTATCTTCCTCCGTTTGCGCCTCCTCTCCACCTTTGTTGGGCGACAACCTCACGCAAAATGATTTAGTTCGATTCTGTCGACCCGGAAGCATCGAATACATGGGAAATAGAGCAGTTTGCGGCTTTTGCCAACCTCCCTGCGCCTTCATAGTGCGGTCCGTAAGAAGAAACCTCCGAGGACGCACTTTCGAGAAGGGAAGAGGGGCAATGACGGAATCGGGCATTGGGGAATTCCTGAGCGAGGAGGCACTCGAAAGAGGGGATGAGGACGTGGCCCTCGACGCGTGCGACGAACGCGTGGATGTCGCCTCCGGCGAAGGCACGGCCGAAGTAGTCAATGGGCTCACGCGCGAGGAGTGCCGTGAGAGGCTCGAGAACATCTTCAAGCGCCACGCAGCCCACCGCGAGATCTTCTATCAGATCCTGGTCTTTTGCCAAGAGATGCGGCTTCTCCCCAACATCGAGGAGGGGATCGCGACCTATCCCGAGTTCAAGCATGCGGCGCAGAGCCCGTACCATTTCATCCGCACCTTGGAGGAGGCGGGTGGTCTGACGCGCATCGAGTTGGACGAGAAGGAAGACGAGGTCACGCCCGAACGCAAGGAGGGCCTCGGTGAGGACGCGATCGACGAGTTGGTCCATGACTACGTGTTCGAGACGACCGACGCTGGCAGGGAGACCGTCAAGGCGCATGACCCCGTAAGGCGCATCCTCGAGCTTCTCGACGACCTCCCCGCCCGCAAGGACACCTACATAGAGCTCATGGACTTCTGCAAGGAGAGCCCTCGCGCCTATACGGAGGTGGGACGATTCCTCGAGGGGCACGATGCCCTCAAGCACGTCGACGTCGCATCGGGGCAGGTCCTGCAGCCGAGCGTCTTCTTGGACAAGCTCGAATCTGCACATGCGATCGTGTGGGATGGCGGCTGGATATTGACGGAGGAGGGAAGAGGGTACCTGGTTGCGTTGGAAAGCCCAGCCGCTTGAACGATAGGGAGAGCAAGGACGGATCGGTTCACAGGACACAGGGAAAGGAAGGGATTATGCCAGAGACGGTTCAACTGACACGTCGAAGCTTCATCAAGGCCTCCGCTCTTGCCGGAGCGGCAGCCGCCATCGGCGCATCGATGTCGGGCTCGCTCGTGGAGACCGACGCGGCGTATGCCGACTCCGCAACCGAGACCAAGAAGGTGCACACCTCCTGTCATGGATGCATCCAGGTCTGCCCGGCGTACGCCTACATCGAGAACGGCGTCGTCACGAAGCTCGAGGGCGATCCGGATGCCCCCACGAGCAAGGGGTCGCTTTGCATGAAGGGTCTCAACCAGTTGCACACCATGTACAGTCCGCGCCGCATCCTGCATCCACTCAAGCGTGCGGGGGAGCGTGGGACGAATGACTGGGAGGTCATCTCCTGGGACGAGGCGATAAGCCTCGCGGCCGATCAGATCACGAGCACCATCGACAAGTACGGCTCGTACTCGTTCTTCGCCTCCGTCGGCGGCGGAGGCTCCTACTCGTTCATGGAGGCCATGACACTGCCGATGGCCCTCAATTCGCCGACCGTCTTCGAACCCGGCTGCGCCCAATGCTACCTGCCGCGCTACGCCATGGCGAAGTTCGTCTACGGCGCAAACGACCAATCCATCGCCGACAACGCCGTCATAGAACCCTTCAACGAGTATACGAACAAGACCGAGATGCTGGTTCTATGGGCAGCGCAGCCCTCGGTGAGCCAGACGGCCGAATCGGGCCACGGGATGGCCGACCTGCGGGCTCGCGGATGCAAGACGGTCGTCGTCGACCCCAACTTCAGCCCCGACGCCGTCAAGGCGGACGTCTGGCTGCCGGTTCGTCCGGGTACGGATACCGGGCTCTTGCTCTCGTGGTTCCGCTACATCTTCGAGAACAAGCTCTATGACGAGAAGTTCACCAAGTACTGGACGAACCTGCCGTTCCTCATCGACCCCGACACCAAGCTCCCCGTTGAGGCCGCGGAGCTCTTCCCCAGCTACGTCTCCCCGACGCCGGAGAACACGCCTGCATATGTCTGCTACGACCTGAGGACGAACTCCGTCCAACCGTTTCCCTTCAGCGCACCTGACAGTTCCCCGGTCGACCCGGATATCTTCACGACGCAGACCATCGACGGCAAGACGTACAAGAGTGCCGGCCAGATATACAAGGAGCAGGCCGAACCCTGGACCCTCGAGCACGCCGAGGAGGTCTGTTGGGTCCCTGCCGATCGCATCGAGGCGGCCGTGAAGCTCTACACGGATGCCGATGTCGCCGGCATCGCCAACGGGGTCGCCTCCGACATGACCGAAAGTGCCTCGCAGGTGCCGCTCGGGTGCCTTGGGCTCGATATGGTCATGGGGTATGTGAACAAGCCCGGATGCACGCTCACGCAGCGTGACCTCTCGAGCGTCCCCACCGTCCGCCCGGTCGCCCACTACAACGGCTTCGATGGCATGTTCTCCGACATCTACGGCGTGGGTGCGGTCGTGGGCATGAGTCCCGCGGAGAACGAGGCCCGCATCAAGGCCTTCCCCCCGGACCGTCAGGCGCAGTACAACAAGCTGCTCGTCGACCGTCTGGGCATGAAGGAGCACAAGGGTCTGTACGCTTGGTGCCACTCGCACATCCCCACGGTGCGCGAGGCCATCGCGACCGGCGAGCCCTTCAAGCCCCGAGTCTGGTTCGACATGTCCGGCAACAAGCTCGCCATGCTGGGTAATGCCAAGTCGTGGTACGAGGTCTTTCCCGAGGTCGACTTCATCATCGGCCAGTACCCCATGCTGACCTCGTTCCATATAGAGGCCGCCGACCTGGTCTTCCCCTTGCGCGAATGGCTCGAGGAGCCCATGGTCAACATGACGCAACAGAACACCACCTGGCTGCAAAACGAGTGCACGCATATAGGCGAGACCGTTTCCCACAGCATCCCCGCAGGCCAAGTACTCGATAAATGCGAGGAGATATGGGGCAAGCTCCCCGGCCTCGCACCTGGGTACCTGGGCGACCACACCGAGGCGGACGTCAAGCAGGGCGTCGCCGACAGTCTCAAGGCCGCCAGCTGGGATGAGCTCATGGCGAACACGGACAAATACGTCCCGCTGGTCGTCCCCCCGAAGGATTTCTACCAGTACTACCAGCATGAGGTCGTCGTCTCAGACGGTCTACCCGCAGGTTTCGGCACGGAGTCACGTAAGTGCGAGCCGTATTGCACGCTCTTGCTCAAGATGGCGCGCACCGGATACCCGTTCTGCTACCCCGTGGCCCAGGAGGCATGTGACGACTACTCGCCGATATGCGAGTTCATCGAGCCAGCCGAGAGCCCCGTCGGCGATAGCGAGTATCCGCTCGTCCTCACTTCCGGTCGCGTCCCCTACTTCCACCACGGCACCATGCGCCACGCCGCCTTCGCACGGGAGCTCTACCCAGCTCCCGACGTGCGCATCAACCCCGCGACGGCGGAGGAGCTCGGCATCGAGCACATGGAGTGGGTCAAGGTCTCCTCGCGTCGTGGTGACATCTCCGGTCGGGCCTACCTCACCGAGGGGGTCAACCCCGGCGTCGTCTGGATGGAGCGCTTCTGGAACCCTGAGTGCTTCGACGAGTCGCAGACCCATAAGACCGCCGGTTGGCGTGAGTGCAACGTGAACATCCTCACCAAGAACGACGCTCCCTTCAACGAGGTCTTCGGCTCCTATACCAACCGCGGCTTCACCGTCAAGGTCGAGAAAGGCGCGCGGCCGGACAACATCTGGATCGAGCCCAAGGAGTTCGAGCCCTTCCTACCTACGCTCCGTAGCGAGCCGACCACGAAGGATGTGTTCTAATCATGAGGAACTGTCTGGTCATAGATCTCGACCGTTGCAGTGGCTGCGACACGTGCGTGGTCGCCTGCAAGCATGAGAACAACGTCGATCTTGGCAACTACTGGAATCAGGTCGTGGCCGTGGGCCCGTCGGGCACGTTCCCCGATATCGAGCAGTACTGGATCCCCGCCCAGTGCCAGCAGTGCGAGAACCCCCAGTGCGTGCATGTCTGCCCCACGGGCGCGTCCTACCGTGATTCCAAGACGGGGGTCGTGCTCATCGACAAGTCGAAGTGCATCGGGTGCCAGTACTGCATGATGGCCTGTCCGTACGGCGTCCGCACCTACAACGAGACCTCGCATGTGGTCGAGAAGTGCACCTTGTGCCCGCAGCTCACCGCCAACGACGAACTTCCCGCTTGCGTGCACAACTGCTGCACAGGTGCCCGCTTCTACGGCGATATCGACGATCCCACGAGCGATGCCGCCAAGGCCATCGCGGCGGCCAGTGCCGATAGCATCCATCATCTGCCCGACCCAGGCGATTCGAAGCCGGTGACGGTCTACATCCTCTCGCCCAAGGTTGCGGCATGGAAGGAGCTGGTCTAAATGGCAATCCAATGGCCCCTGCTCGTCTTTGGCCTTCTGGCTGGCTGTGGTGGTGGCATGCTCGCGTTCATCGGCCTGTCCGAGATCTTCGGCGTCGCGAAGGGATCGCGCCTCATCGCCGTCATCATCGCCCTCGTCCTCCTCGTCGTGGGGGGCTGCGCCTCCGTGCTCCATCTCGGTCAGCCTGCCAACATCATGGCCGCTGCGGCGAACATCTTCTCGTTCTCGGGCATCTCGGTGGAACTCATCTTCCTCGGCATCAACGTCATCGTCGCCCTGGTCTACCTCGTCATGCGCAAGCGTGAGTCGTCCGAGGGGTCCATCAAGGTCGTCGCCATCATCGGGATGGTCACCGGCATCTGCATGGCGTTCGTGGTGGGCAACGGCTATGTCATGGAGTCCCAGCGAAACTGGAACACCGTCGCGCTTCCCCTGAGCTACCTTGCATCCGGTCTCGCGATGGGGGGTACGCTCTTCGTCGCCCTCATGGTGGGCAAGAAGGAGGATGTCGCCGAGGTCAAGAGGATGAACGTCTGGGCATTGGCAGCCCTCGTTCTTCAGGCGGTCATGTTCCTCGCCTACGCCGTGCTGACGGGCTTCGTCCTCGATGTCCTCGTCTTCTGGGGTTGTGCCATCGTCATCGGCACGGCGGCGGCCATCGTCTGCACGGCCATGGTCTCCAAGAATCCCAACCTGGCCTATGGTGCCGTGGCCTGCTCGGTCGTCGGCGGCATCGCGCTGCGCGCAGCCATGTGGCTTGCCGGGTCGGGCTTCCTTGCCCTGTTCGCCGTCGCCGCAGTGCGCGGTGTCCTCTAGGGTCAACCCGCTTCGCCTCTCCTGTGTGGGAGTCGTCCTCGTACTCCGGTGCACCGGTCCCGTCGGGCGAGGGGCATGGCATCCTTGGGGAGGGGCAATAGATTGCAAGATCACAAGCCGCTCAGTAGGGAAGGTTGATCACCATGGCCGTTGCAGAGAAGGTCGCGCCCAAGGCATCCGAAGGCGACGCGATCGAAGAGAGGGGCACCGATCTGACGGAGATGCTCGCCGCCCTGGAGGGCAGGGCGGAGTTCTACGAGACCCTGTCCTACCTGTACTTCAAGCCCCTGACGCAGGAACAGGTCGATAACATGGCACGGGCGGACTTCTCCGCCTTTGCGGGGATCGGCGATGGGTTCGCCTCGGGCATCAGGGATGTCACGGTCTACCTGCGCAAGCGCAACACGGGTACGCGCCAGGAGCTTGCCGTCGACTTCACCTCCGCGTTCGCCGGGACGAAGACCTATGAGGGCAGGTCGGCCGTTCCCTATGAATCCGTCTTCACGAGCGAGGAGGGGCTGCTCTTCCAGAAGGGTTACCAGGAGGTCTTCTCGACCTTCAAGAAGTCCTCCCTCAAACTGCGCGATGGAATCGACTATCCCGACGACCATCTTTCCTTCATGTGCGAGTACATGGCCATCATGAGCCGTCGCGCTGCGACCGCCCTGGAGACTCCGGGGGGCTGCGAGCGGGCGCGGGCGGATATGGACGCCTCACTCGCGTTCCTGACCGATCACATCCTCTCATGGTTCGACGATTTCTCGGCGGTGGCAAACCTCATCCTGAAGACGCGTTTCTACCAGGGTGTGCTCCGGATGAGCAAGGCGTTCTTCGAGTTCGACCAAGAGCTGCTCGCCGACCTGCAGGCGGAGATGAACGACTGACCGTCACCGTGCGCGACCGGAAGGACTGACTATGGGCAAGACGGCATCGGGCGCGAAGGGGGAGAGCGAGACTCCCCCTTTGCCCGAGGTGGGGCCGACCTCGGTGGGTATCACGAGACGAGGCGTGGTCGTGGGTGCAGCCAGCGTGGTCGCCCTGATCGCCGTGGGCGGGATCGGCAAGGCGTTGACGGGCGAGGCCCGGTTGCTGCGTCCGCCCGGAGGTCAGCATGCCCGTCTCTTCGATGGTTCGTGCATCAAGTGCGACCGCTGCCGTAGCGTGTGTCCGACTGGTGTCATCGACGTCGCGCACGTCGAGGATGGCCTCATCCATGCGCGTACGCCGAAGATGGACTTCAGGAAGGGCTCGTGCAATTTCTGCGACGGCGCGTTCAGATGCGCGCAGAACTGTCCCACGCAGGCCCTTACCTTCGGTTTCGACCCCACCATCGACAAGCTCGGCATGGCGGTTGTCGACAGTGATGAATGTCTGCTCTACCGCTCCGGTTCGGGCATGTGCTCGAAGCAGTGCATCACCGCGTGCACGTATGGTGCGCTCTCACTCGATGAAGGCGGGCGTCTCGTCGTCGACGAGGACCGATGCAACGGTTGTGGTGCCTGCGAGCACGATTGCCCCTCGAGCTCGTATGTCAGCTACACCGGTTCGGGCAGACGGGGAATCAACATCGAGGCCTGGGAAGGGAACGCGTCATGAAGAAGATGAGATCACCCATCGCCCGGGGGATCGTCTGCCTCGCGATGTTCGCGCTGGTGGCCGTGGGGCTCATCTGGAGCACCGGGACCGGAACCCCCTCCTCGCTCGGCCTCGACTTCATCGCGACCATCTGCCCGCTCGGGGCCCTCGAGTCGATGCTCGGCTCCTGGAGTTTCATACCTCGCGCCGCCATCGTGCTCGTCGTCATGGTCGTCGGCATCCTCTTCCTGGGGAAGGCCTTCTGCGCATGGGTCTGCCCCATCCCCCACATCGGCGACTTCTTCAAGTCGAAGGAGAGGAGGAACGCCGAGGCGGCGCACCGCATCGGCGAGGTCGATGCGGCCTTCGAGAGGCAGGCGGAAGGTGCCGTCCCCGAGCGAGGGGCCTTCGACACGAGGCACGCCGTGCTGGGTGGGGCGCTGGTGTCGACGGCGATCTTCGGGTTCCCGGTGTTCTGCCTCGTCTGCCCGGTCGGCCTGTCGTTCGCCTCGTTCATCCTGCTTTGGCGCTTCGTGCAATTCAACGAGCCCACATGGGGGCTCGTCATCTTCCCAGCCGTCATCATCATCGAGGCGGTCGTGCTCAAGAGATGGTGTCGCAAGATATGCCCACTCGGTGCGTTCTTCTCCCTGTTCTCCAGGTACAACAAGACGCTGCGCCCGACGGTCGACACCAGCACGTGCCTCCAGACCACCGGTGCCAGCGCCTGCAGGGCCTGTCTGCACGTCTGCCCCGAGCAGGTGGACCCCATTCGCGATTGGGGAGAGCGTCCCATGAGCGAATGCGTCAAGTGCCGCACTTGCGCGGATGTCTGCCCGGTCGGTGCCATCACCCTCCCGTTTCTTCCCGGGCATGGGCGAGACGACCAGGAGGATGGCGGTCAACGGGTCGGCGAGACCTCGGTGCGGACGCAGGACGATGCGTAGGGGATGATTCCCCGTGGGGATGTGGCATGGCCGTCGATGGCGGGCCCTGTTGGAAGGTGGTTCCAACAGGGCCCGCCATGGTACCTCATGTGAATCGGATGCCGATGAAGGCCATCAATCGTGGCAGGTGTGGCACTGGTAGACCTTGGCGTGATGGCACGATATGCACTTCTCCGGAGCCAAGGTGTCCGCGGTGTCCGTCGAGTGCATCTCATGGCAGTCGATGCAGGTGATCGCGGCGTGGTCGTCGTTCACCGGCAGGTCGTGCGGGTTGACCGTCGTACCCTGCGAGTCGGTGCACACGGTCACGTCCGCCGTGGCCGCCGCGAGTTCGGTCTTGTCGTGACAGTCCAGGCAGATGCTCTCGTCGACCGTCGTCTTCTTGAGCCTGGTGGGCGTCTTGGCCGTGGCCATGTCCTCGTGCGCGGTTGCCAGCGCATCGCTGTCGTCGTGGCACGTGGTGCAGGTGACGCCTTGTGCCACGTGCTTGGAGACCAGGCATGCGCTGTCGGACATCGAGGACGCCTCGGTTGCGTGACACGTCGTGCAGTCGACGTCAGGTGACCAGGTCGTCTGAACGGTCGTGTCGTTGGAGCTCGACGACACGGAGCCATCTTGACTTTGCGACACGCCGCTACAGCCGACGACGACGGATAGGATCAGTGCCGCGATGGCGAGACCTGCCAACCACGGCCTCTTGTCAACCCTCTTCATAGTCACCCTCCTCTCTCAGGTGCTCGTCGATGGTACGTGGTCTATACGTCTGGTGCTTCCCCGCATACGAGAGGCAGGCAGCGCGAGACATGCGGCTCATACGCCTTCGCGGGAAGGAACTATGCATCCCAGTCACTGAGCGCTGCGGCGTTTGCGCCGGCCCACAGCCCGGTTTGCATGGCTTCGGCGAGGTTGAAGCCCCCGTTGTAGACCCAGCCCCACCCGGCACCGCATTCCCCCACGCTGTAGAGGCGTGGGATAGGTGCATCGAATGGGTCGAGCGTCTGTGCCTTCTCGTTGCGCTTGGGGCCGCCCTGCGTGTTGTATTGAGTGGGATAGCTCTTGAACGCGTAGTAAGGGCCGGCTCCCACGGGGGTGAGGTCGGTGCGTCCGAACTCCGGGTCTGACCCGAGGGTGCAGTAGCCGTTATAGTCGGTGACGGTCTGTGCGAGGACGGATGGGTCGACTTCCATCTTGCCGGCGAGCTCCTCGATGGTGTCGCCTTTGAGTATCCAGCCCTTCGCGACCTCCGCCGAGTTGTCGGAACTCCAACTGTAGCCGCTGTGAGCTGCAAACCACGTGAAGGTCGACATCATGCTCGTGCCCGTGCCCTTTCCGATGGGGCCTGCCTTGGCGGTCGCGTCGTCGAAGACGCTCCAGTAGGGCAGACGTGGCCACTCGCACTTGATGCCGTCATACCAGTAGACGTACTCGCGCTTGCCGTAACCGTGACGGTCGTCGCGATCTTCGGGCATGAAGCGCTTGCCGTACTTGTCGACGTTGATCCAGCCGAGATGGGCGGCGAGCGTGCAGTTCGCGGTCACGTCGTCGGAATCGTAGTCGCCGCCACCAAAATCGAGGCCTTGGCAGACCATCGCGCAACCACCGGCATCCGAGGCGTTCATGTGCCACAGGGTCGCGCCGACCTTCTGGCACATCTTGATGCCGTCCCCCGTGTTGTAGGGAGTGCCCCGGCTGTACGTGGGCCAGCCTGGATATGAGTTCTCGATCATGCCGTAGTCGAACTCGTAACCTCCGGTCGCGACGATGACGCCTCTCTTCGCCTTCACCTTGATGTCGCCTGAAGAGGGTGCGGCGAGCACTCCGATGACCTCGCCCGCAGAGTTCTGGACAAGCTCCTTGCCAGGGCACTCGTTGACGATCTCGATGTTGTCGTACGAGGCGGCACCGGCCCGCAACGACTCCCACAGCTTGCCATCACCGGCGGTCTTGTTGACATAGCAGACGAGCGTATCACCACCGGCAAGGGCCGGCTGCTCGGGCGAGAAGATGGGCGAGACCGTCAGGTCCATATCGGGTAGGTCTCCGACGAAGTCGTCGTTGATGTTGACCAGATCGGTGGCGAGAGCCTTGAGATACGTGTCCTCGACGTCCCCCGTCAGTTCGCTGGCGTCCTTGTAGTAGTCGAAACCCTTGGTGGCATCCTTGGGGATGGTCCAGCAGTTGCCGGATACACGGGTGTTGCCGCCCTCCTCCTCGGCACTGGCCTTTTCGAGAACGATCACGCTAGCCCCGGCGTCTGCGGCGCTCATGGCAGCCGACAGGCCACTGGCCCCGTCGCCGAGGACCACGACGTCGGCCTCCTTGTCCCATGTCGTGGTGTCCGTGCCATTCGAAGTGGTGTTGCTGGAGCAACCGGCAAGTGCTCCGGCGAAAGCCCCAACGGTTCCGACTGCGGCAGCCCCTTTGAGGAAGCTGCGGCGTGAGAGTCCCTCGGTGACCATATGCGACCCCTTTCCTCTCGCCCTCTGACGAGGGCATCCACATGCCCAGGCCCCACGACGACGAAGCCGATCCTTGGCGCTTATGTATGGTGCGACTTCGCGATTGGGCTTCCCGGTGGGAAGAAGTTTCCCAATGGGCACCATATGGGCGAAGGGGGATGCTGCATAGCAGTATTTGGTTGCAGGGTCTCAACGTCTGTTTGTAGAGAAATGAAGGTTACTTTATGTAGATACACTGATAATGGTCGGAAAAGTAGGGGTGAGTGTATCGAAATCTCCGGTAAGGGAACGGTCCCTCTTTCACGCAGGGCACTAGTGGGCGCCGGGTTAATCGGATACCATACGAGTGGGGTGGGGCAAGCGGTGGCGGGGTTCACCATGGGGAGGCGCATGATGGGGGAGTTCGATGTCCGTGAGTTGAGATACTTCGTTCAAGCGGCCGTCACCGGAAGCATGTCGAAGGCGGCCAAGGACCTCTTCGTGTCCCCGCAGGCTCTGTCGAAGGGAATCCAGACGCTCGAGAGGAAGCTGGAGGTGCCCTTGCTCGAGCGGAATCAAGGTGGGGTTACCCTTACCGTGTTTGGGTCTCGGTTCATAGGGAAGGCCCAGGCCACCCTGGAGGACATCGATGCATGCGATCGGATAGCGGAGGAGTACCTCTCCGGAATGGTGGGTAAGGTCTCTGCCTGCATCCCCCCTGGATGTTTCGAACCCCAGGGTGGCACCATCGATGGCAGGCAGTTGTTGCGATTCCAGCGGGATCATCCCTCCGTGACGTGCACGTTCTCCGAGGTATCGCCCAATGTGGGGCGTAGGGCAGTGCTTGCGGGCGATGTCGACTTCACGGTGAGTGCCGGGCATCATGATACGCAGCGTTTCGATGGGTCCCGGTTGTTCGACTACCCGTTCTCGGTCGTCACGGCGAAGTCCAGCCCTTTGGCCCGTAAGGCGGTCGTCTTTCCCGAGGACCTCTGTGACGGCACGCTCGTGCTTTCGGCAGATGATGGCTACTATGACGATTTCGCCCAGGGACTTGCCCGGGAGCGGGATGGGGAAATCGACATCTCGCCCGTGCGCGTCGGGTTGAGGAGCGCTCTGCGGATGTTCATCGAGAACAGTGGTCTTTATATGGTCATGCCCTTGCAGCATGCGTTGCGTACGGTCTCGTCAAACGAGGGGGCCGTCATCCCCTTCATCGATGAGAACGGTCCCATCTGCTTGCCGCTCTATCTGCTGTGGCGTAAGGATCGTGAGCTCTCCGGCATCAACCTTCAATTCCACGACTTCATCGTGACCCTCTATGAAGAGGCCCATCGGTCAAGGACGAGATGTGTCCCGTCTGGGGCTGCGGTGAGTGCATAGGAGGCGATCGACACGTTTTGTGCGTACTCCCTTAGTGCCCCTTGTGCTTCTTCGCACGTTTCAGCTGGTGCAGTTCGAACTTACGGCGCGCCGCATCTCCGCGTTCCTCTCGCGTGAGGGTCCTACGTTCCTCCTTACCCTGCTCGTATTGGGTCCTGAGAACCTGCTGCGCCTTGGTGCCGACGCCCCCGCCCTCGGTGGCTCTCTTCGCCTCGCGCTGGGCTCGCTTGGGATTGCCGTGCTCGACGAAGCCCGGTCCGTCGGCCTCGACGGCCTTTCCAAATCGCAGCCTGTTGTAATTGCCCAACAGGAACTCGTAGATCTCGGCGTCGCTTGGCTGGGGCCCAAAGGTTATCTTGCACACCTCGTAGAGACCGGCGACGGTCCGCTCGTAGACACCCACCCAGAACTGGCCGTCGTAATAGACGGTGAGTACGGACGTAACATCACGCATGGCTATCCCTCCTCTATGGTTTGCCGCATCGAGAAGGGACAACCAGGGAGGCAGGTTACTGACAGCGCGTCGTCGCTGCTCCCGGACTACCTACCGGGACGTGTTTTTATCTCAATGGGGGAATTCTAACACGGCGACCATCTGGATGACAGATGGTCGGCAACAAGATACCCAGGACCGTCATGTGACGGTCCTGGGTTCACCGTACGTCCGACTGACTGCCTACTTCGAGGCGAGGGTCTTCCCGACGAAGTAGCCGGTCGTGATGTTGCGTGTATGCGAGAGGCCGTTGAGGTTGTGCTGGTAGGTGTTGTAGTACATCGAACCAGCCGTCAGCCCGAGGGCATAGAGTCCTTCGATTGGACTCAGGCTTTGATCGAGTACCTGGCTGTTCTCATCGACCTGAAGACCTCCTACCGTGCAAAGCCCCAGGGTCAACTCCTTCGTGGCGTAGTAAGGGGGCGTGTCGATGGTCATCATCATACCCCCTGGGAACATGTAGTCGGTATCTGCGCCCGCCGCTGCCATTTCGTTCCAATGCTGGATGGATGCGACGAAGGTGTCTTCTGGGACATCCATCTTCTGCGCAAGCTCTCCTAGCGTGTCTGCCTTAAGGGCCCCCGTGCCAGTGGCCGCCTGTACCCAGGATTCCTTCGGTCCATACGGGGACGAGGAGGGGGTCCAGATCTTGTCGATCTTGCTTGCAAGGTTTCCATCGACCACATAGTAGCAGTATGCACCTGGCTGGTTTTGTATCGCCATGGCCACGTGGTTGTATGCCTCGTATTCCGCAGTGAAGCGCCTCCCCAGCTTGTTCACGCGCAGATAGGGCATCAACTGCTCTGGATCGAGCATGAGCGCCTGAGGGTACTCATCCTCTATGGCGCCTGCTGCGAGGCCCATCAGCAGCCCGTCTCCGGTGCTCTCCGATGCCATGGTGAGCCAGCCGCCGATGGCAAGGTCGCGAGGTCGGCATCGCTCCTCGAGCATCTCGGGGTTGAACTCATAGCCCCCCGTCGAAAGGACCACGCCCTTGGCGCAGTCGTATCTCTCGTAACCCGCATCGCTCTTGACGATGACGCCGGTCACCGTATCTCCATCGACGACAAGCTGACAAGCCGGGCAGTTATAGCGAATCTCGGCACCGGCCGCGGTGATGCAATCGGCCAAGGTCGAAGGTAGGGACGTCACGGCGATGGGGAGGTTGAACATGGTGTTCCATGAGCGTGAGAGCGAAGTCTTGTCATAAGGCTCACGGAAGTCCGGGAAATCACCTGCAGCGAAGGTCAGGGGGTAGGCGTCATCCGTCTTGCCAAAATGGCCGATATACCAATCGACGGCCTCGCCGTTATGCTCCAGCCAGAAGCGATAGAGATCTTGATTGCCATGGTAGCTGCAGTTCACCATGGCGTCGTCGAGCCATTCCTTCCTGTCGTATGCGACTCCCCAGTACTTGTGGATGCGACTGTCCGTCCCGCTGAGCGTCGCGGAGTTGTAGTTGCCGGCTGCTCGTTTCTCCACGGCTACCGTACGGAGTCCCTGCTCGGCGCAGGACAAGGCCGCGGCATCACCGGCAGGCCCAAGGCCACACACCACCACGTCGACGTCATGGGTCGCGACGATATCGCTCTCCGGGATGGTGTCCTCGACGAACGCGATGGTCCCCTCACCGGCTGCCTTTGGCTCGAGATACTCGATGCTGGGCCAGACCGCCTGCGAGACATCCTGTGTTTGCCTCGGTGTGGGGGCAGCTTCCTCCGTCGAACCTGTGCCGTTCTCCAGGGCGCATCCAGTCAGACCCAGGGAAGCGGTCGCACCTACGGCCAGCGTGCACTGCAAGAACGAGCGTCGGCTCAAGCCCTTGCCACTGATGATTCTCCTGTCCATGATCTCCTCGACTTCCCTCTACGGTTTCGATACGGCGATGTGCCGGTAGGATGCCTGCGGTGTCCCCTCACGCTCCCCGTATGTCCGGCGTGTTCAGAGTCGCGCCTGCGGGCATCTTCTTCATCTGCCGTTTTGTCGGAAAGTTCTCTACCGTTTTGGGGGAGATTGCCCCAACGGCGGGCTTTGCCGAGCATGAGAGGTGGATAAAGGAAGCGAATCATACGACAATGTCATGAATCGCATTGGCGGGATTGGCGACGGGGATGTCACGGTCAACGGATGTGGGATGGGGTACGGACAACATATGCCATATGGGAATGGGACACAGCATCCATGGTCATCGGACCTGCTGGTGGCTATCGGCTCGGCGATGATATGGGCATGGGGATACCTCATCTTCCTGAGTCCCGTCCTGTATCTGGGTGGAGGCGCGGTCTTCTCCAACGTCGAAGGAGCGTATCTGGTGGCACAGGCGGTCACCTGCCTGCTGGCGCTCATGTTGTTCATGTGGCTCAAGCGGTGGCCCGTGTCGGTGCCACCTTCGACGCTCTTGCTCTGCGGGATCGCCGCTTCCATCTCCACGGGGGTCCTCGCCGTGTCCAACCAGGGCGATGTGGCGCTTGGGTGGATATGCGGTATCGTCGACGCATCGACGATACTCTTGATCGTGGCTGCCTGGGGGGCTCGCTACATCCTTGCCTCAAGGCACATCATGGTCATCGTCACGGTCTCGTTCGTGATCTCCTATCTCCTCTACTTTGGCGTTCAACTGCTGGCTTTTCGCGTAGCCGTCATGCTCGTCGTCGCTTTCCCGACCCTCTCGGTTCTTCTCTGGCTGATCGATGCCCACACCCGGCATACGATGACCTCGGCGGTGTTTCCCGCCAGGGGGGTTGGTGAAGACAAGTTCCCAGGTGAGGTCACCGCTGGTGTCTTCGATCCCTCGATACTCCCCTGGAGGACCTTGGGCATCGTCGTCATAGCTGCATTGCTTGGCAACATGCTGAGCGTCATCATCGTGAATTTTGACGATGGTATCGGGAGCGCCGTGTTCACGGGTGGCTTCATCTGCAGCGGGTGCCTATGCGTGATGCTGCTTGCACTCCTACTCGACAGGAGGCGCGAGATCCAAATCGAGAGCGTCGGTCGGATCATGTTGCCTCTCGCCGTCCTCGGTTTGCTGTTCATACTCGTCTTCAACCGAAGCGGCATGGGTATCAGTGCCTCGTTGGTCATGGGTAGTGCGCTGTTCTTGCAGACGCTGGTCATCCTGGAAATCACGGAGTCCACTCGGGAGAATGGGATGTCCCCGCTCTTTTCCTTCGCCATCGGCCAAGGGCTGATCAGTTTCGTCATCTTCTTTGGGAATATCATGGGTAGGCTGGCGGCTCTTTTCGTGGGTACCGATATGTTCTATCTCGAGATCATCTGTGCGGTGGGCGTGTTCGTCCTCAGCGTGATACCGGTACTGAGAGGATCCGAACGGCATCCATCCCCCGTCCCTATGAACCCTGCCGATATGATGGCGAGAGAGGCAAGGGAGGACCCACCCCTTGGCTCCGCGTACCGCAATCGGGTAGAGGAGCTTGCTCGTACGGCGAACCTGACACCCAAGGAGTCAGAGGTGCTGGGCTACCTCGGCCGAGGGCGCAGCATGTCCTATACCGCAGATAAGCTCTATGTCACGACGGGCACCGTGAAGTCCCACACCACCCATATCTACCGCAAGCTCGGTGTCAACTCTCGACAGGAACTCCTCGATCTTCTCGAACGATGATGCTGGCATCACCCGATCTGGGAAACGTCCCATCGTGTCTCGTCGGTGCCGAAGCGCTGACCCGTCACGTGCTTGCCGGCCATCGAAAGCACCCCGGTCATTGAGTGCCGGGGTGCTTTCGATACGTCGATACGCTCAGATGCGACGCGTCGCTATTCCCACGTGACAGGGTTGGAGTACGCGTCCTTCTTCGTGTTGCCGAAGAGCGTCGAGGCGATGTGCTCGGCGGCGAGCTTCCCCGAGTACGCGCACCAGCATTGCTTCGATCCCTCGCAGATGCCCACGTCGTAGGAGTCGCCCTCGAGCCCTCCCGCATCGCAACCGGTGGCGTACATCCCGACGATGGGGTCATCGTCCTCGTTCAGGACCTGGATGCAGTCGTTGACGAGCAGGCCGCCCACGGTCGTGAACACGCCGGGGACAAGCTCGAATGCATAGTAGGGTCCGTCGGCGTCGTTGAGGGGGCGCAGGTATATGGCAGGTTTGTCGAAGTCGCCGTCAGTACCAGACGCGCAGTAGCCGTTGTACGTGTCGACGGTCTCCTTGAGCGTGGCGGCATCGAGGCCGGCCAAGCCGGCAAGCTCGGCGATGCTGTCCGCAGTCCACATGTACTTGTTACCTGCCTTGACCTGTGCCTGGTACTCGCTCCACATCGATGAGCCGGTGGCTGAACCATCGAGCTTCGTGCCATCGAGGATGTAGGCACCGCAGCCATAGATGCAGCCGTCCGTCACGAAGGAGTCCATCTGGGCCTTGGTCAGGATGGAGACCACCCGTTTCTGCGCCGATTGCCCATTGCCGGAGAAGGAGAAGTTGTGCTCGGCGTACTCCTCGTCGATGAAACGCTCCGCGTTCTCGTTGACCCAGAACAGGGGCTGGAAGGCCGTCGCGCAGTAGAGTTCGCCTCCATAGACGAGTCCGGGCAGGCAGCCGCCGTACCACATCGCGGCGCCGGGGTAGCGGCAGAGCTTGGCACCGTTGTCCCGACCCATGTTGAGGCCGTCGCCGGTGCGGTGCCCCATGCCATCGGACTGGTACTCTCCATCGCCAAAGCCCACGAGCTCCTTGAAGAGGGTGCCGTTGTCTGCGTATCCGCCGGTCGCATAGACGACGGAGGACGTGGTGATCTCGGTGTACTCGTCGCTCGAGGTGTCCTTGCAGATCACCGACGCGACCTTCCCATCGGCGTCGAGCGTGGTCCCCAGCGCCTCGGTCTGCCAGTACATGGTGATCTTGTCGGCATAGGTCGTGGTGCAGAGGTCGCTCCAGTGCTGGATGTATTGGGATCCGGAAAGCGTGCCTTGCGGGTGCGCGTACATGGTCCACGTGTGATAGGTGTTGCCGCTCATGGTGCTTGGCGCGGTGAACTCGTGGCCCATGGATTCAAGCCAGTCGAGGTTGTTGGACGACTGCACCAGCATCTGCTGGATGATGTGTCCGTTGGGTAGCCAGTGGTGATAGTCCATGATCTTATGGACGAGCAGGTTGGTCGCTATGTCGATGGATGGATCGGCCTTGTGAAAGTGCGAGTGGATCGTGGTCATACCCTCGGTGCAGATCGTCGTGCCACCGATGACGTTCGTGATCTCGACGAGCGCCACGTCGAGGCCAAGCTGCGCAGCGCGTACCGCGGCCGAGCATCCAGCACCACCGGCGCCAACGACCACGACATCCGCTTCGGTCTTCTTCGAGATGTCATAGGTCGTCGCGTTCGTGGCCGAGTTCGCCGAGGTCCCCGAGGTGCTGCAACCTGTCAGACCTGCTCCCAGGGAAAGAGCCGTGCCGGTGACGCCTGCCGCTGCGATGAAGTCCCGTCGTGAAAGTTCCCGTGACATGGATCCCCTCTTCCTTTGTCGTGCCGGCGCCCATGGCCGGCATCCCTAACCGATGTCGAGGGGCATGGTCGTGTCGCCCCTTGACTGATGGTAAGATAGGGTTCATGTTCCAAGCTGCCTATCGGGGAAAAGGGTCTGAATCTTCCAATTCTTGATATCGACCAAAGCGGTCGATGCCAAGAATTGGAGGGGCACGTCTCATGGCCCTAGGGGGAGGGGAGTCGATGGGGGATACGAGAAGGTCTCGACTGCTCGCGTCTGACAGCGGGGACGAGAAACACTCCGCGCTGAGGACGCGTGTCTGGGAGCTCTTCGGATTTGGAACGCAGTACGCATGGTTGCTGTGCGTGGTGTTCGGGTCGAACCTCTATGCCTACGGTGGTGATGGCGACTGGGCGTGCAAGGCTCGCCTCGGGACCATCGTCGGCATGTGCGTCACCTATCTCGGTTTCTTTCTCTTGCGTAAGCGCATACCGCTTGTGAGGATCAACCGGCCCCTGGTCGTGAGCGCCGGGATACTGGGAGGGCTGGGGACCATGTTGCTGGTGGTGCCCTCTGCGGGTCCGCAGTCATACGCCATACTCGGGGTGGCCTCGCTCCTCTCGGGGTACTGCTGTGCGGTGATGATGCTCGAGGGCAACATACTCTGGGCAAACTACCGTCCCGAGCGGGCGATGATGCACATCGCCCCCTCGACGCTCCTGTCCGTCATCTTCTACTACCTCCTCGCCACAGCCCCCGTCTTCATCGCCGTTCCCGTCATCTGCGTTCTTCCGTTGGTCGGGGGGCTCATCCTCACGTTCTCCCATCACAGCAGGTCGCGTGCGGGGAGCTATCGCAAGTCCGAGGAGGCGAGGAACCTCGAACGGCGCCTGATCATCTTCATCGCATGCTTTGCCCTCGTCATCGGGTGCGTGTTCGGGCTCATGGCGAAGAGTGACTATCCGGCATTCAGATATCTGACGAACCTCGCCTTCGCTGGCATCGCCGCGGCATCATCCGTGGCGTTCGTCCTCGCCATGCGAAGGACTCCTCCACGCTTCCTGGAATCCCTCGATTGCGTGGCGACCCCCTCGATGACCATCGGCCTGATCCTTCTGCTCTTGTTGGGAGATGACCTTCTCTGGATCGGGTTCGCCTGCGTCTTGTTCGGCTATATCCTCGAGGACCTATGCCTGTGGCTCTTGAATGCGGAGCTGGTCTTTCGGATGCGGAAATCGACTTCGGAGCTTCTCGCCCGATCGGCTTTCGTGCAATGGGGTGCCATGGCGATCGGCTTTCTCATAGGGTGCGGCACGGGGGCCAACCACCTTGTTCCCGTGTTGGCGAGTCAAGGGGTCGTCGTGGGGCTTTGCGCCATCGTGCTTATCATCGTCAGAAGCTTCGTGTTCACCAGGCAGGATGCGATCTGGGCCATCGAGGCGCGCACCGCGCATTCGAGCGAGGATATCCTCCAGGAGGCGTATGCCATCATCGCCGAGCGCTATGCCCTTTCGGCACGGGAGACCGACGTCTTCGAGCTGATGGCCCGCGGTCGCAGCGGGAGCTACATACAGGCCGAGCTGTCGCTGAGCGAGTCGACGGTAAAGACCCATACCCGTAACATATATCGCAAGATCGGCGTGAACGGCAAGCAGGACCTCATCGACCTGGTCATGCGCGAGTGCTGAGCGAGAAGACGGACGGCACGATAGGACTCGTCGCGGTCCTCCGAGGGACGGCTTGCCCATCGACGGGGTGGTATGTGCGCCGAGAAACGATTTGGCGTCCCTTTCCCTACCCACTTGGCACGTGTCGGTTGTCGGGCTATCGTGGCGCCCATGGATTCATCAGCCTTGCTCATAGCGCTTTACGCGACACTGCTCCTCCCCTTGGCCCTCGTCGCCGTCGGTCTTGTCGTCGGGGCGTTGACCTCGGTCGTCGACAGCGTGCTATCGGTGGTTCTCGGACCTCTCATCTATCGGGGAGGGGGCACGCTCTTCCTCCCCGGCGTGATCATGCACGAGTTGGCGCATGCGGTCTTCCTGTTCGTCACGGGCGCCAAGATCGGCGCGATCGTCGTGCGGGCCGATAGCCGTCACCCATGGACGCTGTATCGCCTTCGAGGCGTGCCACTCTCCGACGGGGCGAGCCGTCACTGCACGGGGTATGTGTTGTTCAGCCTCCGCGGTCCTTTTCTCCTCAAATCGTTTCAACGAGTGCTCGGCTCCGCCGCCCCAACCGTGGTGGGGATACTGTGCATGGGTGGGATCGTCGGTCTTGCCATCACGTACTGCACCACGTGGTGGCAGTACGTGATCTGCATATACCTGTTCGTCTGCGCGCTGAACGGGTCGGGCATGTCCACCCTCGACGTCAAGGACATGCTGCCCGGCTTACCGGTGTGCCTCATCGTCGTTTATGTGGTGCTGCTTGTCACGCAGTGCGACCCGTTTGCCGCATATCCTGCCATCGAGGCCATGCTGCCGGGAGTGGGCAGCGGGTTCTGAGGGACGTCAGGGACTGTCCTCTTGCCGGGAATGGGCGGCGAGAAGGCCCGTCACCAGCTGTGCGACGCCAAGGACCATGTAGACGCCTGACAGCGTGTTGAAACCCCAGACGAAGGGAAGCATCTCAAACCCTGTCCAGAGGATCAGGGTGATGCCGAGGACGACACCGAATCGCTCTGCATGGGGGCGATCGCGAATCAGGAGCCAGGCGCCCAGGAGGTTGGGGAGCGTGATGACGCACAGCAACGCCAGACCTGGGACGAACCAGCCACCGAGGGGTGCATGGAAGAGGTCTCCCACCATGGGTAGGCGCTGTAGGGGAGCCAGCAGCTGATGCATGCCGACGGCATCTGCGAAGAACCAGAGCATGATGACGCTGGGAATGCCGCTGACACCGAAGAAGAGACACCAGAAGATGGCAATCCCTCGCGTCACCCTTCTCTCCATCATCTCGTCCGTTCCATATCCTCTTGGTTGGGCATCGTGCCGTTATGGTGCACGGCGGTAGGCGGGTTGCTCGGAGAAGACGTGTCTGCCCATCAACCTCGAGTTATCGGATGGCGTATCACGGTCTTGAGCTTCTCAGGCTCGGTCCTTCTGGGATCGCCCAGGTATATCTCATGATGCCAGCGCGTGGCATCGATGTCGGTGACATACCCGCTGTCCTGGATGAATCGTGTCAGCAAGGCGACCGTTGCGGGTTCGTCGTCGAAGGGGCCGATGTGCATGATCTGCGCGCAGAGTCCCTCCTTCCATGAGACCAACCGGGCCGACGATGCGTCCAGGGCGGGCTTCTTCCTCGCGAGCGTCGCCTTGGCCGCCTCGAAGATCCCTTCGGTGACGAACTCCGGCTGCCGGATCATGGACGTCCAGCGAAAGCGGTCCTTGTCGATCGTGTCCATGCCGTCGAGGGCGAAGCCGTCCACCCACCACAGACCCTCGAGCGGTGGGACCACGTACTCGACGTAGCCCTCGGGTCGAGCACCACCTGTCTTGCTCATCTTTATGGAGTAGGACAACCCGTAGAGGAGTTCCACCGCGTCTCGATAGGATGCTGCCGTGTTGGGGTTGCCTTCGCCATCTACCATGACGAAGAGCATCTCCGGCACGTCGACGATGCACGGTGCCGTGGGCATGTAGAACCGCTTGTACTCCTTCTTGTAGTCCAGTTTCTGCATGCTCGTCTCCCTCTGCTCGTCTGATGGATCCACGTGTGGTGCTCTTGATCCGTCCTCGGTGCCATCGATCGAGTTCATGCCGACAATCTGCATCTTAGCCTGAAATCTTCCCAGGCTCAAGCGTGCGGACTCGTGGCGACGCACCGCAACGGCGGGAACGTTCGCGGCGAGGTATCGCCATTCGTGCCACTTCGCCCGTCGTCGCACGGATGGTTTAGGAGTAAGGTGTAGGGGATATGGAGGTCTACATGATGGTGG
The DNA here is from genome assembly GCA_015655215.1 of Coriobacteriia bacterium. Classification (GTDB taxonomy): domain Bacteria; phylum Actinomycetota; class Coriobacteriia; order Coriobacteriales; family RUG033; genus JAATFL01. The sequence goes on from JAATFL010000013.1 coordinate 53,326, forward strand.
AAGCGGGGTATGTCCGTCTACCTGTGCAAGATGGGGTTTGACGAGGGGGCGGGTCGTGGCTGAGACGAGAGGTCCAAACGGCAAGTCGACGAGAGCGCACGAGCATCACCCAGGGAGCGAACGGCGCGAACGCCCGAGCTACTCCAAGCGCATGCCACGGCGGGGTCTTCAAGGTGTGTCCTCCAGCAGGTACGTCCTCATCGGTGTCGTCGCGGCGTTGTTGGCCGTGATGTTCGTGGGAGTTTTCTGCTGGCAGAGCGCCCAGGGTTCCCTCGGCACGGATTCGAAATCACAGAGGGGATTCGATACGCAGCCGACTGATCAGCAACAGCCAGCTGCTGCCGATCCGTCGGAGGACGATGCCTCTCAGGCTGGGACGACCCCCGTTTCAGATCGGAGTGACTTCGCCGTCGACCCCACCAAGACCGACTGGAACTACAAGGCGAGTTCCGAGAAGGTCGTCTATCTCACGTTCGATGACGGTCCGTCGGCGAACACCCAGAAGATACTCGACATCCTCGATGCGTACGGTTGCAAGGCGACGTTCTTCGTGACCGGCATGAACCCCGACTACTTCAATATGATCAAGGTCGCATACGATGACGGCAACACCATCGGATTGCACACCTACACCCATGACTATGCGAAGGTCTACGCCTCGACCACCGCCTACTATGCGGACCTCGATAGGATAGGAGCCGTGGTGAAGGACCAGATCGGATACGTGCCGTGCTTCATCCGGTTCCCCGGGGGGTCGTCGAACACCGTCTCAGCCAGTTACACGAAGGGCATCATGACGACGCTTGCACAGGATACGGTCGCACGTGGGTACCAGTACTACGACTGGAACTGCAGCGCCGGTGACGGCTCCGAGCACACGGCCGATGAGCTGACGAGCTACGCGACGGATTGCGACTACGACAACATCATCCTGCTGTGCCATGACGCGAACGGGAAGGACAGCACGGTGGAGGCCCTGCCTCGTATCATCGAGTACTATCGGAACCTGGGCTACACCTTCAAGGCCATCGACCGCACGAGCCTCGTGCCCCATCACAAGATCGCCAACTGATCCTGCATCGAGGAGAGTGCCATGCCCCTTCGCGCTTCCTAGAAATCCAACCGCAGCAGGCGCTCGATGGCGAGGATATACACCTTCATCGCGCGTTTGAGCAGATCCTCGCTCATGCCCTCGTTGGGGCCGTGCATGGTGCCGACCCAATCGGGCATGGGCCCGTCGGGCTCCTCGGGACCAAAGCTGGCAGCGTTCTCGAAGTGCCCGGCATAGGTCCCTCCACCCATGGTGAAGGGCTTGGCATCCTTCTTGCCCGTCACGTCGATGTAGGCGTTGAGCAGCGTCTGGATCTCCCTGCCCTCGGGGTCCACGTAGAAGGGTTTGGAGTCCTTGCCAGGCGTGTAGGTCCCGCCGATCCGCCCGATCCTCTCCGTGAGGCTCGCGGTGATCGTATCGCCGGTGATGGCAAGCGGGTAGCGGATGTTCACATTGAGCCTGAAGCGACCGTTCTCGATGCCGAGCATCCCCACGATGCAGGTGAGAGGGCCAAAGATGTCGTCGTGGGCGGCGATGCCCATGGCAAAACCGTCCGTCGAGGTCCCGATGGTCCTCACGAAGTCGAAGAAGGGTATCTCGTCCTTGTCGAGGACGTTGCCATCGAGCAGGTAAGCCGCCAGCTCGGCGATGGCGTTCACGGTACCCTGTGGCAGCGAGGCGTGTCCGCCGATGCCATGGGCCGTGATGCGCACGTGGTCGTCCTCCGCGGCAAGTTCGATGCCGTCAGCCGTGGGTAGGGTCGCGATGTCCGCATCGACGAGTGCGGTCGCTTTGTCGGGGATCACGTTTGACGCGATGCCGCAGTCAAGCTGGAGGACCGTGCCGTTTCGTATGGGAGCGCTGAGGAAATCGCCCGTGTAATGTCCCTTTTCCCCGTAGCACACGGGGAAGGTCGCATCGGGCGTGAAGAGGAATGCCGGACTGCCGTAGTGTTCGACGTAATAGGCCACGTCGCGCAGGTCGGTCTCCTCGTTCGAACCGACGATCATGCGTAGAGTGTAAGGGGCCCTGCCATCGCGCTCGGCAAAGAACTTCAACGCGTACAACCCCACCACCACAGGGCCCTTGTCGTCCAACGTCCCCCGGCCGAGAAGGTATCCCTCCCGGCGCACGACGGTGAAGGGATCGGTATCCCAGCTGTCGGCGACCGGCACCACGTCCACGTGCCCGATCATCGCGATGACCTTGTCGCTCTCGCCAGGGAGGTCGGCGATGCCCACATACCCTTCGTCGTCTCTGACGCTGAAGCCGAGCCTCTTGGCGATGCCGAGGGCGCAGTGCATCGCGCGAAGTGGTTCGGTTCCGAACGGGGCACCGGGGGCGGGATCGCCCTCGATGCTGGGAATGGCGACGAGTCGCGTGATGTCGGCGACGACCTCCTCCCAATTGGCATCGACGAACGCCTCGATCTCGGTCAGGGACGTCTCCTTTCTTCCCATGGTTCCTCCTTCTCTACGATGCAACGCGGCCGGAATTTCCTCGATGGGTGTCATTCTACCTGGATACGATCGCATGGATACTCGAGTGTCCTCCCTCCTGATGTGTCAGGGGGCTAGGACCGCACTTGACGGCGTAGCTTGGCCAGAGCGTGCTTGATGAAATCGGCTTCGGGAATCCCAAGCAGCAGCGCGGGAACGTAGGTGGCGAGTACGGCGACGGTACCGCAGACGAGCACGTAGAGGAAGCTCTGTGCGAACCCGCCCGTGAGGGGGGCCGCGTAGCGTTCGATGATGACGAGGACCTCGAAGCCGGCAGCGGCCCCGAGCGTGGCGAGCCCGAGCGTGGTGAGGAGGTTCTTGACCAGGGGCAGTCTCTCGATATGTCCGAGGCGCCGAGAGAGAAGCGACGCCAGGACGATCACGGCGATGGCGTTGTAGACGAACGTCGCGATGGCGATGCCGGTGAGCCCGAGGCCGGGCCAGGAGCCGATGCCGTTTCCTAGTATCACGAAGAGGGCTACCTGCAGCAGGGTGTTGACTATGTCGATCCTGACGAAGGTGACCATGTCGTGGAGAGCGCTGTACACCTTGTTGAAGTAGGTGAGGAGCGCATAGAGGGGCAGGGAGGCCGCCAGCCACATGAGATAGGTGGCCACCTGGGTGACGTCGTCCGAGGTGAATGCGCCGGCGTGGTACATGTTCACCAAAGGTGTGGCGAAGACGATGAGATAGAGGGCACAGGGGGCCATGAAGAAGAATATCTGCCGCGCTCCCTGCACGAGGCCAGAGCGGAAGGCGGTCTTGTCCTTCTCGGCGAACCAGTTCGAGAACTCAGTGAACATGGCGGTGGTGATGGGCACGGCGAGGAACGCGTAGGGTAACGTGTACCACATGCGCGAGTAGGAGATGACCGAGGGTCCGGAGGCGCTGATGCCAAAGGCGATGGCCGTGTAGACGGAAACGGCCACTGCGCTGTCGATCATGGTCACGAGTGCGGGTAAGCCGAGGGAGAACGTCTCCTTGAACGCGGGGTCGTGAAAGTTGAAGCGCAGGTGGAGGTGGATGCCGTTCTTGCGCAACGCCGGTAGCTGCATCGCCATCTGGACGAACACGCCCAGGGAGGTACCCACCGCCAACCACGTGCGAGCGAGCCCCTCGTCATGCGGTGCGATGCTGATGAATCCCAGGAAGGTGATGATGACCACGATGTTGTTGAACACCGAGGCGAACGAGGCGATGAAGTAATCACGTGCGGCGTTGAGCAATCCCGAGAAGATGGTGCCGATGCCGTAGAAGAGAATCTGGATGGCGAAGAACCTGAAGAAATACACCGCAAGCGAGGATTCGCTCGTATCGCTCATGAAGGTCTGCGTCCAGATGATCTGGGGGGCCAGGACCGTACCGAGCAGCGCGACGACGAGGAGGGCGAGGAAGACGAAGCCGAGCAGGTTCGATGCGTACTCGTCGGCTCTCCTCTGGCCCTCGCGCTTCTTGACGGAGACGTAGATGGGGAGAAACGCGGTGACGAGGACGCCTCCCATGGCGAGTTCATAGATCATGTTGGGGACGTTGTTGGCTATCTGATATGAAGATGAGAGCATCGTGTTGCCGAGGGCGTACGCCATGATCATGGTGCGCAGGAACCCGGTGACACGTGAGATGATGTTGGCCGCGCTCATAAGGACGGCAGACCGTCCCACGCTCTGATGGGGTTCGATCCGAAGCGGGTCATCCTGCCGGGGAGCCTGCCGATGACCCCTCGTCGGATGGGCGTTGTGCCGAGGCTGGTAGGTCATTCGCCCATCCCTTCACCGCTTCGTGGTCCGGTGTCCCATCGCCGACGAATCCCTCTCCACATATACGTAGATACTGTAACCCATTCAACCCCGGTGACCGTGCGACGCGCGATGAATGACAAGCGGTCGGAGTGGTCACGGGCAAACAGCTTCCACATGCTATCGCCCCAGCCGAAAGCAGTCAATCACCGCCCCTCTCCCAGATGCCCTTTGGACATGCGGCATCTTTGGAGGGGGTGACTCGTACGGACGGAGACGAACGGAGATGGACAGGGATAGAGAAAGGGTGTTTTCGGCGTAGGCCTTCCACCATGGTGCATCTGGGTTGAAACTGTTGGTACCCGCACGGAAGCGGACCTGCGCATCGGTAGCGTGCCGGCGTCGCAGACGAATGAAGTGGACGGTCGAGAGGAGAAACGTCATGAGGATATCAGCTCGCAACCAACTCAAGGGGACCATAACCAACGTCAAAGAGGGTGCGGTCAACGGCGTAGTGACCATCGTCGTGGGTGATGACACCATCAAGGCCGACATCACCATGGAGGCCATCACCGACCTTGGTCTCGCCGAGGGCGTAGAGGCCTATGCCATCATCAAGGCAAGCAACGTCATGTTCGCTATCGGATCGGAGCGCATAGCCGGCATCTCCGCTCGCAACCAGCTCGCTGGCACCGTATGCTGCGTGAAGCGTGGCGCCGTGAACGGCCACGTGGGCCTCAAGCTCGCGAGCGGCTCCATCGTCAAGGGGTCGATCACCAACGAGGCCATCGATGACCTCGGCCTCGCCGAAGGCACGGCCGCTCTGGCCGTCGTCAAGTCGACCGATGTGATCGTGGGCGTCGAGTAGCACCCGTCCGAGTGCCATCGACCATGCCCTACGCCAGGGTCTGGTCGATACACAGGGAGTCACCGCCTGGAGGAATCCGCGGTGGCTCCCTGTGTTGGTTCGATCCCAGGGTCTCGCGCACTGGCGCGCATCGCCGTCCCACGAGCTGCACGATGCTCTACTGCATCCGCATGCGCACGCTCATGTCGAGTGGCTTCGCATGGAAGAGACAGGTGGTCACGATGCCGCTGACCCCGGCCCCGGCATAGTCGGTGATGTTCTTCTCGTCGATGCCCCCGGCGGCCAGGAAGGTGACATGCGGGTCGATGCGCTTGAGTGGGGGTATGAGCGCTTCGAGTTCGGCAGCGGGGACCTTGTCGAACTGAATGCCGTCGACTCCGGCGCGCACGAGCCTCTCGGCGTCTTCGACGCCTGACTCCACGATGATCTTCTTCTCGCAGGCCATCGCCCTCATCGCGGGAAGCTGATCGATGAGGGAATCCATCCCACCGAGGAACTCAAGGTGATGCCCAAAGACCAGGATGGTCTCCGAAAGGCCCAGACGATGGGGGAAGGCTCCCCCGGCCAGGATCGCCGGGATGATGAGGGGCTTGGTACCGGGGATCGACTTGCGGGTCGTGAGCACGCTCACGCCCCGGTCGACGCTGTGGGCGAGGGAGACAAGTCGATGCGCCTTGGTCGCGACCGCCGAGTAGTAGTCGAAGATGTTGAGGCACACCTTCCATGCAGTGTGAAGCTGTTCCGAGGTGCCGTGCGCGACGAGAAAGGTCTCGCCGGCCTTGAGCTCTCCGCCCTCATCGGCCATCGAGGAGATGGTGATCCCGAGCTTGCCCATGATCCCTCGTACCGCGTCCGTACATGCGAGCGTGCAGTCCTCGCGGGTAAAGTACTCGATCTCGCCCCGTTTCGTCCCGATGCCCAGCATCGTGGTCGTAAGGTCGGCATAGGGCACATCTTCAAGGATGAGCGAGTCAAGGTACGGGTCCGATAGGTACATCTCGTTCCTTTCGTGTCAGGGACGTGCGTGCACGATTCCGGAGTGATCCATCCTCGCAACAGGATACCGCAAGGCGATCTCGGTTCCAGGGGAAGCACCTGGGAGTTTCTTGATCGTTCGAAACCCCGTGTTGGTATACTGACCATGACGGACACGATGACGAACGTGGGGCGCTGGTAGGGAACCGCGCGTCGACACCCATCTTCCACTCCCGAAAGGGGATCACCATGAAGCGAACGTTTGACGAGGACCTGCAACGAGCGGTGGCATTCCACGGGCATCTGTGTGCGGGGCAGGTGTTGGGAACACGTGTCGCACGCATGGCCCTCGACCACTTCGGCATCGAGGATCCCGATGCCTATCGCGATCTGATCGCGATCGTCGAGACCGATCGCTGCATGGCGGACGCCGTGTGCGTGGTGTGCGGTTGCCGTCTTGGGCGACGGCGCCTCAAGTGGCGTGACCTGGGCAAGATGGCCGCAACGTTTTACGATATGGACTCGAAGGAGGCCATCCGCATCAGCATCGTCGGTCAGGAACATGCTCCCAATGGCGTTGACCCGGTGGAGTTCTACGGTCAGTTCAGCGACGATCGCTTCTTCAAGCTTCAGCATGTGAGGGTGAAGCTGACCGAGGAGGACCTCCCCTCGGCCGCCCATGCGAGCGTCACGTGCGAGGAATGTGGCGAGAAGGTCACCAACGGCCGCCATGTCGTGTCGGAGGGAAGAGTGCTCTGCAAGACCTGCGCCGGTCTTGACGACTACTACGAGGTGATCGACGAGGCGTAGAATCGTGGTGCCGACCGTCTGACTCGGCGACTGGCCCGGTGTGCGTCCAGCTGCTCAACGTGTGCGTCCTGAAAGGAACCGACCCCATGGCGCAGCCCAATGAACGGTTCATCATCAACAGCATGACTCGGTTCATCTGGCGCTACCTCGCGCTCTGGGCGGGATGCCTTCTCCTCAACCTGGTCGCGCAGTATGTCGGGAAGATATCGAACTGGGTTGATCTTGACGTCGTGCTCAACGTGTGCCGTGCCTTCATGACCCTCTCCACCATCACCATCTCATTGGCGATCCCCACCTGTCTCGCCACGGTGTTCGATTCCTACAACCAGTACCGCTCCACCGTCATACGCTCCATCCTGGTGGAGAGGTTCCCCATCACGCTTCTCATCATCAGCGCCTTCACGTCTCTCGTGCTCGTGGTGTGCGGGTACACGTCCATCGCTACCGAGGTCTTCGGTCTCTCCCTGAGCACCGTGTTCGTCCTCGTCACCTATTGGGGTTGCATCTGCATCATCTACCTGTTCATGGCCCTCGAGCGTATGTTGCACTTCACCGTGAAGTCCCCGCATGCGGTCCTCGACCATCTGGAGCAGCGCGTGCTCACGTCCGACCTCACCTCCCCTGAGAATTACGAGGATTTCAAGCGCTCCCTCTCCTCGATGGGAAACATCGCGGCCGACATCGTGCGCAACACCGGTGGCAACGATGACGTCGTCTTACGTTATCTCCGCTTTCTGCGCAGGGTCTACTCGCGCATCCCCGATGATGAGAGGCGTACCTGGATGGCGCGCTCGTACACCCTTGGTGAACTCGTGCGCATCTTCAGGGAGGCGGTGATCGCCCAAGACGAGAAGGTGGGGATGAACATCGTCGAGATCACCAGCGCCATGCTGTGCGACGTGGTCTACGCGAGGGCTTCGGAGTCCGAGATCGATCGGGTGTGCGAGGTGTTCAGCCGTTTCATCGCCGAAGCGCTCTCGGGTTTCTCCGAGGAGATGCAACGTCTGGCTGTGAGCGGATACTGGTGGATGGCGGCCGCGGATCTCTCCCGAACCCGCGACACCACGGCCATCGAGACGGCGACGGTCCGGGATATCCCCGACTGTCGTGGGCTCGAGGGGACCACCTATGCCCTCTCGCACCTTAAGCGGATACTCTCGGGTGGGCTCCGTCGCGTTTCGGATGGCACGCATGACGAGCTACTCATCGATTTCTTTCGCGAGGCGTCAGGTACCGCGATCCACCACATCGGGGTGACCGATATCGGAGACGAGTCCCGGGTGATGCTCGATCGCACCGTTCTCACCTATTTGGACTGGCTCATCGAGCAGCGTCCGGACGACGCGATGCGCTATGCCCGGTCGCTTTCGATCTACTCGACCCGTTCGGAGAACACCAGGCGCAGCGTGATTCCGGATACGAGGGAGCGTGTCGACGCCCTGATCCTCCACGATTCGCTCAGACGGGGTCCGGACGATGCGAGGATCATGATAATCGACAGCCAGACGGCCCGCATGATGTTGCTTCCCGTCAATGCGGACGAGTCCATGGCGCTCGCGTATGCGGTGCTCTTCGAACGTTCGGGCTATCCCCATGAGGGTATGGGAGAGGTCGCCGGCAATCTGGTGAAACGTGCCCAAGAGGCTCTTCGCAGCGGTGACTCCGCCAAGCGTGCGGTGGCGGTGGCGGCCATGGGAGGTTCCTCGAAGACGTTCGAGGTGCCGGGACACCAGGTCACCGGATGATACGACGCGGGTCACTCAGCCGCGCAGCGTGGGGAAGTGCATCGTGGGGGATGGCAGGCCCAGGCTGGTGCAGGCGTCGATGAAGTCATCGGGTGGCGGTGCGTCGAACACGAGGCGCTTGCCGGCGAAGGGGTGCGCAAGCTCCAGATGCGCCGAGTGCAGAGCCGGTCTGCCGATGAGCGCACTCGGGATGCCATAGAGCGCATCACCGAGCAACGGATGCCCCCTGTGCGCGAGGTGGATGCGGATCTGATGCGTCCGGCCGGTTTCGAGTCGCACGTGGAGCAAGCTCGCCTTCCGTCGGCTCGTGGTGGCGAGCAGCCGATAGTGCGTGCGTGCGGACTTGCCGCCCTCGTCGACCATCCAGGCGGACAGTTTGTCGGGGTCGCGCCCGATGGGAGCATCGATGCACCCATCGGGCTTTTCGGGAACCCCCAGACACAGGCAGAGGTAGGTACGCAGGAATTCCCGTGAATGCATCGCATGGCCCAACCTGTCCTGCGCGGCGGCATGTTTGGCGATGACGACAAGTCCCGAGGTCCCCGCATCAAGGCGATGTGCCGGATGGAAGTTGGTGCAGTGCTGTTCGGTCGCGTCATAATGACCGATGACCGCGTTGGCGAGCGTGTCGTCATGGTGCCCGGGACCGGGGTACATCGCGATGCCGGCGGGTTTGTCGATGACGAGAAGGTCATCGTCCTCGAAGACGATCGTCAGGCGATCGATGAGGTCTGGGGACCCGGGAACGATGTCATGCGAGCGAGCGCCGTCCCCCACCGTGATCGCGAGAAGCTGGCCCGCGTGTGCGATGGCATCGGCGTGCACCGGTGCACCATCGAGGCGGATGCCGTTCTCGATCCACTTGGCATGGCGGATCACATGGTCGGCAATCCTAAAGCGACGTTTCAGGATACGGTTTGCCGCAAGCCCATCGTCCTCGGCCTGTGCGCGGTACTCCAATGTCCTCGGGTTTCCCATATCGAGCAGTATAGCGTGTGTGGGAGAGGGCGGCATGCATGGTCTTCCCCTACAAGGTGTAAGATGGAAAGCCATATGGAAGCGGATGGGAGGCGGGGGCCTGCGAACTATGGATAATCTGATCTGCCAGGAGGTCGTCTCCGCATACCGCGAGCTGGATGCCAGCGGTCGTCTCCGCCTCATGGGAACCTTTTGCGCTCATGGGGATTGCTCGGTGCTGCGCCATAGCCTCGGGGTGGCGTACGTGGGTCTGTATCGTTGCGATGAACGGCACCTCGCATGCGATCGACGCTCCCTCCTGGTGGCCGCACTGCTCCACGACTATTATCTCTACGACTGGCATGAGGATGATCGAAGCCATCGCCTGCACGGGTTTCGTCATCCCGGTTGCGCGCTTCGCAACGCCCGTGAGGATTTCTCCCTCGACGATCGTGAAATCGACGCCATCGCCCATCACATGTTTCCGCTCACCCCTCAGCCCCCACGCTATGTGGAGGGTCGCGTCCTCTGCATGGCCGACAAGTACTGCGCCATCTACGAGATGTCCTATGCGCAACCGTACGAGGAGCTGTATCGCATGGTGTGCGAGGAGACGTGCGCGTCGGTCGACGAAAGGGAGGCCGGCATGGCATCGACGGACACCCATGCCGCGCCATGGCGCAGGAGGCGTGGGACGCTGCCGGGAACGCGTGCCTCGGTGATCGCGTTCCTTCTCCGGCACACCCTCTCGACCGAAAGGGCGATATGAGTCCGGTGACCGTCGTCAACCTGACGTTCTTCATCTACTGCTTCTTCGGCTGGGTTTACGAGAGCACCGTCGTCTCGATCCTCGAGCGGCGCCTCGTGAACCGGGGCTTCATACACGGGCCGTTCCTACCGATCTATGGCGTGGGGGCCTTGCTGTGCATCGGCTCGGGCATGTTGGCGGGCGGCAACCCGATACTGACGTTTGTCTACGCGGTGCTCGTGTGCACCATCGTGGAGTTGGGCACGGGGGTCACCATGGAGCGGCTCTTCAAGGTGCGCTACTGGGACTACACCAACGTGCCGGGAAACATCCGCGGGTACATCTGTCCACCGGTATCGCTGCTGTGGGGCGTGATCGCACTGGCGGTGACCTTCTTCGTGCAAGCACGGGTATACTCGTTCGTGCTGCTCATCCCACCGTTTTACGCGGAGGCCCTCAGCTATGCGATCTCCATCGCCTTCGCGGTCGACTTCGCCCTGTCATGGGCCGAGGCCATCGACCTCCGCAACATCCTCGAGGAGTTCGCGGAGAATAACCGGAAGATCCAAGAGCTCCGCCAGCGTGTGGATGAGGTGCAGGACGCTCTGGCCGCCAACGTGGATGGTGCTCGCGAAAAGGTGGGCAACCTGCGCAGCGACTACTCCGAGAACATTCGAGCCGCACGGGGATACCTTCTCGAGGTGGCTACCGATGCGCGTGACGTCGTGCGGGACACCGCCCGTGACAAGACAGGCGCCAACGATCGAGACTCATCCCACGGCGCAGCGCGAGCGACCGGCGGAGGACCTCTCGCGCTGGGTGCTCGCCTCGACGCATATCGAGGCTGGCAAAGCGAGAAACTCGAGCTTGCCAAGGGCAAGCTCGCGGAGATATCCGGTGCCAGCGAGAAGCTCAACGCATGGGTGGTGGCGATGCGCAAGGACATCGAGACTGTCGAGAGGGGACTTCACCCACATCTACCGAGCCAGGACCACCATGTCAGCAACATGTTGCGCCGCAACCCCCGGGCCATCTCGATATCCTACGCAAAAGAACTCGGACAATTGAAGCGGTTGATCGCGAAGAGCGCAGGCGATGGTGCGGAAGGTGAGACGAGGACGCCCGGTCGCGATGTGGACGCCGACGAGAATCGCTCGGGCGGCAAGTAACCCGGTGTTCAGAGCGCGGGGTGCTGGTGGAGCGGGTCGCTGCGTGCGATTCGCCGGGTATAGAGTTCGCAGTATCCCACGAACGCCTTCTCGCTCTTGCTGAACGTCCGGTCGGGCAGATGGGATACGCCGATCTCCCACTTGACGTCCATGAAGGGGATGGGCTTTGCGGGGAGTTTCCTGAACACGCGCACCACGGGAAGAATCGTGGCTGCCAGGGACGTGCCGTGAGCTACTGCGCGGTAGATCTGGACGCTGTCGTTGAGTGGGTAGATGCACTTGGGCGTCACGTCATGCTCTTCTGTCACGTGACTGACGAGCTGCGGGATCTTGTCGTTGCCGTTTCCCAGGACGAGTGCCTGGCCCTCGAGGTCCTCGGGTGCGAGCATGTCTTTCTCGAACAATTCGCGGTTCCTCTCGTTCACCCAAAAGACAAGGGGGGTGGAGTAGAGCCTCTCGGTGGTGAGTGAGCTGTCGAATGGGGCGAGGGTGAGGCCAAGGTCGAAGGTCCCGTTCGCGATGGACTGGTCGCATGCATAGTCGTCCGTGGTCGTGAGCGTGATGGTGATCGAGGGGTTTTCCGCTCGAAAGGCGGAGATGAAGTCGGCTCCAAAGAGGGAGAAGATGTTGTCGGATGCCACCACGCGCACGATGTCCTCGTCGACGATCAGTTGTGCCATCTTCTCGACGAAACTCCGATGCTCCGCGTTCACACGCGTTGCATAGCTATAGAGCTCATCGCCGTATTTGGTGGGGATCTTCTTGCCGTGGTCGTTGTAGAAGAGAGGGGCTCCCACCTCGGCCTCGAGTAGGCGGATGATGCGGGAAAGCCCTTGAAACGACATGGGTATCTGCTGGGCTGCAACGGACATGCGACCTGTCTTGTATACGTGAATGAATGCAGCGAGGTCACTTTCCTTCACGCTGTCTCCCATCGGTGCTCGGTCCCATGTGACTCGACGCGGCGTCTCGATTTGGAACGAACCTCATACGGTGCGGCGATCGGGGCGTCTCCTCCCTGACCATCATATCATTCGTCCCCGACGATATGCTCCTAGGATTATGATAAACCTATCTCATCACTTTGTTTCACGGCGAAACAAATCATACAGATAAACTCGGATACGGGAGATGGATTCTTTGCTAGAGTCAAGTCAGCTGCAAAACCATATAAGGCAGCTGTCGTCTCATCTGTTCGGACTGGGAATCTCGAAAGGGGAATCATGAGCGAAACGCGGGAAATCAAGGGTATGAGTCGTCGGTCCTTCATCGCAACTGCCGCGAGCGTGGGCGCCGTAGCTGCGCTGGCGGGTCTCGCTGGCTGCAGCACGAACACTGCATCCAACAGCACGGCGACCACCGTCACGAGCACGGTCTATAGCGGGCTCGGTCATCTGTCTTCGGTCCGTGGCACCGACCCGAAGTACTCGGTCGCCTATCTCATGGCCAACGCCTGCTTCGATGGGGGCGGGAAGGTCCTCAACGTCTATTACGACACGCTCGAGGTGAACACGCCAGCCGCCACCATGCCTACCACCGCCTTCTCCGGTTGGCCTGGACAGGCCGGGTACAGCACGTTCGATGGCAATGCCGACGTGGCCGCGCTCAAGACCCAGGTCACGGGATGGCAGACCAAGCGCCAGATGGGCGATGCGGCCTATGGCAAGAACTGGTCCGAGCAGGTGGACAAGTTCCAGGACTTCTTCGTGGGCAAGACCTGCGATGAGATCGACGCCTGGATCAAGACGTCGACGTCCGACACGACGGGCAAGGTTCTCACGGGCACCGAGACCGTCCAGGCCGATGTCGATAAGTACAACGGGCTCTCTGATTCCGACAAGGCGACGCTCGTCGATGCCCTTTCCGGAGCCACCATCAGCCTGACCGATGCGCACGGCAACTTCCCGGCTGCCTTGCGTCAGGCATATGAGAACAAGGTCGAGGTCGAACTCTAGGTCGTCGACGCTTGGGATATATCCCAAAGGGGAAACGATGTATGCGCCGAGGAAGGCGGGAACCCGACGGGTTCCCGCCTTCCTCTCTATGCCCCCGATCGTCGCCACGTCCAATCCCATGGGTGGTCTCCGCCCCGTATCGTCATCGGTTATGACCCTGGGCGGAGGGCTCAGCGGTCACTTGGCCTCCCTGTTTGCAAGGAGCGTGTGGCGGCATATGATGGTATGGACAGGACCGTGCCATGTGCCATCCTCGTAGCTGCTCGCTCCTATGGGTACCGGGCACGTGGACCGATCGGACAGAGATCGCTCGGCGGTGCAATGGGAGGTGACCATGTATCACAGCAAGGGGAACTACGAGGCCTTCGCTCGTCCCGAGAAGCCAAAGGACGTCGACCGTAAGTCCGCCTATATCGTGGGGTCGGGACTTGCCGCGCTCGCGTCCGCCTGCTTCTTGGTGCGCGACGGCCAGATGGAGGGGAATCGCATCCACGTCTTCGAGAAGGGGATGCTGCCCGGTGGCGCTTGCGATGGCTATCACGACCCCGACAGGGGGTACGTCATGCGCGGTGGTCGCGAGATGGACGACCACTTCGAGTGCATGTGGGACCTGCTCCGCTCCATACCCTCCATCGAGACCGAGGGCGCATCGGTGCTCGACGAGTATTACTGGCTCAACAAGAAGGATCCCAACCACTCCCTTCTACGCGCCACGGTCAATCGTGGCGAGGATGCCCATACCGACGGCACGTTTGGACTGTCCGACACGGTCGCGGCGGAGATGGCCGGGTTCTTTCTCGCACGCGAGTCGAGCCTCTACGACAAGCGCATCGACGAGGTCCTGAGCAAGGAGTTCTTCAAGACGAACTTCTGGATGTACTGGCGCACGATGTTCGCGTTCGAGGAGTGGCACTCCGCCGTGGAGATGCAGCGTTATCTGCGTCGTTACGTGCACCACATCGACGGTCTGCCGGACTTCACGGCGCTGCGATTCACCAAGTACAACCAGTACGAGTCGATGATCCTGCCCATGGTGCGCTACCTCGAGGGCCACGGCGTCCAGTTCCGATACGGCACCGAGGTCACCGATGTGATCTTCGACATCCGCCCCGGCGGGAAGATAGCCAGCCAGATCAGGTGTACATGCGACGGTCAGTCCGAGACCATCGACCTCACCGAGGACGAACTCGTGTTCGTCACCAACGGCGGCAACGTCGAAGGGTCCGATTGCGGCGACCAGACGCACCCCGCCAAGCTCTCCGGCGACATCGTGGGGGGCTGGAGTCTCTGGAGGAACATCGCGGCACAGGACCCGTCGTTTGGCCATCCCGAGAAGTTCTGCTCGAATGTGGAGGAGACCAACTGGGAGTCGTGCACGGTGACCACGCTCGACGAGCGCATCCCCGCCTACATCCAGAGGATATGCAAGCGCAACCCGCATTCCGGAAAGGTGGTCACGGGGGGCATCGTCACCGCCGTGGACTCCGCCTGGCTCATGAGCTGGACGGTGAACCGCCAGCCGCAGTTTCGCGACCAACCTGCCGACGAGGTATGCGTCTGGCTCTACGGCCTCTTCACCGACCGGCCTGGAGATTATGTCAAGAAGCCCATGCGGGACTGCACTGGCGTGGAGATCTGCGAGGAATGGCTCTACCATCTCGGCGTGCCAGAGGACGAGATTACCAGGATGGCCGTCGACTCCGCCCGAAGCGTGCCCTGCATGATGCCGTTCGTGACCTCGTTCTTCATGCCGCGCACCGCTGGGGACCGTCCGGCGATCGTGCCAGAGGGGTGCGCGAACTTCGCCTTTCTCGGTCAGTTCGCCGAGACCGAGCGCGACACGGTCTTCACGACCGAGTACTCCATCCGCACCGCCATGGAGGCGGTGTACACGCTGCTCGACGTGGATCGCGGGGTACCGGAGACGTACGGGTCGGTCTACGATATCCGCAGCCTCCTCGATGCCATCTCGCATGTCACCGATGGCAAAAGGGTCACGGATATGAAGTTGCCCTTCGCCGAGGCCACTGCGCTCAGGATGGCACTCAAGAAGGTGCAGGGTACGGCCGTCGAGGACCTGCTGAGGGAGTACCGGCTCATCGACTAGCCTGGGCGACGGCCTCGAAGCCGGTGGTCGCCCACGGTGGGCCATTCGGCTTCGAGGCGAGGGGCTCCTGTCAGGTCAATCCCATGGATCGCTCTCGAAGAGCGGTTTGCGAGCCGTACGGTCGGAATAGGGGTCATAGCCATCGTCGTCCTCGCACTCGGCGCGCAACGACGATGAATCGGCAACCCGCTCCGATGTTCCGGGATGCGGGTGGGCGCCGTCGCGAGGTCGGGTGGTTCCATCCGGGTTGGCGCTGCCTCTCCGTGGCCTATGGCTCTCGGGTACATTCCCTGTCCCCGCGGTGTCCTCGTCCATCCATCCTCCCCTCAACGCTCGGAGCGTACCAGCTGACAGACGGTGGCGAGGCGACTCTTCGACCAGTGCAGGCCCAATCCGGTGCGCATGGCCACCTCTGCGGAGACGGCGACCACCTCGTCTATGTGCGTCGCCCCGGTGGCAAGACCCGTCGCCGAGAGAAGCGCCGCCCATCGGTTCTCCGGTGTCGGGGAAACCTCGGCGACGTGCGCGAGGAGACCGTCCCACACGGCCCGGTCGCCTCGTGCGGCAAGGGCGGCGAGCTCGGGTACGATGAGACGCAGCGCCCCGCAGTCACGTACCGCATCCAGTCCGGCACCCACGTAGGGAGCTACCAGAAGCTTGTCCATCTCGCTGCACCAGCGCTCCCGGGAGATGGTGTCGAGGCACACGCGACGCAAGAGCATCGCCCCCGCGAGCTCGTCGTCGATACCAAACCCCAGCTGGGCACTCAGGCGCGCGGCACGTAGGATGCGCAGAGGGTCCTCGTCCATACGTTTCAGCGGGTCGCCCACCGCGCGCAGGACCCTGTCGGTCAGGTCGTGCTGGCCGTCGAAGGGGTCGATGAGGGAGGTCCCGTCGAAGGCGATGGCGTTGACGGTGAAGTCGCGCCGCGAAAGGTCGGCGTCGAGCGTGGTCCCAAACGCGACCTGCGGCTTGCGGTTCGCGGGCGTATACGATTCGGTGCGCAGCGTGGTGACCTCGACGTAGCGTGAGGGGGGTTGGGAGGCGGTGTCGGTGATGCTCTCGGATCCGGCCGTGTGCGTGATGGGGGTGGCGATCGGGTCACCGAGCAGCTTGAAGCCCACGGTTCCAAATCGCTTGCCCACGAGGTACGGGTGCCTGCCGGCGATGCGCACCGCCTTCTCCACCTCGTCGGGGGTGAGCGGCGTGGTGAAATCATAGTCGCTCACGGGGCGGCCGAGCAGCGTGTCCCGCACACACCCTCCCACGGCCCAGGAGGGGTCGACTATCTTGCGTACCTCGCACACGAGGGCGGCAAGCGGAGCTAGTAGGCCGTCATCGACGGCTCTCTCACCCTGTGGCAGCTCGGTGCTCATGGTTTCCTCATTCCGCGACGGTGGGGCGCACCTGCCAGGCGGCGACGATACGTGCCGGGTGGTCGGCTCGCGTGATGGTGCTCGTGAGACGGGAGACGGGCAGGAGGTGGTCGTTGTTGGTCTCTGAAAGATGCATGCCGACGACCGTCTCGAGGCGGTTGCACAGCAGCGCGTCGAGTGCCGCGGCACCCTGGTCGTTGGAGAGGTGCCCGTGGTCTCCGGCGATACGTACCTTGAGCGAGTGGGGGTATGGGCCGTAGCGCAGCATGTCGGGGTCGTGGTTGGACTCGATCGCCAGCACGCGCACGTCGGTGAGGACCTCGATGCCCTCCTGCGAGAGGATGCCGGTATCGGTCACATAGCCGATGGCGTCCGCTCCCTCATCGCCGCGATACGAGAAGCGCATGCCGATGGGGTCGCTCGCGTCGTGGCTGGTGGGAAACGTGGTCACGTCGATGCCGACGAGGGTCACCACGTCGCGGCTGTGCAACGTGATGGTGTCGGGTGAGAGCTTGGAGAAGCGCGGATAGGCCGCCGTGCCACAGCTCGCATACACCGGCACGCCCAGCCCCCGGGCCATCACACCCAGGCCACCGATGTGATCGCTGTGCTCGTGGGTCACGACGATGGCCTTGATGCGCGTCGGGTCGAATCCCACTTGGTGCATGCGCCGTAACGTCTCCCTTTTGGAGAAACCGGCATCCACCATGATGGCTCCCCTGGGACCGTCGACGATCGCGCAGTTACCCTTCGACCCGCTGCCCAACACGGTGAGATGGAGTAAGGCGGGTTGGGCGCCGGAGTGTTCGACGCGCTGCGGCTGGGAGTCCTCGGGACGAGGGCCGGCATCGGCGGCTCGACGTGCCAGTGTCTGCGCGCGCGTGAGGGTCATCTCGGTGAAATCGTCTTCCGTGTAATGTGGACAGGTTGGTTTCATGGGGCCCATGATATCGCAGCCTGGCCCTGTGGGGTAGGGCGTTGCCGTCATGGTCACGTGGATTCCCGCCCAGCGCAGATGTGGTGGGCGGTGTCGTCGTGCCGGTCGACTCCTGATGGGCGCAGCATGGGGTCCGGCTATCGCCGAGCACCGTGTGCATGCCGTGGTTCGCGTGGGTATGACCGAGTAGAATGATGCCGCTCCAAACCACCGGAACGGGCGATTCCGCTCCAACCTCGGAAGGATCTTCATGGCTGACCAGACGTATTCCTGTCCCGTGCTGCGCCGTTGCGGTGGATGCCAGTGGCTCGATGTCCCCTATGCGCGACAGCTCGAGCGCAAGCAGCATGGCGTAGAGGAGCTCTTCGCACCATACGTCGAGGGTGATGCGACAGTGGTCACGTCATCCGGGACCCCCACCGTCGACCCCATCATCGGCATGCCCGATCCACGCGGATACCGTACCAAGATACTGGCACCGTTCGCACCAGCCCGCAGGAAGGGGAAACGCGAGTGGGCACGTCGAA
The DNA here is from genome assembly GCA_015655215.1 of Coriobacteriia bacterium. GTDB lineage: Bacteria > Actinomycetota > Coriobacteriia > Coriobacteriales > RUG033 > JAATFL01. Next base: position 71,786 of record JAATFL010000013.1, read on the forward strand.
CGGCCCCGAGCCGCGGGTCGCATCGCACCGATCTTGTCCACGACGATTCCATCGAGCACGGGCTCTTCGCCCAAGGTACCCATCGCATCGTACCCATCGCATCATGTCTCGTCGAGGATCGCCGGGCGCGCCCCATCATCGAGACCATCGCCAAGCTCATGTCCTCGTTCCACTACGAGCCCTATGATGAGGACGAGGGAACCGGGCTTGTGCGTCATGTGATGGTGCGCACTTCGCGTGCCACCGACGAGGTCATGGTGACGCTGGTGCTCACGCAGCGTGACCTGCCCGGCAAGAACGCCTTCGTCAAGGAGCTGCGGCGTCGTCATCCGGAGATAAGCACCATCGTCATCAACGTGAACCCACGGGTGGGTAACACGGTCCTAGGCACCGTCGAGGTCAATGCGTTCGGCCGCGGGTTCATCGAGGACCGACTGCTGGGCTGCAGCTTCAAGATCTCGTCGACGGCGTTTTTCCAGACCAATCCCGAGCAGACCGAGCGTCTCTACGCTGCGGCGTTGGAGATGGCGCAGCTCGATGGCACCCAACGCGTGCTCGATGCGTACTGTGGGACGGGCACCGTCGGTATCCTCGCGGCACCCGAGAGTGCCGCGGTGGTGGGCGTCGAGGTCAACGAGCAGGCGGTGCGCGATGCCAAGGCCAACGCGCGGCGCAACGGTGCGGACAACGCGCGCTTCATCGCCGCCGACGCCACCGAGTGGATGCAGGATGCGGCTGCTGGCAAAGAGCGTTTCGATGTGCTCTTCATGGATCCGCCTCGTTGTGGGTCGACCCCTGACTTCCTTGCCGGGGTCGTCGCGCTGTCACCGCAACGCGTGGTGTACATCTCCTGCAACCCCACCACCCAGCGACGCGACGTCGGCCGTCTCATCGATGGTGGCTATCATCTCGCGCGCATCCAACCCGTGGACATGTTTCCCCACACCGAGCACGTCGAGACGGTGGTGCTGATGACGAAATGTGGTTTTCAGGGAGAATAGGGCAGATCAACCACTATATGTAATGGTTTTTGAATGAAAAGTGAGCAAAAAGCAGGCCGAAAATTGCACTTTTCGGCCTGCTTTTTAGGGTATTCCTATAGATGTGAGTAGCCTCACGTCCGGATACCGATATAATCCTGAAGATGATACCGATTGAATCGCGGTGATAATACCGGCTACGACTAACCGATACCATCACCGCTTGACTCAAATCACCATCA
>JAATFL010000002.1 GCA_015655215.1 Coriobacteriia bacterium
AGAACCAACCCAACCATTGGGAATGATGGTGATTTGAGTCAAGCGGTGATGGTATCGGTTAGTCGTAGCCGGTATTATCACCGCGATTCAATCGGTATCATCTTCAGGATTATATCGGTATCCGGACGTGAGGCTACTCACATAAAGACGCACGTAACGCATATCTATAGAAAACTTGGTGTTCACACTCGCGAGGAGTTGGTGATTCTCTTTGAAGAGGAGGGGTATCCTTTGGTGAGTCGTGCACAAGAGGCCCAGTGATGACCATGCGTTAGATAGTCTTATCCGATGAAAGCAATGGGTCATCTGTGGCGCTTGCGCCGTTGCTTACCGGTTGGCGGCCGTGCGATCACAGGCGAGTGCATATCAGCGACCAGCGCATGTTCAGGCGATCGTCTTCAGAAAAAGAACTACCCCGCATCCTTCTCTGCCTCGAATGCCAGGCGTTGGGTCTGCGTCTGTCTGAGTGACTCGACTTCGATGAAGACGCGGGTGGACTGCGGGAAACGAGTGCGGATGGCGACCTCGATCGCATCGACGGAGCGCAATACCTCTTCGGCTGATGCCGCCGAACGGAACGTCGCGTCGATGGTGATGAGCAGGTCCTCTGGCCCCAGGTACATCGAGAGGATGCGTCCGCAGGTGAGCACCGCGGGGTCATCCTCGACGAGCCGCTGGACCTCCTCGAGCTCGGCATGGGTCATCCCTTCGCCAATCAGCAGACCCTTCGTCTCCCGCAACAGGACGACCGCGACGCTGCAGAGCAATGTTCCGATCAGCACGGAAGCGGCTCCGTCGAGATACGGGTTACCGAGAAGATGTCCGAAGAAGATACCGCAGAATGCGAAGATGAGACCGAGTTCGGCGGCGCCGTCCTCGAGGACGACCGTGAACATCGAGGGGTCCTTGGCCCCTTTGATGAATGCGATCGGACCTTGCTCGCCACGCGCCTGGTTGAACTGTCGCAGTGCGATGGAAAGGGATGTCCCTTCGATGATGGCGCTGATGACGATCACGATATAGTTCACCGTCGGGTCACCCATCAGCTCACCGGGCACCACTGCGGCGATTGATTTCACACCCTCCATGATGGATATCCCACCGCCAAGGGCGAAGATGAGCACGGCGACCACAAGGGTCCAGAAGTAGAGTTCCTTGCCGTAGCCGAAGGGATGTTCGGCATCGGCGGTACGAGACGCCCGCTTGAGGCCGAAGAGTATGAGGATGCCGTTGCCCGAGTCGACGATCGAGTGCACACCTTCGGAAAGCATGGCAGATGAACCGGTGATGGCCGCCGCTATGAACTTGACGATGCCAATCGCGATGTTGCCGATGATGGCCGCGATCACCGACGTATGGGACTTGCTCGTGTGCTGTCCCTCTCCTCGGCTTTTCGTGGCGAGTGCTTCCCGCGTGGTAGGTTGTGCGTCCTGAGACACGTCGTGTCCTTCCCCTTCGCCGAGTGTTCACAGCCATTCTATACGATTTCCAGAGATGAACTCTGGTCATCCGCCTGCCGTGCGGCTATGGGATAATCCATCTCGGCGAAGTCGGTTGGCTGCGACTGGTAAACGTTTGGTTGCACAGGTGGAGATCTGGACCATTCATGATGTGAATGCAATATCAAGGAATCCATATCAAACTACCATCTTATCGTCAGCCATGCCAAGCAGACAGTGCCGTTGTGGCAGGTTAACCAGGCCAACAGATGGTGAAGTGGTGCAGATTTCCGGTACATCATGCGCGCTTGGTGTTCTGTAACTACCGGCACATGGCCGCAACGGGCATCATGTCCAGAGAAGCCTGTCCGTCTCCTAAAACACGGTGAGGGCTCACGTGTTTTGCATTTACGCGAGACTCGACGCGCATACGCAGCAGAAAATAATTGACACGATGGAGAACGACCGGTCTCGGATAGAAGACTGGGTCATGCTCAACATCAGGCACGTTCTCTCTGGGGCGTATCCGTACGTGCTCTTGATGGGGGTATCACGTCCGGGTTGCTTTCTGATTCCAAAGTGAATCGCTGTCAACCAGATCTATGAGTTCCTGCTTGGAATGTACGCTAAGTTTCTTGTAGAGGTTTTTCGCATGTGTTTCCACTGTGCTTTTTGAGAGGAACAGCTCATCTCGTATGAAGGGAAACGAGCGACCGCGCGCCAAGAGTGCGAACACCTCCGTCTCACGCTTAGAGAGACCGTATTTCTGGGCAGTTTGCATGATGCGGTCTTGAAGGGTACTTCTCGTGGTACTCGATTCCATTACGGAATCATCGGTTCCGTTGTCGATAAGCTGCTCAAATGATTCCTGTTGGTTGAGCACGAACATGATGACGATGACCAAGAGTGCTACGAGGATGAGGCAAACAGTCGATTGTGAGGTCGATTGCTCCCAAACCGATCGTAAAGCGGGAATACCGAGAAGACTGCCTGATGTGACACCAATCTGCACGAAGCCGCGACTGACTCCCATAAGGACGGTAGCGTTATATAGGCCCTTATGAGCGACGGTGGCGAAGTAAATCCAGATCATGATGTCGAAGGCGATTTGCGCGATGATGATGAGCACGTAGGCAATCTCATCCATGAGGGGATTTGCGGTTGTGAGCAGCAGGAGCGCACACACAAGCACGGGGAGCATCCACCGGTAGATGAAGAAGAGGTTAAGACGGCGTGCATAGAAGATTGACATGATGGAGAGGATGGCACCAAAGATCGCTCCAACAAGGTAGGGGAGTTCAAGACCCTGTCCTAGCTGCTGGAATGAAGAGAAGGATATGAGAGACCAGCCAAAGCCGATGACGACGTAAATCATGATTGATCCAAGCCCTACGCGGAAGAAGTCTGACCAGCGGATGTTCGATTTCCCAAGGGGCATGACATCGACCGGCTTCTTGAAGTCCTCTTCCGAGAGGGATCTGATGAGCAAAAAACCTGACAACAAAGGAAGGAGGCAGACGGCGATTCCTCCCACTGGGTAAATCAGGTTGGAAACGAGGAAAAGTGAGGCTACCACGAGTACGGCGCAGCTTGGTATGACTACCTCGATACGTTCAGCGTCGAAGCGTGAGTGGAACTCGCCCCACATGATCCAGAGCCATCCTGCCCCAACGCCGGTGATGAGGGCTCCGGCGAGGAAGACGGAGTCGGACAATAGGTTTTGGGTGGGGTAGGGGATGAAGAGTGTGGCTGTCCCTGCAGACATGATAAGCGGTGCGACGAAGTGCATGGTTCTAAACGATTCGAGTGTTCGCCCTAGGTGCTTGATGGCTAAAGGAGTGAAAAGCATGGTGGCCATGACGGTTACACAGGAAAGAATCCAGGAGATACTCGCGTTGACGCCAATGCCCTGCCTACTCACAAAAATGGCTGGGGAAAACCACAAACAATAAATCCATGCCCAGAGAAAACCTAGGCCCAGATACCTGAACCTACATAGTTGGAAAAATCGGTCGAGCGCTTCCTCCATAAAGGCATCGTCTCTCTTTCGAATGGTGGAAAGTCGATTGTGGATGATGATCCAGGCGATAGAAGGCCTGCGTCAGCCAGTATATCGAAACTCTCTTCCCACGGATCATTGTAAGAGATGAAGAGGGTGACACGGTTTTTGCAGGTAGATATGCCCATCTCACATCAATGATGGGAACTAGGTGGGTTGGTCGAACTGGCGATGGGAAGCGTTGTACGGACCCTCCCATCTCAGTGGTCATTCCGTAGACCGCATTGTTGCACGATGTTCGAGATTCGGTTCCTCCATTAAGGTACATGAGCAGGTCGGCTAACCAAACCGATGCTGACCGTCCGGTAAAAATGGGAAAAGGAGTAACGATGAGCTTGCACGTCAAGGGTGCCATGGACAGGAGAAGCTTCATAGCGGCAGCGGCAGTGGGTGCATTGGGTATCGTTGGGACCGGTGCCCTGGGCGGATGCAGTTCCTCAAGCGCACAGGAAAGCGGGTCATCGAAACAGACATACAACATCACCGACACTCGCGATGTGGATGTTGTGGTTGTGGGAAGCGGTGGAACCGGTTGCTCGGCTGCGTTTCGTGCCGCAGAGTTGGGTCTTAACGTTGTTCTTGTCGAGAAGCAAGCGTCAACCGGAGGTACTTCGAGGTGCTCCGAGGGTCTCTTCGCCATTGGCTCTTCAATCCAGAAGGCACTTGGTGTTGAAATCTCCGAACAGCATATCATCTCAGAGGCGATGGACTACCATCACTGGATCCCCGATACCGACCTCTACCAAACCTACTTCAGCGCCAGTGCGGCCAACGTCGAGTGGATGATCGGCAATGGCATTGAATTCGAGACGGTCACGAGTCTGGGTACCAGTGCGCAGACATGGCATGTTTATAAGACAGATGCGAGTGGTTTACCTGGCAACCTGTACATGCAGACCTGGGCCAAGATCGTTGCAGACAAGGGTGTTGAGATCGTCACGAATACAACGGGTAGTGAAATTGAGATGGATAACGGCAAGGTGGCTGGGCTTATATGTGACTCCGGCGATGGAACGTATCTTGAGGTGAAGGCCAAGGCGATCATCCTGGGTACGGGCGGGTATTCCGATGACGCCGATATGGTCGTCGCCCTCTCTGGATATGATAGAAATCGATTCTCTCCATCGGGCATGGGGGGTCGAACCGGTGATGGCATCACCATGGCACAGTCTGTCGGTGCTGCACTTGCGCCATTTCCGGGGACCGTCATGTTCTACGGGGGCAAGCTTCCTGGTACCACATTTGGACAGGACATATTTGCAGCGACATCGTTTGAGCCTTTGCTCTGGGTCAACCAGGACGCGAAACGCTTCTGCAACGAGATGGTTAGCGAGAATAACTTCTCCTATTCGGGCAACTCGCAAATCAAGCAGAAACGAGTGGTCTCTATACTGACCAAGGCCCAGATGGACCAGTTCGTGAACGAAGGCTCCATATTTGGCTGTGCTCAGTACATCGCCCGTGGTCAAAAGCTTACGAAACTTTGGGATCAGTACAATGCGTTGGTGAGCGGGGGCAGCACGGACGTGTACCAAGCCGATAGCATTGCAGGGCTTGCCGAGCAGGCTGGTCTCGATGCCGACGCTCTCCAGACTACCGTCGATGAGTATAATGATTACTGCGACACCGGCGTCGACCTTGAGTTTGAGAAGGATTCGCAGTACCTTCTTCCCGTTGAGGAGGGGCCCTTCTACGGATTCAACCTGGAGGTAGGGTACTTCACGACAGTTGGTGGCCTCAAAGTGGACACGAAGGCCGAGGTGCTTGACAGTGCCGGTGACCCCATTCCCGGTTTGTATGCCGGTGGATGCGATGCTGGTGGTTTGTATGGTGACAGCTATGATGTCACCATCTGTGCTGGTTCACAGCAGGGCTGGGCAGTGCATACCGGGAAAACGGCAGCTGAAAGTGCGGCAGCCTATCTCGGCTGACTCGGGCCAGATATCAACAATGGATCTTTCCCTTCCCAAATGGTCGCCGTCAGGAGTATCTGATGGCGGCCATAGAGGCGGATGGTCAAGAACTCCGCCCCGGTTTTTGAGACCGCAGAAGGGGATCGTCTGATGGATTTGAGCGTCTCGTCGATGTCGAGTCCGCCAAGTCGTGCGAGTAGTTTCTCAATCGTACCAGCCTTGGTGCACGTCTTGTCCCAGGATGCAATCTCCTCTGCGAGCGAGAGGAGCACGATGCCGTTTGCTCGGTTTACCACCTCGGGAAACGTGGCCATTTACCGTAGATGTTGGCGTACCCCGTGTCCCAGATGGTATAGAGAGTCTTGTCTGAAAGGCCGAGGATTGCATTTTCTGCATCTTCGATACCCTATCTCATTAAACTTCGTATCGTCTCTCTCCCAATCGAACGATGGGTATGTCCCTCGCATCTGAGCCTTCGTATTTTAGTACGGGATGCTTTCGATGATGGAGGCCATGCGTCTTTACCCACACTGCACGGGACGTGCTATATTCCTCGTCAACGGGGCGGGTATCCCATCTCTGATGAACTTGCGGGCCAGGAGAGGAGGTAGGAAATGAAGAAGGCGACAGTCACCGCGTTGATCTTGGTTTTGATCCTTTCGATCTCAGGGTGTTCGGATGGTGCAAGCTGGGATACGAGCAGGATGGAAAAGGGTATCGACATATCTGGCATGACGAGCAAGGCCGTATCTGCCGTGCTCGAGGAAGTGGTCGTTACATCGGATCCCCAAATCTTGACGTTAATGCTGACCAACCACACGGCGGAAGAACTGGGCTATGGTCTTGAACCACATCTCGAAGTCCAAGTCGAAGGCGAGTGGTACGTGGTTCCCACGAAGGAGGGAACCGGTGTCATGGCGATCGGAATCTTGCTGCCACCTTATGGAACGAATGAGTATGATGTGAATCTCAATGACTATTATGGAGACTTGAAGGCAGGCCACTATCGGTATCTCAAAACCTTCACCGATGGAATCGTCGGTGTTGAATTCGACATCGAGTGATGAGTTTGAGAAGGATGCGAACCATCCTGAAGACGGTATGAACGTTAGGTCGAAGACTCAGGTTACCAATCTAGTCTCACTTGATGTTTATTCATACACAGTATAGTATAAATAGAATAAACGTATCAGCTGTGGGTGACTATTCTAACAACGAGAATGTACTACAACTGACGTGCTACCCAAAATCCGTATGAAAACATGAGCGTATGGATGGAGGCGACATGAGGTATCCGGCAGAATACAAGATCGTAATCATCGAGGGTCTTCCATATATGGCCGGCGCAGAGCGCTCGGTCCACATACATGGCACTATGGCCGGTAGCTGGACTTTGCGCACTCGGGCGAAGGGGGGCGATAAGTCTGCAACTACCCGAAAGACCCGTGGGGGACCCATGTCACAAACGGGTCGAGCGAACGCACGATTCCTCTGCGGTCGAGGATGTTCATGATTCTCAGGAGTAGCTTGGAAGATGGACCGACCGGTATGGTAAAGACGGTGTCGCGTCACGACAGCGAGGAGACTGCAAATGGCTGAGAAGAACATGCAAGAGGGCCAGGGATCGACAGACAACCCGATGGAGAAGAATGGAGTCGGCGAACCGCTGCCCAGCAGGAACGATACGAAAGGGGAGCACCCCCTCCTCACCGACGAGTCTGGTGTCCCGGTCAGCAACAACCAGGACACGATGACATCCGGAAAACGCGGGCCTGTCGTGCTACAGGATGTATGGTATCTCGAGAAGCTCGCCCACTTCGATCGCGAGGTGATCCCGGAAAGACGCATGCATGCGAAGGGGTCAGGTGCTTTCGGCACGTTCGTAGTCACCCACGACATCACGCGATACACGAAGGCGAAGGTGTTTTCCGAGGTCGGTAAGAAAACCGAGATGTTCGCGCGCTTCTCCACCGTCGCTGGCGAGCGAGGCGCTGCGGATGCCGAACGGGACCTACGGGGCTTTGCCCTCAAGTTCTATACCGAGGAGGGCAACTGGGACCTGGTCGGCAACAACACGCCGGTATTCTTCTTCCGTGACCCCTTGAAGTTTCCCGATCTCAACCATGCGATCAAGCGTGACCCCCGCACCAACATGCGGAGCCCCAACACCAACTGGGATTTTTGGACCTCTCTCCCCGAGGCCCTCCTCCAGGTCACCATCGTCATGGGCGACCGTGGCGTTCCCTCCTCCTATCGACATATGCACGGATTCAGCAGTCATGCCTACAGTTTCATAAACGATGATGGCAATCGCGTCTGGGTGAAGTTCCACTTCCGCTCCCAACAGGGAATATTGAACCTCACCGATCAAGAAGCCGCACGGGTGGTCGCTACCGACAGGGAGAGCCACCAGCGGGATCTGTACGAGGCCATCGAGAAGGGCATGTATCCCACGTGGAAGATGTACGTGCAGATCATGACCGAAGAGCAAGCCGATGCGATGGATGACAATCCGTTCGACTTGACGAAGATGTGGCACAAACGGGATTATCCCTTGCTCCCGGTGGGCGAGTTCGAACTCAATCGCAATCCCGCGAACTACTTCGCTGATGTCGAGCAGGCCGCCTTCAACCCGGCTCACGTCGTACCCGGTATAAGCTTCTCGCCGGATCGCATGCTTCAGGGAAGGCTTTTCACCTATGGGGATACGCAACGGTATCGCCTGGGAGTCAACGCCGATCAGATCCCGGTCAACTCGCCACGTGGCGTCGCCCATCCCCATAGCTTCCATCGTGATGGGCGGATGCGTGTAGACGGGAATCGCGGAAGCGAACTCTCCTATGAGCCCAATAGCTATGGCAACTGGGACGAGACCCCGGAGACCAACGTGCCAATCGACAAGACGGGGGGCGATATCTATCACTATGACTACCGGAGTGACGATAGCGATTATTACACTCAGCCCGGAGAGCTCTTCCGAGCGATGACCCCAGACCAGCAACTCGTCCTCTTCGAGAACACCGCGCGCAATATGGCTGATTCGACCTTGCAGATCAAGCATCGCCATATCTCCCATTGCCATCAGGCCGACCCGGCATACGGAGAAGGGGTTGCCGACGCTTTGCATATCGCAATCGACACGGTCGACCTCGACTTGCCGGAGAGCACTTCGCGAGAGGGTAACCACATGGCCAACAACGCACACCCGGAACTTAACCGGCCAACCACGGCAGTCGATTCGGGAAGGGAGATCGACACGAACGGAAGCCTGTACATCGACCCAGAGGATGACCCGTGGCTGTTGTGAGACCTCTGCGCGAGCGATGCCACGGCTCCATGCGCTAAACGGGACTTCGTGAACAGACTATGTCTCCTCACCATATGGGGTACGATACTGGGAGGCAAGGCAGGGCCAATCCCGGTATCACGCTGCCGGGATTGGCCCTTATACCCATCTCCAATTTCGACACCTTCCCGTCGACAAACATCCTCACGTTCTCGGTCGAGTGCCGATCTTCTCTTGACCTCTCCCTGAAGTTTCTAAGCTGCCAGCTGTGACCTTCCCGACGTCGCTGTCGTACAGTCGTCCAAGGAGGGCATCGCGTGAGACACATGCCCTCATCGGACCGCAAGACGGACACGTCACGAGGCGAGGGGTAGGGATCATGAAGAAAGCAGGCGGTATCATCGCGATCATCGCAGGAGTATTCGGCGTCGTCGCAGCCATTTCGACGCTTCTCATCGGAGGGGTGGGATCGGCTCTGGGGGGTGATGGCGCCACGATGGTCATCGGGCTCGGGTGGGGTGGTATCCTCTTCTCGTTCATCGCGATCATCACCGGCGCCATCTGCATCGGTGCGCATGGCAAGGCGCCGAGCGTCATCCTCATCATCGCCTCTGTGTGCGGCATCGTTCTTGGCGGCACCTTCGTGGCCGTGTTCATGGTGCTCTCCCTCGTCGCGGGGGTGCTTGCGCTCCTCGGCGTCTCAAGGGAACTCAAGCAAGGTGCGTGAGCCGAACCAGCCCGATGCCTGGGGCATGATATCTGGGAGACCTCTGTGCTACCATCACACCCAACGCTCGACGAGAAGGGGTGTGTGCCATGATACAGGAGCGTTTGACATCCGAGGTGCTACGGGAACTGCTGGCATCGGACAGCGCGGGGAGCTTCATCGGAACCCATGACTTTGCCGATCTGGACCTCTCATCGTACCTCGCCCGGCTTCTACGGGAGAAGGGCCTGCGCAAGAGCGAGGTCATCCGTGCGTCCGATCTCAACGAGACCTTTGCCTATCAGATATTCTCCGGTAGTCGCCACTGCAAACGTGACAAGGCGCTGCAGTTGGCCTTTGCGATGCGCCTCACCCTCGATGAAACCAGGCGCCTTCTCTATTATGCAGGAGCGAGCCCGCTCTATTGCAAGAGTCGGCGCGACGCCATCATCATCTACAGCCTCGTGCACGGGTACACGCTCTACGAGGCTGAGTGCGAATTGTATCGCTTCGACGAGGACACGATCAACAACCCCGAGCTTGACTGATGGGTATGGATGCGACGCTCGACGAGGCTCTTTCCAACCTAGAGGTCGATGGACGCTATTCGTGTATCGAGACGCTCAAGGAGAGTGCCAGCGAGACCACCCAGCTCGTCGCCTCTCCCGAGGGTGTCCGGTACATCCGCAAGTACCTCACCGGTGAGAATCTGGGGGATGGGTATCGCGCGCTCGCGTCAATCCAATCTCTCCACCTACCTCGAGTCGTCGCTCGTTATGACCTATCGGATACGAAGGTCGTCATCCTGACCTACAAAGAGGGTCTCGCCCTGCGCGATTACGTGAAGGAGCGGGGCCCGCTTGCCGCCGAGCAGGCGATTGGGCTGGCGTGCGATGTGGCGCATGCGCTCATCGCGTTGCACACACGGGGCCCTTCCCCGGTTGTTCATCGCGATGTCACACCCTCGAACGTGATCGTCTCAACGTGGGGGAGAGCGTCCCTTATCGATCTGGGCATCGCCCGTGAGGTGAAGATGGGAGTACATCACGATACCCAGATACTGGGAACGCAGGGGTATGCCGCCCCCGAGCAACTGGGGTTTGCCCAAAGCGATGAGCGTACCGACGTATATGCCCTCGGTCCACTGCTGTACTTCATGCTCACCGGAGAGGACCCACGGCAGGATATCAGGGATAGGCTCCTCGTCGATGTCCGGGTGTCCGATGGCCTACGGACGGTCATACGTCGATGCACCGAGTATGAGCCTTCTCGACGGTATCAAAGCGCGGAGGAGTTTCTCGTAGCGCTCGACTCTCCCCAACTGTCACAGCCGCAGCCGGGGGAGATCTCGGCGCGTGCATTCGCCACGTCAAAGCCGGCTCCATCCTCTTCACCTCCCGCGGTCTTGCCTGTGTCAAAGCCATCCGCTGGACACCCTATCCTCTCACGAGGGGTTCGCGGTCTCATCCATCGCGTGTTTTCGATAGGTGGGGCGATCGTCTGCGTACCCTTCTGCATCGTGGGTTTGATGATGCCCTGGATGGGCAATGCCTCACCGACGACCGGCGACCTCATCGTCAACATCATCTCCGACTGGTCGGTGGTCTTCCTGCTCTTCGCACCGTCGTACCTCCTACTGTGCAACCCCTTCGATTGGATGAGCAAGGTCCGGTTGTATCGAAGGAAGCGTTTGCGGAGGGTGCTTCTGACCTTTGCCATATGCTTTGCCGCGCTCTTTCTCCTGATAGGCATATCGAGTCAGTTCTACAGTCCCCAGCACCTTGCCGTATCGTCAAGTCGCTGATCGGACCGTCGGAGAAGGTCATCCGGGTTTACTGAGCTGGCAGCTAATGAACCTTCTCCGGCGCATGCTTATGTTTCGTGGTGACAGGTCTATCGACAGGCACCAACACGAAACCTCGGGGGCGCATCATGAAAAGGACGGCATTGCTGGGACTCGCTTGTGCTTTTGCTTTGGCGGCGGCGCTGACAACGGGCTGTGGGAACACAAGGAGTTCGTCGGGCAACGACGAAGTGACGACGCAAAGTACAACATCCGCCTCAAGTTCCACGCAGAGCCAGTACGTGGTGACCATCGACACGTGCACCGCTGCGACCACCTATGACGGCAAGGCGGCCGTCTACGTGGACTACACGTTCACCAACAACAGCGAGAAGGCGACCGAACCCCTCGCCGCCGTGAGCTGTCAGGCATTCCAAAACGGCGTTCAGCTTGATACGGCCATCCTCGTGAACACCGAAGGGTATGACGGTTCCAACTCGATGAAGGAGATCAAGCCGGGTGCCAGCATCACCTACCAGCTGGCCTATGTGCTTGACGACGCCTCGCCCGTGTCGGTGGAGGTGAGCAACCTCTTCAGCCTAAGCGACGAGACCCTTGCCACGCACGAGTTCGGCGTCGCCTAGGGAATCTTCCCTCCTCAGAAGATGACGGAGTGGATGCCATCGTGAAACTCCGGTGGCATCCACTCGATCAAGCTTGGGCCGCGTACTGTCCAGCGAGGTATCCGTGCGTGATCCCAAACCCGTGGTTGAGCCCCGACATCGGTGTCTGGTAATAGGGTTGGAACCGTTGACCTGCGGTGGTGCCCGCAGCCCACAGTCCGGGGATGACGTTGCCGTCGGCGTCGACGCACTGGAGGTTACCATCGGTCAGCAAGCCGCTCATGGCCGTCAGGCCGGCACTACCCTTGGCCTTCGTCGCAAAGAACGGGGCCGTATCGATGGGAAACAGTTTTTGGGGGTCCGTACCAAAATCGACGTCGTTCTTGGCTGCAGCCATCTCGTTGTAACGTGCCACGGTAGCTTTCAGTGCATCTGCCGGCACGTCGATCAACCGCGCAAGTTCATCAAGGGTGTTTGCTCCATAGGCAGTGCCATCGGTCTCGTTGAAGGCGTCTGCAAACTTCGCTCCCTCCGTCTTGCCCACCGATGACAACAGCGTATCGTGTATCGCTTCGATGTACTCATTGCCGGTGTATTTGGCATCGTAGGGCGTATCGTTGACATCGAGGTTGCGGTGACCAACACCCTGATAGGGAAGGCGATCGCGCCAGTTCACGTCGAAGATCTCCCACACGAACTGACCTGGCTGGCCAAGGATGGCATCATGCTTCTGCCATATGCCCACGTCTTCGTTCCAGCAGCGCTCGCCGAGCCCATTGACCTCGAGTGCCACGGTTGCCCCGATCAGAGAGTCACCTGCGCCCATGGTGGCCTCCGGGAAGGGCTCCATCTGCGCTCCGGCCCAAAGCGCCATGAGATGACCGTCCCCTGTGTTGCCGGCGAGCACCGCAGAGCCAGACGTGAACATGGGCTCCCAGTCCGGCTCGGCACCGTTGTAGTGCTCGTAGCGGGCAACTATCTCGGGGCAGTACAGTTTCATGAGAAGCTCAGCGCCCTGGCCGAAGAAGTTGGTCAAGCCGCCAGTGCACAGGATGACGCCTTTGCCCGCGTTGATCTTCAGGTACGTGCCATCGGCGTTCGCGGCGATAACGCCAGTCACCTTCCCGTTGTCGACGAGAAGCTCCCTCGCAACCGTCAGGAAGTGGAAATCGACTCCTTCCTTGGCAGCCAGGGCCTGATTGGCCTGAGCCGTCGCTATCCACGCCGCTCCACCTACTGGATTATTCGGGTCCTCTTTGAAATCCATCGTGCCGATGAACGTCTGTTCGAGATCACCTGCGCGGTCGTGCACGGACGAACGTGGCCAGTAGCAGATGGTCACATTGCCCATCACAGCGGTATCGTCCTCGACGGGTCTCGTCCACCAATCGAATACGTTGCCGCTGTTCTCGGTCCATAGGCGGATGAGCTTCATGTTGCCTCGTTGGCTGGAACGCCGCTGGTAGTCACGTACGAACGCCGCCGATTCCTCGTTGACTCCCGCTTCCCTGGCCAGCGTGCAGTTCAATGCACCGAATTGAAAGCCATGGACCTCGATCGTCTCCTTCTTCTCGAGGATGACCACCCGTGCCCCGGCTTCCGCGGCCGCACGGGCGGCCGCTATTCCCGAGATCCCGGCGCCGCATACGACCACGTTGCAATCGATGGTCTCGCCAATCTCGGAATCGGCGATTGCCGGAGGTGTACCGATGCCCTCTGGCTCCTGGTCCACCTCCGACGAAGTGGTGTTCTGCGCAGACGTGGAGCATCCGTTGAGCACGCTCGCCGCTGCAAGGACGGATCCGGCAGTCACTGCTCCCCTGAGAAAATCCCGTCGCGGAATCCCCGTGGTATCCATTGAAGCTCCTTTCGTAGGCACCCGTTGGTCAGATTGTTGTGCGGGTGCCCCAAACGTAGTGCAGAATCTCGCGCACCACTTCCTGCAAGGTAGGTGATTGCCACGTTTTTGGCGTACATCACTCACATTGGGTGATACCGTTACTCATGGTGTTCCTGACCCTGCTCATGGCAAGTGGCAAAAGCTTGCTATGATTGCCAGCGCAGTGATACGTGGGAGGGGGTGCCTATGGATAAAGCCTGGAAGCCGAATACGGTCAACGTGGGTCTATCGCTGTTCTTGCTATCCACCGTTTTCACGTTTTGGGGAGGTATCTACTCATATGCCGACGTTTTGGTGGATCCGGGCATTATCGTTTCAAGCTTTACCATACCGGAATGCACCAGCTTCATCGTGGTGACCATCGTTCTGGGAATCGCTTTTGGGCGGTATGGTAGGAAAGCGATGCTTGCTGGTGCGGCCGTCTCGGGAATCTCCACCATCACGGGCATCATCATCATGTTCTTGGCCATCGAGGACGTCACGGGCCTTTCGGTGTTGCTGGCCGTCACGGGGGTGCTGTTTGGCGTGGGGAATGCCACTGCCTTCGTCGCGTGGGAGTACGTATTGGTCATCGAACGTCTCAAAAGGGCGAGGATCTTCTTCTTCGAGTCCCTGCTGTCATACCCTCTTGCCTATCTGCTGATACGCATGGTTCCCGTCTCGGCGGAGATGATGAGCTATATACTCGTGATCGCCGTTGGGGTATCGACCGCATTCCTTGTCTTTCAGACCCAGAGAGGGCCTACGGGACACGTTGAGAGACGGGAAGTTAAGGGAATACCCGTACAACATGTCATCATCGCATTCCAAAAGAGCAAGAGCATGGTGTTCTGCATCGTCTGCATCACGCTCATCGCCGCCGTTACTCGCTGCATCGCCCTCGGAGATCACTCGGCTGCCAAAACGGTTACCAACTATTCGATGCTGGGGGTCTCGATCATGGCCGCGATCTCCATCGTGCTCTGGAAGGTTGCAGGTAGGGAGATCGACTATTCCCTGATCTACAAGGTTGCCTTTCCCGTACTCGCCACCGGGCTCCTGCTTCTGCCGATGATGGGGAGTGCATATCAAATCATCCTCACCACGGTAGCGTTCGCCCTTTTTTCCGTGTCCTCGCTGTTCGTCATGTATCAGAGTATCTGCCTCACCGATGACCACGGCGTCGAAGCGGTGATCTATTTCTCATTTCTGAACGGGGTGATCTATCTTGCTGTTGGAGTGGGGACCCTGCTCGGTAGCTATCTTCTGGCTATCGGTGACTTCAGCTTCTCGAGTTTGGCGATGGTGGCGCTGTTCCTCGTCTACATACTCGTGATCGTCTCCACATCGGTTATCAACAGGCGTAAGGATGATGGTGAGATTGCGGGTGCATCAGGTGCATCGATGACAGGAGAGGTACCCGAGAGGATCACGGGGCAATGCATGGTTCTTTCGCGAAAGGCCAGGCTCTCCAAACGCGAATCAGAGATTTTGGAGCTTATCGCACGGGGAAGGGACGTCCCGTACATCGCAAAGGCTCTTTACATCTCGGAGAATACCGTCCGGACGCACAATAAGAGCATCTATCGTAAGATCGGCGTCCACAACCGGCAAGAGCTGTTAAGCGTTGTCGAGCAGACGATGCAAAACGGCACGCACGGTCAGCACGCCATGGGAAACGGCCATCTTGTTCCCTGAAGGGGGATGGTACGGCCTCATCGTCGATCTTCGGGTAAGGACAGAATGGAGTCGGTGTCGAACTCCTCGATGAGATTGACCAGCTCCTGCTTCTTGTGGATACCCAGCTTAGTGTAGATGCGCTTTGAATGCGTGCGGACGGTGTTTTCCGAGACGACCAGCTCCTCGGCGATCATCGGAACGCTATTGCTCCGTGCGATGAGTTCCATGACCTCGGTTTCACGGGCGGACAATCGGTAACGACGCTGGATGGCGGCACACTGCTTCGAGACTCGGTCGCGGTACCGCTGAGGTGACGGTTTGATGATCGGGGCTGGCAGCTCCACCGGTACCGTCCCGTGCCTCTCGCGATTCTCCGTGGGAACCTGCAGGGCGATGAACTCGATGTCATTGGGATCCACCGCACCGGGCGCGCCGATCTGCTTGAACCCGCCTAGTCCGATGAAGTACATGAAACCGAGCAGGTAGAGAGCAACGAGGGAGAGTGTCGTGTTTTGCGCGATGCCCGCGATCGTGGTCTGTGAGATGAGGGTTGCGCTCAGGTAGCCGAAGTCGTGCAGCATGTAAACGACGCCGCCGAAGAAGCCATAGATGAATACCGGGTTGATGCCCTGGTCGCGGGATGCCTGGGCGCACTGGATCATCATGAGCATGATGGCGCAGCTGAAGAATGCGTAGAGAAAGCCAGCGAACCAACTTGAAAAGGCATTGCCGAGCATGGGAATCAGCAGGAAGGCGGTGATGAGGAACGGGAAGAAGAACCGATAGACGGAGACGACGTTGATCTTCAGGTTCTTCACCTGCCAGAGGAGGAGTAGCGTCGCGGCTGCGAGAAACGATCCTCCCATCGACATGATATTGACGAGGGAACCTATTTGCGGATCGTCGATGGCAAGCGCTCGCATGATGCCGCAGCAAAATCCCATCACACCCATCGAGAAGGCGCTTCGCCAATATGTGGTGATGACATGTCGATACACCTGCGGGTGCCGGCGGGGGATGTCTTCGAACATGGGCTGGTGGGAGTCGATTCCACGACTCTTCAACACGATGCACAATCCGAACAGGGGCAGAAAGACGGTTGGTATGAGATAGGTGGTCACGGCGCGTGGGATGATGTACAGCGATAGGTAGATGACCGCGGAGTACAGCGTGCCCAGGATGAGGTCATGGTTCCCGGTGGTGGGGTCCTGGCTGGAGAACAGGCGCTGCCATAGCATGTAGAATCCGGCTGACCCGGACCCAAGCAGAATGCCACCCGCAATCGTGAATGGCAGCGTCATGGTATTGATGTACATGGCGGCGATCAGGCAGACCCAGCCGAAGAGATAGGGCAAGCCGACACCGATGACGAGGAAGCGACGCGTCAGTCCTGGCAGAAAATAGACGCCAAGGGCGCTGGCGAAGAAGATGAACGTGAAGACAAGGGATTGGGAGAGGAAGAAGAAGAAGATGATCCGGGAAGTCTGAAACCCTATCGGCAAAAACGGGAATACGCCGCCCCAAACCCCTGTCGCGTTGATGGCAAGGAAAAGGGCGTAGCCGAGCGATGTCATGTTTGGTTTGAAGATGCGCATCAGGCTTTGCACGATCGATATCCTCTCCACACGATCACGTACCTGACAGTATCATATATCGGATGACCGCTGGAAACTCCGCAATACCCTCGGGAGCATGGCCTTCCCAAAAATCGCACGTTTCATGTGACAAGCCGGCGGTCGCATGTGACTATAGTTTGCTGCTGCGAGGCGCAGGCGGCCAATCTCCCATGAAACATAACCTACCGTGAGGGAACGTACGCCGACGTGCGTCACGCATGGTGCAAGTCCGTGCATCTTGGAAGGAGAGAGGACAATATGTCGAGAGAGGACAATATGTCGAAAGGTACGTCAAGTATCAGTCGTCGCTCGTTTGTGAAGGCGATGGGGGCGCTTGGTGCCCTGGCCGCTGCCGGCGGCATCGTCTCGGTTGACTCCCTGTTCACCGGGGGCGTACCCGTGGCGTTGGCCGATAGCACGGAGCAAACGACGTGGGGCCATTGCGCGATCAACTGCCCAGGGCGCTGTGCTCTGAAGTTCCATGTACAGGACGACGAGGTCGTCTGGGTCGACACCTACACGAGCAGCGACGCAGGGTTTGACGACCCCCAGCCACGGGCATGCCTTCGTGGTCGCTCGTATCGTCGCTGGCTCAACAGCCCCGATCGTATCAACTACCCGATGAAGCGGGTGGGCAACCGCGGGGAGGGGACATACGAGCGAATCTCATGGGACGAGGCCATCGAGACCGCGACCGACAAACTCGAGGAGGTTATCGGCACCTATGGCAACGAGGCCGTGTACATCCCGTATGCGACTGGTGTTTCCGCCACCACCGCCCGACCCTTCAACGCCCTGCTCAATCTGATCGGGGGGTATCTGAACTTCTACAACAGTTACTCGACCGCTCAGATATCGACCATCACCCCCTACGTATACGGTACGGCGCAGGCGGGGGGAAGTTCGTTCAAGACAGCCGAGGATGCCAAACTGGTGCTTGTGTTTGGCTCCAGCCCAACCGAGACCCGACAGGGTGGGCTGACGACCCACTACGATTGGGTCCATCTCCGCGAGCGCACCGGTGCGAAGATATACATGATCGACTATCGCATGAACGATTCGATTCTCGGTCACTCGGCGGAGTGGATCCCCATCAACCCCGGGACCGACGCTGCCCTCGTGGCTGGCATCGGCCATTACCTGATCGAGCACGATCTCGTCAACCTCGACTTTCTCCACACCTATTGCGTCGGGTACGACGAAGAGAGCATGCCCGATGATTATCGGGGCAAGAACATGTCCTACCATGACTACATCATGGGAACCGGCTATGACATGATCGAGAAGACCCCCGATTGGGCTTCAAGGATCACCGGCATCCCGGCGGCGCGCATCGAGAGCCTTGCCGAGGAGATCGGCACCACCGCCCCGCTGTACGTGAACCAAGGGTGGGGACCACAGCGTCGTTCGAACGGTGAGTGGACCTCGTGGTCCATCATGGCTCTTCCGTGCCTCGTCGGGCAGATCGGTCTTCCGGGAACGAACAACGGCACGCGCGAGAACTCCGGAGGACCGACGCTGTCCTCGTTCCCCACGGGCACGAACCCGGTGAGCGCCTCCATCCCCTGCTTCCTGTTCACCGATGCCATCGACCATGCTACGGAGATGACATCGAAGAACGCCGGCGTCAAGGGTGTCGACAAGCTCAAGGTGGGTATCAAGTACATGATCAACTACGCCGGCAACTGCCTCACGAACCAGCATTCGCAGATCAACAAGGCGCACGACATCCTTTCCGACGACAGCAAGTGCGAGTTCATCCTGGGCATCAACACGGTCATGTGCGACTCGATGAAGTACTCCGACATCATCCTCCCCGACCTGTTCCGGTTCGAGCAGGTGTCTCAGATCTCAACCGGTGGTGATGTCGCGTATATGATCACCGGACAGCCCTGCACCACCCCGAAGTTCGAGCGCAAGAGCGCCTACGAGATGGTCTCGCTCATGGCGGATCGCCTTGGCGTCAAAGACCAGTTCACGGGGGGAAAGACCGAGGAGGACTGGATCAAGAGTCTCTACGAGAATTCCCGTAGCAAAGATGCCACGCTTCCCACGTGGGATGAAGCGGTGGACATGGGGGTGTTCATCCAGCAGCATAGCCCGATCGTCTCCATGCAGAAATTCCGAAGCGATCCCGTGACGAACGCCCTCGAGACGACGTCCGGTAAGATCGAGCTCTTCTCGAAGAAGGTGCTCTCGTTCACCAACGGCTGGGAACTCGAAGAGGGTGATACCTTGCCCGGTCTCAGCACGGTTCCGCCCATTCCCGCATACATCCCGGAGTGGTATGGCATAGAGACGACCACCGACGAATACCCGCTTGTGCTTGGCGGTTTCCATTACCGCGGACGGCTCCACTCCTCATGGGGTGACATCGCCATCCTGAAGGATGCAAACCCCCAGGAAGCATGGATAAACCCCACCGATGCGACGTCACGCGGTATCGCCCAAGGCGATACGGTGCACGTGGAAAACGAGTTCGGCGAGATCGAGCTGCTTGCAAAGGTGACGCCGCGTGTCGTCCCCGGAGTCGTGGCCGTATCCCAAGGTGCGTGGCATGATGCGGATATGAACGGTGACCGTGTTGACAAGGGAGGAAGCATCAACACCCTCACGACCCAACGTCCTTCACCTCTTGCAAAAGGGAACCCGCAGCACACGAACATCTGCCAAGTCACCAGGGCTTGACGCAACAGGAAAGGGGAGGTAGAAGATGGTCCAATACGCATTCTATTTTGATGGCACTCGCTGTACTGGTTGCAAGACCTGCGAGTTGGCCTGCAAGGATTACAAGGACCTCGACGTGGGCTTCGCGTACAGAAAGGTCTATGAGGTCACCTATGGTGACACGCAGAAGGATTCCAACGGTTGCGTCGTCTCGACATGTGGTGGCTATACGGTCTCGATGGCTTGCAACCATTGCTATGAACCGGCATGCACGAAGGTGTGTCCCACCGGTGCGATGCACAAGGACGGAGAGACCGGTCTCGTGAGCGTCAACGTCGACCGGTGCGTCGGCTGTGGCTACTGCCACATGGCATGTCCTTACGATGCGCCGAAGGTCGACCGCGCCAAGGGCCACTCCGTGAAGTGCGATGGCTGCGTCGAGCGTGTGACGAATGGGGAGAAGCCCGTATGCGTCGAAGCATGCCCCGCCCGTGCCCTCGATTTTGGCACGGTCGATCAGATAGCGGCACTCGGTGGGACACAGGCGAACATCGCCCCACTGCCCGTCCCCACCTACACGGATCCGAACTTCTACATCAAGCCTTCCGATGATGCTCAGCCTGTCGGGAGCGCCGACGGGAAAGCCGTCAATCCTTTGGAGGTGCTCTAGGCGATGGAACAGGCTATGGCAGAACTTCCCTTGATCTTCTTCACGACGTTGGCGCCCATCGGTTCCGGTGCTTTCATAGTCTTTGCGATGGCGTTCTTCACGATGAGGTTCTCCGATGAGCAGATGAAGAAGCTTGACAGGCTCACCGTCATCCCGCTCGTGGTTTTGGCGGTCGGGTTTGGAGCTTCATTTCTCCATCTCGCGACTCCTGCACATGCGATGAACGTGTTCACGAACCTTGGCAGCTCGCCGCTCTCCAACGAGATCTTCGTCGGCGTCGTCTTCTTCGCGTTGGCGGGCATCTATTGGATCGTGGCTCTGAGCGGAAAGCTCTCGCTCAACGCGCGCAAGGGCTTCATCGCCGTCGTGGCCATCGCCGCGATCGTGTTTTCCTGCTTCATCGGCGCTGCCTATATGATGGACACGATTCCCTCGTGGGACACGCCTTACAGCATCCTGGAGGTAGTCGGATTCTGCCTTTTGGGTGGCAGTCTGCTCGGCATGCTGGTGCTGGGTCTGGCTGGTTGTCTCGACGGGGCTCAACGTGGATTCAGGAAGATCGTGTTCGCGATCGCCCTTCTGGGTACCTTGCTGATGGTCTGCTCCCTCGTGGCCCATTTCACGATGGTCGGTTCCTTGAGCAACTCCCTGGTCGATGGCACATCCGTAACGGCCGAGGTCACGTCGTACTTGGTGTGTTCAGTGGTACTTGCCATCGTCGCCTTGGGTTTCGAGGGAGGGGCTTTGCTCAAGGGCACCTCGACCTCGCTCATGGCCATCGGACTCGTCCTCGCGGCGGTTGCCATCTTCATCGCTCGAATCGTCTTCTATGCGATGCAGATGTCGGTTGGCCTCTAGGAGAGGGATCGGCCACGCACGTGAACGTGACTCGGTGCCAGGGAACGGTGCCGGGTCACGTTCACGTGATGGTGATGGGAGGCTTTCCCGATCACCATCACGTCTTGCCCGAGGTTATCAGCGTGTATTGACTCGGCATGCGCCTTACAATAGATTACGGGGTATGTCCCTTGACGAGGAGGGCGAATGGATACAAAGCTTGTTGATGATGTCTTCTTGGACCAGGTCGCTTTCATTGGAGAGACGCTGGGACCGTTCTACCTTGAGGATCCGAAGCTCGGCTGCGCGTCCGAGGCCTTTGCGGCGATCGGCTCTCTAGATGTTGACGAGACCGCTGCCGCATGGCCCTTCGTCGAGGAGAGTCGTGCGGTGACCTGCCTCTCCAAGATGAAGGAGGGACTTTCCGATGGGACTGACTCAGAGGACCTTATGTGGGAGTTCCGTCGACTGTTCATCGGCCCAGAGGCGAAGCCGGCTCCGCCCTGGGGGTCGGTGTACACCGACCGAGAGTGCGTCGTGTTTGGTGCGAGCACCCTTGCCCTGCGCCGATGGATGCGGGAGGTCGGCATCAAGCGACTGGGTGACGACAACGACCCCGAGGACCACATAGGCCTCATGCTGCTATTGATGGCTTGGATAGCACGGAATAAACCCGAACGTCTTGAGGAATATCTCGTCGGGCATCTGCTGACCTGGTCCTCACACTTCCTCGACGAACTGGTGGATGCTGCCGGGCAGCCATTCTACGAGGGCCTCGCATCGCTTACGAAGGCAAGCCTCGAAGGCGTTCAGCATCAGCTGGGTCGAGAGGTCGAGTATCCAAGGTACTATCGATAATGATTGCCTGGGGATTTCAGACGGCGGTTGGCGAAATCACCCTCGTGACGTTCACGACGCTCGCCCCCTCAAGCGTCATGGCGCTGATGGTGATGAGCGGGATACTGCTGTTTGCCCACCTTTCCAACGAAGAGCGCATGCGAATCAACACGTTCATGATCATTCCGTTGGTGCTCTCGATGATTGGTCTCGTCGCTTCGGCGACCCATCTGGGCAACCCTGACAATGCGCTCTACGTGTTCACGGGCGTGGGGAGAAGCCCCCTGTCGAACGAGGTGTTCTCCGCAGTCGTCTTTCTTGCGTTCTCCGGTATCTACTGGCTGTACTCGTTTTCGGAGAATCCCAATCTGCCTTTTCAGAAGGTATGGTTGACGTGCATCATCATCTCTGGTGCCGGATTCATCACGGGAATCGCCTTCGCGTACTCGGAGAGTACGATCGTTTCTTGGTACTCGGCGTACGTTCCCGTCAACCTTTGGCTGAACGCCCTGGTCGGTGGTCCGACTCTGGCGTTACTGAGCTTTCAGGTCGCGCGATACGATCGTATCCGGGGGTTGTTGGGCAAAGTGCTCTGCGCCATTTCGGGTGTGGCGATCATTCTCAATACGATCTCGTTCGCCCTTCAGGACTCCACGCTTCCCTCGATGGAGAACTCGTTCACAACGGCTGCCGAGCTTGTCCCCTATTACGGCGTCGGCGTCGGCGCGTTCGCGATATTGGGTCTCTGCAGTCTGACCATATGGGGACGTTTGGTCTGGGGAAAAGGCAGAAGGCAGGGCATCGTCCCCGGCATCGTAGCCAATATACTGGTATTCACCGGCATCTTCGTGATGCGTTTCCTCTTCTATATGATGCATATGACCACTGGGGTTGGCATTTGAAGGGTGAGGAGAAATTGCACAGACCCTCGGACGTTTCCGTCCGAGGGTCTGTTTCCTCTATCTGGTACGGTGTCTACAATGTAGCTACGTGGTGCCCTAGAAGGTAGGATAGCGTGCAGCAGATGCCTCCAAGATTCTGGCCGGGCATGACGAAGTTGTAAGAGTTCGCGTAGAAATCCCCAACCATGATGCCGGTCGTGTACAGGCCCTCGATGGCGTTGTCGTCCTCGTCCATGGCCTGCATGTCGGAGTTGGTCCGAATCCCGCCGGTGATGGTGAGGAACGTCGAGCCAACCGTCTTGCTCGCATAGAACGGAGGCGTGCTGATGGGGTAGAGGATATTCGGATTGACCTGGAACTCCTCGTCATATCCATTCTGCGCATACGCGTTGTAGTTCTTGATGGTCTCTATGGCCGCGGCCTCGTCCTCGAGTCCATCGAGTTGAGCCACGAGCGCCTCGATCGTATCCGCCTTGTAGTACGTTCCCTCTGTGACCGCCTTGTCCCATACGGCGATGTACTCCTCGGGGGTATACGGCATGATCCCGTTCACGTTGTTGACGCAGCTGCCAAACGGGTCCCATTTATCCTGCGTGTAGGCGTAGTTTATATCCCAGATGCCAAAGGCGGTCCTTTGGGGAAGCTGCTCTACGGCCGTTGCTCCATAGGCGAAGTTCGTGTTCTCGTTCTGATACCGCTTGCCGTAGACGTCGAGGTTGCATCCCCAGAAGTTCGAGATGACCGCATGGGTGGGGCCTGCGCAACCGCCGTTGATCATGGGGGCGTTGGGATAGGTCTTCTGCCAGGCAGCGCCTATCCAGAGGGCCATCTTGTGACCGTCCCCGTTCATGAGCCCGGTATAGTTGAGGCCGATGTCATAGTTGACGGTTCCCCATTCGATGACGTCCTTGAAGTGATCGTACGCCCAGGGGCTGTACTTGGCCATCATGTCCTTGTCACGGCTGAAGTCGCCGGTTGCCAGCACGACGGCCTTGTTCGCCACGAACTTGACGTAGTTGCCATCGGCGTCTTGGGCGATACAGCCGTCAACCCGGCCGCTCGTGCCATTTGCCGCGCCTCCACGCGTGAGCTGCTTCACGGGGGTGTTGTAGTAGATGGTGCCACCCAAGTCGGTGGTGAACGTGTCGGCGTATGCCTGTGCTTGCAGAGGGGCACCGAACAGGGCACCAAAGGGCTGTTCTGCGGTGAAGAAGTTATGGCTTGCGTCGGGAACGGTGATGACCCCGTCTGGGTCGTAGTAGCCAGGCTCGATGGAGACCTGAAGTCCCTTCGCGGTCATCTTGTCGATCATCCAGTCGACCGACTCGGCGGAGTTGTTGATCCAGTTCGCCCACTTCCGCTTATCCATGAAGTAGGTCCCCGACGTCTGCTCCGTCTTGGCGATCGTCCGTGCCTTGTCGGGAGAATAGTCGATGCCATATGACTTCTGCACTTTAGAGCCTATCGCGTGGTTCGAGCCGCCGCGTGACAAGGGCATCGATCCGGCAGAGACGACGATGACGGAGCTTCCGGCCTCTTTGGCCGAGCACGCTGTCGCAAGTCCCGCCATGCCCGAGCCCACCACGATGACATCGGCAGTGTACGTTTGCTGCACCTGACTGTCTTCGATGGCGCTTGGCGCAATCTCGAATGCCCACTTCTGATCGTGCACATCTGCTGTCAATCCAGTGGAACTCGCGGTGACGCTGCTGTTCGAGGTGCTGTTCGCACTGCTGCTGCAACCACCAAGGGCGGCTCCTGCGGTGAGGGCGGCCCCTGCCACGGCCGCACCCTTCAAGAAGTTCCTGCGATCCATCTTCATACCAACTCCTCTCAGAACATGTTCTTCCCGGATTGCCCCAAGGCCAGGTTGTGTTTAAGCGGCTTGTGGGCAAGGGTAATCGTAGGAAGAGAAGTCCCGATACGTACTCACATGAAGCGGGTGAAAACCGGTTGAAACAGGTGAATTCGGACTATTGTCCCCTTGTCGGCCAGTCAGTTGATTCGACCAGGTCGATAAGCTCCTGCTTCGAGTGCACGTGCAGGGCCACGTACAGACGTTTCGCATGGCTCCGAATCGTGTTTTCGGAAAGGTAGAGCTTCTCGGCGATGGCGGGGACGGAGCGACCCCGAGCGAGCATCTCCAGCACTTCTGCCTCTCGGGACGACAGGTGGTATTCCCGGGCAAGGTGCTCGCAGCGTGTTCGGATGTCGTTGGCGGGAACCCGATCGGGCTTCTCGGTCCGATCCATCGCACCCTGTCCCCTTGATATCGAGTGAAAGGCGATGAAGCCCACCATGGAGACGATGTAGACGAGGAAGAATGCTATCGCGATGAACTGCACGCTTTGGGAATAACCGCTCGATGTCATTCCGCCGGCGATCAATTCCCCGATGCTGCGTGAGAGATAGAGGACTCCGGCAAACAGGCAGTAGATGACCACCAGGCTGGTGCCGCTGTCCTCCGCGATGTCGATACAGGAAACCATGACGAGGATCGAGACCAGCGTGAAGGCTATGGCACCGATGAAAAGAACCACGTAGCGATATTCCTGTCCGAAGAACGGGACGAGGATGAGTGCTATGGAAAGGACGGGGAGCGAGATGACGAACACCTGCGGTATCGTCGGATAGGTCTTGAGTTTTCTCCAGATGAGGAAGAGGATGCCGACCGCTGCGGCGTTGCCGCTCTGGGCGAAGAGGGTGGGTACGGCGGCAGACACCGAGCTGTCAAGCGTGATGGCCCCTATCAGGGGCGAGATGAGTCCAAACGCCATGATGCAGGGCAAGGCCACCCATGTGCCTTCGAGGGCGGTCCGGTAGCGCTTGCCGTGCTGCGGCGGGTTGGGGTCTCGGAGGGGTTCGTCCGCCGGCAACCTCATGGACCCATAGAGCGTGCCGATGCACAGGGGGAGCACAACGAAGCTCAAGACGAGGAGGACTTGACCATCGGGCACGAGGAGGATCATGAGATAGGGGATTATCGTCAGGATGCTCGAGACCAAGATGACCCTATGAATCCCTATCGGACTTTGCTCAGAGAAGATCTGCTCCCAGGTGACGAGGAGGCAAGCGCTGCCGGCTCCCGACAGGATCCCGGTCGCGACGAGCAACGCCGGCGACTCGAACCTGCCTGTGTAGGGAAGGAAGAGCAGGGCGAACGCAACGACGAGCAGAAAGGAGCCTATGCGGAAGAGCTTTCTCTGAAACACCGCGGGGAGAAGGAAGGCGGCGAGGCCGATGACGAAGAAGGTCAGTATGTTCGCGATGCTACAGGCGTCGCTGAAGGAGGTCTCCATGCTGTTCCAGGCATCCGAAGGATAGAAGAATGAGGTACTACCCCATAGAATGAAGGCATTGAGGGTAAGTATGCTGACGAACCCCAAGACCAGGAGACAGAAGCTCCCATATCTCCCCTTGAGATCCTTCTCGTTGCCAGTCCGACTCAAGAGTCCCCTCGCGAATGTGTCCCGTCTCCGCCTGCGAATGGGTTACATCATACCCCGTGTGGCCGAGAACTGCATGTCGGTGCCGGGCGAGTCTTATGTCTGGGCGTTCATCTCCCCGGTGGTGACGTGGGGGATTGTCGGGAAGCGACGACACTTCGGGGCGCATGCCGTATGGAACCGATCGGCCTCGACCCTTCTCCCGTCGACGAACTGCTCGAACTCCCCAACAGGGAGCGCGCACGAATTGACGAACCCCTGGATGGCGTCACATCCGGTCTCGATGACCATGTCCACCTGCTCCTGGGTCCCAACTCCCTCGACGACTGTGTAGACCCCGAGTTCATGGAGCATGCGTATCATCGAGGTCAGCACAAGGCGGGAGCGTTGGGAGTCGGCGTCCCCGCCCATGAACCTCATATCGAACTTGACCTGGTCGAAGGGGCTGTCGCGCAACATGCCAAGCGAGGAGTACCCGCTTCCAAAGTCATCCATCATGACGGTGAACCCCTCACAATGAAGGCGGGCGATGACGTCGTTGAGTTCGTTGATGTGCTCCATGTAGCTGCTCTCGGTGATCTCGATCCGCAGAAGGCGAGGTTCGATGTCATAGGCCCCCGTGATCTCGATGAACTGGTCGACGCAGTCACTCGCATACAGGTCGATGCGCGAGACGTTCACCGAGATCGGGAGGGGATCCCAACCGGAATCGATCCAGGTACGCAGATGCCGGCAGGTCGATTCCCATACGTAGCGGTCAAGCTTCATGATCGAGCCGTTCCGCTCCGCCAACGCTATGAAGGAACCGGGGGTGATGAGTCCCCTCTTGGGGTGATCCCAGCGGATGAGCGCCTCACCACTCAGGGCCTCTCCCGTCTTCGGGTCGCACAAGGGCTGGTAATGGACGACGAACTGCTGGGTGTCCAGGGCGTTGTCGATCTCCATGACAAGGTCGTTCTCGTCCTTGAGCACGAGCTCCGTGTCCCTGTCGTAGATGGCGAATCGGTCGACGTGGTTATCGCCGATCTTGCGCAGGGCCATGCTCGCACGATCGCACATCGCCTGTACGGGGAGCTTGGTGGAGTTGGGATAGTAGACGCCGACGAGCACGTCGATGTTGAATTCGATGATGGTCTGGAGTGAAGCCGGATTCGACTTATCGAGCAGCCTATCCTTGTCGAATTGGCTGACGGGCATGCAGAAGACGAAATGGTCAGCCTCCATGTGAGCGCACGTTCCAGAACCTTTGCAGTATTCCACGAGCCAGTCCGCTATCTTTCTCAGAAGCAAGTCACCTCGCTTGCTACCAAAGAATTCGTTGACTAGTTTGAAGTTCCTCAAGTTGACGTAACCGATGGTGTAAGGGGTCTCGGGGTCGTGTAGGAGGATCTGCTTGGTCCTATCGAAGAACGCCTGTCGATTGGGAAGGCCCGTGAGTGCGCTCCATTGCCGCTCGGGTGCTTGGAACCCGATGTAGATCTCCGCGCAGATGAGGGCGGTGGAGAAGCCCATGATGGCGTAGGTGGGGAAGGCGGCCATGAAAACATACGACCCGAACGAGACGGTGATGATTCCCACGAGGATCGGATATTGCGAACGACCGAGCATGTGGCGGTTCTTATATGTCACCGCGCAGCCGCTGACGATGTAAAAGAAGGTGACGAGATAGGAGAGGGCGTGGTAGCTACCGCTTTGGTAGACGCCCCTCTGGTCGATGTGGAACAGCCAGCCGGTCTGGTGGTTGAGGAACACAACCGCCAGGATGGCCAGGGAGGCGGGAATCCAAAGCAGCACGTACAGCTTGAAGTTTCCAGATGACGTTCTTCTAAATACGACGAAAAGAAAGGAGAGAAGGAGAGGCGGTAAGGCAAACTGCGCTATATAGTAAAGTGTATTTAGTATAAAACTGAGTTGTATAAGAGAGGGGAGTGCAACCGCGATCATGTACAGAGACGAGATGTCCAAGACCACGAAGACCACCACGCTGAGGAAGTAGAGGTAGAACACCCTATTCTGCAGAGTGTGCGGAAGCCTTGCATATCGTAGGTGGATGCCGAGGAGGACCAATATGAGAAGCGCTGCATAATCAACTTGCGGTTGCAAAGCCGTCATATTCAATCCCTGTCACCAAATGGTCGCTATCAGTCGAGGAAGATACGATTACCGTACGACATAACTATAAACAATAATTCGACAGTGTACAACAACTGGAATAAAACCCCGGCATGGATATCTAAATGTCAGGTCAATCGATGCAATCCATGCTCAATAGTACTTTCGTCATGACAGTCCGTCGACCATGTGGGCGGCAGGACATCCTGGCCTCGCCTGAGAAGTTCGACAGGAGGTCTTGAGGTGTCCCTCCCCGCATGCGGTTGGTGCTCATGAGATGCGCCGTCATCCGTTACAATCAATCTACCTGCGGTTTGCAACCTGAGGGTGCGTCGCTTTTCGTCAAAAGGAAGCCCCAGGTTGGTGGTGCGGTCGGATTCGCTACCGTATAGTATGGACGTCGGCCGACGCTACCTATTCACAACGTATCGATGGGACCCACTCGAATCGATGCCCAGGACCAAAGGAAAAGCCATGAGCTTTCGCGATAACCTTCAACATCTACGCGGCACGCGCAACATGACCCAGGAGCAACTCGCCATGCTGCTGGGCGTGAGCCGTCAGTCCGTCTCGAAATGGGAGGCCGAGAAGGCCTATCCCGAGATGGACAAGCTGCTAAACATCTGCAACCTGTTCGAGTGTTCGCTTGACGACCTTGTGAAGGGCGACCTCACGGATCACGTCCCGGGAGGTACGTTCGCCGTCCCCTCGAACGGGGTGCCCCAGGATGTGATTGGATACGATGAGCTCATGCGGAGCTTTGCCAACAGGATATCGGGTGGTGTCGTCCTCATCATCATGGGTTTGGCCTTGGCGGCTCTGCTGGAGGGGACGAGCCCGTTCGCAGGTTCCGACCCTGATGCCTTGAGCGTCGTCTGCTTCTTCGCCGGCGTAGCCCTCGGGCTCGCCTTCATCATCCCTGCGGGTATGGAACGTGCGGCGTTTACCCATGAGCATCCCTTCATCGAGGATTTCTACACCTCCAATGAGAAGAAGGTCGCTCGGCGGGACCTTTCCCAGGCGCTGGTCTGGGGTATCGCGCTCATCCTCGGTGGTGTCGTCACCGCCGTGTTGCTGCAAACCAGCGAGGGCATAGCAGGCTTCATGTTCTTCGTGCTGGTGGCGGCTGGGACAGGGACCATCGTGCGCTTCGGGATGCTCTCAAACCGCATGGACGTCAAGGCGTATAACGACGATGCGCTCGATGACGTCGACCTTGAGGGGATCGACGACCCCAAGCTGCGCGAGCGTGCGCAAAGCAAGAAGAGGACCAGTGCCCTCTGTGGCATCATCATGACGTCCGCAACCGCCTTGGGGCTTGTGCTTCTGTTCATCCCCAACCCATTTGCCAGCTACTTCTGGGTGGTCTGGCCGGTAGGTGGTGTGCTCTGCGGCGTGGTGCGCAGCGCGATGGTCTTCCTCGGGAAGGATGTCTGACCACCATCTGCAACCGATGTCATCTGCCGCCTGTACGGTCAGTGGAGCTCGGCGGGTGTGACCACGCCGGTTGCAAGCGCCAGGTTCTTGTACTCCTCGTATAGACCGGCCATCGATGTCATGAGGTACGGGTTCACATAGAAGATCCCGAGTATCCCCAAGGTCAAGCAGGAGAGCAGTTCCCACCCGATGAAGCTGAGGTACATCACGAACATCTCACCCTTGTGACCCCGCGTCATCTTCATCGAGACCTTGAGCGCCTCTGTGGCGCCAAGGTCCGGGTACTCTTGCAGCAGATAGGGGGTGAAGGAGTACGCTATCGCCTTGATGATCCCCGGGATGATGAACAGGCAGGTCCAAAGGGTGGTGAACAGGTACATCCAGAGCATGCCGCCAAGGTTGTGGCCGTAGTTCTTGAACCCGGCGAACAGGTTCTCCACCTCCGCCTTCTCATTGCGATATATCCTCAGAAACGACCATGCCTGCCCTACGCCTAACAGCGGCATGATGAGCAACCCGACGAGGAAGGTGATCCAAAGGGCGAGAGAGGAGGGAGGAACGTGCTGGGCCGTCATCCTCCACGACGAGGGTTCGTACATCATCGGATTCGTGACGGCGGCGATGAGCAAGACGACCACGGACAGTGCCACACCTATCCAGTAGTGGGACTTGAAGGATGCCTTCGCCGCCTCCTTTATCTGGGTACGTGAGCGTACGCTGGGCGGCTGTTGCGTTCCCTCTGGTTGATACGACGAAGATTCGCTTTGCTCGATGGTATCCATGGTCATCTCCTGGTTTGATGCTTCCCTGATATCATACTGTCAAGAGAACGTTATCTATCTCTGCCGAGATAGTATGCCCTTCGGTTGAGATAATCAATGATATATATCATTTTGAACGGATAGGGAGAGCCCGAAGAGGGCGCCCTTGGAAGAGACGCCTTCGGGGGCGTGATGGGTGCCGGGGCGAGATGGATTCCCGTCCGGGCACAGGGTCCGTCGACGCCCCTCTTGACCTTGCGACGCGTACCGTCCTACGTAATTACCGTGCGCCATGCGACCGCCGTGGTTATTCCTCTTTCGTACGATGATGGGAACCTCCAGGCCAACCTCTTCCCCCGCGCTCTCGTGAGGGAGAGGGCCCATGGGGCCTGTCCGTAGGGTACCCGGCACATCGAAAGCCTCGGCGCTGGAGAGGATGGGCACCTCGCATGATGTATGTGGTCTTTTGAGGTTGTGAGAACGATGAAGTTTGGTATCTTACCTCAAGGATTTCAAGCCTCGGTGCTCTGCACCGACGTGCTCGGGTGATTCCGGAGAGCAGATGTCAAGCGACGCAATGAAACGATATGCCATGGCCCTGTGCGGGTTCACGTTGTTTCTCACCTCAAACGCCCTCACGCTGTGGGGAAGCCTCCCCCTGAGCGATCTGACGGGGCTCAGCATGCTCGAGATCCTCTGGTATTGGTCGACTCCCCAAGTCATGAGTCTCGGCGTGACGTTCCTGATGGTGCTTCTCGCACGACATTTGAAGCGTACGTCAATCGCCGTGTGCGCATCCATGCTTGCGGGCGGCATCTCGGCAGCCGGGTACCTCATCCTCCTCGCCATGGGCAACGGCGCGATGTTCGACAACCGTCTCATCACGGTGGTGGCTATGCTCTTCGGGGTTGGCAACGGCGGATTCTACATCCTCTGGGCCTACTGCTTCTCGTCATTTGACGAGCATGAGGTGATGAAGGTCGTCCTTGCAGCCTTGGCCATCTTTCCCCTTGTGATGTTTCTGCTGTATGTTCTCGCGATACCTGCACTGGCCAGAGGAACCGTCGCGGTCTGCCTCTCCACGGCGTTGCTCGTGGCGTGCCTTGTGGGGAAACCGTTGGGGCAGATGGACGGAATCGATGGTGAGAGGGTCTCGCGGCGTGCGATGCCTCAGTACAGGGAGGCGTTCAGGACCATGCGAGGCTCGCTTCTCTGCGTAGCGGCGATCGGATTCGTGGTCGCGATAACGCGGACCCTTGCCCTGAGTCGCAGCGCGAGCACCGATCTTGTCGGAATCGTCGCCCTTGCCGGCGTCTCCGTCGCGGCCATCTTACTGGCGGTGGTCTGGTTCACTCTCAAGCATCCCTTCAGCCTCTCTGCGTTCTATCGGGTGGTGTTTCCCGTCATCGCCACCACGTTGCTTGCGCTTCCGTTCCTCTCCGATCGCTGGGCGATGCTCATCTCAGCGCTCGTCTACCTCGTCTTCTCCATCGTCTCATCGCTCATCATGTTCTCGGGCATACAGATAGCTCACAGGACGGATACCGACCCTCTACTGATGTTTGGGATCCTTGCCGGTGTGATGTACGTGTCCCTCGGCATCGGGACGGTCGTGGGGGCAAGCCAGTACGCGGATACCGGCACCACCGGCGTTGCCCTGGTAGCCCTGCTCTCGGTCTATTTCCTCTCGATGGGCGTCATCGCCATGCAGAACAAGAGGCTCAACGGTGAGGTTGATATGGGAGACGATGCCAAGCTCGTGGCCATGGACGAGTTGGCGACCGGGGCCGATGCGCCCTTGCTCCTGCAGCGTTGCACGCAACTTGCACACCGATACGAGCTCTCTGCGCGAGAGGTCGATGTCCTCGAGCTGCTCGTAAGGGGGCGAGACGTCCCGTACATCGCCAAGAGACTGTTCATATCCGAAAACACCGTGCGGTACCACAGCAAGAACATCTATCGTAAACTCGACGTGCACAACAAACAGGAACTTTTGACGTTGTTCGAGGGGGCGAGGGAGCGGAATACGTGAGTTCCGTGGAAATCAAGGGACGTCCTCCGCACGAAGGGCAACCGGTGCTTCGGGTAATAAGATAGGCAATCAACCGCCATTCGTCGTCACGGTATGCTAACCTTCATCTGTCTGTCCACTTGGGGGGTTCGATACCTCAAACTTCAAGGAGAACGTCCGTGACTCTTCTAGAACTGATGCATCTGCTCCGCAAGCACCTCGCAGTTGTCATCGTCTTGCCCATCATCACCGCCCTGGTGACGGCGATCGTGTGCTATGGATTCCTGCCCAACCAGTATACGGCTTCGGTATCGATGTACATCCTTTCCGGTTCATTGAGTAACTCGAGCACCACATCCACCTCCTCGACCGACTACTCCGACCTCACCGCATCTCAGTTGCTGGCAAACGACTTCGCCAGCATCGCGAAGAGCGATCTGGTCAAGAACAAGGCCGCCGCCGCCCTTGGCATGAGTTCGCTGAACGCCTACAGCATCTCCGTCGACTCCTCCACGACAACGCGCATCATCATCCTGTCGGTGACGGGAACCAACGCGGCGTCGGCGACGACCATCGCCAACGAGATGGCCTCCGTGCTCTCCGACACCGCGGTGAGCGTGATGGACGTGCAGAGTGTGAACGTCATCGATGCGGCGACGCAGCCCACCGGACCGTCGGGCCCACCGCGGGTCATGTACACCTTGGTTGCGGCCCTGGCCGGTCTGTTCCTTGCCATCGCACTCATCGTGGTGCGCGACATGGCGGACACCACGATCAAAGGGGCCGTGGACGTCCAGGAGGTACTCGAGCTCCCCATGCTCGGTCAGATGCCCAAAGTGAAGGGATAGCTGGAATGTCGAAGAAAGTGAAGAAGGAGCTATCCGCCGAAAGCTTCAAGAGGCTCGAGAACCCCGCCAAGACGCTGTTCGCCAACATCCGCTTCTCGTCCATCGACACGCCGATAAAGACGATTTGCGTCACGAGCTCAAGCCTCGACGAGGGCAAGACCACCACGGCCGTCGTCCTCGCGCGCGCCATCGCGACGTCGGGGAACACAGTGCTTCTCGTCGAGGCCGACATGCGGCGACGTAGCCTGGCGGCGATGATGAAGGTCGCTGCGCGTGGCGGTGCCTATTCGGTGCTCGCCGGCACCAAGAAGCTCGAGGAAGTGGTAACTCCCCTCGCTACGCCCAACCTGTTCTTCCTCGACATCGAGCCCAGTATCCCCAACCCGGCTGATATCCTCAGCTCGAAGCGCTATGCCGACTTGGTCAAGCTCCTTTCGGAGAAGTTAGACTACGTGGTCTTTGACACTCCGCCCGTGGGCACGTTCGTCGATGCGGCGATCCTCAGCTCTTTGGTGGACGGGACGGTCTTCGTGGTGCGCAGCGGGAAGACCCGTAAGGACACTGCCGTGCAGGCGCTTGCACAACTTCAACAGGCAAACGCCCACATGTTGGGGACGGTGCTCACCTTCTGCGATAACAGGGACTCGGACTACTACTCGTATTACACGCAGAGGATGGCTTCGGACGGTCAGGTATCGGTCGAGCGTCTTCCGGAGAGCGTTCGTGCACGCAAGGAGAGGGGCCACAAGACCGCTGCGCACGTGAAGGAATGAACATGTTGGTCGATCGTCACTGCCATCTCGTACCCGGTGTCGACGATGGTTCCCAAAGCCTTCAGGAATCCGTCGCGATGCTCCACGCGGCACAAAAGGCTGGCATCACACACGTCATCTGCACACCGCATTGCAAGCGATCGCACTTCGACAAGATGCTCATCGAGGAGCGCTACGGTCAGGTGCTGCCCTACGCGACCGCCATGGGCTTGCACATGGCCTTGGGCTACGAGGTCCACTACGATGGTCTGCTCGCATACGGCACGGACCGTGCCCGTGACCTCTGCACGAGGCGCACCATGAACCTCTTGCTCGAATTCTCTCTCAGGGGTATTCCCTTCGGATACGAGCAGACCCTGTATGACCTCACCACACAGGGAATCGATGTCACCATCGCCCATCCTGAGCGCTATCCTGAGGTGCAGGATGACATCGGGGTTGCCCGGAACCTGGTGGAGATGGGTTGTCATCTGCAGCTTTCGGCCAACTGTATAGCCAAGGGTCCTTTCAACCCACTTCGCACCACGGCTTCGAAACTATATAAGGAAGGACTGGTTTCCTACGTTGCATCCGATGCGCACCGGGTGGATGATTATGCATACTTCGAACAGGCCCTGGAGCGCTTCCCTCTCTCGTAGACGCCTATTGATGCCGTTCGCCTGAGGTGGAGGGTTTTGAGTTTGTGGGATTCACGTGTTTTTTCGTACCGTTGCGCCAGTTGGAATTTTGTGCTTGCCATGTGGCCATGTGGGGATGTGAGGAATACTATAGTATTCAAATTAGCAAATAGATATTTTCGCATATTCGGGTGGGTTTTAGGAAAGAGGACGAGATGCACAAGAAATTGGCCGCACTCGCAACCGCAGCACTCATCTCGATGGTGCTTCCCTTGTCTGCGTTTGCAGCTGGAAGTTCATCGACCACTGTCATCGACGATGCCGGTGGTGGGGTGTCGATACAGACCCCGAGCGTCTACACCGTAACCGCTCAGACTCTGACCGCTGCCGATGCACCTAGTCTCGCCGCGCAGATCGGTACGCTCACGGCCACCCAGGATGTCTTCTACTTTGCGGTCGATGCGACGCTTGACGGCAACGTGGTCCACGATATCGATGGTACCATCACCATCACATTCCCGGTTGGCAGCCAGTACAACGGCACCTACGCGACCATCTACCATGAGCACGCCGATGGTTCCATCACCTCCGAGAGCAGGGTCGTCTCCAACGGCGTCGTGAGCATCACCGTCACCGACCTCTCCCAGTTCGCCGTCGTCGTCGATTCTTCTGCCACGGTTTCCAGCAACACGAGCAGCACGTCACCTCAGACAGGGGTTGATGGCATGATGGGCATCGTTCTTGCAACCGGTGCCGTCGCGATTGCCGCTGGTGTTGTCGCTCTCGTGCTTCGTAAGCGCGTCGCCGAATAAGCAGCTCGTGCGTGCGCCTTATACGGGTGCAAAGGGGTTCGCTGCCATCGACGCAGCGAACCCTTGTCGTTGTATACGTAGATAGGTGATGCGGCAACTCTATGGACAGCAACATGCCAAGCGGCAACCACTTCAAGCCAGCGACCTCTCAGACGAGAGGCAAGGGGCGTGTACATGCCGTTCCCACCAAAGTGCTCGCCATATTGCTCATCGTCCTCGTGGTGGTTGTCTGCATCGGTGTGTATCTCATCGTGAGTCGCATGGACCAGGCACAGCAGGCTGCTGCGCAGGCCGCTCAGATGAGTGCCATCGCTACGGCAGATGCGACCACGTCGACTGCCGATGAGGCAGATGACAAGACCGTCAGCCTAGTGGACAACCCCATCGACTTCGCCGCGCTCAAGGCGACCAACTCCGATATCTACGCGTGGATCAAGGTACCCAACACCAACATCGATTATGCGATCGTCCAAAGTCCTACGGACGATACGTACTATCAAACGCACGATGCGGAGGGCGACGAGTCCGTTTACGGTGCCGTTTGGACGGAGATGGCCAACAGCGAGAGCTTCACCGATCCCGTGACCGTCATATATGGCCATCGCTCAGACTACGACCTGATGTTCTCGACGCTCCACAACTTCGAGGACTCGGCGTTCTTTGCCGACAACGAGTACTTCTACATCTATGCACCGGGGCACATCTACACCTATGAGATCATCTCCGCGTTCATGTACGATACGCGGCATATTCTCAACTCGTTCAACTTCTCGGAGCCTTCCGAGGTCAAGCGCTACGATGATGACATCACCGTAGCGAGTTCGATAGTTTCGAACAAGCGTGACGTAGCGGTAACGACCACTGATAAGATCGTCACGCTGAGCACATGCATGCCCGTGCCCTATCGTTTGGTAGGCAGGTACATCGTGAGTGGAGTGCTGGTAGATGACCAACTTACCAATTGATGACGATATCTGGGATTCGAAGCCCGCCGCCCATGCGGCTCCACATCACACCTCTTCGGTTTCGAAGCGACCATCCGACACGGAAGCACCCACGATAATCCGCAAGCGCAAGCGTAAGCGCTGGAGCAAGCGGCACCGGAGGGGCATCACCGCCATCATCATCATCGTCGTCGCCGTGCTTGCCATAGTCGCCGGCTTCGTCTGGTCTGTTGCGCAGGGTAGCAAGAACCTACACGGGAGCGACGGGCAGGTGGATGTGCAAACCAACGACAGCGGGGTGACATACGACAGCGGCCAGACGGTTTCCTACAATGGTCACACCTACCAGTACAACGCGAACATGGTCTCCTTGCTCTTCATCGGTTTCGATCGTGAATCGGTGGCCGAGAGCGGGGAGGCTCCTGGGCAGGCCGATGCCGTGGTGGTGGTGGCCCTGGACACATCGACCGGTGCCGTCAAGATCGTCAGCATTCCCCGTGACTCGATGGTCGATGTCGATGTCTACGATACGTCGGGGAATTATGTGAGTACGACGAGTCAACAGCTTTGCCTCGCGTACTCCTACGGGAATGGCTCCGATACAAGTTGTCAGAATGTGGAGACGTCGGTCTCCCGTATCCTCTACAACATTCCGATGAGCTACTACTATGCGTTGGACAAGAGCGGTATCGGTCCTTTGGCCAATGCGGTGGGCGGCGTCGCCCTCACTGCGCTGGACACCATTCCGGATACCACCATCGTCAAGGGCGATGACCAGATACTCATGGGCAACAACGCATACAAGTACGTACAGTATCGCGACACGACGCAACTCGACTCACCGCTCGATCGACAGGAGCGTCAGATACAGTTCATCAAGGCGTTCTCGTCGCAGGTGATGGAGACGGCCGTAGGCAACATCGGGATGATCAGCGAGCTGTACTCGACGGCAGGCGCCTACTCGGTCACGAACATCTCCTCAAGCGAGCTCACCTACATGGTCACGACGATGCTGCAACATGGGATCACAAGCGTCGACATGACGTCGCTGACGGGGGAGATGACCCAAGGTTCCATCTATGCGGAGTACCACCTCGACGAGGATGCGGTCTATCAGACGGTCCTCGACACGTATTACACGCAACTCAGCTGAGGTGTGCACGTCACGTGATCGATGCCGAACCCGGAGGATGCATGTGGTACGTCATCTTTGTGCGGGCCGGTCATGAGTCCCATGAGAAGGAACTCATCGAGAAAATCGTCCCGCCTGCACTGTTGCAGCGTTGCGTCCTGTTGCGTCGGGAAGTGATGAGGGGCCGTTCCGGGGTTTGGTCCAAACAGGAGGAGGTGCTGCTGCCGGGCTACCTGCTCGCCCTGAGCGATGACCCGGTCAAGCTCCATGAGGCGCTGCGCGATGTTCCGGGACTCACCAAGCTCCTTGGCGGGAACGGAACGACCTTCGCTCCCTTGCAAAAGACCGAGGCGTCCTTCGTGGAGATGCTCACCGCCGATGAGAATGAGGTGATGGCCATGTCCGAAGGTATCATCGAGGGCGATGCGGTCATCGTGCACCACGGTCCGCTCAAGGGGTATGAGGCCTTGGTGCGCAAGGTGGACAGGCACAAGCGCGTGGCCTTCATCGAATTCGAGATGTTCGG
This sequence comes from Coriobacteriia bacterium, assembly GCA_015655215.1. Lineage (GTDB taxonomy): Bacteria > Actinomycetota > Coriobacteriia > Coriobacteriales > RUG033 > JAATFL01. Next base: position 38,317 of record JAATFL010000002.1, read on the forward strand.
GCGCCATGTGGTGGCGAAGACAGGACTTGAGATCGTGCGCAAGTTCCCGGGCCAACCGGGGCGGGAATCAGATACGGCGGTCCGCTGACGGGCTTTTTCCGTCCATGGAGGCTCATCATCGCACACCTATCACCCAAGCGACCTATCTCGCCCATGGATTCATGAGCCTGCGGGTGAGGAGGACCTGTCGTCCGAGCAGGGCATTCAACTCCTCCTTTGCCTGAGGGGAGAGGCCGTGCGAGTTAAAACCGGCAAGCAGTGCCTGGTTGACACGGGCATCGCACAGGGCACCCAGGTCGTCTTGCATACGGGTCATGCACGCGTAGACGGGCAGGGTATCTTCACCGAGGAGGTCCCCGAAGGCGTTCGACACGTACCGCAGTTGCTTGGCGCTTTTGCGGAGGGCGTGAGTGGCTTGCGGGTTGGAGACGTCAAGGTCGTCGAGGTCGGTCTCGAACCGCCTCATCAGGCAGGAGAAGCGTTCCGCCACGCTCTTTGCGAGAAGACCGGAATGCTCGATCGTTCTCCTCCATATCACCTGGTCGGTCGACTCGAGTGCATCGTCCAGAACGGACCGTGCCCTGCGGTTCTTGAGCGCTCTCAGGGTGCGCCGGCATTCCGCGTGGCGCGCCTGTCTGCAAGCCGCCAGGAAGGGGGCGGTGTCCGGCAGCGAAGTCGCCACGTGGTCGCAGAGTACGTCGAGCTCGCGCAGTCGCGAGAGCCGGCGCACCGTCATCCGCAGGTTTCCGTCGACCATCCTGTTTTGGGACCGCTTCTGGAACGGCGTGATGAACGAGAGCGATGAGCGCAGGGTGCGTATGGAAACCCGCAGGTCGTGCACGGTCTCGGGATCGTCTGGGTCGTCGAGAAAGCCCTCCATGAGCACCCCGACCTTGAGGGCCTGGCCGTGAAGCACCTCTTCGATGCGGCATGGGACCTGCCAACGCTTCGCCTCGGCGCCCTGTACGAACCAACGGAGTGTCCCCGATAGCTCAACCGTGCCATCGGCGGTCTTGGAGGCGAGCTCGTCGAGCGCGATGCAGGTGGCGCTTCCCTTCCCAAAGGTCAGGTCCATGCCGCACAGCTGCCGTGTCACATCGGAGAGGAAGGGGTTGTGCCCCACGGCGATGAGCATGCTGTCTGCGGTAGGCGCGTCCGGCGCGGTGAGCTCGTCGGCCACGAGGGAGAGGAACTCCGCGGGGTCATCTGCCGCGAGCGCGGGACATGGCTCGACGTCAAACGAGTACCGGAAGCTCTCGGGTATGGCCTTGCATGCGAGCACGTCGGCAGGGGTCGGGGCTGCATGCATCGCCTTCTGCAAGCCGAGGACGTGCGCGACGACCTGTGCGGTCTGCTCGGTCCGCACGTAGGGGCTGGACAATATGCGTACGTTCCCAGTTGGTTCCAGCAGTGCGAGCGTGGTGGGCAACGAGGCGGCAAGCGCCCGTCTGCCCGGTTGGGTGAGTTCACGCAGGGCATCGTCCTGATGGACGGCAACGTCTGCCGCTTGCCCGTGACGAATCAACACGAGAAGCACCTTTCCCCGTCCTCGCATGTCTCAGCCACCACCCTTCACATAGCCGGTGTTCCGTCCAGCGCCCACCTTCGTGAGACATCCCGACCTCACCAGTTCGCACAAGGTGGCCTCCACGGTGGCGATGCTGATGTCGGGGCAGGCGACGAGGATGTCCCTCTTCGTGAGCTTGCCCAGGTTCTTGTCGAACATGAGCCGTACGCGATCCGCTTTCGTGAGTTCCTTTTCCCGTAGGACGTCGAGGTTATCGAGCACGGCGAGATAGCTGGAGAGCACGGTATCGAGGAAGTACTCGACGAAGGGAAGGTAGCTGTTGCGGTTTCGCTCCCAGCCCACCGCGCAGCCGTTGAGGGTCGCGTAGTAGGTCTCGGCGGTTGCCTCGATCGTCTTCTCGATGCTTGCGTACCTTCCGATATCGATACCCTCGCGATACAGGAGCAGCGTGGTGAGGAGTCTGCCCACGCGTCCGTTCCCCGCGCTGAAGGGATGTATGCAGAGAAGGTCGACGAGGAAGACCGGAATGAGCACGAGGGGATGATGCGAATGCGTCTCCAGTTCGTTGACGAGGGTGTCGCAGGCCGCTCCCAGGGCGAGGGGGGTTTCAAACGCGGTGATGGGGCTCACGGCGACCTGTTGCACCTTGCCGTCGATGTTGGTGAATTGCGTGTCCTTCTTGCGGTAATCCCCGGCTCCGGCGAGGTCGGTGTGGGCATAGAGGCCCTGATGCACCCGCAGCACCGTGCTGGGCGCCGGTGGTATATGGGCATACCCCTCGGTGAGGGCGTCGAGGACCTCGGCGTACCCCACCAGTTCCTGCTCACTCTGGTCCTTGGGAGCCAATCGCGCCGGTGCCATCTTCCCGTGGCCCGATGGGGATCGACCTGTGAGCAGGTCATCGACCCGGTGCGTATCGATGTAGATGCCCTCGATGTGTGCAGAGGAATCGACGCTGGCGATGCGGGCGGAGGGGATGAGCGGGTCGAGGACGTCGGGGCTCGTCTTGCGGATGGTGTCAAGGCTTCCCTTGCATTCGTGGATCTTGGTGATGGTATCCAAGATCTTGGGAGCCGAGAGTTCGGCGGGAAGCCGGGCGTAGTTGAATGTCTTCACCATAGGCCTTTCTACCCAATATTCACCATACTGCCCAATATATCATCAAATTAGGCAGATAATACGAAGATATTCTCTTTTCTGAATCGCGTTGACTTCCTTTCTGCCCAATGTCCTCTACACTTTCACATCGACGATACCCGGGCTGACGTCTGCACTGAGTGCGTGTCCACGAGGTCGGAGAGAGAGGAAGACTCTATGACAGGACAGCTGGTCATCGACCCGAAGCGGTGTGTGGCGTGTCGCACATGCGAGCTCATGTGCTCGTTCGGGCATCACGATTACTTCAACCCGCGACTTGCTTGCGTGAGTGTCTTCAACTACGAGTATGCCGCCGTCACGGTACCCGTCATGTGCCTGCAATGTGACGAGGCGAGTTGTGCGGCCGTATGCCCTACGGGAGCCCTCAGCCGCAATGCCGATGGTGTGGTCGTGCATGAAGACGCCAAGTGCATCGTCTGCAAGATGTGCGTGAGTGCGTGCCCTCTGGGCAACATCGCATACTCTCCCATCACCAAGAACGTCTTCAAGTGCGACCTGTGCGGCGGTGAGCCGAAGTGCGCGCTGTTCTGCCCAACCGGTGCCATCACCTTCGTCGAGAGCGACGAGGTGCTTGCGAAGAAGCGGGCTGTGGCCGATAACTTCAAAAAGACCCTTGAGGAGGCATAGCATGGCTGTCGGAAACGCATGGATCGGAACGGTCCTCCGCGTCGATCTCACCACGGGAACGTGGGGCACCGAGCCGCTCCGCATGAAGGATGCGAACGATTTCGTAGGTGCCCGTGGACTGGGGACCAAGTACTTCTGCGATGAGTGCGATCCCAACGTCGAGCCGCTCTCCGTCGAGAACAAGCTCATCTACATGACCGGCCCCCTCACGGGCACGGCCGCCACTTCAGCCGGCCGTTTCGAGGTCGTCGCCAAGGCGCCGCTCACCGGTACCATCGGTGCTGCCAACTCGGGCGGGCACTTCGGTCCCGAGCTCAAGTTCGCCGGCTACGACGGCATCATCTTTGAGGGTGGCGCCGACCACCCCGTCTATCTCTACATCAACGACGATCGGATCGAACTGCGCGACGCCACCCACCTGTGGGGCAAGGATGTCCACAAGACCACCGATATGCTGATCGAGGAGTGCGGCAACGTCCGCGTCTCCTGCATCGGCCCCACCGGGGAGCGTGGCTGCCTCTTCAGCGCCATCATGAACGAGAAGAACCGCGCCGCCGGTCGTGGTGGTCTCGGCGCGGTCATGGGCGTCAAGAACCTCAAGGCCGTCGTCGTACGAGGCACCGGTCCGGTCAAGGTCGCTCGTCCCGAGGGCTTCCTGCGCGAGCTGACGAAGGCCCGTGCGATCATCCAGGCGCACCCGGTCACCGGTACGGGCATGGCGGCCTACGGAACCCAGATCCTGATGAACATCCTCAACGAGGTGGGGGCCCTGCCCCTGTGCAACGGGCGTGGCGGCTCCATCTTCGACCACGCTGATGAGATCAGCGGGGAGAAGTTGTCCGAGACCTATCTTGTCAAGAACCAAGGCTGCTTTGGTTGCTCGATCGCCTGCGGCCGTGTCACGAGGATCCCGGACGATTCCCCCTACGCTGGATTTGGCGAGGGCCCTGAGTACGAGGCGGGCTGGTCGTTTGGGGCTGACTGCCAGGTGGACGACCTCGCCGCCGTATGCAAGGCGAACTTCATATGCAACGAGTACGGCATGGACCCGATCACCCTGGGTGCCACCATAGCCTGCGCGATGGAACTCTCCGAGATGGGTGCCATTCCCGAATCCGACATCGGCTTCCCCCTGCGCTTTGGCGATAGCGACGCCGTGGTGAGGCTCACGAAGATGTGTGCCGAGGGCGAGGGGTTTGGCAAGTTGCTCGAGCTGGGTTCGTACCGGATGGCCGAGCACTACGGTCATGCCGAGCTTTCCATGAGCGTCAAGAAACAGGAGATGCCCGCCTACGACGCGCGTGCCATCCAAGGTATCGCCCTCGAGTACGCCACCTCCAACCGCGGTGGCTGTCACGTGCGCGGCTACATGATCGCCCCTGAGGTTCTCGGTCTGCCGATCAAGACCGACCCGTTGGTCACCGAGGGAAAGGGCAGCCTGCTCAAGACGTTCCAGGACCTCACCGCGTTGTGCGACTCCGTGGGCATCTGCCTGTTCACCACCTTTGGGATGGGATTGCCCGAGATCGCCGGTCAGTACCGTGAGGCCGTGGGCAGCGACGAGTCCGACGAGGACATCCTGCTCAAGGGCGAGCGCATCTGGAACCTCGAGAAGCGCTTCAACATGGCTGCCGGTGTGGAGAAGGACACGCTTCCCCCACGGTTGCTGCGCGAGGCGCTGCCCAGTGGCCCAGCCAAGGGCAAGGTGGCCGAGTTGCAGACCATGCTCGCCGACTATTACGAGGTGCGTGGCTGGACCTCTGAGGGCGAGCCAACCGACGAGAAGCTCGAGCAGCTCAGCCTGGGTTGACGGTTTGTCGATTCGCCCCCTGTCCTCGCGCAGAGATGGGGGGTGACACGCTCGCCGACGAGTCCCGTCTCTCGTGCGATGGACCGTATGCCTACCTGCCGTTTGGTAAGGAGCATCCATGAAGGTCAAGTTCTTTGCGACGTATCGGCAAATCGCCAACTGCAAGGACTTCGAGATCGAGGCTCCTGCCGATGTGCTGGGACTACTCAAGGTTCTCTGCCGAAGGTGGCCGGAATTCTCCAACAAGATAGTGGCGCCCGACGGCGAGAGCCTTGGGGCCGATGCGATCGTGCTCGTGAACGGGCGTCACATACAGCATCTGGACGGGGTGAGGACCTCGCTTGCCAACGGCGATACCGTGACGCTGCTGCCGTTGGTCGCCGGTGGGTGACGCGGCACTCTCTTCAGGGCTCTGCGGACGATGGAAGAAAGACTTGTCGGTAACGGGAGAGGATGTGATATGGTCTCAAACGAGGAGGTATCGTCTATCATCGACGCATACCCCAGGGATCGGCGGTATGCGCTGGCCGTCATGCAGGATATGCAGCGTACCTTCAACTACGTGCCCGAGAACGGGCTCATCGCCACGGCCGAGCACCTGGACTGCTCGGTCGCACAGCTCTATTCGATGGCAACGTTCTACAAGGCGCTTTCGCTCAAGCCGAAGGGCAAGCACATCATCAAGGTCTGCGACGGGACCGCATGCCATCTGCGTGGTGCGAACAACCTGGTGACGGGGGTCAAGCGAGAACTCGGCATCGTTCCAGGCGAGGTGACGGCCGATGGCGAGTTCTCGTTGGAACTCGTGAACTGCCTTGGCTCCTGCGCGCTTGCACCTGTGCTGGTCATCGATGGCGTGTACCACAACAAGGTCAAGATCGATGCCATACCTTCGATCCTCAAAGAGCACGCGACCCCGGTGGTGACGCAATGACCCCGACACCCGACATGACCAAGATACTGGTGTGCTGCGGTACCGGATGCATCGCGAACGGTAGTCTCAAGGTCGCTCGCGCCATCCGTGATGAGATCGTGGCACAAGGTGTTGCGGCGACGCTCGACCTGCTGGTCGAGGAGACCGGATGCAGCGGTATGTGCGAAGGTGGTCCCATCGTGCGCATCCTGCCCGCCGACATCATGTACTACAAGGTGAGGGAGCGCGGCGCCAAGGACATCGTGGCCTCCTTGGGAGGGGACCCCCTCAAGCGCCTACTGTTCAAAGACGCACGGGGTGAGCGGGTCACCGCCCAAAGCGAGAACCCCTTCTACGCGGCTCAAGTGAAGATCGCCTTGCGCAACGTGGGTCTCATCGATCCCCTCAGCATCGACGAGTACGTCGCACGTGGTGGATACGAGGGTCTCAAGCGCGCCCTTGCGATGACCCCGGACGAGATCATCACCGAGGTGGAGAGATCCGGCGTCCGTGGCAAAGGCGGGGCAGGGTTTCCCACGGGACGCAAATGGCGTACGGCTGCCGGCTATGACAATTATCCGAAGTACATCGTCTGCAACGGAGACGAGGGCGACCCCGGTGCCTTCATGGACGGCTCCACCCTCGAGGGTGACCCCCATGGCGTCATCGAGGGCATGGTCATCGGCGCCCTCGCCATCCAGGCCGAGGAGGGGGTCTTCTACATCCGCGACGAGTACGCACTGGCCCGCGATCACGTGCAGAGGGCCATCGAGGCTGCCGAGAGGGCAGGCATCCTGGGTGATGACATCTTGGGAAGCGGCAAGAGGATGAAGCTCTCCATCGTCCGCGGTGGCGGTGCGTTCGTGTGCGGCGAGTCGACCGCTCTCATGGCGAGCATCGAGGGGCGGGTGGGAGAACCTCGGGCCAAGTACATCCGCAGTGCCGAGCGGGGACTCTTCAACCAGCCCACGGTCCTCAACAACGTCGAAACGCTCGCCACCATCCCCTACATCCTCAAGGAGGGTGCCGATGCGTTCGCCAGCGTGGGTACCGAGACCAGCAAGGGCACCAAGGTCTTCGCCATGGTGGGCAAGGTCAAGCATACGGGACTCGTCGAGGTCCCCATGGGCACGACCCTCCGCACGCTCATCTATGACATCGGCGGAGGTATCATCGACGACCGGCCCTTCAAGGCCGTCCAGACCGGTGGGCCTTCAGGTGGGTGCATCCCGGATTCCCTGCTTGACCTGCCCGTCGACTTCGACACGCTCAAGAAATATGGCGCGATGATGGGTTCGGGCGGCATGATCGTGATGGACGATTACAACTGCATGGTCGAGGTCGCCCGCTATTATGTGAACTTCCTGTGCGAGGAGAGCTGCGGCAAGTGCACTCCGTGTCGGGAGGGTCTGCGTCAGATGCATGCCATCCTCACCGACATCTGCGAGGGGCGCGGTGAGCAGGGCGACGTCGAGCTTTTGGAGCGCATCGGCGCGACGATGCAGGATGCCTCGCTGTGCGCTCTGGGAAAATCGGCGGCCAACCCGGTCCTCTCGACCATCAAGTACTTCCGCAACGAGTACGAGGCCCATATCGACGAGCGTCGTTGCCCGGCGGGCGTGTGCGTCAAGCTCACGGAGTTCACGATCGACCCCGAGGCGTGCACCGGATGCGGGGCCTGCCTGCGGGCGTGTCCGACGGAGGCCATATCGGGAGCGGTGAAGGAGACGCATGTGATCGATAGTGAGAAGTGCATCGTGTGCGGAAGCTGCCGCGAGGTCTGTCGATTCAACGCCGTGGTGACCGAGGGGAGGCGGGCATGAGCACAGCGAAGACGCTCTCCCTCACCATCGACGGCACGCCGTGCACCTGCGAGTCTGGTGAGTACCTGTACGATGTGGCGAAGCGCAACGGGATCCTCATCCCGGTGCTCTGCCGCTCCGATGCGTTCGAGGACCATCGGGCCTGCTGTCGCGTATGCATCGTCGAGGTCGAGATCAAGGGGCGTCGCAAGGTCGTCACCGCCTGCGTCTATCCCGTCGAGCAGGAATGCGCCGTGTACACCAACTCGGAGAAGATCGTCGAGGAACGCGCGATCGTCCTTGCGCTGTTGGCGAAACGCGCCCCCGAGAGTGCGGAGATCGTCGCGATGGCCAGGTACTACAAGGCACCCGAGCTCGATCGCCTCGTCGAGCTCGATGGGGGGAGGTGCATCCTGTGCGGTCGGTGCGTCCAAGCGTGCGAGAGCCTGGGGACCGGAGCCATATCCACCATCAACCGCGGGACGGAGAAGGAGGTCAGCACCCCGTACCACAACCCATCGCTTGCCTGCGTCGGCTGTCTGAGCTGCGCAAACGTATGTCCCACGGGGGCTATCCCCTTTATCCAGGCACCATCGACGCGTTCCATCTGGGGGCGCGACTTCGAGGTGCTCTCTTGCGAGAGGTGCGGTGCGCCCATGGGCACGCGCGAGGAGATCGCCTATGCGGCCAAGAAGGCGGGGATGGAGACGCCCGTCATCTGCGATGCATGCCGCAAGCACGAGATCGCGGATTCGATGATGGGCACGTATCGCCTGGTCTGATCGCATGGTCTTCCGTACGGTAGATGCCTGAAGGGCTGTCGGACATACGACATGGGGTGAACATGCGCTTTGCGAAGCGATATGCACGCAACAGCACGGCGATCTCCCCCGAGGAGGTCGTCGTGCTGACCCGCAAGAGGGTCGTGGTGGTTGGATGCGGGGGCCTCGGTGGCTATTGCATCGAGATGTTGGCGCGCGTGGGCGTGGGGCATCTCATCGTCGTGGACCCCGACGTCTTCGACGGGACGAACCTCAACCGGCAGATCCTCTGCACCGAGGACGCCATCGGCCGATCCAAGGTCGAGATGGCATGCGCGCGCGTCGCCGCCGTCAACGCGGAGGTGCAGGTCGAGGGGGTACGGGATGTTCTCGACGAGGGCAATGCAGCTTCCATCATCGCCGGGGCCGACTGCGTCGTCGACGCCCTCGATTCCGCGGACGCACGACTCGTGCTCGCCCATGCGTGTGCACGAGTCGGCGTGTGCATGGTCCACGGCGCCATCGCGGGGTGGTTCGGTCAGGTGATAACCATCTTCCCCGATGACGTGGCAGCTGATATCCTGTTCTCGAATGGTTCGAAGGGTGCCGAGGGGGAACTGGGGAATCCAGCATTCACGCCCGCCTGCATCGCCTCGTTTCAAGTTGCCGAGACCATCAAGGTGCTTCTTGGCAGGTCCGGCGCCCTGCGGGGCAAGATGCTCTCGATAGACATGCTCGCGGGCTCGATGGAGACGCTTGAACTGCGTTCGTGACCGACACCGTGCCCGTTACCAAGGATTCCACATCGGCAGGGGCGATGCCCGTGCATGTTGGTGCCGATGGGGCGGGAAGACAGCATCGTGGATGTGTACGACTGCCGTTTCGACGTGAAGGAGGCGTTTCATTTGGCAAGGTTGCATGTGATCGAGAGAAGCGAGGCCCAGAGGATCGTCGAGGATCTCCACGAAGCCCTCGGGCGGCGTATGGCCGTCAGTTCGCTCGCCCCCTGTCCGGTGGAGTTCACCGCGGCCTTCGTGGGAATGTGCATGACCCAGTCGTGCGGCAAGTGCACGCCGTGCCGCGTGGGCCTCTCACAGCTCAAGACCCTGATGGACGACGTGCTCGACGGGGTCGCGACGCAGGGAACGCTCAAGCTCATCGACAGGACCGCCCTCTACATCTACCTCTCGGCCGACTGCGCCATAGGCTACGAGGCGGCAGGTATGGCGCTCGAGGCCATCAGCGGTTTCAGGGACGACTTCGAGTACCACGTGGCGCACGGCTGCTGCGACTTCCACCAAAGCGAGCTCACACCCTGCGTCTCCGGCTGCCCGGCCGGCGTGGACATCCCCGGTTACATCGCGCTCGTCGAGGCCGGACGCTTCACGGATGCGGTGCGTCTCATCCACAAGGACAACCCGCTTCCGGTGGCGTGCGGGCTCATCTGCGAGCATCCCTGCGAGATCAACTGCCGCCGTGGCATGGTGGACGACCCGCTCAACATCCGCGGGATCAAGCGCTACGCGACCGACCACATGGAGGACTACACCCCCAGCAAGGCGGCGCCCACGGGCAAGCGCGTCGCGATCGTCGGCGGGGGCCCCGCGGGTCTCTCGGCCGCGTACTACCTGGCTCTCATGGGCCATGCTCCCACCATCTTCGAACAGCGCAGCCATCTGGGCGGCATGATGCGCTACGGCATCCCAAGCTACCGTCTGCCACGTGGGCGCTTCGACGAGGAGATCGCGTGGATCCTCGACCAGGGCGTCGAGGTCGAGTACGACGTGAGCGTGGGAAGGGACGTCCCGATAGGGGATCTGCGTCGCGACTACGACGCGGTCTACGTCGCCATCGGCGCGCATGCCGACCGCAAGGTGGGTCTGCCGGGCGAGGATGCCGAGGGCGTCATCTCGGCCGTGCACATGCTTCGCGAGATCGGTGACGGCAACGTGCCGGACTTCACGGGCCAGAGCATCGCCGTCATCGGCGGCGGCAACGTCGCGATGGACGTCTCGCGATCCGCGGTACGGGCCGGTGCCGACAGGGTCATGATCGTCTATCGCAGGCGCGTGACGGACATGACGGCGCAGGACGAGGAGATCGCCGGTGCCGTCGCCGAGGAATGCGAGCTCCTCGACATGCACGCGCCCATCGGCATCGAGGTCGAAGACGGAAAGGTGAGCGGGTTGCGCGTCCAACCGCAGATCATCGGTCCCGTCGTGGGGGGAAGGCCCAGGCCTCGTGATGGGGCACGGGAGAGCTTCGTGATCCCCTGTGACAAGGTGCTCGTCGCCGTCGGGCAGACGATCGACTCGGCTCCCTTCGCCGACTACGGCCTACCCACGAAGCGCGGTGCGATCAGCGCCGCAAGCGACGGCGAAGTCGAGGGATTCGACGGTCTCTTCTCCGGAGGGGACTGCGTGAGCGGACCGGCGACGGTCATCCGCGCCATCGCCGCCGGCAAGGTCGCCGCGCGCAACATCGACAAGTATCTCGGGTTCGACCACGAGATCGTGCTCGACGTGGACATCCCAGCGGTGCGCTTCAAGGGCAAGCTCTCGTGCGCCCGTTCCAACATGGCCGAGCGCGATGCCCATGCGCGCAAGGAGGACTTCGAGCTCATGGAGCGCGGGCTCACCACCGAGGAGGCCTTGCAGGAGGCTTCGCGCTGCCTGCGCTGCGACCACTTCGGATTCGGTGCGTTTCGCGGGGGGAGGGTCAGCAAATGGTAGATCTCACGATCGATGGTCGAAAGGTGCAGGTCCCGGAGCATACGACCATACTCGATGCGGCGAGGACCGTCGGCATCGCCATCCCCACCCTCTGTTATCTCGCGGGCATCAACGACATAGGTGCCTGCCGCGTGTGCGTGGTCGAGGTCGAGGGTGTCGACCAGCTCGTCGCCTCGTGCAACAACGAGGTGGCCTCGGGCATGGCCGTCCTCACCAACAGCCCCAAGGTGCGCAGCGCCCGCCGCACCAACGTGGAGCTGCTCCTCTCCCAGCACGACGTCGAGTGCACCACCTGCGTGCGCAGCGGAAACTGCTCCCTGCAGACCGTCTCGAACGACCTCGGCCTCACCAAGGTCCCGTACCGCAAGGATCTCGTCACGGCCTCGTGGAACGAGGACTTCCCGCTCGTTCGCGATGCGAACAAGTGCATCAAGTGCCTCCGCTGCATCCAGGTGTGCGAGAAGGTGCAGGCGACGGGCGTATGGGATATCACGAATCGCGCGAGTCGGGCCAACGTGGGCGTCGTGGGTGGCATCCCCATCGAACAGTCGGATTGCGCGCTGTGCGGCCAGTGCATCACGCACTGTCCCGTGGGGGCGCTCACCGAGCGCGATGACACCGACAGGGCGTTCGAGGCGCTGGCCGACCCGGACAGGATCTGCGTGGTGCAGATCGCCCCGGCCGTGCGCGCCGCCTGGGGTGAGAGCCTGGGACTCTCCCGCGAGCAGGCAACGGCGAAGCGGCTCGTCAGCGCATTGCGCAGGATGGGATTCGACTACATCTTCGACACGACCTTCTCCGCCGACCTCACCATCATGGAAGAGGGCAGCGAGTTCGTCGAACGCCTCGGCCATCGCGACACCGAGACGTTCCCGATGTTCACCTCGTGCTGCCCGGGCTGGGTGCGATTCGCCAAGGCGCACTACCCTGACATGGTGGACCAGCTCTCGACGGCCAAGTCGCCACAGCAGATGTTCGGCGCCATCGCGAAGAGCTACTACGCCGAGCTCATCGGCGTCGACCCACACAGGATATTCTCCATCTCGATCATGCCCTGCGTCGCGAAGAAGCACGAGTGCGCGCTCGAGAACATGGACGATGCGGGGGGTGGCCAGGACGTCGACCTCTCCCTCACCACGCGCGAGGTCGATCGCATGATCCGTGCGGAGCACATCGATCCCGCCCTTCTCGAGGAGGAGGAGTTCGACGCCCCGCTTGGCACCGGCACCGGTGCGGCCGTCATCTTCGGCGCGACGGGCGGTGTCATGGAGGCGGCGCTGCGCAGCGCCTACTTCCTCGTCACAGGCACGAACCCGAGCCCGGATGCGTTCGAGGAGGTCCGCGGCCCCAGGGGATGGAAGGAGATCACCTTCCATCTCGGCGAGACCCCGCTGCGCGTGGCGGTCGCAAGCGGTCTGGGCAACGCGAAGCACCTCATGGACGCCCTCGCGTCCGGTGAGGTCACCTACGATTTCGTCGAGATCATGGCATGCCCAGGCGGTTGCTCGGGTGGCGGCGGCCAGCCCATCCTCGACGGCAGCGAGCTCGCCGGCGAGCGCGGCCGGGTGCTCTACGGTCTCGATGAGGCCGATGTCCTGCGCTTCTCTCATGAGAACCCCTCGGTGATCGCCTGCTATGAGAACTACCTCGGTGCACCCCTCTCCGAGAAGGCCCACCACCTTCTCCATTCCGACCACCATGCCTGGAGCATGCCCCATGCATGACAAAGACGCCCCTTGCCGGATGGCTTGCCTCGAGCGACAGGGAGGGATGGATTCCCTCGCACAGGCCGTCCGCGCCACGGGACGTGGAAAGGGCGCCGTGAGACGTCCGACGAGGGGCATGCATGCTGCGTCGCTCATGCTCGGGTGCATCCTTCTCGTCACGCTGCTGGCCCTCGTGGGCTGCTCGGGGCAGGCGGGGCAGTCGACGGGCGAATCCGACGCCGTCACCACCTCGACGGCCGTGCGCGTGGCGTCCCTCAAGGGTCCGACCTCGATCGGTCTCGTGGGGATGATGGACGCGGCGAATGCGGGTGAGCTTGCCAACGATTACACCTTCACGGTCTCCGGCACCGTCGATGAGATCCTGCCCGACATCATCCAGGGCAACGTCGACATCGCGCTGGTCCCCGCCAACGTCGCCGCCACGCTCTACCAGAAGACGGACGGCGGCATCTCGGTCATCGACGTCAACACGCTCGGCGTGCTCTACGTCGTCTCTGGCGACGACTCGATCTCGTCGCTCGCCGACCTGGCGGGCAAGACGGTGTACATGACCGGCAAGGGCACCACCCCCGAGTACGTGATGGACTATCTCCTGAGCGAGAGCGGTCTCGACGGCGAGGTGACGCTCGAGTTCAAGAGCGAGGCGTCCGAGGTCGCGGCGGCACTCGCAGCCGACCCATCGGCAATCGGGGTCCTCCCCGAGCCATACGTGACCTCGGTCGAGGCGCGCAACGCCGCCCTCAAGCCCGTCATCAGCCTCACCGACGAATGGAGCGAGTTGCAAGGCGGATCCGGCGGCCAGCTCGTGACCGGGGTGACCATCGTGCGAAACGACTATCTCTCCGCGCATCCCGAGGCCGTCGCGGAGTTCCTCTCCGCCCATGCCGACTCCGTCGCGTACGTGAACGGCGACCCGTCCGAGGCGGCGTCGGGCGTCGTGGCAGCCGGGATCATCGACGACGAGACGGTCGCCGCCCAGGCGATTCCCCGGTGCAACGTCGTGTGCCTCACCGGCCAGGACATGGAGGATGCGCTCTCGGGTTACCTGGACGTGCTCTATCGGCAGGATCCCACGTCGGTCGGTGGCCAGCTGCCCGACTCCGCCTTCTACTATCTCGGCACATCGTAGGGCAGGGCGTGCGGTGACATCGCGACCGGGCGGGAAATGGCTGACACGACTGGGGGTCCTGGCGTTCTGGCTCGTGGTATGGCAGCTTGCCAGCCAGGTCGTCGGAAGCCAGATCCTCCTGGCAGGGCCGTGGGATACCCTCGAGGCCCTGTTCCGCGATGGCGTGACCATCGGGTTCTGGCAGGCGATATGGTTTTCCTTCCAGCGCATCGTACTCGGGTTTCTCGGTGCCTTTTGCATAGGGGTGCTCCTGGCGATCCTGACCAGGCGCTTCGCGCTTCTCCGCACGCTGCTCGAACCGGCGGTCTCGTTCATCAAGAGCGTTCCGGTGGTGTGCATCATCGTCCTGCTGCTCATCCTGGTCGCCTCCCGCCAGGTGTCGGTCATCGCCGTCGTCCTCGTCGTGTTCCCCGCGGTGTACTTCTCGGCGTACCAGGGACTTCTGGGCATCGACCAGGGTATGGGGGAGATGCTGGGGGTCTTTGGCGTTTCCCCCGTACGTCGCATGGGCATGCTCTCCTGGCCCTCGATGCTGCCGTTCCTGCTCGCCACGAGCAAGGTGGTCGTCGGCATGGGTTGGAAGTCGGGCGTTGCCGCCGAGATCATCGGCATCCCACTCGGGTCGATCGGCGAGCGCCTGTACCTGTCGAAGATCACGCTCGAGACGGCCGAGCTGTTCTCGTGGACCTTGGTCATCGTGCTGGTGAGCACGCTGTGCGAGAGGGTGTTCGTGGCGGCACTTGCACGCTCGGGCTCGTGGAGTCGTGCCCTTGCCATGCCCCGGTCGCGTGCGTCGAAAGGCGGGCGGGGGGACGCCGCGCGCGCAACGACCAAGGAGGAGGTCGCCACCAGGCCGGGTGCCCACATCGTTCTCGACGCGATCTCGAGGTCGTTTGACGGTCGAGAGGTGATCCAGGACTTCTCGTATGTGTTCCACCGTGGCGAGCGCTACTGTCTCAGCGGGGCATCCGGCATCGGGAAGACGACGCTCATTCGCATCATCGCGGGATTGGACGTACCGGACGCGGGAAGCGTGAGGTTGTCGGCTGCGGTCGGTGACGGAGCCGATGGTGCTTCCGACCATGCGAGGAGACGACCACCGGTCGAGACGAGCATGGTGTTCCAGGAGGCACGCCTCTTCGAGGACGAGGACGCCATCGACAACATCCGACTCGTCGTGGGCACGGCCATCGACCCCCAGGGTGCGACCGCTCTCCTGAGCCAGCTGCTCCCCGTGAGCGCCCTGAGGTTACCGGCCGCACAGCTCTCAGGTGGCATGAGGCGCAGAGTCGAGCTCTGCCGTGCTCTCGCCATGCCGTCCCAGACGCTCATCCTCGATGAGCCGTTCGCCGGTCTTGACGATGCGAGCAAGGCGCGTGCCATCGCACTCATCGACACGTACCTTGGAGGGCGCACGCTCATCGTCGTGACCCATGATATCGAGGACGCCGCCGCGTTGGGTGCGACGGTGATCGACTGCGAAGGCGATGTTGGTTTTTGCCAGGCTGCTCGCCACGGTGCGGACGACGCTCAGCGGTAATGGCGTCGGACGGTTCCGGGGTGCTCGAGGCGATAGCCGCCCATCTGCTCCATGCGGGTGATGAAATCGGTGCTTGCCAGGGTTTCGAGGAGGTGCGCGACCAACTCGTCATCCCATGCATAATCGGGTATGAGCAGGTCGTATTGCTCTTCGCACACCGACACGAATCCCAAGTCGTACATCCGTGCCGCCGAGTAGATGCCCATGCCGGCGTCGGCGCTGTCCGCCTCCACCAGCGCGGCGACGGCCGTGTGCGTGAACTCCTCGCGGTCGTACCCGTAGATGTCCCGGGGATCTATGTCTTCCTGCTTGCACAGGTAGTCGCACAGGATCCGCGTTCCCGAGCCCCTCTGGCGGTTGACGTAGCGCATGCCCGGCTTGGTGAGGCTGGAGAGGGAGGTTATCCCCTTGGGGTTCCCGGGGGCGACCATGAGCCCTTGCTGGCGGTAGACGCACTCCACCTGCCGTACCCCTCCCTCGGGGAAGTACGTGCGCAGATAGGCCTCGTTGTAGGTACCGGTCTCCTCGTCGAGTAGATGTATGCCGCCGCAATGGTTCTCATGTCGACGCGCCGACATGATGGCTCCCATGCTGCCCACGTGGGTCGAGGCCACCGAGACCTCCGGCCAACGCTGGCGCATGAGTTCCGCCACCTCGTCGATGAGCGGGTCGTGGCTCCCGATGACCACCAGCGAGTTGTCGATGCGCGCACGTGGTCGGAGCAAGCGCACCTCCACCGCGCTGCCCGCCGCCAGCCCCTCCTCGTTCTGCGCCACGGAGACGATGCTGTCGGATTTGACGAACGAGGTGACCACGCCCGCCCCGCGGGGAAGGGGAGAGGCGATGAGGGTACCTCCCACGTTCCCAAGGCGTACCTGGATGAACTCCTCGTACTTCAGGGTGGAGATGACCTGACGCGAGAGGGTGGCTTGAGCGTACTCGTCGGGGGCACTCGTAAGCCCTGCGAGCTTCTCCATGATGGGTTTGAGCAGTTCCTGGAGCACCACGATGCCCGAGACGGGGTAGCCGGGGACGCCGATGATGGGCTTGCCTCCTGCGTGGCCGAGGATGGTGGGTTTGCCCGGCTTGATCGCGATTCCGTGCAGGACGACGTCACCCACGGCGGAGATGGCCTGTGCGGTATAGTCATCTCGTCCAGCAGATGACCCGGCGTTGATGAGCACCACGTCGCATTCCCCAACGGCCTTGCGCAGCGCTCCTACGATGAGTCCGGGCGTGTCCTTGACGATGGGGTAGGTGACCGGCTCGCCTCCCCAGCGGCGGACCATGCCCGAGAAGATCGTCGAGTTGAACTCCATGATGTCCCCGGGCCCTGGATGCTCGGTGGGCAAGATGACCTCGTCGCCCGTGGGGATGATGGCCACCTTGGGATGGGAGAAGACCTCGATATGCGTGATACCGGCAGCCAGCATGGCACCCATGGTGGCCGGCTCGATGCGCGAGTTGGAGGGAAGCAGCATCTCCCCGGCGCAGATATCCTCTCCGATCTGACGGATGTTCTGCCACGGGGCCGCGCTCTTGAGCAACCTCACGTCGCCATCGCCGCCCCCTGATGGGTCTCGGACGGTCGTCGCACCCTCGTCTCTCAGCACGTCCTCGATCATCACGACGGCGTCGCAGCCCTCGGGGAGCGGGTCGCCCGTGTCGACGACGACGTACTGCTCGGAGGCGAGCGTCACGGGGGTGGTCTCGGTCGCGCCATAGGTATCGCTTGCCTTGACGGCGATGCCATCCATGGCGCATGCATGGTAGTGCGGGGCGCTGATGTGTGCGTAGACGGGCACGAAGCACACTCTCCCGAGGGCATTCTCGACCGCTATGTCCTCGGTCTTGGGTTGCATCCCGTACCGTTCAAGGCATGCCAGGTAATCATGTCGAGCCTGGTCGAGCGGTGTGTTCCTCAGGTATTCAAACGCCATGGGACCATCCCTTTCTCTGACGGGAACGGCAAGCATCGCTCCAAGCGGTCGAACCTGCTGCAACCACATCGCTCGAACGCACGTCGTGCGGCATGGCTCTTGGCTCGCCGATGCCCATGGGACCATGGTATCCCATCTCATGGGGCGAGCTATCGATAGAGGGTGACCACGATCTCCTCCCCGGCCGAGACGCCCTCCTGGTCGCGCGGGATGCAGAAGTACCCATCCGTGACGGTAAGCAGGGAGATGAGTCCTGACTTGACGTGCACGGGATATGCGGCGATCGAAGAGGAGACGGCCGCGGTCGACGGCCTCTCGAGGCGTACGGCGACGTACTCGGCGCGGCCATGGTTGGAGGGGACCGCCTCTTGGAGAATGGAGGTGACGTGATGCTCTACAACCGAGGTACCCAGCATCGATGCGATGAGCGGTCTCACGAAGAGCAGGAAGACGAAGTACGCTGCGATCGGATGCCCGGGAAGGCCGATGACGGGTATCCCGCTCGCATCGCCCACGATCGTCGGTTTTCCCGGCTTCATCGCGATGCCATGGAGCAACAACTCGGCATGCTTCCCGATGACGTCGAGCGAGTTGTCGCGTATCCCCACGGAGCTTCCTCCGGAGATGAGCACGAGTTGACAGTCACCAAGGGCTTCGACGACGACGGCATCAAGCTCGTCGGGATTATCTCGCACGATGCCCAGGCAACGCGGAGAGCCTCCGGCATCTCGCACTGCTGCGGCAAGAAGTGACGAGTTCACATCGCGCATCTGCCCAAGAAGGGGCTCTTGGGATGTGGGGACGATCTCGTCTCCACTGGATATGATGCCCACCCTCACGGGCTCGCGTACCATCACGGACTCGACTCCCAGCGCCGATAGGGCTCCGATGTGATGAGGGAGCAAGGTGGTGCCCGCACTCAGCACCGTGTGGCCGATGTGGACCTCGTCGCCTCGAAAGACGACGTTGTCGCCTGGTGCGACGGGTTTGAGAACGCCCACCGTCCCATCGCCATAGGCCTCGGTCTGCTCCACCATCACGACGGCATCTGCTCCGGGTGGAAGTGCACCCCCCGTGGGGATGGCAAGGCACTCGCCAACGCCGCATGGTCGAGAGGGCATCGTGCCCATCGCGACGGTATCCACGCAGCGTTCAAGTGCCGGGATGCTCTCGGAGCACCCGAAGGTATCCCTCGCCTGCAGTGCATAGCCATCCACGGTCGATCGGTCGAACGAGGGGACGTCCTCTCCTGCGACGATATCCTCGGCAAGCACCAGGTGCAGGGCGAGGGGAAGGGTGGAACGAGTCGTTGGGGTGCGAAGGCCATCGAACCGGGTGTCGATGACGCCGGTGGCTTCGTCGGTTGTCATGACATGCAGCATAGCATCCCTTCTCGGGTCTTCACGGGGTTGCTGCAGCAGCGTGTTCCATAAGGGCCTAAAATATTAAGTATTATGAATTCACACCCCTGCATATACCATGCTCCTCATACCGTATCGTCATCATTGCACAGGTGGTGCGATCTCTGCAAGCGCTGGGGTCCAGGTGTTTCATGGATCGTAGGTGCGATACCATCTCGAATGTATCATAAAGATGAATATCATATGATTTAGTGTGAAAAAAAGGAAGTATCGCATCGATGGGATGTCGATACGTACGGAAGTGGATATCGCACCGAGATTGCCGTGGGCTTGGGTGGATGGGACCTCGCGCCAGTGGCCACGAGCGTGCCTGACGGCATGCACTCGAAGAAAAATCAACCTATCTGCGATACGAGAATCTGAAAACCCTGTTATCATCCCAATATGATTCTCTTTACATATCGACGTAGGGATTTGCCTGTTATGGAGGCCCTCTCTCTGATAGCATCACGTTAGCGAGAAGCGTGGAGGAGGTGGACGCGAGAATGACGCTCGGCTCGATGCCCCTACGGGGTCGGGCTACGGAAAGTCGGCCGCTACGACATATGGGGTCATCGGCCCCCGAAGGGTGACCGATGGCAAACTCGAAGCTCGAGAAGGGACAGGAATGTACAAATTCTTCATGCCCAACGTCAGCTTGATGGGACCCGGTTGTTCGAAGGCTCTACCCGATGAGATCAAGTCCCGTGGATTCACCAAGGCTCT
This sequence comes from Coriobacteriia bacterium, assembly GCA_015655215.1. Classification (GTDB taxonomy): domain Bacteria; phylum Actinomycetota; class Coriobacteriia; order Coriobacteriales; family RUG033; genus JAATFL01. The sequence continues at coordinate 58,110 of JAATFL010000002.1, forward strand.
CGTCGTCTGCGGTAAGCGTTCCGCCGCGAGCCCTGAGCTCAAGGGCATCCTCGATGCCATCGAGGCTGCGGGGATCGAGTACGCCATCTATCCTGGGTCCATCGCCAATCCCACCACCGCGGCGGTCATGACGGGTGTCAGGGTGCTCCAGGCTGAGCAGTGCGACTTCGTGATGTCCTTTGGTGGCGGGTCGCCGCACGATTGCGCGAAGGGCATCGCCCTGGTCGCTGCGAACGGTGGGGATATCACGGATTACGAGGGTGTCAACAAGTCCGCCAAGCCCATGCTCCCGCTTGTCGCCATCAACACCACGGCTGGCACGGCATCCGAGATGACCATCTTCTGCATCATCACCGACGAGGTCCGTCACGTGAAGATGGCCATCGTCGACGAGCACGCCAACCCCACTCTCGCCGTCAACGACCCCGAGCTCATGACGAGCATGCCCGCATCTCTCACCGCTGCGACGGGCATGGACGCTATTACGCATGCCATCGAAGCCTATGTCTCGACCATCGCCACCCCGGTGACCGATGCCTGTGCCCAGAAGGCCATCGCACTCATCGAGGGGTATCTTCGTGCCGCCGTCGCCAATGGTGACGACATGACCGCACGTGACCAGATGTCCTACGCCGAGTACCTGGCCGGTATGGCGTTCAACAACGCGTCTCTGGGGTACGTGCACGCCATCGCGCATCAGTTTGGTGGGTACTACAATCTACCGCACGGGGTTTGCAACGCCATCCTGCTGCCTGCCGTACAGGAGTACAACGCCATGGTCGCCGCCGATCGCCTCAAGGACGTCGCCGGTTTCATGGGTGTCGACACCACGGGCATGAGTGATGACGAGGGTGCCGCCGCCGCCATCGCCGCCATCCGCAGGCTTGCGGCTGACATCGACATACCCAAGGGTTTCGAGGCGCTCGGTGCCAAGCGCGAGGATTTCGATATCCTTGCCACGAATGCCCTCAAGGATGCCTGCGGTGCGACCAATCCGCGACAGGCGACCCATGCGGAGATCGTCGGGATCTTGGAGAAGGTGTTCTAGAAGGACGATTCGGGGCATCCACCTTCAAGGTGTATGCCCCGATGACGTCTTCTTTGGCGCATTCCTCTAGCTACGATACCCGTCAGGGTTCTTGCTCTGCCAGCGCCAGCTATCCTCGCACATACGTTTGAGATCGTATCGCGCCACCCAACCCAACTCGTCACGTGCCTTGTCACAGGCGGCGTAGTTGGTGGCGATGTCGCCTGCGCGGCGCGGCTCGATGCGGTAGGGGAGTTCGCGACCACAGGCCGTGCCGAAGGCGTGGATCACATCGAGGACGCTCGACCCGGTGCCGGTGCCCAGGTTGAAGATCTCCACGCCGTGGCGGGAACCGTCCGCGTCGGGGATGCCGGCGATGGTGCCGAGCGTCGTGGCGACGCCCGTTCCGCATGCGCCCCCCATCCAGTCGAGCGTCATCACGTGACCGCGTGCAAGGTCCATCACGTGGATGTAGTCGCGCACGCCCGTGCCATCGGGGGTGTCGTAGTCGGCGCCGTACACGTGCACATAGGGAAGTTGGCCCACGGCCACGCGTGCGGTGTAGGGTACGAGGTTGTTGGGGATGCCCTTGGGGTCCTCGCCGATCAGTCCGCTCTCATGCGCTCCGATGGGGTTGAAGTAGCGGAGCAATACGATGTTCCACTCGGTGTCACCTACGTAGAGGTCGGTGAGCACCTGCTCGATCATCGACTTCGTCTGCCCATAGGGGTTGGTCGCGTTATGCTTGGGGCAATCCTCGGTGATTGGAATGAACTCGGGGTCCCCATAGACGGTGGCGCTGCTTGAGAAGATGAGGTTCTTCACTCCATGCTCGCGCGCGACCTTGCACAGCGTGAGCGTCCCCGTGATGTTGTTCCAGTAGTATTCGAGCGGCTTCACCACGCTCTCTCCCACGGCCTTGAATCCGGCGAAGTGGATGATGGCGTCGATGGGGTTCTCATCGAAGACGCGATTCATGGCCTGCGCGTCGAGGATGTTCGCCTTATAGAACGTCAACTGGTCGTCGTTGACGCCGGTGATTACGCGGATGCGGTTGAGGGCCTCGGAGTTTGAGTTGCTCAGGTCGTCGGCCACCACCACGCGGTATCCTTGCTCAAGCAGTTCGACACAGGTGTGGCTGCCGATGAACCCGGCACCCCCGGTCACGAGTACGGTCGTATCGGCGTGGTTCTTGGCCAAGCTTCTATTTGACATGGTCGCTCCATTCGTGTTGTTGGTCGATTCGTGGGCACCGCGCCTCTCGGCGATGCACAGGGGATACGTACGGTTGGGGGGTCCCGCATCGTGCTGGATGCACCCACGTATCGTCAATCCGGGTAGGCTGTCCGCATGACTCCGAACCATCTCTCGACACCGATGGTGTCGTTATTCCGGGCTTCACACGTACGTGCAAGGCTCTGAAGGCGCTGCCACACAGTGTACACTACCCGTAGATGGCCCTCATCGTGGAGGTGTCGCACCGTGGTCGGCATCGAGGTGGATCTCGGGCATCGGCTGGCCTTTCCGCTTCATGTGGACGAACGTGACGGCGATGAGTATACCCACGAGGGCTCCGGCGGCGTCGATGAGCACGTCTCGTACCTGACCACTGCGCCCGGAGACGAACAGCTGATGAAACTCGTCGGAGCCTGCGTAGATGGTGGCGAGCACCAGGGCCGTGAGTGCGCGCCATGCCAGGCTGTGTCGATCGCCGGTTCTTGAAGATGTCCGAGACCGTGCGGCCCATGTATGCAGCACCGCGTTGAGAAGCAGCGCGCCGAGAATCGCGTATTCGGTGAAATGAGCGCACTTGCGCACCGCGAACTGGTACTGGTCGAGGAGGAGCGCTTGCCGCGCGGTGGACAAGGTGTGGTAGCCGGGTGTGAACCATCCGATGAGTGTCTGTGCGACGGACCCGCTCATGCCCCCGGAGGCCTCGCCGTTCTCTGTGGACATCCCAAAGATGAAGGCGCACCATGCGACGGTGAGGCACCAGGCGAGGATGGTCCGCGATGGGCGGGTGTTGTGTGGCACGTGGCAGGTCCTTCTGTCTGTGGACGGGTATCGGGTGATTGTAGCACGTCGGATCGTTCGAGTGAGGTTTCCATGAAGGTGATGCTTGCGGACACGTGCCTGCAGATGGACGATTTCGCGGGGGCGATCAGACGAGAACCATACCCGTTTCCGTGGTATAGTCGTTTATGTCCGATGAGTCGCAATCAGGTGCCTCGTCGGCATAATTCCGAAGAAGGAGCATCATGGCTGAGGAAACCCCACGGACTGCGTGCATCAAGATCGTCGCCAACGGGCCATTCATCGTCGAAGGTGACGTCAAGCTCTCAAAGAAGATCATCACGCCACGCGGTAGGCGATACGAGTACGTCGATGCGGGCGAGATCGAGCACTCCACCCCCTTCTCGCTGTGTCGCTGCGGTCGGACGAAGACGCCCCCGTTTTGCGACGGGTCGCACGTGGGATCCGGGTTCGACGGACGCGAGGTGGCGTCGAAGGTCCCCTATGAGAGGCGGGCCGGTATGATGGAGGGGCCGGGTATCAACCTGCTCGATGACGAGCGTTGCGCCTTCGCGCGCTTCTGCCATCGTGAGCAGGGAAACATCTGGGAGCTGGTGGCGGCTTCGGATGACGAGACGCTGAGGCAAGAGGTGATAGAAGCTGCCTGTGACTGCCCGACCGGCCGTCTCACGGCCGTCGACAAAGAGACCGGTGCTCTGATCGAACGTGACGAGCAGCCGGCCATCGAGGTTCTCGAGGATCCACAGCGCCAGGTGAGCGGTCCGCTCGCCGTCAAGGGTGGCATCCCGTTGATCGGTGCCGACGGCGCACCCTACGAAGTACGCAACCGCATGGCACTCTGCCGGTGCGGCCGTTCGCGCGAGAAGCCGTTTTGCGATGCGACGCATGTCGACGTGCAGTACCGAGCGACGCGGGACTGAAGGGAGCGGGAATCGGCATGGCGCGGCATGGCGTGGCTGGCAAGACGAATGCGATGCGCATGCTCGACGATGCGGGTGTGACCTACCGGGTCGCGACCTACGAGGTGGACGAGGGCGACCTCTCCGGCGTGCATGCCGCGCAGCTGTTGGGTCAACCGATGGACCAGGTGTTCAAGACGTTGGTCCTCGTAGGGAGGGATGGCGACCACGTGGTATGCTGCATCCCCGTCGCCGAGGAACTCGACCTCAAGAAGGCGGCCGTGGCCGCGCGGGACAAGAGCCTTGCGATGCTGCCGGTGAGGCAGCTCGCCGCGGTGACCGGCTACCTGCGTGGGGGATGCTCCCCGCTGGGAATGAAACGGGCATTCCCCACGTTCATCGATGAGACCTCCGTGCTCTTCGATGAGATAGCGGTATCGGCCGGCCGTCGTGGCGAACAGGTCATCGTGAACCCAGAGGAGCTCGTCGCCATGACAAGTGCCCAGTTGGTCGACCTGGTACGCTGAGGGGGCGCGGAAAGCGTTGCCGCGGTCGATCGGTCGGCAGGGGGTGCATCATGCCGAAACCGAAGTACCTAGGCACCGTGGGCGATGATCTCATCGAGAGTGGCCGGGGCCCAGCCATAGAGACCGCAGAACGCGTTGTACATGCGGCAAGGGATGCCGCGCGCGTTCAGGTCGGTTTGGATGCGCTTGACCTCCTCGTACTCGGAGGTCGCATGAACATGCCCATAGAGCATGATGCCACCATGGTGGGCATGGTTGTAAAACGGGATGGGGTAGTGCGAGAGCGCGACGTAGAGTTTGGTCCCACCGGGTTGGGGGACCTTCAGGTCGAGGTAGTCGACGATGCGCAAGAATCGCCCTTTGACGGCATCTCCATGCAGCCAGCGATCGTCGTGGTTCCCACGGACGAGGACGATGTGCCCGTGGAGCTGGGCGAGGATCGACTCGGGCTGTCCTGGCTTCATCGACCACATCATGTCTCCCAGCACGTACACGGTGTCGCGTGGGGTGATCCGTACATTCCAGCGCTCGATGAGCCCGACGGTCATCTCGTCGGCGTTGGAGAAGGGCCGGTTGTCAAAGGCCAGTAGGTTCTGATGACCAAAGTGCAGGTCACTGATGAAGTAATCCATGAACATCCCCTCGACGTGTATCCTCACCATGATATCGATGTCGACGGCACGGTGCGCGACGAGAGGCGCCGGATAACGGATTTGCGACCCCGACGTGTGCCTGCTCCCTCGTATGGCCCGGGTTTTGGGCGGTGAGACCCCTGCAATCCCTCATAGCCCAAGGGGGATAGAGCATGGGAAGCCTGATCCTACATCGTAAAGCTTCTTCGGTCCATCCCACCTCGGGTGTCTCTACCAGAGGGGCCCTTTTCATGTATCGCAAACGCAAACCAACGAGCCTTCGTGATCGATCATTCTCGTTCAGGTAAAACAACGCAGCCCGATGCTTCGGACTGCGTTGTTGATGTTTGGTGCCCCCGGGCAGATTCGAACCGCCGACACCCAGTTTAGGAAACTGGTGCTCTATCCCCTGAGCTACGGAGGCATGAATCAGCATTTTATCACTTAGATCCGACGTTTCGCACCGAGTAAGGATACCTACCCGTGAAAGAGCACCTTCTGTAAACCCCAAATGGCTCTCGCCGCCCATTCAGGCGATTCCCCATCCAACCGCTTCTCGAATGGGGATAGAGGTCGTCCATGGGCAGGTCAAGGCGCCCGGGGCTCTCTCCTGGCATTGACGGAGGACCACTCGGGTGCCAAGCCCGATGGTCTTCCGTCAATCTTCGTGGTATGACGTCCCCAATGTGTGCGGGGGGGCCACCGCACGGTGGTCATCGGACTATGGTTAGAACATCTCCTTGCTCATCTTCTCGATCTCTTCACTTGCCGTATCGTATACACCCGGGAAGGAACCGTAGTTCCCGCCCTGGGTCAAGTTCGGGATGAAGTGGAGTTTCCCATTCGCATGGCAAGCTTCCCTCACATGCTCGGCAATCTCCTCACGTGACCAGCCAGGGCGATCGACCTCTCCGCTGTTGATGCCCCCCATGAAGGTGAGCTGTCCGCCGTACTGCCCGATGAGCTTCGGAATGTCGTTGCTCGTCATTACCCCTTGCCAGATGTCTATCCCCATCTCGATCATGGATGGGACGAGGTTGGCTGCATAGGAGTCGCTGTGGTGGACGATCAGCTCGACCCCGTTGTCCTTCCAGAACCCATATACTCTCTTATAGGCAGGCAAGAGGAATTCACGGAACATCTCAGGTGACAGGAACGAGGATGTCTGACTGCCCCAGTCGTCATGATGGAATATCGCATTCGGATGGAGATGGTCGATCAACTGCCGCGCATAGCCCAACTCGTATTCGACCAGATAGTCTATGAGTTCGTGCATCAGCTCAGGCTCTTCGTATAGATCTGCCATCGCATCTTCCATGCCCATAAGGTGGTGGGTCATCTCGAAGATACCGGGAGCGATGAAGACTCCTGCGAATTGTTCATCACGGTCGATGGAGTTCGCATGCGCTATCGCCGGCGCCCATTCTGCTTCCGAGAACTCGACGGAAGGTGCTTTGACATATGTCTTCCACTCGGTGATATCCTTCAACACCCTGTGCTCGTCATCTTGCACGGGGAATGCACCGATCTGGCCCTCTGGCCACGTGAAGGTGATGCCCCAGCCGTCTTTGACGGTGGTACCGGGACTGGCGATGGATATGTATGTGTGCATCGGGGCTTCCAGTATCAGGTCAATGAACTCGAACTGGTTGACGAACCTATCGGGATTCCCACCTTTCATGGTTTCGATCAAGTTCTGTTTCTTGGTCAACATAGGACAGTGCCTCCTCGTGGTTGGAGTGCAGGTTGAGAGATAGCGAACCGATCCGCGCCATCTTGCGGATGTCCACCCTTGCCGAGATCCTTTCCGCCCTCTCGCTAGCCGACGAGTTCGACGGCCTTGTCGGCCGCGGCACCCGCATCGGCGGTGTAGGCGTCGGCGCCGATGCGCTCGGCGAACTTCGCGGTGATGGGGGCACCCCCCACCATGATCCTGCGTCCCTCGTGCAGACCCGCCTCGTCGATGGCCTTGACCGTCTCCTCCATGGAGGGCATGGTCGTGGTGAGCAGCGCCGAGAGCAAGACGAGCTTGGTGTCGTC
>JAATFL010000023.1 GCA_015655215.1 Coriobacteriia bacterium
CAAAGGGGCAAGCCGCCACTCTCCTTCACGAGGTCAAAGCCCCAAATGAAATGTCGGCGTACCTGCCCTACCAGCAATTGCACCACATTCTGAACTATTCAATATGCAAGGTCAAAATGCGATGAGTAAATACTAGGAGGAAGGGAAATGGGAATGAATCGTCGTAACTTTCTGAAGGGGGCATTGGTTTCAGGAGCTGCTGTCGCCGGGGCTGGAATTCTCGCTGGTTGTTCCAGCACGACGGAGCAGAGCGCTTCGGCGGCGCAGGATGTAGACACCTCGTGGCGGGTCAAGCCGGAGGTTCCCACCAACATCGCATCGACCGAGGAAGCTGACATCGTCATCGTCGGAGCGGGTAATGCCGGTTGCGCGGCTGCCGCATCGGCGCTCGATGCCGGCGCCGGGGTCATCGTCTTGGAGAGCAGTGACGATGTGCAGAGCTCTCGCAGTTGGATCGGTGCGATCGACAGCAAACTCCAGAGCGAGGCGGGCATCGAAATCGACCATAACGAGGCGACTGCCGAGATCTGCCATTTTGCGAGCTACCTTTCCGATGAACGGTTGGTGCGCAAATGGACTGACAACTCAGGTGCGTTCATGGACTGGTTCGTTGGCGTCATGGAGAGCCAGAATCTGCACGTGATGCTGGAGACGGCCTGCAAGGAGAGCGTCTATTACAACAAGGCCATCGCCCATCATGTCTACCAAGGGACATACAACCCCTCCGGCGATGGCAACAGCTTCTACCATCACATGCAGGGACTGAAGACCTACATCGACGGCAAAGGTGGCGATATCAGATTCAAGACCCCGGCGATCATGTTGGTCCAGGACTCCTCCGACAAGGTCACCGGCGTGATCGCACAGACCGAAGATGGTCAATACGTGCAATTCAACGCGAGGAAGGGTGTCGTCATCTGCACCGGTGGGTATGGCAACAACCAGGAGATGCTGGAGGACCTGACCACCACCGCCAATCGGTATTGTTCGATGAACATCGGCGCCGCCCGCAATACCGGCGATGGCGTGAAGATGCTGGTATGGGCCGGCGCTCAGCTGCATCCGGTTCAGGAAACCATGGTGTTCGACCGCGGCACGATGCCTCCTGAAGCCACCTTGGACTTCCCCTTCGGAGGGGGGCTTTGGTACGGCGGGACCCAGCCGTTCCTACGGGTGAACCTGGCGGGCGAGCGTTACTTCAATGAGGATCAGACATACGATTACAACTTCAACGCTGCCGTAGCCCAACCTGGGCATACGTGGTGGCAGGTCTTCGATAAGAACTACTATTCAGACTGTGAGCGCTTCCAGACCAGCCGATGCTCGCGCGTCGCAGCTCCGGTGCAGGGACAAGCCCTGATGGTGAGTTATCTTGACGGTGAGACGAAGCTGGACGCCGCCTTCCTCCAAGATGCTCTCGACCAAGTCGTGACGTCCGGTGCCGCCGTGAAGGCAGACTCCATCGATGAGCTTGCGAGCAAGATGGACGTTCCCTCCGACACCTTCAAGACGACGGTCGCTCGTTACAACGACCTGTGGAATGCCCAAGAGGATGAGGATTTTGGGAAGAAGGCATCCAGGCTCAGTGCGATCGAGGAAGGGCCGTTCTATGCGGTTCATTGCGCAGGATGGCTCCTGTGCACCTTGGGTGGCATCAGCGTCAACATCGACCTTGCGCCCATCCGCGAAGATGGTTCGACTATCGAGGGCGTATACGTGGTCGGTAACGATCAGGCGGGCTTCTACAGCACGGTCTACCCTGAGACCTTCGGTGGTCTCAACAACGGCAAGGGCATGACGTTTGGTCATATGATCGGTAAGGAGCTGGCAGCGAAGTAGGGGTATCCATCCTCCTCGCCCAACGGGAGGGGGTCGGTTTCCCGTTGCGAAACCGACCCCCTCCCTATGAATACACGACAGTGGTACGTGGGTAGAGGGTCAGTCACCCTCGGGAGGCGTGTCCCCGCCCGTGTCCCCCGTGCCATCGGTCGAGCCGTCCTTCCTGCGGATTCCGCGTCGGCGTCCGAGCGCGTCCCGAAGGATGAACTCCACCTGCGCGTTCACGCTGCGCAAGTCATCGGCGGCCCAGCGCTCGACCTCATTCCATACCTCGGGGTCGATCCGGAGTAGATACTGCTTGCGCTTCGCCATCCCGTCTCACCTGACGCTATACGTAGAGGGAGCCGGTGTTGACGATGGGCTGTGCGTTCGACTCGCCGCACAGCACCACCATCAGGTTCGACACCATGGCAGCCTTGCGCTCGTCGTCAAGCTCGAGTACGTGCTTGGCCTCGAGCGAGGTGATGGCCATGTCCACCATGCCCACGGCACCTTCGACGATCTTCTTGAGGGCGGCGATGACGGCCTCCGCCTGCTGACGGCGTAGCATGGCCTGGGCGATCTCGGTGGCGTAGGCGAGGTGGGTGAGGCGTGCGTCGTCCACCACCACGCCGGCTACGGAGAGGCGGGTCTCCAGCTCGACCTTGAGGGCGGCGGAGACATCCTCCACGTTGCCGCGAAGGGTGATCTCGGGGACGATCTCCGCATCCTCTTCCTGATCGTACGAGTAGACGCTTGCCACGTGGCGCAAGGCGATCTCGCTCTGGCTATCCACATACGTCTGATAGTCGTTCACGTCGAACACGGCCTGGGCGGTGTCGTGCACGCGCCATACCACGACCATCGCTATCTCGATCGGGTTGCCGTGTCGATCGTTCACCTTGATGCGCTCGGAGTTGAGCGTGCGGGCGCGCAACGAGAGCTTGCCACGGCTGCCCTCCTGCGGCTTCTTGTGGTTGTGCCCGGTGGACGTCTGCGAGGCGGTCTCATTGGGCTCCTCGGTGTTCTTGTCGACGCCGAGCGACGCATTGGTGTAGAAGGGGTTCCCCCAGAAGAAACCGGAGTCGCGTACGGTGCCCTTGTACTTACCAAAGAGCACGAGCACCCGCGCCTCGTTGGGCTGGAGGGTGAAGAAGCCGCCGAACATGATGCAAGCGACGACGAACACGACGATCGAGACGACGAGCTCGACCCAACCGAGCACAGAGGGCATCTCGTCTCCCCCGACGCTTGCGATGAAGAGCACGAAGAGCGCGACGCTCAGCAGCAGCATGACGATGACGGCACCGAACATTCCCCATCCGCTTCTGACCCTGACGACCTTCTCCTTGTTCACGGTGCATCCTTTCATGAGGCTCACTTTCTCGCGAGCGGTATCAATATGATATCACTTTGTTATCGCAATGCAAGTCATATGCGGCATATGCCGCACGAGGACGTCGAGCGATTGGGTCGGAAGACCTGCGAACGCCCCTCAAGTCCCTTGCAACCGCCTCGAGATGGAGAAATCTAACGAAACGATAGATGCTTTATGCGTCGCAATGGGGCATCTTGTTGATGTTCGGGGAAGCTTCTGGCCAGAGGGGTTCTTGGACGGGGAACGTATCGATAACGTGAAATCGGAATGGAGACAATCATGGCACCTTCGAGAACGCAGGGATTGAGCCGTCGCGCCTTTTTGGGGAGCGCCGCCGTCGCAGGTGCGGCGGTCGTCGCAGGGTTGAGCGGTTGCTCGCCGACATCGGGCTCATCGGACGGGACCGATACCACCGCGACCGGCGATTCCACCACCTCGATGCAGACGACCGATCCCTCAAAGGCGGTATGGCCCGTCATCGAGGAGATCGAGGCCAAAGCTGCCGGGGAAGGCGACGTCGCTTTCGTCGCCACCTCCATCGCAGACGGCGATATCGTGCAAACCTACGATGTCGATGTCGTCGTGTGCGGTTTGGGCCCCGCCGGCGATGCTGCCGCCCTCTCCTGCGCAGAGGCGGGTCTGAAGACCGTCGCCGTAGAGAAGCGCGCAACCGGCAACTACAACTCCGCCACCATCGGAGGCACCACCTCGAAGCTCCACAAGCACTGGGGCATGACCTATGACATCGATGCATGGATCTCCGATGCCATGTTGGACAACGCCTTCCAAGGCAACATGGAGCTCTTCCGTCACTGGCTCGACAACAACGGGGAAGCCGTCGACTGGTACGTCAGCCACTTCGATAACCAGGACCTCGACTCCTATCCGCTGACGTTCGCCGCAGGAGATTTCCCGGACTTCCGCGACGAGTGGGATAAGACCTCGGTGAGCCGGACGTGGAACACCTCTCTCAACCTGCCCTACAAATCCACTGAACTGGCGGGCATGCTTGCCGGGTTCATCCAGGCTGCCGGTGCCGAGATACGATACGAATGCGCGGCCTGCCAGCTCGTCACGGATGCCGACGGCACGGTCACCGGGGTCATCGTCAAGAGCGACGCGGGCTATGAGAAGTACAACTGCGCCAAGGGTGTCGTCCTCGCGACCGGCGGATATGAGTTCAACGTCCAGATGCTCAAGGAGCGTTGTCGTCCACGGAGCATACCGGGCCATTGGCTCACCGCCGCATCGGGCAACACCGGCGACGGCCATCAGATGGGTCTCGCCGTCGGTGCAGCCGAAGACGAGTTCCCCCAGGCGGTCATGCTCGATCCCGAGCAACTCATGCCCTTCGTGCGCGTGAACAAGCTGGGGAAGCGCTTCGCTCCCGAGTACGAGTCGTACGGCCATCAAGCCCTCTCCATCCAAGCTCAGCCCGGAACCTATGATTTCTACATCGTCGACGGTGACATCGCCAGCAAGATCGATAAGATATGGACCCCCTCGTCGTCGTGCTACGGACCGAAGAACGTTTGGGTAAGTGCTGCGACCGGCAGCGAGGCCCTCAAGGCGAACACGCTCGAGGAACTCGCCGACCTCATGGATGTGCCTCGGGATACCTTCGTCGCGACCATCAAGCGTTGGAACGAGATGGCGGCGGCTGGCAAGGACAGTGATTTCAACTTTCCGGGGACGATGATGATGACCCTTGACACGCCCCCTTACTACGCGACGAAGGAGTACGCAGACGGGCTTGGCACTGCCGGTGGGCTCATCATCGACACCAACAGCCAGGTGCTCGACAAGGACCACGCTCCCATCGGAGGGCTCTTCGCGATAGGCCTTACCTCGGGTGGTATGTTCTACAACACCTATCCCCACAACCTCAACTGCTTGAGCCATACGCGCAACTGCATGTCAGGGTATCTGGTGGGCAAGTACCTCGCGACGCTCTAGGCATATCGAGCGTGTGGGGATTCGATGGCCTCTTCAATGGAACGGGACGCCTACGGGCGTCCCGTTCCATTGGGGATGAGGGTATCATCGGCGCGGGAGTACTTTCACGATACCGGGGATGGATTGATACGATGGCAAGGATGCTCCGACAACGGTGGTCACTCGTGATGGGGACTGCTTGCGCATGGCTGTGGGGCTATCTGTGCTACCTCAGCCCCGTTCTCCTTCCCGATTCGACCGATAACACCATGTGGCTTTCCTTCGCTCTCGGATGTGCGATGGTCGTGCTCTCCGCAGCACTCGGTCTGCGATACCGTGCACGGATCTTCCGTCTGGTTCGCGGGCGCGAGGCGGACTTCCTGCTCTGCGGCGGGCTCCTCACCTCTCTTGCCATCATCATCCTCTGGGCATCGAGCATGAGGGGCTGGATGTTTGGCATGGTCATCGCGGCACTTCTGGCAAGCATCCCGTCACCGTTCTTCACGGCACTGTGGGGAGAGCGCTTCGTCGCACAGGGGTCCCGTCTCATAGGGGTGACCACCGTCGCCTCCTACCTGGTCCTCTGTCTCCTCTACCTTCTGCTCTCCATGTTTCCCCGGGTCCCGTTGGCCATCGCTGCGGTGGTGGCGCTCCCCACGCTCTCGGCCATCTTCTATCGGTTCGATGGGACACCGTCGGGCGCACCGCACGGCCCCATCTCCCATGAGGACCGGACGGCCGTGCCTCATGGGCGCACGGAAACCCGATCGGCGGGCCTGGACGAGGAGGGCTCCCTGTTGCGAGGTCTTCACTCCACGGGATTTGGACTGCGGATGGCCGCCCCGTACCTCATCGTGGCGGTCGTGGGCAATGCGGCGTCGTCGATGCTCCTGTCATACTCGTACGTGTCAGCCTCGCTGGTCATATACTCGGCGATTCTCTCCGCCATCGCGCTGTGCGTCGTCGGCCTGCTGGCGATCGTCGTCTCGGGGAACCGCATCTCCTTCCGATTCTTCTATCTGTCCGTGGCGGCGCTCATCACGGCTGCGCTTCTGGTCCTCTCGCACATCGACCAGACGTCCGTTGCCTGGGTCCCCTCCTTCGGGTTCATGCTCGGGGGGTGCTTCTCCCTGCAGGTGGTGGTCTGGTGGGCGTGCGGCTTCGCGGCGGATCGAGGGGGTGTCGCGACGGCCCCCGCCTTCCTGTTCGGGCAGGCGGTGAATAGTGCGACCATCTTCATCGGCCAGCTCATCGGCAAGATCCTGATACGGTGGTTGACGGACCCCGCCTTCCTCGGAGGCGTGTCGCTCGTCGTCGTCTTCGTCGTCTTCGTCGCCGTGATCCTCACGCTCACGGCCGAGAGACCCCAGATGTCGCCCGTCAGGAACGGGTCTGCGGATGACATGCCGGTCATCGTGGAGGACCCGCTCGCGCATGCGACGGGAGTCATCGCGCGACGATACGGGCTCTCGCCACGCGAGGAGCAGGTGCTGGGGTCGATCGTTCGCGGGAGGAGCGCGCCGTACATCGCCGGACAACTCGTCGTCTCCACGGGTACCGTGAAGACGCACTTCGCACACATCTACCGTAAGTTGAGCGTGAACAGCAAGCAGGAGGTCATCGACCTGGTCAACGACGACCTTCCGAAGCCGCAGGGTTAGTGCGCCTTGCGTAGTTCCACATAGCGATCGAGTAGGTCAACGGTACCGTCGATGCCGATCTTCGAGGTGGAGAGCGAAAGGTCGTAGTTGACGGTATCGCCCCAGCGACGGTCGGTGTAGTGCTGGTAATAGGTCGAGCGGCGCTTGTCCGTCTTCTTGATCCGGGCGATGGCCCCCTCGCGGTCGAGGTCGTTGCGGCGCATCACGCGTGTGATGCGAGACTCCCAGTCGGAGTGGACGAAGACGTCGATGGAATCGAAATCCTGGTCGAGCACATAATCGCTGCAGCGTCCCACGATGACGCAGTCGCCCTCGGTGGCGATCTGCTTGATGATCTTGGCCTGCACGATGAAGATGCGATCTGCGAGGGGTAGCGCGTCTTGTGAGGTCCCCGACCCCTCCAAGGCATAGGAGAACAGGAAGGAGAGCGGATTGGCGACCTGCTCGCCCTCCTTCTCGAAGAACTCCTCACCGACGCCGCTTTCCTTCGCGGCGCGCGCGATGAGCTCCTTGTCGTAGTAGGCAAGCCCGCGTTTCTCGGCCAGTCTCTTTCCCACCTCACGTCCGCCGCTGCCGTACTGTCGACTTACGGTGATGATCGTCTTCCCCGTGCCCGACTCAGCCATGATCGACCTCCATGAGATAGTTCGCGCCATCCGTCCACGTCGCACCCGTCGTCTCGTCCACTCCCATCGTAGGGCATTGTCTCAAAACGTGCATGCGATACCTGCGGAAAGATGGTGCGCGCCCACGAAAAGGGCATGATGGCGATCGGGTTTTGCGTCATCCGGGGCGCACGCGGAGGGTGGTGGTCGTCGAAAGGCCCGTGATGGGAACGACTCAGCTGCTCGAGGAATCCGTCGTGGCCGTGCTGCCCGAGACGGGACACGTGTTGCTCGTGAGGCTGCTGGTCGAGGTGGTCGAGGTGCTGTCCGTACTGGTGCTGTCCGTCGAGCTGGTGGTGCCGGTGAGACGCTCGCCTAGGATGGCGACGTCGAGGTCGAAGGAGTTCGTGAGCAACCACGTCCCATCTTGGAGCGTGTAATACAGCGTCACGTCGTTCGACAGGGTCCCTACGCTCGAATCGTTCATCGTCGAGAGGAATATCTGCGCGAGGTCGGTGGCGGCCGTCACGCTGGTGCTCTCATCCGTCCCGTTCTCCGCGGTGTACTCGCTGAACTTCTCGTCGTACAGCGACAGCGCTGTGTCATAGTCGGTCGTGGTGATGGTCGCGTCGACCTCGGCCGAACTACCGTCGACGGTGACGTCGTTGATGGTGATGCCGAGGTTCTTGAAGAACGCTGCCGAGAAGTCCTGGTTCGAGATGCCCACCGTCGAGAACGTCGACGAGAGATCGGTGCCGAAGTACGTCTCCTCGACGGTTGAATTGCCGGCCTTGATCGAGGTGATGTCTGATTTGAGCCCCTCGGAGATGGTCTGCTTGTTGTCGGTGCCGCATCCGGTGAGCGTGAAGACCCCGATGATGCAGGTGACTGCCAGCAGTGCCGTGGTGGCGAAGGCAATCCGGCGTCTCGTCCCAATTCTCATGTGAAAGCTCCCTTGTAACGGATTTTAAGCCGATGCCCGTGCATCCGGCATGCAATCGAATATGTTGCGGTACCATGTTCCCCTATCGAACGGCATTTGTCGTACGCTGTCAGGAGGAGATTATCGGTTTTCACAGCAACGTGGGCTTCAGGGCTCTGAACGGCATCGTTTTCGACCCGCCATCTTCTCCCGACCCACGTCTTCGAGTCGCATCACCGGAGGTTTACCGTTCTGATCGTCCTGCCCCGGGTGCCCTATACTGAATTCGAATCAGTGGAGTTGACGTGTGAGTGGTCATGACAATCGCGAAGGAGCGCGCCGGTACATGGTGGACAAGGATGTGACATCCGTACGAGGGAAGTACGCCGTGCCGGGTCGGCACGGCGTACTCGTCGCGCCGGCGCCGCGACCGGCGCACGAGCCGGTTTCCCTGTCTCGACGCACCTTCATCGCAGGTGCCCTCGTCACGGTCGCCTTCGGTTCTCTGGCATCCACCCAGCTCTCCGGATGTGGGTCGAGCTCCAGTTCGGTCGCCGTGCTCTCTCCGGATGTCGACGCTGTCGAGACCCTGGGGGATGTGTTCACCCAGTCCGATGAGACCTCCCATGCGACCGAGGACGCGCACTTCTCGTTGCCCGCGGGGACCTTGCTCTGGGCTGACACGTCGACGGTCGCAGCGACGCTCATGCCCGGTTCCACGTCGTCCCC
Organism: Coriobacteriia bacterium; assembly: GCA_015655215.1. GTDB lineage: Bacteria > Actinomycetota > Coriobacteriia > Coriobacteriales > RUG033 > JAATFL01. The sequence goes on from JAATFL010000023.1 coordinate 9,049, forward strand.
TCTCACGACAGCCGGCGTGACCTCGCTCGACACGGGTACCTATGTCGAACTTCTCAGTCAGGCGATGGGTGCATCCGAAGGGTATGACATCTACGATGTGCGGTGCAGCGAGAACCTCTTCGTCTGGGTGGAGCTGATGTTTCTCACCGAGGATTGGCGAGTGTACGTGGCGACATGGTCCGGGGACACGCTCGGCACCCCCCGTCTCCTCGATAGTGGCGACAGCGATTATGACCCGCCCTTCATAGCAGCTTCATCCAACCATGCCATCTGGGTCGTCGAACCCAGCACGGGAGGTACCAAGACGCTGGACGAGACCTACGTGAGATCGCAGGGCCCGTCGGATTCAAGCGCTACCACGATCTGCACATCGTATGGGCGCCTCGCCTCGTCTCCTCGCATGGCCAACGGCGTACTCACCATCACGCCGCGTCTCGAGAGCAGTGGCGTCTACTATCGACTCCTTGCCTGTGACCCGGCAACGGGCAGCGAAGTCTCGTCGGCGATCTTGCCCAAGACCGTCAAACCGTATGATGCGCTATGGCTGGGGTCGGGGTTCTCGTTCTCCATCGAGAGCACCTACTCGTCATCCGGAGCCATCGGCGCCTTGGGCGTGTACGTGCAGCAAGGCGACGAGTATCTCTATGTGGGGAAGACCCCGCTTGACGACTCGGTGCTCGTCTCCGACAAGTTCGTGTGCAAGACCGCCTACTCCGTCACGGTCATCGACTTCGCTGCCCAGGAGTACTATTCCATCACGCCCCCCAGCAAAGCCGCAGATTACGGTGATTGCATCGTGACCGGAGGCATCGCCGACCGGCTCGTGCTGTACACGACGGTGAGCAGCGGCTCTGACGCATCGACGTCCTCGGTCGATGTGCGCGTGCTGGGGCTTGCATAGCACCTCGACATGTCCTTCACCGACATTCGACCTGAAAAACCATGGAGCTTTCTTCAGGAAGGTGGCAAATGATCGGCAAATGCGTAGATTCAGTGGTAGCTCCACACAACTTTCTCCACATGTTACACTCAAGTGTGCAGAACGAGGACATTCGTAAAGGGAGATGCCATGACTGCTGAGACACGCCGAATTCTACTGGTAGAGGACGAGAAGGCAATTCGCGATGCCGTTGCCGCCTATATCGAGCGCGAGGGGTATTGGGTCACTTCGGTGGGAGATGGCCAGGTGGCGGTCGAGGAGTTCGACAAGCACCGCTTCGACCTCATCGTGCTCGACCTGATGCTTCCCGGCCTGTCCGGCGAGGGCGTGTGCCGCCATGTCCGTGACGTCTCGGACGTTCCCATCATCATGCTCACCGCCAAGGGCGAGGTGGAGGATCGCATCATCGGTCTCGAGCTGGGTGCCGATGACTACCTTGTCAAACCCTTCTCGCCCCGCGAGCTCATCGCCCGCATCCGCGCCCTTCTCCGTCGCGCCCACATCGAGTCCGAGCCCCAACGCGAGGTACTTGACTTCGGACATCTCGTCATCGACGTCTCCGGGCATCGCGTGTTGGTGGACGATGTCGATGTCGACCTCACCGCAAGCGAGTTCAAGCTCCTCACGACCCTCTCCCGCTATCCGGGACGCGTCTATTCGCGCATGGAGTTGGTCGAGAAGGTACTTGGTTACGACTTCGAGGGCTATGAGCGCACCATCGACTCGCACGTGAAGAACCTGCGCGCCAAGCTCGGCGACGATCCGCGTACCCCCACGTGGATCTTCACGGTGCACGGCGTGGGCTATCGCTTCGACTTTCCCAAGGGCGTGAGCCTGGGGTCCGACCCCGACGCCCGTCAGTATCTCGACGTCTCGCGCACCATCGGTGCGCCCTCGTCTCCCACAGACACCCGATAGCGGTCCTCCATCGTGCAGCCAGTGGGGAGTGCGGCGACGGAAGGTTCGGCTGACGGACGTCTCTCCTTCATGCAGAGGCGTGCGGCTCGGCGCACCCAAAGGCGTGCACGCCGTCGCGCGGGGGCCAGAAAGCGTCCCACCTTCTCCTATTCCGCGCGTGCGGTGAGTGGCTTCGCGCTCACCGCGGTCATGACGGCGCTCATCTCCGCAAGCGTCCTCGCCCTTGTGTGGGAGGGCCAGTTCCAGATCTACACGCGCACCAACATGGAGCGTGTGGCCAAATCGGCCGCCTCGTCCCTTGCTCAGAAGTATGCGGAGGGCGGGGCCTGGACGGCGGATGTCCTTGCCACCGCCTCGTCGATCTCAGAGGTCTCGAGTGGGCTTGCACTGCAGGTGCTCGACGCCGACGCCATGGTCATCTATGACGACACCTGGTCATATGGAGGGACGCAGAGCATCTCGACGCTCAAGGGAGGTGTGATCCCAAGTGATACGTCGGGCAATGCGGGATCGATCGCCGGTTCCGCCAGTGGGACGTCCGCATCGTCCGACTCGTCCTCGGGTGCCAAGAACGTGACGGTGTCCTCGTTGGCCCCCAACAGCAGCGAGCAGGTCGTATCGGAGCCCATCACGGTCGATGGCGAGCAGGTGGGGACGGTGCGTCTGTGGGCCTATGGTACCAACGCCTTGCTCACCGAACGTGACGAACAGTTCCGCATCGACGCGTTTCGCGCTCTCCTCTTCGCCGCCCTCATCGCCATCGCCTTCGCGAGCATCATCGGCTTCTTTTTCGCGAAAGGGCTGGTAAACCCGGTAAAACGGGTCACCGCTGCCGCCGCGCGCGTCAAAGAGGGTGATCTGACGGCGCGTACGGGGCTTAAGGGGGCGGACGAGATATCGCAGTTGGGTCAGACGTTTGACGCCATGGCCACCTCCGTCGAGAAGGACCGTCAGCTTGAGCGCCGGCTCACCACCGACGTCGCCCATGAGTTGCGCACGCCCCTCATGGCGATACAAGCCACTGCCGAGGCGATGATGGATGGCGTGCTTCCCGCCGACGAGGAACGGCTTGCAACGCTCAACTCGGAGACGATGCGCCTGTCGCGCCTCGTCGACGCGCTCCTCAAGCTCTCACGCCTTGAATCGGGTTCCACACCCTTCGAGTTCGAGGACGTGGACGTCTCGGACCTCATAGACGAGCTCGTCGTGAGCCAGCAGGCGCTCTTCGAGGTGAACGAGATGACGCTTACCTACCAGTGCGACGAGCACGTGCACGCTGTGGTGGACGGGGACAAGTTGCGCCAGGCGACGGTGAACCTCATCTCCAACGCGGTACGATACAGTGATGCGGAGGGGGCGGTTCGCGTGCGGGTGTGCAGGACCGATGACGACATGGTGGCCATCTCGGTGTCCGATGATGGCATCGGTATCGCGCCCGATGACGTGCAGCGGGTGTTCTCGCGCTTCTGGCGTGCCGATGCCGCACGTGAACAGACGAGCGGCGGTCTCGGGATCGGCCTCTCGGTGGTGAAGGAGATCATCGAGCGTCACCATGGTCACGTCGACGTCGAGAGCCGACTGGGCGTGGGCACGACGTTCACGCTGTTCGTTCCCGTCGAGCACGTGAGCGACGAAGAGCGACTTTCAAGGCGATCGGGGAGGACGAGGCGAGGCGCCGTTGCGCCGCCTCACGGTAACGACGGTGGGTTTATCGGATAAACACGCATTCGATGGCCCCTACCCGCACGGTTGCACCTAGACTGTCATCGGAAGTTCAAATGGGGTGATACCATCGGACGTAACCGGTCTTTGGTCGTCGCCGACCGGGGAATCCCTCTTGGGTGCCCCAATGCCGTCTTTCCCGATAGGTTGCAACAGTGAAAGGAAACCCAGTGACGATCAGCGATGTACGGCCCACCTCGCAGGGTAAGGTGCGTGACCTCTACGATCTTGGCGACCAGCTTCTCATGGTGGCGAGCGACCGCATCTCGGCGTTTGACTACGTCCTTCCCGATGAGATCCCCTACAAGGGCGAAGTGCTCACGCGCCTTTCCCTCTTCTGGCTCGACTACCTCGATGGGATCATCGGCAACCATCTGATCTCAGCTGACGTGGCGGACCTCCCTCGGCAGTTCACCCCCTACGCCGACTACCTCCGCGGTCGCTTCATGCTCGTCCGCAAGGCGAAGATGTTTCCCGTCGAGTGCATCGTGCGCGGGTATCTCGCCGGTTCGGGTCTGAAGGAGTACGAGCGCCAGGGAACGTTAGGCGGTGACGTGCTGCCACGGGGCCTCGTGGCCTCGAGCGAGCTTCCCGAACCTATCTTCACGCCGTCGACGAAGGCCGCCATCGGCGACCACGACGAGAACATCAGCTTCGAGCAGGCCTGCGACCTGATGGGGTCCGAAGCGGCGACCACCCTGCGGAGCAAGACCGTCGCCCTCTATTCGGCCGCCCGCCTTCATGCCAAGCGCAACGGCGTCATCATCGCCGACACCAAGTTCGAGTTCGGAACCATCGACGGCACGGTCGCCCTCTGCGACGAGGTGCTCACGCCCGACTCGTCGCGTTTCTGGCCCGCCGACGCCTATGTGCCCGGCCGCAGCCAGGACTCCTTCGACAAACAGTACGTGCGTGACTGGCTCACCGCCAACTGGGACATGAACGGTGAGCCACCGCATCTGCCCGCCGAGGTCATCGAGAGGACCACGGCAAAGTACATCCAGGCCTTCGAGCTCATCACCGGGAAGAAGTTCGTACCCGCTGCAAGCCTTGCAGCAGAAGGACGGTAACCATGTCACAGCGTAATCCGACGAACCAGCGCTACGTGGGGGACGGACCCTCCGGTCAGACTCGCAAGTCGGCCGCCTCGTTCAAACCCAAGACGACCGCGGGGGCATCGGTGCGCGCCAGCGCCGACCCCAAGGACAGCAAGGAAGCGCAAAAGGCCAAGAAACAGGCTCAAAGAGCCAAGGACCGCGAGCGCAACAGCCGTGCCGAGATCGCGATGGCCGCGGTCAACAAGACGCCCGAGGTGAAGAAGTACCGCAAGTACTGGTGGGGGACGATGGCCCTTGCCCTCATCCTCACGGGGCTCTCGGTCGGCATGAGCTATCTGTTTCCCGACCATCCCACCTACTACCTCATCGTGCTGGGGGCCGCGTATGCGGCCATCATCGCCACGCTCGTCATCGACTTCAAGTTCCTACGCCCGGTGCGCCTCGAGGCGCGTAAGCGTGCGATGGCCTCCAGCGGCAAGAAGGAGCAGCACCGTCAGGAGCAGATATTGATCGAGGATGAGGCCAAGCGGCGTGCCAAGAAGGCACAGCGGGCCGAGAGGAACCCCTTGCGCAAGATAGGATTGGGCTTTGGGGCAAAGGACAAGGCCGTCGACGGGACCGTCGACGTCGATGCAAAAGCCGACTCGACCGAAGCGGCCGAGAACACGCGGGAGAAGTAGTCCCCGGGGCTCTGCGGCGAGACGTCGCGGGTGCCCCACGTGAGGCCCATCAAACGGCACCATCACCCGGAAGGATGTGCGATGAAGCGCTATGAGATCTTCGTGACCGGCAAGGAGGGTATCTTCGACCCTGCGGGAGAGCAGTCGAAGCGTGCGCTGGCCAACCTGGGCTACCAGGGCATCGACGAGCTCACGATCGGCAAGCTCATCCGTCTGGATGTCGAGGACGACGTCACGGAGGAGACGGTGCGCGAGATGTGCCGGAAGCTTCTCGCGAACCCGGTCATCGAGGACTTCTCCATCACGTTGCTCGAGGAGGCGTAGGCGCATGGCCGCAACCTCTGCCGCAACCGCCACGGCCGTTGCCCCATCGGTGTCCGTGACCACTCGACGCCCGCGCTTCGGCGTGGTGAGCTTTCCTGGTTCCAACTGCGAGCAGGATGCCGTCAACGCACTGCGCTTCATCGGTTATTCCGCCGAGTTCGTGTGGCACCGGTCGACGAGCCTCGACGGGTTCGATGCCATCGTGCTACCTGGCGGCTTCTCCTATGGAGACTATCTACGCTGCGGCGCCATCGCGCGCTTCTCCCCGGTCATGGAGGCCGTCATCGCCTTCGCCGACGCCGGGGGTCCCGTGATTGGCTTCTGCAACGGGTTCCAGGTTCTCACCGAGGCGCATCTGCTGCCGGGGTGTCTCATCCGCAACGAGAACCTCCACTTCATCTGCAAGAGCGTCGTGCTGCGCGTCGAGGACTCCACGTGCGAGTGGGTCGACCTTGCGCCCGGCACCGTCACCTCGCTTCCCGTTGCCCACAACGAGGGCAACTACACCTGCGACGAGGCCACGCTCGCACGTCTGCGCGCCAACCACCAGGTCGTGTTGCGCTACTGCGAGCCGGATGGGTCCACCGCGCTTGGGGGTTCAGCCCCCAACGGTGCCACCGACGATATCGCGGGCATCTGCAACGAGGCCGGAAACGTCTTCGGCCTCATGCCGCACCCCGAGCGCGTGACCGATGGCGTGAACGGCCAGACGCAGGGTGCTGCGTTCTTCACCGCAATCGCACGGCGCATCGAGAGAGGGGTCGCACGATGACCGAGAACGCCCATGCCACCGTCACGCCATCCGGAATCGAGATCGACCTGTCCCAGGTACCAGCTCCCGTCGCCGCCGCCATCGACACGCTCGATGCCGAGAGGGCTCCCCAAATCGCCGTCGACCTCGGGCTCACGCTCGACGAGTACGAGACGGTCAAGGCCACCTTGGGCGGCCGCGAGGCCAGCCTCACCGAGCTCTACGTCTACTCGCTCATGTGGAGCGAGCACTGCTCGTATAAGCACTCCAAGCGCCAGCTGCGCCGGTTCCCCTCCGAGGGTCCCGACGTGATGCAGGGCCCGGGTGAGAACGCCGGCGTCATCCGCGTGGGCGATGGTTGGGCCGTCGCCTTCAAGATGGAGTCGCACAACCATCCCAGCGCCATCGAGCCCTTCCAGGGTGCGGCGACCGGTGTGGGTGGCATCGTGCGCGACATCTTCACGATGGGGGCGCGTCCCATCGCCAGCCTCGACTCGCTGCGCTTCGGGATGCTCGACAAGGCTCGCCAGCGCTATCTGTTCGAGGGTTCGGTCGAGGGCATCGGCAGTTACGGCAACTGCCTTGGCATCCCCACCGTGGGCGGAGAGGTCTACTTCGACGAGGCGTACGAGGGAAACTGCCTCATCAACGCGATGTGCGTGGGCGTCATGCGCGAGGAGGACCTTACCCGCGCCGTGGGCAGCGGGCCCGGCAACCCCGTGGTCTTGCTCGGATCCACCACGGGTCGCGACGGCATCGGTGGCGCCTCCACGCTTGCGAGCCAGGAGTTCGACGAGGCGGCCGAGAACAAGCGCCCCGCCGTGCAGGTGGGCGACCCCTTCACCGAGAAGCTCCTCATCGAGGTGTGTCTGGAGCTGCTGCAGCGCGGCGGGTTCGTCGCCCTGGGCGACCTGGGTGCCGCCGGCCTCACCTCTAGCGCGAGCGAGATGGCGTCGCGCGGGGGGGTGGGCATCGACCTCGACGTGCGCAAGGTCCCCGCTCGCGAGGACGGCATGAGGCCATTCGAGGTGATGGTGTCCGAGTCGCAGGAACGCATGTTGGGCGTGGTCACGCCCGAGAACCTCGATGACGTGATGGCCACCTGCGAGCGTTGGGGCGTGCGCTGCGCCGTCATCGGTTCCATCACCGACACGGGGCGGTTCGTCGTGCACGACGGCGACCTTCCCGCGGGCCAGGACATCGTGGCCGACATGCCGGCCGCCCTGCTCGCCGACGCGGCTCCGGTCTACGATCCCGCCTTCCGGCGTCCCGCCTACCTCGACGAGGTGGCGGAGTACAACCCCTATCATCTGCTCCTCGAATCGACCGTGGTCGACCTCTCCGCCGTGCTCCTCACCATGCTCGCGAGCCCCAACGTCTGCTCGCGTCGGTGGATATGGGAGCAGTATGACCATCAGGTGCAGTCAGGCACCGTCGTCTTGCCAGGTGCCGATGCCGCCGTGGTGCGCGTGGGCCTTCCCGGACGCGGTGCGGTGACCAACCGCGGCATCGCCCTGGCCTCCGACTGCAACGGGCGCTACTGCTATCTCGATCCGTACGTAGGTGCGCAGATCGCACTGGCGGAGGCTTCGCGCAACGTGTCGTGCGTGGGCGCGCGGCCAGCGGCGATCACCGACTGCCTCAACTTCGGCAACCCCGAGAAGCCAGAGGTGTTCTACATGTTCAAGGAGGCGGTCCGTGGACTGTCCGATGCCTGCAAGGTGATGGGCGTACCGGTGGTGTCAGGCAACGTGAGCCTCTATAACGAGAGTTTCTCGCAACCCATTCACCCCACACCGGTCGTGGGCATGGTGGGCATCATCGACAGCCTGGACGAGGTGTGCACCGCCAGCTTCAAGCAAGCGGGCGACACGATCATCCTCGTGGGGGAGACGCACGACGAGCTCGGCGGGTCCGAGTACCTCAAGCACGTCCACGACGTCACGGCCGGGACGATCCCCCGGCTCGACCTGGGGCTTGAGATGGACGTGCAATCGACGGTACGCGACGCGGTGCGGATGCACCTGCTCTCCTCGGCACATGACTGCAGCGATGGCGGTCTCGCCGTCGCGCTGGCCGAGAGCTGCATCTCCGGCCACTTGGGGTGCGAGGTGGCCCTTGACGACGGACTCGAGCCAGTGGCCTCGCTCTTCTCCGAGACGCAGAGCCGTATCCTCGTGAGCCTGTCCGACGACAAGGTCGAGGAGTTCGAGAAGCTCGTCGGCAAGCATGCCGTGCCATGGAGCGTTCTGGGAACCGTCGGCGGTGAGCGCATCGGCATCGAGGGCAAGGTCGACGTGGGACTGGGCGAGGCGGCGCACATCTTCGATGTCACGCTGGAGGATTTGGTCAACCAGGTGGATTAGCGGGCGATGTCCGGCTCCTGACAGGGGACGACGCGCGCAGGGGGAGGCTCCTCAAAGGCGACTTCCCCTTGCATCGATGACCATGCCCTTCCCGGCGGCCTCGCGATGGTGCGCTTTCATGGGCACGTCGATGTTGACGGGAGCGCCGGTTTCGCTTACGTTGGAGGAAGCACCGTCGGGTTGAGGTCGTGTCATCATCGTGCCATCAGAGGATACCGGCGACAGGGAATGCACCGTGAGCAAACAGCTGAGCAGTCGCACTGGATCGTATCGGGGTTCCCACGACGCCACCACCCGGTCAACCGCGGGTGTCGTTCCGATCGAACCGTCGCATCCTGCCGCGCGCAGGAGGTCGGGTTCGCTCCTTTCAAGGGTCATGCTCATCGGAGGCATCCTCCTTCTCGTCATAGCCCTCGCCGGCCTTGGGAACATCTGGCTCCAGTACAAGCAAGGGCGAGACCTGTACGCGGCCGTGCAGCGAACGGGCGGTGTGACATCGGACGACGTCGTCGGGGCTGCGCAGGGTGATACGGGAACCCTCGACGTCGACTGGGCGTCGCTTGCGGCGCAGAACGGTGACATCGTGGGTTGGGTGGCGGTGCCCGGACTTGACGACGTGAGCTATCCGGTGGTGCAGGCCTCTGACAACACCACGTACCTCAGGACCGGTTTCGATGGGAACTACAGCATCAACGGGTGCATCTTCATGGATGAGGCGAGTGCCGCGGATCTGAGCGATCCGCACACCGTCATCTATGGACATCACATGAACGACGGCTCGATGTTCGCTCAACTCGCGGGTTACACGGATGCCACCTTCTTCTCGGAGCACCCCGTCATCCTGTACGCGACCGCCGAGAAGACCTACCATCTCACGGTGATCGCGGCATACGCCGCCCAGGAGAACGAGGATATGCGCACAACCTCGTTCGCATCGCAGCAGGAGTGGACCGCCTATGTCCAGGACATCCTCGACAAGGCCACCGTGACCGACGGGAAGACGGTCGCGAGTCAGATCACGCATCTGTATTCGTTCATCACGTGCTCGTACGCGCAAAAGGACGATCGCACCGTGGTGGTGGCCATCGAGGCTCCGGCATAGCGGAGCCCTCGTACCCGCGACCGCGCGTGTCAGCGTCCGGCGGACCACGTGTCGTCGCTGACGCGGCGTATCCCGTCTGTTTCCCGAAGGCGATGCGGGTGCGTGGTATTCTGGGCACCGTCACGCACCGCGTATGTGAAACGTGAAGCCTATGGCCCCCCACCGTGAATCGGTGGCGTGTGGATGAGGAGTCCATTGCCCATGAACCAGCCGGTTCGCCATGTGTCGTGCCCCATCCCACGCCTCGCCGAGGGTGGGATGCCTTCCCCTGCGCAAACCCCCACGGCCCAGCGGACGTTCTCCGGCCCCGAGAAGCCCGAGGAAGCCTGCGCGGTGTTTGGGGTGTTCGCCCCCACCCAGGACGTCTCGCGCATGACGTACTTCGGCCTGCATGCCCTGCAACACCGTGGCCAGGAGTCCGCCGGCATCGCGGTGGGAGATGGTTCCACGGTGACGGTGACCAAGGACCTTGGACTCGTCACGCAGGTGTTCGACGAGGCGTCCCTATCCGCCCTCACCGGCAAGGTGGCCATCGGCCACACGCGCTATTCAACGTCGGGGGGGTTCTCCTCGTGGGAAGCCGCGCAACCGCACCTCTCCGCCATCGACGAGGACATCATCGCTCTCGCGCACAACGGCACCCTGGTCAACACCTCGGGGCTGCGCGCCCGCATGCTCAACGACGGCGTTCAGTTTAGATCCAACACCGACTCCGAGGTGGCTGCTCGGTTGATCGGCCACTTCACGCACGAGACGCACCACATGCGTGAGGGGATCCGCCTCGCGATGGAGCTCATCGAGGGCGCCTATGCGATGGTGCTCATCAACAACAGCTCGCTCTACGCGTTTCGCGACCCATCGGGCATCCGCCCACTGTGCATCGGCAAGCTGCCGGATGAGCGTGGATGGGTGGTCGCCTCCGAGACATGCGGTCTCGACATCGTAGGTGCCGAGTACGTGCGCGACGTGGAGCCGGGCGAGATCATCCGCATCAACGACGAGGGGCTGGTGAGCGAGCGGGCCTTGCCGCAGCGTCCTCGTGCAGCCTGCGTCTTCGAGTACGTTTACTTCGCGCGTCCCGACTCCGTGATGGACGGGGCTGGGGTGTACGAGTCGCGCGTCGCCATGGGAGCCCGCCTCGCCCAAGAGGCTCCCGCGCCGACCGCCGATCTCGTCATCGGCGTGCCCGACTCCGGGTTGCCCCCCGCCGAGGGCTTTGCACGCGCGAGCGGGATCCCGTTCGCCGAGGGCATCGTCAAGAACCGCTACGTGGGGCGCACGTTCATCGAACCCACTCAGGAACTGCGTCAGATGGGCATCCGACTCAAGCTCAATCCGCTACGCCACACCATCGCCGGTAAGCGTCTCGTGGTGGTGGACGACTCCATCGTACGCGGCAACACCTCGAAGCAGCTCGTGGCCATGTTGCGTAACGCGGGTGCAGAGGAGGTGCATCTGCGGATCGTCTCCCCCGGGGTCAGATGGCCCTGTTTCTATGGTATCGACACCGACACGCAGGACCAGCTCATCGCGGCGAACATGACAGAACGTGAGATCTGCGAATTCGTGGGTGCCGATTCACTGGCATACATCTCGCAAGAGGGCATGGTGGAGAGCATCAAGCCCAACCACGATGGTTTCTGTTGTGCGTGTTTCGACGGCAACTACCCGGTGAGGATTCCCGAATCGTTTCGCACGGGGAAGTTCCTGCCATGCAACGTGTCGGGAGATCCGAAGGGGTCACGGTAGTTGGAGGCAGGACGGATGGGGTGGGTGGGGTGCTCTCATCCGCATCTCGGGGTATCCCGAGTCCGGTGAGACGCCAGGAAGCACGATGGCGTGGCGCCACCCATCTGTGGGAGAAGACAGCGATATCAGAGCGCGGCCTTTCGCTCTGAGGAGGAGATAGGATGTTTGTGAAGAAGCGTATGCTCGAAAGCCTGCAGGACACCACCTCCGAGGTGGCGGCTTCCAACGCCGCCGCGCGCGAGGAGGCCGCCGAGCGCCATGCCGCCCATCGATCGGGCGACGACGTGCAGCTCGCACAGGGCTCGCCGCTCCTTGGCGAGGAGGATGAGGGCACCGAGGGGCCCATCCCCTCTCCCGACGACACCAACGTCTGCGATGACGATTCCGGAGAGGGTGCCGACGGAGACCGTCGAGCCGAGGAGCCATCCGCCGATCTCGACGCCGACGATGCCGTCCGCGACCTCGCGGCTGATGTCGATGGCGCGGCGGGTCTCTCCTCCGCGACCATCACCTATGCCGATGCCGGTGTGGACACCCGTGAGGGTGCTCGCGCGGTGGACGCGATCCGCGCTGCGGTGAAGTCCACATATCGTACGGAGGTGATCGGGGACATCGGAGGCTTCGGCGCCCTCTTCTCGGCGCGCGCCCTCAAGGAGATGGATGATCCCGTCCTCGTGTCGGGGACCGACGGCGTGGGCACCAAGCTCGCGGTGGCCAGGTTGCTGGGCAAGCACGACACGGTAGGCATCGACCTCGTGGCCATGTGCGTCAACGACGTGCTCGCCACCGGTGCGGAACCGCTGTTCTTCCTCGATTACATCGCGGTGGGCAAGCTCGAGGCGGAGCAGGTCGCCACGGTGGTCGGTGGCATCGCCGACGGCTGCCGTCAGGCGGGATGCGCGCTCATCGGTGGGGAGATGGCCGAACACCCTGGCGTGATGGATCCCTACGATTACGACCTCTCTGGTTTCTGCGTGGCCGCCGTGGACCGACGGGAGATGATCGATCCCGATCGGCTTGTGCGGGAGGGCGACGTGATCGTGGGCCTCGCGTCGAGCGGCATCCACTCCAACGGCTTCTCGCTCGTGCGTCGCGCCGTCGTGGACCGCGTGGATGACTACACACTCAACCGTGTGCGCCCTGAGTTCGACGGCCGTTCACTCGGTGACGCCCTGATGGTACCCACGCGCATCTACGTGCGTTCCATCCGCGCCGCCATGGCGGGCGGGGCTCCACTGCATGCGGTGGCCCATATCACCGGCGGGGGCATCACCGAGAACCTCGATCGCGTGTTGCCCCGTGGACTCGACGCCACCATCGATCTGGGTACGTGGATCGTCCCACCTGTCATCCAGTACGTCGTGGCCGCCGCCGACCTCTCGGAGATCGAGGCGCTTCGCACGTTCAACATGGGCATCGGGATGTGCGTGATCTGCGATCCCGACGACGCCGACGCCCTCATGGTCAAACTCACCGAGGAGGGGGAGACCTGCTGGAAGGTGGGCACCGTCTCTGCGGCGAAGGATCGGGATGCGAAGGGGTGCGTGCGGTATCAGCGCGGCGGGACGGTGGTGCTGTGACCATGAGGCTCGGCGTGCTCATCTCCGGGTCGGGGACCAACCTGCAGGCGATCGTCGATGCCATAGACTCCGGTGCGCTCCACGCCTCGGTGGTGGTGGTGATCAGCTCTCGTCCCGAGGCCTACGGGCTCAAGCGTGCCGCGGCGGCGGGCATCCCCGTGGTGGCGCTCTCCAAGGAGACGTACGACGACCCCGACCTCGCCGACGAGGGCATCGCCTCCCTGCTCGGGGAATACCGGGTGGATTATGTGGTGATGGCCGGTTACATGCGCAGGGTGGGGCTGCCTGTGCTCATGTCCTACGAGGACCGTGTCATCAACATCCATCCGGCACTGCTTCCCAGCTTCGCCGGGGCACAGGGTATCGCCGATGCGCTCGCGCATGGCGTCAAGGTGACCGGCGTGACCGTGCATTTCGCCAACGCGACCTATGATGACGGTCCCATCATCGCCCAGCGCGCCGTCGACGTGCTCGAGGATGACACGGAGGAGACGCTCGCGGCGCGCATCCACGAGGTGGAGCATCGACTGTACCCGGAGGCACTGAGGTTGCTGGCCGATGGCCGCGTGAGCATCGAGCGCAACGGGTGCGGGTGTCGGGTGTGTCGCATCCTCCCAAGAGGCGAATAGGTCACAGATGGCCGACGTCCCTTCCAACAGGGGGAAGGTGCCGCGCTCGGTGTCTGGCGATTGGCGCTGGGCCACGTGGCGATGTCTGCATGACGTCGTCGCTTCATGCGTACGCGGCTTCTCGACGTGGGCCGACCCCTCCAACCCCGAGGCGGGATGATGGTGCTTCTGATGTTGTGAAACCGGTGGGAAGTACGAATATGGGAGTGCGTGGATCGGGCCGGTCCAGTCGGCCTCGCACGCACGGTTTGCCGTACTTCCGAAGGAGAGCCCGTCATACATCGGCGCGGGCAACGACACGAGAAGGAGACCAGCTATGAGAAGTCAAGACCCATGAAGTAAGTTTTTTAAGTTTTGATTTTATTGGAAAGCGCATCTTGATAACTGCATATTGAATAGTTCAAAGCGTGGTGGAGCGCTGGCTTAGAGATAAGCCGTTTCAA
>JAATFL010000001.1 GCA_015655215.1 Coriobacteriia bacterium
AGTCGCTCGCCGACATGCTCAAGGGCAAGCAGGGCCGTTTCCGCCAGAACCTGCTCGGAAAGCGCGTCGACTACTCGGGCCGCTCGGTCATCGTGGTTGGCCCCCAGCTCAAGCTGCATCAGTGCGGTCTGCCTAAGATCATGGCCCTCGAGCTCTTCAAGCCTTTCGTGATGAAGCGCCTCGTCGAGTTCGACTACGCCGCCAACATCAAGGCGGCCAAGCGGGCCGTCGACCGTGGGTCCGACGTGGTCTGGGACGTGCTCGAGGAGGTCATCAAGGACCACCCGGTCCTGCTCAACCGCGCACCTACCCTGCACCGACTCGGCATCCAGGCCTTCGAGCCCGTGCTCGTCGAGGGCAAGGCCATTCGCCTGCACCCGCTTGTATGTGCGCCCTTCAACGCCGACTTCGACGGCGACCAGATGGCCGTCCACGTCCCACTCTCCAGCGAGGCCCAGGCCGAGGCGCGCGTGCTCATGCTCTCGTCCAACAACATCAAGTCGCCCGCACACGGACGTCCTCTCACGGTACCCTCGCAGGATATGGTGCTGGGTCTGTACTACCTCACGTCCATTCGCGACGACTTTCCCGGAGAGGGTGACGTGTTCGCCACCTTCGACGACGCTCGTCTCGCCTATGACGCCCGTTCCGGCGTCGACCTGCAGGCCAAGATCGCGGTCCGTCTGGCCGAGGATACGACCGTCGAGGTCTCGAAGGGCGTGTTCGAGGATCACAAGGCGGGGACGCGTCTCGACACGTCGATAGGGCGCATCACGTTCAACCGCCTGCTGCCGGACGACTATCCCTTCATCAACCACGTCATGGACAAGCCCGAGATCGCCCGTCTCGTCGAGGAGTGTTGCGATCGTTATCCGATCTCCGACATGCCCAACATCCTCGATGGCCTCAAGGAGGCCGGCTTCCACTACGCGACTCGCGCTGGCGTGACCGTCTCCATCTACGATGCCACGATCCCGCCCGAGAAGCCCGAGATCCTCGCCAAGGCTGATGCACAGGTCACCGCAGTCTACGAGGATTACGAGATGGGTCTCATGTCCCGCGAGGAATGCCACCACATGGTCGTCGACATCTGGACGAAGGCGACCGACGAGGTCGGTGACGCCATGGCCAGGAACTTCGACCCGTTCAACCCCATCTACATGATGGCCACCTCGGGTGCCCGCGGCAACTTGAAGCAGATTCGCCAGCTCGCCGGCATGCGCGGTCTGATCTCCGACCCCAAGGGCGAGATCATCGACCGTCCCATCAAGGCGAACTTCCGCGAGGGCATGTCCGTCCTCGAGTACTTCGTCTCCACCCACGGTACCAGAAAGGGTCTTTCCGATACGGCCCTGCGCACCGCCGACTCGGGTTACCTCACCCGTCGTCTCGTCGACGTGGCCCAGGACGTCATCGTGCGCGAGCACGATTGCGAGACCGATGACGGCATACCCTACGACGTGCTCGGCTCCAAGGGCAATATCGACGACAACCTCGTGGGCCGTTGCCTGCTCGAGGATGCGACCGATCCCACCACGGGCGAGGTGATCCTCAAGGCGGGGGAGTATATCCGCAACAAGGCGATGATCACCTCGTTTTCCGCCCATGGCATCGAGAAGGTCGTCGTGCGTACCGTCATGACCTGCCACGCCAAGCAGGGTGTGTGCCAGAAGTGCTACGGCTGGGACCTCGCCACCTCGCTGCCCATCAACATCGGCACCGCGGTGGGCATCATCGCCGCCCAGTCGATCGGTGAGCCTGGTACGCAGCTCACGATGCGCACGTTCCACTCCGGCGGCGTCGCAGGCGACGACATCACCCAGGGTCTCCCGCGCGTCACCGAGCTGTTCGAGGCGCGCAAGCCCAAAGGGCAGGCCGTTCTCGCCGAGATCGAGGGCATGCTCCAGGTGACCTCCGAGAAGACGGGCAAGGCGCTCACGATTTCGGACGATGCGGGCAACATCCGCGAGTACCAGGTGTCCTCGCGCGCGCAGTTCATGCCTGGAATCGTCGATGGCGTGCAGGTCAAGATAGGCCAGCAGCTCACCAAGGGTTCCGTGAACCCGCATGACCTGCTCAAGCTGACCGACCAGCACGCGACGCTCCGGTACATCGTCAACCAGGTCCAAGGCGTGTACAAGTCCCAGGGCGTCGACATCAACGACAAGCACATCGAGGTCATCGCACGTCAGATGCTGCGCAAGGTGACGGTCGTCGACGCCGGTGACTCTCATTTCCTGCCTGGTCGCCAGGTCGATCATTACGAGTTCGAGAAGGAAGCGGAGCGCATCGCGGTCGAGGGCGGCGAGGTGCCCATGGCACAGCCGCTGCTGCTCGGCATCACCAAGGCCTCGCTACTCACCGACTCGTGGCTCTCAGCCGCCTCCTTCCAGGAGACCACGAAAGTCCTCACCGACGCGGCGATCGACGGCAAGGTCGACCACCTCGAGGGTCTCAAGGAGAACGTCCTCATCGGCAAGTCCATCCCTGCTGGTACGGGCCTGTCCCATTACCGCGACGTCCAGCTCACCTACAAGGGCGAGCGTGTCGCGCGCGCTGGCGTCGAACGCACCCTTCCCGAGTGGGCGCCCTCCGAGTTGCGCGAGGTCGAGAGCCTGCTTCCCCAGACCCAGGATTGGTCGCTTGACAACGAGGACTACCTGGCCATGGGAGGCAGCGACATCGCCGCCCTTCTGGGGGCATCGGGACAGCCGAGCAAGGCCCATGCGCTTTCGCCGGCCCTCGCCAAGCTCTATCTCTTCGATGACCTGGGCGTCTCCCAGCGCTGGGCCAACAAGTTCTCGGAGGCGGGGATCGAGACGGTGGGGGATCTCGTCGGCAAGACCGAGAACGAACTCTTCCATATCGAGGGCATCGGCGTGAAGGCCATCGAGGAGCTCAAGGCCGGTCTCGTGGAGCACGACCTGCTCTACCTGCTCGACAACGACGAGGATGACGAGGAGCCGGACCTTTCCCGTCTCCTCGAGATGGTCTTCTCGCCTGACGGTGACAGCATATACGGTGGCGAGGAAGTCCCGTCGAGCTATAGCGCCGATCCCGAGGACGAAGAGCTCCGTATCCCGCCCAAGCCGCGATCGGCCGACGACGAGGCATCCCTGGATGCACTGCTCGGCACGCTCGGCACGCTCGGCGAGGACAAGCGGTAGCCGACACGCGACGACACGCACGGCGGTAACCGTCGAGGGGGTGGCTCTTGAACCACCCCCTCGACGTGCGTGGCCTCGTTTCCCATCGGTCCATGGCATGCGTGCTGACGCGTCGTCGAAGGTGTGGATTCCCCCCAACGGCCAGCGCTTCCACGGCAGTGGGTGGATAGGGAAGGCGAGCGGTCGAAACGGTCGGGAAATGATGGACACACTCGGGTGCGTGGCGTTTGACACGCTGCGCTTCCGGATGGTAAGGTAACACGCTGTGACTTGAGGCCCCGTGCGACATGCCGCCGCATGGGGAGTACCGACGTTAGGATGAAGGAGTCAGATTTGCCTACTATCAACCAGCTTGTCCGCAAGGGGCGCGTCAAGGCCGTCGATAAGAAGAAGACCCCCGCGCTCAAGGGCAACCCCCAGAAGCGGGGAGTCTGCACGCGTGTGTACACCACCACGCCGAAGAAGCCCAACTCCGCACTGCGCAAGGTCGCCCGCGTCCGTCTCGTCAATGGCATGGAGGTCACCGCCTACATTCCCGGCGAGGGTCACAACCTGCAGGAGCACTCGATGGTGCTTATCCGCGGTGGCCGCGTCAAGGACCTCCCGGGCGTTCGCTACAAGATCATCCGCGGCACGCTCGACTGCGCCGCCGTCTCAACACGTGGACAGGGGCGCTCGCTCTATGGCGCGAAGAAGCCAAAGAAATAGCCCGTCGCCTGTCGCAACCGTTTGACGGGGCCATGAGGGTCCTGCTCAAGAGAACTGAGGAGTAAGCACATGCCGCGTCGTGCAGCAGCAGTCCGTAGGGAAACCCAGCCGGACGCCGTTTACAACAATCGTCTTGTCACGCAGCTGATCAACAAGGTCCTGCTTGATGGCAAGAAGTCAACCGCCGAGGGTATCGTCTACGGTGCCTTCGCAATCATAGCCGAGAAGTCCGAGCAGGATTCCCTGTCGGTCTTCAAGAAGGCCATGGACAACGTGAGGCCCACGCTCGAGGTCAAGCCCAAGCGGGTCGGTGGCGCCACCTATCAGGTGCCCATGGAGGTCAACTCGCGTCGCTCCACCACCTTGGCCATTCGATGGATCGTCGACTTCTCGCGCAAGCGCAAGGAGAAGACCATGGCCCTGCGTCTTGCCAATGAGATCCTGGATGCCAGCAATGGCCTGGGGGCATCGGTCAAGAGGCGTGAGGATCTATACAAGATGGCCGAGTCCAACCGTGCGTTCTCGCACTATCGTTGGTAGTCCGTCCATCTTCCGAAGGGATCAGGAAAGCAAGCTATGGCAGCTTCAAAATATAACCTAAGGGATACCCGTAACATCGGCATCATGGCCCATATCGATGCCGGCAAGACCACGACCACCGAACGTATCCTGTACTATACGGGCAAGACGCATAAGATAGGCGAGGTCCACGATGGTGCCGCGGTCATGGACTGGATGGTCCAGGAGCAGGAGCGCGGCATCACCATCACCTCCGCGGCGACGACGTGCTTCTGGAAGGACCATCGCATCCAGATCATCGATACCCCCGGGCACGTCGACTTCACCGCCGAGGTGGAGCGTTCGTTGCGCGTGCTCGACGGCACCGTCGCCGTGTTCGACGCCGTCGCCGGCGTGCAACCCCAATCCGAGACGGTCTGGCGCCAGGCGCGTCGCTACGACGTCCCTCGCATGGCCTATATCAACAAGATGGACCGTATCGGTGCGGACTTCTACCATTCCGTCCAGACGATGATCGACCGTCTTGACGCCCGCCCGGCCATCATCCAGCTGCCCATCGGCGCCGAGGACTATTTCGACGGCCTGGTCGACTTGGTGACCATGACCGCGTGGAAGTTCAACGAGGACCCGAAGGATGGGATGATCTACCCCACCGAGGAGGATATCCCCGCCGACTACATCGAGCGGGCCAACGAGTATCGCAGCACGCTCATCGACCAGGCGGCGGACTTCGACGACGACCTCATGATGAAGGTGCTCGATGGCGAGGAGCCCACGGTCGACGAGGTCAAGCAGGCTCTGCGCAAGGGTTGCATCGCCTGCGAACTCACCCCCGTCGTGTGCGGTTCCTCCTTCAAGAACAAGGGCGTCCAGGAACTTCTCGACGCGGTCTGCGACTTCCTGCCGAGCCCGCTCGACATCGCGGCGATCGAGGGTGTCGACGAAGATGGTAACGCCATCGTTCGCCATGCGGACTTCGACGAGCCGTTCGCCGCCCTCGCCTTCAAGGTCATGACCGACCCGTTCGTCGGCAAGCTCACCTACTTCCGTGTCTATTCGGGCACGCTGGACAAGGGTTCGTACGTCCTTAACGCGACGAAGGACAAGAAGGAGCGCATCTCCCGCATCCTCGAGATGTTCTCGAACGACCGTATCGACATCGACTCCTGTGCCGCTGGCGACATCGTCGCGGCCGTGGGTCTCAAGAACGTGACGACCGGCGATACCTTGTGCGCCGAGGACTCGCCGGTCATCCTTGAGTCCATGGAGTTCCCCGACCCCGTCATCGACGTAGCCATCGAGCCCAAGACCAAGGCCGAGCAGGCCAAGCTCGACATCGCACTCCAGCGTCTCGCCGAGGAGGACCCCACCTTCCGGGTCACCACGAACCAGGAGACCGGGCAGACCATCATCGCCGGCATGGGCGAGTTGCACCTTGAGATCATCGTCGACCGTCTCACCCGCGAGTTCCACGTCGACGCCAACGTCGGCAAGCCGCAGGTCGCCTATCGCGAGACTGCCGGCAAGGCCGTACAGCACGTGCAGGGTCGCTTCGTGCGTCAGTCCGGTGGTCGTGGCCAGTACGGTGATGCGGTCATCGACCTTGAGCCGGGCGAGACCGGTTCCGGGTACGAGTTCGTCAACGCCATCGTCGGCGGCACGGTGCCCAAGGAGTACATCTCCCCGATCGACAAGGGCATCCAGGAGGCCATTCACACCGGCGTCATCGCCGGATACCCGGTCGTCGACATCAAGGTCTCTCTGGTCGACGGTTCCTATCACGAGGTCGACTCGTCGGAGGCGGCGTTCAAGATCGCCGGTTCGATGGCGGTCAAGGAGGCCCTACGGCGCAGCAACCCGATCCTGATGGAGCCCATCGAGGATGTCGAGGTCGAGACGCCCGAGGATTACATGGGCGACGTGATGGGTAACCTTTCCAGCCGCCGTGGCCAGATCCAGGGTATGGAGGACCGTGCGAACGTCAAGGTCATCAAGGCACGCGTCCCTCTCTCCGAGATGTTCGGCTACGCGACCGACCTGCGTTCTTCCACACAGGGGCGTGCGAGCTACACCATGCAGTTCTCGAGCTACGAGCCCGTTCCCAAGAGCGTGGCTGAGGAGATTATCAGCAAGGCCGGCGGCAACAGCGCCTAAAGGCCTGGCCGGGTATACGCCCAATCGTCGATGGAGGTTATTCAAGTGCCGAACCAGAAGATCAGGATCCGCCTCAAGGGCTACGATCACGAGATCGTCGATCAGTCCACGAAGCTCATCGTCGACACGGCCCAGAAGACCGGTGCCAAGGTGTCAGGGCCCATCCCCCTGCCCACCGACCGCACGATCTACACGGTCATCCGCTCGCCGCACGTCAACAAGGATTCGCGCGAGCAGTTCGAGATGCGTACCCACAAGCGTCTCATCGACATCCTCGAGCCTACGCCCAGCACCGTCGATTCGCTGATGCGTCTCGACCTTCCCGCTGGCGTCGACATCGAGATCAAGCTCTAGGCGTCATCGTAGGTTGTCTACTGCATGGGCTGTGCGCGACTGCGTCCCAGCCGATGTCGTACCGTCTCGGGATAGGACTAGCACCCGAGATGATAGAGAAGCCGTGGTCCGCTGGGGGTGTTGCGTGCAGATGCGCAGCCATTCGTCCCATGACCGCACGAGGTTAGGTAGGAACATGGTCAATACGATCCTTGGCCGCAAGCTGGGTATGACCCAGGTCTGGAGCGAAGAGGACACCGTCGTCCCCGTCACCGTCATCCAGGCAGGCCCCTGCACGATCGCTCAGATCAAGACGAAGGCGACTGACGGCTACGAGGCTGTCCAGATCGGTTTCGGCGCCATCAAGGCGAGCAAGGTCAACAAGCCGATGGCTGGGCATTTCGCCAAGGCCGGCGTCGCCCCGACACGCTATCTACGCGAAGTCCGCGTCGATGACGCCTCTGCCCACGAGGTGGGGGAGACCGTGACCGTCGACACCTTCGAGGTCGGCCAGTGCGTCGATGTGAGCGGCATCTCCAAGGGCAAGGGTTTCGCCGGTGTCCAGAAGCGCTACAACTTCGCCGGCGGTCCTGGCGGACACGGCTCCCATTTCCATCGCGCCCCTGGTTCGGTTGGCCAGTGCTCTTCGCCATCCCGCATCTTCAAAGGCGTTCGCATGCCTGGCCACATGGGGTGCGATCGGGTCACCGTCATGAACCTTCAGGTCGTACGTGTCGACGCCGAGCAGAACCTGCTGCTCGTCAAGGGTGCCGTCCCCGGTGGCAAGGGCGCTCTCGTGACCGTCCGCAAGGCCGTCAAGCTGTTCTAAGCCCAAGCTGCTAAGGAGATTTGAGAAATGTCTACCATCGACATCAAGAGCGTGAGCGGGAAGACGGTCGCTACGGCCGACCTACCCGTGAGCGTATTCGGCATCGAGCCGAACATGCACGTCATGCACACGGTCGTGCGCAGTCAGATGGCTGCCTTGCGTCAGGGCACCGCATCCACCAAGACCCGTGCCATGGTCTCTGGCGGCGGCCGTAAGCCGTGGCGCCAGAAGGGAACCGGCCATGCGCGCCAGGGCACGATTCGCGCCCCCCAGTGGGCCGGCGGTGGCGTCGTCTTCGGACCGCACCCTCGTTCCTATGCCTTCCGCGTGAACAACAAGGAGGTCAAGTTGGCCATGCGCTCCGCCCTGTCCGCCAAGGTCGCCGATGGCGAGTTTTACGTCGTCGATGACTTCGGCTACGAGGAGCCTTCTACCAAGACCGCCATCGCCACCCTCAAGGCCCTCGGCCTTTCCGGGCGCGTCACCATCATCATGGCTGACAACGATGTCAACGCCTACCTGTCGTTCCGCAACATCCCCCAGGTTCGTCTTCTCGGCGCGTCCGAGATCAACTGCTACGATTTCATCGACAACACCGCCCTGCTCGTGACGAGTGCGGCCCTTAAGCATATCGAGGAGGTGCTGTCCTAATGCAGGATTTTCGTAGCGTCATCATCCGCCCCATCATCACCGAGCGTACGACCGATCAGCTTGCGGATAACCGCTATACGTTCGAGGTTGCCCGTACCTCGAACAAGATCGAGATCGCCCAGGCGATAGAGGCTATCTTCAAGGTCAAGGTCGTGCGGGTCAACACGCTGTGGGTCAAGTCAAAGCCCAAGCGCGTACGCGTCCAGCCCGGTCGTACACGTACGTGGAAGAAGGCTGTCGTCTCCCTCAAAGAGGGGGATACGATCGAGCTCTTTGGCGCCTAAGACGGTGCAGGCTATGCCGCCGACCAGAAAGCGGCCGGTGGCATAGCTGTGAGTTGCGCACATCTGGTATCGTTCCCAACTTGTTGGGATTTAGCGGGCTCTTGGGACCAACAATGGAGACACCCGGAGCCGTGGTAGTCCGGCGTCGGAACCGTCGGGGCGTAATGGCCCCACTCCCATGGCGGGGACCGGCAATCGGACGGAAGGAGAGCAAAGCACATGGGAGTCAAGCAGTACAAGCCGACCTCTGCAGGTCGACGTTTCCAGACGGTCTCGGATTTTGCCGAGATCACGAGGACGAAGCCCGAGAAGTCGCTCACGCGCGCCCTGCCCAACAAGGCCGGTCGCAACAACAACGGTCGTATCACGACGCGGCATCAGGGTGGCGGGCACAAGCGCGCATACCGTGTCATCGACTTCAAGCGCAACAAGGATGACGTCGCCGCCAAGGTGGCGACCATCGAGTACGACCCCAACCGTTCCTCGCGCATCGCGCTTCTCCACTACGTGGATGGTACGAAGACGTATATCTTGCACCCCAAGGGGCTCAAGGTGGGCGATACGGTCATTTCTGGCGTCACGGCTGACATCAAGCCTGGAAACGCCTTGCCCCTCTCGGCGATTCCTGTGGGAACGCTTATCCACGCCGTCGAGTTCCAACCTGGTCGCGGTGCCGCCGCGGGTCGCAGCGCCGGGACCTCGATCCAGTTGATGGGCAAGGAGGGTGACTACGCCATCCTGCGCATGCCCTCATCCGAGATGCGTCGCGTCCTGCTCGTCTGCCGCGCCACCATCGGCGAGGTCGGCAACGCGGAGCATTCCAACATCACCATCGGCAAGGCTGGCCGTAAGCGCTGGGCCGGCGTTCGCCCGACGGTTCGCGGCACGGTCATGAACCCGGTCGACCACCCGCACGGCGGCGGCGAGGGCAAGAACAAGTCCTCGGGCCGTCACCCGGTGAGCCCGTGGGGCGTGCCTACCAAGGGCCACCGCACGCGCGATGTCAAGAAGAACACCAGCAGGCTCATCATCCGTCGTCGTAAGAAGTAGTGGGATAGGGAGAAGAGAGTATGAGCAGAAGCCTCAAAAAGGGCCCGTTCGCAGAGCCTCGCCTTCTCAGCCGTATCGCTGCGATGAACGCTACGGGTGAGAAGAGGGTCATCAAGACCTGGTCACGTGCCTCCACCATCTTTCCGGAGATGGTCGGCCATACCATAGCCGTCCATGACGGTCGCAAGCATGTGCCCGTGTACATCACCGAGTCTATGGTCGGTCATAAACTGGGTGAGTTCGCGGCCACGCGTACGTTCCGCGGACATACCGCTGGGAAGAAGGGTTAAGCCCCATGGAAGATAGAGCACAAGCTCGTTACGTGCGCGTCGCTCCGCGCAAGGCCCGCCTCGTCATCGATCAGGTGCGCGGCCAGTCCGTTTCACGTGCTGGTGAGCTTTGCCGCTTCTCCGACCGTGCCGTTGCCGAAGTGGTCGAGAAGGTTCTCAACAGCGCGGTGGCGAATGCCGCCAACAACCATCAGCTCCGTCCGGAGAACCTCGTGGTCAAGTCGGCCTACGTCGACGAGGGACCCACCATGAAGCGCATGCGTCCTCGCGCGAAGGGGCAGGGTGCCCGCATCCGCAAGCGCACCTGCCACATCACCATCATCGTCGCACCTCGAGAGGAGGCATAGGTCAGCATGGGCCAGAAAGTATACCCCACCGGTTTCCGCATCGGCATCACCGAAGAGTGGCGTTCTCGCTGGTATGCCGGCAAGGATTACGCGAAGACGCTCTCCAACGACCTTGAGCTGCGCAGCTATCTCACCAAGAAGCTCGAGCGTGCCGCCCTCTCGAAGGTGGAGATCGAGCGTGCCGGTGACAAGACGAAGGTCATTCTGACCACTGCCCGCCCCGGCATCGTCATCGGGAAGAAGGGCAGCGAGATCGATTTGCTGCGCAAGGAGCTTGAGAAGATCGCCGGCGGCAAGGTTTCCGTCGAGGTCATCGAGATCAAGCGTCCCGAGCTCGATGCCGTCCTGGTCGCCAAGTCCATCGCCGAGCAGCTCGAGGGCCGCGTCGCTTTCCGGCGCGCGATGCGCAAGGCGCTTCAATCGGCTCGTAAGTCAGGCGCCCTGGGCATTCGCATCCAGTGCTCCGGCCGTCTCGGCGGCGCCGAGATCGCCCGTCGCGAGTGGTACCGCGAGGGTCGTGTGCCGTTGCACACGCTGCGCGCCAAGATCGATTACGGCGCTGCCACCGCCCACACCACGATGGGTGCCTGTGGTGTCAAAGTATGGATCTACCAGGGTGAGAAGCTCCCCGGTCGTCCGGCCCCGACCCCACAGCTCGAGGGTACGGCACGTCCGTCTCGTCCTCGTCGCGGCGAAGGAAGGAGGTAGGCCATGCTCGCTCCCAAGCGCGTACTGCACCGGAAGGTGCAACGTGGTTCCATGAAGGGAACCGCCAAGGGTGGCACCAAGATCACCTTTGGTGAATGGGGTTTGGTCGCCCTTGAGCGCCATTGGATCACCAACCGTCAGATCGAGGCGGCTCGTATCGCCATGACTCGCCAGATGAAGCGTGGTGGTCGTGTCTGGATCAACATCTTCCCCGACAAGCCCGTTACCAAGAAGCCCGCTGAGACCCGCATGGGTTCCGGCAAGGGTAACCCCGAGGAATGGGTGGCGGTCGTCAAACCCGGACGTGTCATGTTCGAGATCGCCGACGTGTCCGAGGACGTCGCCCGCGAGGCCCTGCGTCTTGCCTCGCACAAGATGCCCATCCGCTGCAAGATCGTCCATCACGAAGGCGGTGCCGTCACCGCGGCATCCGCACGTGTTCTGGCCGCCGAGGCCGCTGGCGAGGTCCTCGGTACCGAGCACAGCGGGGGCTTGGAGACCGGTTCCGAGACTTCTGGGGCTGATGTCACCGCAACAGCCGCCGCACCGAGCGACGGGGAGGAATAAATGAAAGCATCAGAGATTCGCGAGCTTGGTGCCGAGGAGTTGGATGCGAAGCTGAACGATGCTCGTGCCGAGCTGTTCAACCTCAGGTTCCAGATGGCGACGAGCCAGCTCGACAATACCGCCCGCATCAAGGTGGTCAAGAAGGACATCGCCCGTCTCCTCACCGAGATGCGTGTCCGTGAGATAAGCGCCGCGAGCGACGTGAAAGCGTAGGAGTGAACATGACTGAAGAGCGCAATTCCCGTAAGGTGCGTCAGGGCAAAGTCGTGTCCGCCGCCGCTGACAAGACCATCACGGTCGCAGTGGTCGACCGCATGCAGCACCCGATGTACGGCAAGATGGTCGCCCGTACGCACAAGTTCTATGCCCATGATGAGAACAACGAGGCTTCGGTGGGAGATGTCGTCCGCATCATGGAGACTCGCCCGCTGTCCAAGATGAAGCGGTGGCGTCTCGCCGAGATCGTCGAGAAGGCCGAGTAGTCTGCTCGTATTACCAGTTGCCCCCCAAACGTGCGTCAGGCATGCCAGGCGCACCTCTTCGGTCGGCGGTTTCCGTAAGGAGTACTCATGATTCAGATGCAAACGGATCTCGCGGTAGCCGATAACACCGGCGCTCGCCGCGTGCGCTGCATCAAGGTGATCGGCGGGTCCAAGCGTCGCTACGCTAGCCTTGGAGACGTCATCATCTGTGCAGTTCAGGAAGCGGCACCTGGTGGTGCCGTGAAGAAGGGCGAGGTCGTTCGTTGCGTCGTCGTCCGTCAGAAGAAGGAACATCATCGCAAGGACGGCAGCTACATCAAATTCGACCAGAACGCCGCCGTTCTCATAGACGCCAACGGTGCGCCGCGTGGTACCCGTATATTCGGGCCCGTCGCGCGCGAGTTGCGTGACAAGCATTACATGAAGATCGTCTCGCTCGCGCCTGAGACGCTTTAGGAGGATCTGAGCCATGGTAAAGATGAACATTCGCACGGGCGACACCGTCAAGGTGATTTCGGGTAAGGACGCTGGCAAGACCGGGGCCGTGCGTCGTGTGATCCCCTCTACGCAGCGTGTCGTCGTCGAGAAGGTCAACGAGGGCAAGAAGGCCCAGCGGCCCACGCAGCAGAACCCCAAGGGCGGGATCATCGTCTTCGAGGCCCCGATTCACGTCTCGAACGTGATGCTCGTGTGCCCGAGTTGCGGTGATCCCACCCGTGTCGGGGTGAAGCGTCCAGACGGCAAGCGCGTGCGCTACTGCAAGCGCTGTGGTGCCACGATCGAGTGATACCGGTACTCGCACCGATGGTCGTGCCCTTGAGATGGGCCGTCGGTGCGTCTATCGTGCTTGTTGGGAATATTGGCAGTTGCGGGTTTCTCACCCGAGTTGCTAAAATTCCTTTCGCTGCGTGTTAGGTCGCCTTCAAGGATACACCCGGAGGCGTGTAACGTAGAGTTCATGGCTTCTCGCCCGAGATTCGCCCTCTCGCCGCCCTCGCGGTGGCGCGAGCGCCCACAACCCAAGGCGAGGAGGCACGAGGTTGGAAACCCCGTGCATCAAACCCCAGGAGGAGGAACGTTGGAACCACGTCTCAAGGTAAAGTACCGTACGCAGATCGCCAAGCAGCTCGAGGAGCAGCTGGGCATCGACAATTTCAACAAGGTCCCCAAGATTGAGAAGATCGTCGTCAACATGGGTGTGGGCGAGGCTGCTCTCGATGCCAAGCAGCTCGACGCCGCCGTGGCCGACATCCGCACCATCACCGGCCAGCAGCCCATGATCACTCGTGCGAAGAAGTCCATCGCCGCCTTCAAGATCCGCGCCGGCATGCCCATCGGCTGCAAGGTCACGCTTCGCGGCGACCGCATGTGGGAGTTCCTCGACCGTCTGCTCGCCATCGCCCTTCCGCGCGTCCGCGACTTTCGCGGCATCTCGCCCAAGAGCTTCGATGGCCGAGGCAATTACTCGCTCGGTATCACCGAGCAGCTGATCTTCCCCGAGATCGACTATGACAAGGTCGACAGGACCCGCGGTATGGATATCACGTTTGTGACGACTGCCGGGAACGATGGGGATGCCCGAGCCCTGCTTGACGCCCTGGGATTCCCCTTCAAGAAGAAGTAGGCAGTTAGCAGAAAGTGGACTCAATGGGCAGAGTGCCCATTGCGACTAAGGAGGAACGAGTGGCTAAGAAGTCGATGATCGCCAAGGCGGCACGGACGCCGAAGTTCTCGACGAGGCAGCATAACCGCTGCTCACGTTGCGGGCGTCCTCACGCATACTACCGGCAGTTCGGCTTGTGCCGTATCTGCCTGCGTGAACTCGCAAGCCGTGGCGAACTGCCCGGTGTCCGCAAAGCCAGCTGGTAGGCGAGCGAGGACCGGGGCCTGTCGAGCAGGCGTTCTCGCCACGGGCGTGAGCGAACCGCTGGATTCCAGGTTCATCTAGATTATAGGAGGAACATACATGAGCATGACCGACCCGATCGCAGATATGCTTACGCGTGTGCGCAATGCGAACTCTGCCTCAAAGCCGACGGTCTCCATGGCATCGAGCAAGAAGCTCGTCGAGTTAGCCCGCATCATGAAGGAGGAGGGCTATATCGGTGATTATGCCGTCGAGGAGGCTGAGCCGCAGAACGTGCTGACCATCACGCTTCGCTACGGCGCCAAGCGCGAGAAGATCATACGCGGCATACGCAGGATCTCCAAACCCGGTCTGCGCATCTATGCCGGCAAGGACGAGTTGCCCCGTGTGCTTGGCGGTCTCGGCACGGCAATCATATCGACATCCAAGGGCGTGATGACCGATCGCGATGCTCGCAAGCAGGGTATCGGCGGCGAGGTCATCGCCTACGTTTGGTAACCACGGACTGAGAAAGGAGCACACCGTGTCTCGTATCGGCAAGCAACCCATTCCAGTTCCTGCTGGTGTTGAGGTGAAGATCGATGGCTACATCCTGACCGTCAAGGGCCCCAAGGGCGAGTTGACCCAGGAGTTCAGCCACATACTGTCCTATCGGGTCGAAGGCGCTGAGGTCATCGTCTCCCGCCCTGACGATTCGCGCGAGGCGAAGTCGCTGCACGGTCTGACCCGCACGCTTATCCACAACATGGTAATCGGCGTCTCGGAGGGCTACAGCAAGAATCTCGAGCTCGTGGGCGTCGGTTATCGCGCCACCCTCAAGGGCACCAACCTCGAGCTTGCGCTCGGTTACTCGCATCCGGTCATCGTCGAACCCATAGATGGCATCACCTTCGAGGTCCCCACGGTCACCCAGATCGTCATCCGCGGCATCAACAAGCAGAAGGTCGGCCAGGTCGCAGCGGACGTGCGTAAGTGGCGTGCCCCCGAACCCTACAAGGGCAAGGGCATCCGCTATCAAGGTGAACATGTCCGTCGCAAGCTCGGCAAGTCCTCCAAGTAGGCTTTTCGTTCACGCGTCAACATGAAGCTCGGCCCTGTCAGGCCGGGTACCAGACCAAGGAGTAACTTATGGACAATCTCAAGACGAAGCGCGCGGGCCTCAAGCGCCGCCAACGTCGTGTCCGCGGCAAGGTGAGCGGTACCCCCGTTCGTCCCCGTCTGCGCGTCACGCGTTCGAACTCTCAGATCTATGCTCAAGTCATCGATGATAGAGCCGGTGTCACGCTGTGCTCTGCGTCCTCGCTTGACCCGGAGTTCAAGAAGTCCGATATGCGCGGCAGCAACGTCGAAGGTGCCGCACTCGTCGGCCAACTGGTCGGCAAGCGCGCCATCGAAACGGGCATCACCGAGATCGTGTTCGATCGCGGTGGCCACATATACCACGGCCGTGTCAAGGCCCTCGCCGACGGTGCCCGCAGCGCCGGACTCAAGTTCTAAGGGAGGATGAGAATGGCTCGCAAAGAGGCACAGGTTCCCGAACTCCAGGAACGCGTCGTCTATATCAACCGTGTTTCGAAGGTCGTCAAAGGCGGCCGTCGCATGTCCCTCACCGCGCTCATCGTCGTGGGCGACGGCAAGGGTCGCGTCGGTGTCGGCATGGGCAAGTCCGCCGAGGTGCCCGTCGCCATCAAGAAGGGCATCGAGGATGCGAAGAAGAACCTCTTCTCCGTGCCCGTGACCAAGGCCGGCACCATCCCGCACGAGGTCATCGGTGAGTTCTCCGCTGGTCGCGTGCTGCTCAAGCCGGCTGTTCCCGGAACCGGCGTCATCGCCGGCGGTCCGGTCCGTGCGCTGCTCGAGCTCGCCGGCATCAAGGACATCCTGTCCAAGTCGCTTGGCACCGACAACGCAATGAACATCGTCAAGGCAACCGCCGAGGGCCTCAAATCCCTCAGCACCCCCCAACAGGTCGCCGATCGCCGCGGCCTCACCGTGGGCAAGGTATTTGGCTGGGAGGAGTAACCCATGGCATCCGCTGTAGATTCCACCAAGGGGAAACTGCGCGTCACGCAGGTACGCAGCTTCATCGGCAAGAAGTACGACCAGGAGCAGACCCTGCGTGCCCTCGGTCTGCGCCACATGCACCAGACGGTCGAGGTCGTCGACAACCCCTCCGTCCGTGGCATGATCTTCAAGATCAAGCACCTGGTGGAGGTCGAGGAGCTCTAGCCCTCCCGGGTTTTGTTCTCGTTCGACCCGCGCCGTCCATGGCAGTGCGGTATAATCGTGCGAGATTTTTTGCACGACAGTGCGGACCCGTCCCCTGTCGGGATGGGCATTCAAGCCCGCCGGCGGCGAGCTGCCGGCCCTGGGCACGTCACGTTCCCAGGTGCGAACAAGAAGGAGTACCTCATGCAGATTCACGATCTTACGCCTGCCCCTGGTTCCGTGAAGGGCCGTAAGCGCGTCGGACGCGGGCACGGCTCGGGTCACGGTGGGAAGTCCGGCCGTGGTTCCAACGGTGAGCTCTCTCGCGCCGGTGGTGGCAAGGGTCCCGGTTTCGAGGGTGGTCAGACCACCCTGTATATGCGCCTTCCCAAGCTCCCCGGCTTCAAGAACCCCAACCACATCCAGTATGCGCCGGTCAACGTCTCTCGCCTCGAGCTCAAATACGAGGCCGGAGAGGTCGTCGACGGTCCCTCCCTGGTCGCCAAGGGCATCATCAAGCATCCTGACACCCTTGTGAAGGTCCTCGCCGATGGCGAGATCACCAAGGCCCTTACCATCCGCGTCGACAAGGTGTCCGCCGCTGCCCAGGCAAAGATCGAAGCCGTAGGAGGGAAGGTCGAACCCCTGTGCTAAAGGCCCTCGTCAATGCGTTTAAGGTTCCCGAGCTACGCAACAAGATCCTCTTTACGCTGGCGATCATCGTCCTCTATCGCGTCGGTTCGTTCATCCCGGTACCAGGCGTGCCCTTCTCGGCGCTCGTCGACGAGTTCCAGGCAGCCACGGGTTCGGCCGCCTGGGGCTCTATGGCCCTCCTGAACCTTTTCTCGGGTGGCGCTCTCTCGTATGTCTCCATCTTCTCGCTGGGCATCATGCCCTACATCACCGCATCGATCATCATGCAGCTGATGCAGAGCGTCGTCCCCTCGCTGGAGCGCTGGGCCAAGGAGGGGGAGGCAGGGCAGCGCAAGATCACCCAGATCACCCGCTACCTGACCTTGGGCCTGGCACTCGTCAACGCCATAGGATACCTGCTTCTCTTCCAAAGTTCGTCGTTCAACATCGTCCTCTCATCCAATGGGGTTCCCGGCGTCTGGTTCACCGACCTGGTGATCATCATCACGCTGCTCGCGGGCACCACCCTCATCATGTGGATGGGCGAGCTCATCACGCAGCGCGGCGTGGGCAACGGCATGTCGCTCATCATCTTCGCCAACGTCATCTCGCGATTCCCCGCAGCGATCTTCTCGTCGTTCCAGCTCGAGGGAGGGACGAGTTACGGCATCCTCATCACGGGCATCATCGTCCTCTCCATGCTCGCGGTGATTCCCGGCATCGTCTTCATCGAGCGCGGCCAGCGTCGCATTCCCGTGCAGTACGCCAAGCGCGTGGTCGGGCGCCGTGTGATGGGTGGCACGTCCACCTACCTACCCCTGAAGGTCAACACGGCGGGTGTCATCCCCATCATCTTCGCCTCGGCGCTTCTCTATCTGCCGGTTCAGGTCGCCGCGTTCTTTCCGGACGTCAACTGGCTCACGGTCTTCTCCAACGCGATGTCGAGTGGATGGCTCAACTGGATAGCCTCGTTCATCCTCATCATGTTCTTCGCATACTTCTACACGGCGATGGTGTTCAATCCGACCGACACGGCGGATATGCTACGTCGTCAGGGTGGGTTCGTGCCCGGCGTGCGCCCTGGCGTCGCCACGGCCAACTACATCCATAACATCCTCACGCGCATAACGCTTCCGGGGGCGTTCTTCCTCGCACTGATCGCCGTGTTCCCCAGCATCATCTACTCGTTCACCTCCAACACGTTGATTCAGACCTTCGGGGGCACCTCGGTGCTCATCATGGTCGGCGTCGCGCTCGACACCATGACCAAGGTCGAGAGTCAGCTCAAGATGCACCATTACGAGGGCTTCTTCAAATAGGATTCAAACTCCGAGAGGGAGGCAGCTTGATGAACATCGTCTTGCTCGGCGCCCCAGGTGCCGGGAAGGGAACGCAGGCCGATAGGCTCGTGGCCGAGTTCGGGATCGCCCATATCTCGACCGGCGACATCCTGCGTGCCGCCGTGAAGGCGGGGACGCCGCTTGGACTTGAGGCGAGGAAGTACATGGATGCCGGCGAACTCGTCCCGGATTCCGTCGTGATCGGACTCGTGAAGGATCGCCTGGGTGCGACCGATGCCCAGAGGGGCTTCATCCTCGACGGATTCCCCCGTACCTCCGTACAGGCGGTGGCACTCGATTCGGCGCTGTCGGACATGGGCAAGTCCATCGATGTCGCCATCGCGATAGACGTCGACCCCGACGCGATCGTCAAGCGCATCACCTCGCGCCGCATGTGCCGCGCATGTGGGTACATCGGCACCATCGAGGACTCGCGTTGCCCAAAATGTGGCGGGGAGATGTATCAGCGCGATGACGACAACGAGGCGACGGTACGCAATCGGCTTGACGTGTATGCGCGTTCCACGGCACCGCTCGTCGACTACTACCTTGGCAAGGGCCTTCTCGAGACGATCGACGGCGATCGTCCGGTCGATGTCGTCTACGCTGATGTGAAGGCAAAGCTGAAGGTGTAGAATCGTTGTTCGTGTGATGCCCAGGGAGTGCGATCGAATCCATCAGACGGGTCCGGCCCTTGGGCTTGGACCCTTTCTCTGTCCCGAATGGCTCTCACGCACGGTCTTCGGCGCATCTTGCTTGCCGTGATTCACGCCACATCGCCTGGCGGGTGCCCCCACGGCGGGCCAGATGCCCTGATCCCGTGTGAAAGGAAGGTCGTATCAATGATCATCTTGAAGACGCAGGGTGAGATAGACGCGATGTGCGAGGCCGGTCGCCTCAGTGCCAAGGCACTGAGAATGACCGGGGAGATCGTGCGTCCGGGCATCTCAACGCTTGAACTCGACCGCTTCGCCGAGGAGATCATCCGAGCCGAGGGGGGCACCCCTGGGTTCAAGGGCTATGGTGGGTTCCCGGGGACCATCTGCGCTTCCCTGAACGAAAAGGTGGTCCATGGCATCCCGGGCAACCGCGTCGTCCTGCAGGAGGGTGACATCATCTCCATCGATACGGGGGCCATCATCGATGGCTGGTATGGCGATAACGCGTGGACTTTCCCGGTGGGCGTGGTCGACGACGAGAAGCGGCGATTGCTCGAAGTGACCGAGCAGTCGCTCTACGCCGGACTGCGCGAGGCGGTCGCCGGAAACCATCTCGGTGACATCGGTCATGCCGTCCAGTCCGTTGCCGAGGCCGCTGGCTTCGGGGTGGTCCGCAGCTACGTGGGGCACGGCATCGGCCGTGACATGCACGAGGACCCCAACGTCCCCAACTACGGGCACAAGGGACGGGGCGTCAAGCTGCGCTCCGGCATGGTCATCGCCATCGAGCCCATGATCAACGCGGGTACCTACAACGTGCATCAGGGTGACGACGGTTGGGCGGTGTTCACCGATGACGGGCGTCCTTCGGCGCATTTCGAGAAGACGGTCGCCATCCTCGAAGACGGGTCGATGCGAGTCGTCTCCACCGAGAACCTCGATGCCGAGCCGGCCATGCATCCGGTGGGCGAGCGTCCCGCAGGGGTCGTCCGGCCACGGTGATCGCCTCCTGTGGTGCTCTCGGCTCTTCGTGCACGGGCATCGTGCGACGATAGGCACCCCAATCGCAGGGATGACGCACCCCTTGGTCATTCCCTCGCATGTTTGAGCGGGTCGTTCCTGCGTCCCATCGGTCGCTTTGGTGGATAAAGGCGCAGTTTTCACGCAATGAGGTTGCCGTCTATGGTTATCGGCTTCCATTTGCGGTAACATAACCACTTGCCGTTTTGTGACCAAAAGGAAGCAGTGCTACGTGAGTAAGAGTGCGGATGCAATAGAACTCGAGGGAACCGTCGTCGAACCCCTGCCCAATGCGATGTTTCACGTTGAGCTTGAGAACGGCCATGTCGTACTTGCGCATATCTCGGGCAAGATGCGCATGCACTACATCAGGATCCTTCCTGGTGACAAGGTGGTCGTCGAGCTCTCACCCTATGATCTGACTCGCGGCCGTATCACGTATCGCTACAAGTAGCGTGTCCGGAAGTTCTCGCGATTCGCCTGAGGCGGGTCCGTGGAAGCTTTCGAGCATGTGTCTGAGCGTCCTTGTATCATGGACGACGTGCGAAAAATGACGCCGGCGGCTGCGGCGTTGACATATAGGTAACGGAGAACCACCGAAAGGAATCGAACTATGAAGGTACGTCCTTCGGTTAAGAAGATGTGTGAGAAGTGCAAGATCATCAGGCGCCACGGTAAGGTTCTCGTCATCTGCGAGAACCCACGCCACAAGCAGCGTCAAGGCTAGGGAGGAGAACAGTGGCTCGTATCTTCGGCGTCGACCTTCCCCGCGAGAAGCGTGTGGAAATCGGTCTGACCTACATCTACGGCATCGGCCATACCTCTGCGGCAAAGGTTTGCGCCCAGACCGGTGTCAATCCCGACACGCGCGTTCGTGACCTTTCTGAAGAGGAAGTCACCCTTCTGCGCGACTACATCGACAAGAACTTCCAGGTCGAGGGCGATCTCCGCCGTCAGACCTCGCAGGATATCAAGCGCTTGATGGAGATTGGCTGCTACCGTGGCCTTCGTCATCGCAAGGGTCTCCCTGTCCGCGGCCAGCGCACGCACACCAACGCACGCACCCGCAAGGGACCTCGTAAGCAAATCGGTGGAAAGAAGAGGGGGTAAACCATGGCTACTGCGAAGAAGGCCGTCCGCACCCACCTCAAGCGTTCCGAGCGTAAGAACATCGTCGTGGGCCAGGCCCACATCAAGAGCACGTTCAACAACACCATCATCTCCATCACGGATCCCCAGGGTAATGTGATCTCCTGGCAGTCCTCGGGGACCGTTGGTTTCAAGGGTTCGCGCAAGTCCACCCCGTTTGCCGCGCAAATGGCCGCGGAGCAGGCTGCGAAGGCCGCTCAGGAGCATGGACTGCGCAAGGTCTCGGTCTTCGTCAAGGGCCCTGGCTCAGGTCGCGAGACGGCTATCCGCTCGCTGCAGGCCGCCGGTCTCGAGATCTCCAGCATTCAAGACTGCACCCCAGTACCGCACAACGGTTGCCGTCAGCGCAAGCGTCGTCGCGTGTGATCCCCGAAAGGATAATCAGGCATGGCAATCGATAGAACTCCGGTTCTCAAGCGGTGCAGGTCCCTCGGACTTGATCCCATCGTCTTGGGGATTGAAAAGCAATCAAAGCGTGAACCCAACAAGAGGCGTAGGAACGAGAGCGAGTATGCCCTTCAGCTTCGCGAGAAGCAGAAGGTCAAGTTCATCTACGGCGTCCTCGAGAAGCAGTTCCGTGGCTATTATCAAAGAGCCCTGAAGATGCCCGGCATCACGGGCGAGGATTTGATGACCATCCTCGAGACGCGTCTCTACAACGTCATCTTCCGCCTTGGCTTCGCCAAGACCCGCAAGGCTGCCCGTCAGACGGTTGACCACAAGCACATCATGGTGAACGGACGCATCGTCAACATCCCCTCCTACCGCGTCAAGGCCGGCGACATCATCTCCGTCGCCCCCAAGGCCAAGGAGATGCTACCCATCAAGAGCGCTCTGATCGCCTCCGAGCACATCCAGGTACCAAGCTGGCTGGAAGTCGACATCGAGAAGCTCCAGGGCACGGTGCTCCAGCTTCCGGCGCGCGACCAGATCGATTTGGACATCCAAGAGCAGCTCATCGTCGAGCTCTACTCCAAGTAACCCACGTAAGCCAAGGAGGCTGCTTATATGACAGAGTTCATGAGGCCCAAGGTTACGGTCGAGCAGGTCGACGACTCCACCTCGCGCTTCATCGTAGAGCCACTTGAGCGTGGTTATGGTGAGACGCTTGGCAACAGTATGCGTCGCGTCTTGCTGTCCTCGCTTGAGGGCGTGGCCGCTACGGCGATCAAGATCGAGGGCGTACAGCACGAGTTCACCACCACCCCGGGCGTGGTCGAGGACGTGACCGACCTCGTCCTGAACGTCAAGGGGCTGGTCTTCGCTTCCATGGGCACGGGGGAGGAGGCGGTTGCGAGCGTCTCCGCCACCGGCCCCTGCATCGTGACGGGTGCCGACATCGACGTCCCGGCCGAGTTCAATCTCGTGAATCCGGAGCATGTCATCGCGACGCTCTCGGAGGGTGCCGTCTTCGAGATGGACATTCGCATCGGGACCGGGCGTGGGTATGTTCTGGCCGACCGTAACAAGCGCCCAGACGACCCCATCGGCATCATCCCGCTCGACTCGGAGTTCTCACCGGTACGTCGTTGCGCGATGAACGTCTCGGATACCCGTGTGGGTCAACGCACCGACTACAGCAGCCTGGAGCTCGAGGTCCAGACCAACGGGGCCATCGATGCCACCGAAGCCGTTTGCGACGCCGCAAACATCATCACGCAGCATATGTCCGCGTTCCTGGCGCTTTCGGGTGTGGAGGAGGAGGCCAAGTCCCCCAGCATCTTCGTCCCGGATGGTCCCACCAAGAACACCGAGCTTGAGAAGCAGATTGAGGATCTGGACCTTTCCGTCCGTTCATACAACTGCCTGAAGCGCGCCGGCATCCACTCGGTTCGTGCGCTGGTCGAGTTTTCCGAGAACGACTTGCTTAACATCCGCAACTTCGGTGCTAAGTCGATTGAGGAAGTCAAGGATAAGCTCCAGTCGATGAACCTCAACCTAAAGCAGTAGGAGAACGCAGATATGAGACACTACAAGAAGGGTCGTAAGCTCGGTACCGATGCGAGCCACACCCGTGCCATGAAGAAGAGCCTGGTTGCCGCCTTGCTCAAGAACGACCGCATCAAGACGATCGAGTCACGTGCCAAGGAGATCCGTCCCGACGTCGACAAGGTCATCACGTGGGCCAAGCGCGGCGACTTGCACGCCCGTCGTCTGGCCATCAGCGCCGTGGGCGACAAGGAGCTGGTACGTGAGCTGTTCGAGAAGGTCGGGCAGGGCATGTTCGTGGACCGTCCTGGCGGGTATACCCGCATCATGAAGCTCGGGCCTCGCAAGGGCGACAAGGCTCCCATGGTGATCATCGAGCTTGTCACCGAGCCCTGCGTGACCAAGGCGCAAAAGGCCGAGAAGGCCGCCAAGGCCGTCGAGAAGAAGAAATCCGACAAGGTCAAGACCGCCCGCAAGAAGGCGGATGAGACCAAGGCGGCCGCTGATGACGCAGCTCAGGCTCCCGCCCAGGTGGTCGAATCCGAGGAGGCCCCCGTCATCGAGGCCGAGGTCGTCGACCAGGAGAAGGCTTCCGAGTAGATCGGCTGCATCCCCCGTGTGCGTTTGGGATGCGATCTAGGTGCGATAGGGAAGGGCTGCGATAGGAGTTCCCGTGAGACAGGCTGGAGCCATCAATGGCTCCAGCCTGTCTTGCTTTCCTCGGCCTTATGCACCCAGATGTTCACCCACGCCGACTCCACCGGTACCGTCGATCTCTACATCCTTGCACTGGAGCATCTCGTGGTTTGGGCGTCCGCCTTCGGCCATGCGGCTCTTGGGGTGCCTGTGGCTCATGCAGGTGCTGTACCCCGAGTACGCCGACATCGACGTGCGGCAGGAGGCGCGTGATTTCTACCGGCTCTTCCTGCGCTACGAGATCACCGACTCCCAGCTCGACGCCCTTCTCTCCACCGCGGGGGTGGCGTGAGGTAGGGGCTGTACCATCGGTGTCACGCCGACCCCTGCCAGCGGTCCCCGTGGCGGCGAGGGGCTTTCTCGCGAGACCACATACCGGTATCGTGACAGAGACGATGCCACTGCGACTTGAACATATCAGCTATGCCTACCGCCTCGGTCGGGGCACCTTCAAGGCGCTCGACGACGTGTGCTTTCACGTCGACCCGGGCGAGCGTGTCGCGGTGGTGGGCCCCAACGGGTCCGGCAAGTCGACCCTGGCGCGCATGGCTCAGGGCCTGCTCGTTCCCGACCAGGGCCTTGTCTCGGCCGATGGCGTCACGGGCACCGAGGGCCTCTGCCGTCGGGTCGGTGTGGTGGGGCAGGATCCGGAGGACCAGATCATCTCCTCGTCGGTGCAGGACGAGGTGGCGTTCGGGATCGGCAACCTCGGCGTGCCCGTGGACGAGGTGCAACGGCGCGTGGATGCGGCACTTGCCACCATGGGCCTGTCGGACATGCGCCGTCGCGATCCCGCGATGCTGTCGGGTGGCGAGCGCCAACGTGTCGTCATCGCCGCGGTGCTTGCGATGCGCCCCTCGTATGTCGTGCTCGACGAACCGACGACCATGCTCGATACGCCCGGTCGGCGCGAGGTGCTCGATGCCGTCACGGTGCTTGTCCGGGTGGGCTGCGGCGTGGTGCACATAACGCACGACCTCGATGACGTGGTCCCATGCGACCGCGCGGTGGTCCTGCACTCGGGCCATATCGCCTACGAAGGCGAACCTCACGACCTGCTTGGCGACGGGGGGCGCCTGCGCGAGCTGGGACTGGGGCCATCGCGCCTGCTCGTGGTCGCGAACCACCTGGCGGCGGCGGGCATGACGCTGCCTGCTGACCCCACGCACCCACGGGTGCTCGCCGCCGCGCTCGCCGATCACGTGAGAAGGGTGGGACCGACGTGTCGTTGACGCTCGCCCACGTGGGATGCACCTACAACTCCGGCACGTCGCTTGCGCACGAGGCGCTCATCGACGTCTCGCTGGCCATCGAGCCCGGGCGCGTCCTCCTCGTCACCGGCGCCACGGGATCGGGCAAGTCGACGCTCTTGCGCTGTGCCGCGGGGCTGCTCGCGCCCACCACGGGTACGGTGGACATCGAGGGGACACCCGTCATCCCGGGTGACGTGGGAATCGTGTTCCAACGGCCCGATGCACAGCTCTTCGCCGCCACGGTGCTCGATGACGTGGCCTTTGGTCCACGCAACCGCAGCCGTACCCCGACGCAGGCCAAGGAGGATGCCCGTGAGGCGCTCGCCCGGGTGGGTCTGGACCCGGACGTGTACGGCGCTCGGTCGCCCTTCGCGCTTTCGGGGGGCCAGGCGCGGCGAGTCGCCATCGCCGGCGTGCTGGCCATGCGATCCAGGTATCTGCTCTTCGACGAGCCCACCGCCGGTCTCGATGCGAGCGGGCGCGCCTTCATCCTTGATCTCGTCGTGTCGTTGGCGCATGAGGGGGTGGGCGTGGTCGTGGTGACCCATGACCTCGACGCCTTCCTCGACGTCTTCGACAGGGCGGCGCTCCTGCGCAAGGGACGCTCCATATGGCAGGGAACGTCCTGCGCGCTCTTGGGAGATTCCATCCTGTTCGAGCGTGCCGGACTCGAGGTTCCGGAGCTGCTGGCCTTCGAGCTGACGCTTGGCGCGCAGCCGGGATGCCTTTCGACCAACCCGGACGAGGTGGCTTCCTGGGCGCTCGGGGGCTATCCGCTGCCAGGTCCCGCGCGAGGGGTGCACGTCCATGCGCACGGCGAGGGCGATGGGGTAGGTGGACGCCCGTGACGATGATGCCAAGCGTTGCCTACCTGCCGGGGGAGACGCCCTTGCACCGTCTCGACGCTCGCGTGAAGCTCGCCCTGCTCGCGGCGTACACGTTCCTCCTGTTCACCTCGGACGGCTGGGTGGGACTGGCGTGCTGCCTGTCGTTGGCGCTGTTCGGACTGGTGGTGGGGAAGGTCCCTCTCGGACACGCCCTGCGAGGTGCCGGTCCCATCGCGCTCCTCCTGGCGCTCACCGTCATCGCCAACGCGCTGTCGCTGGCGCATCCGGCAGACGGGGCCGCGATCGTGGGCAGTCTGTCGTTCACTCCCGCAGGGATGCTGCACGGGATGTACCTGGCGGTTCGCATCATCCTCCTCATCGTCGCAGCGGCCCTGCTCAGTCTCACGACCACGCCCGTCGCGTTGATGGACGCCTTCACGGCCCTTCTGCGACCTCTGGGGCGTTGGAACGTCCCGGTGGGGGACGTCGCGATGATGTGCTCGATCGCCCTGCGCTTCATACCCGTGATCGCCGACGAGGCCGACCGTATCGTGACGGCCCAGCGGGCGCGGGGCGCGCGGTTTGGCGAGGGGGGACCCGTCGCGCGGGTTCGCGCGTGGGGTCCGGTGCTCGTGCCGCTGCTCGTGAGCCTGTTCCATCGTGCTGACGCGCTGGCCGACATGCTCGACGGACGCTGCTTCACGGGAGCGCTCCGCACGCGGCTCGATGCCCCGCGGATGCGTCATGTGGACTGGGCCGTCCTGTTGGGAGGATGCACCGCGTCGGTGCTGCTGGGCATCTACCTGTAAGGGCCGATGGTCCTTGGTGTCCATCGGCCTGAAGGGCGTCGCACTGGCCGGCGCACCATGTCGAGTAACCGTTTGGGAGAAGAGGTCTGGAGATGGAATGGGAAGGTGCGGGCCATGGCCCGTCCAGCGTGAACGCGATGGACGATGCCATGGTGGCGAATGGGGCGACCTTGGTGCTCATCGTCGCCTACGATGGAGCGCCCTTCGCGGGTTTCGCGCTTCAAGAGGGCCTCGACACCGTGCAGGGCGAGCTTGAGCGGGCCCTCGGGCTGCTCTTGTCCCGGCCCGCACCGACCGCATGTGCCGGGCGTACCGACAAGGGCGTGCACGCGCTCGGCCAGGTGGTGAGCCTGCCGGTCACGGCCGAGGAGGCGCGTGCCCTGGAGACCCGCTCGCTCGGACGGATGCTGCGTTCGCTCAACTCGCTCACCTGCCATGGCGTTTCGGTGCGCGAGGTCCTGCTCAAGCCAGCGGGCTTCTCGGCGCGCTTCGACGCGGTGTCGCGCGAGTACCGCTACCGCATCGTGACCGGTCCGGTGCCACCTCTCTTCCTGGAGCCCTGGGCGTGGTGGATCAAGGGCTCGCCGTTGGATGCGGAGGCCATGCGCGAGGCGGCGGTCCCGCTCATAGGCGAGCACGACTTCAAGTCGTTTTGCGTCGCGCGTTCGGCACAGGGGCGGCCGACCTGTCGCTACCTAACAAGCGTCGACGTGACCGAGGAGGAGGTGCTGGGGGAGTCCTGCCTCACGATCCGCGTGGTAGGCAACGCCTTCCTCCATTCGATGGTGCGCACGTTGGTGGGCACGCTCGTCGAGGTGGGCGTGGGTCGTCGGCCACCCACGTGGGTGGCCGAGGTGCTGTCGGCATGCGACCGTTGCGCCGCCGGGCCCACTGCCCCGGCACGCGGCCTCACGCTCTGGAGCGTCTCGTACGAGGGCAGGAGGGTGCATGAGCGCATCTGGTGAAGTGACCCCTCACTCCCCAAGCCGCCCCATGCCTTCAGCCGCAGCGGGTCCTCGTCATCGAGAGGGATGAAGCACTGACAAAACCGGAGAGATGCACACCCAGCCACCTCGACGCACCCTTGGCACCCTCGTCTGCTATGATCGTGGAAAAAGCTGGAAACGCGGCTATGATGGCAGGGAATTCGGAGATATCGACGCTGCCATCGTCGGCACCCTTCTGATGATGGAGGCTGCCGAGACCGGGCTATTCTGATCCCGCCGCCGTTATTCGGGAATTTCTGACGGACGGTGCGGGTCCGAACGAGCAACACCACTTCAGCAGCAAGTCGATTGAGCAAACCCTATTTTTTTGACCGGTTTCGATGGGAGGGAGCAAACATGATTCAAAATGAAGTGCTCAGCGGTCTCCATGCGCGCAGAAGCACCCGCAGCTTTCAAGACCTGCAGATTGAGCCGGAAGAATTGGACACGCTTCTCGATGCCGCCATCTGGGCTCCCAGTGGAGGAAATAATCAGAGTTGGCTATTCACCGCTATCCAAAGCAAGGAAAAGCTGCTGAAGCTCAACGAGCTCGTGAAAGAGGGATATCAGCACTGGGTACCGGATGACGATTATCCCGGGAAGCTTGCTATGAGAACCGCTTCGCAAAAGGAAGGCTTCAGCTTCTATTACCACGCGCCGACTCTGATCATCACCTCGAACCGGCCAAATTACGAAAACGCGATGGCTGATTGCTCGCTTGCATTGGAAAATGTTTTTCTGGCAGCGCAATCGATCGGAATCGGCAGCTGTTATATCAACCATCTCCACTGGCTGCGCGATGACGGCCATGTCCGTGATTTTCTCTTCGAACTTGGCATACCGAAGGAGCACGCTATCTGTTCGGCGGCCGCAATCGGTTACATCAAGAAGGAATCCTCACCCCCTCGGCGCAGGGAAGGCACAATTCACATTGTAAGATGAGCAGGCAAATTCGTTGATGGGTTTGTACCGTAAATGCCGTATCGCCACCTGTACCGTTGGCGATGATGGAACTCGACCTGTGAGGTGTATGCCGTGGGACTCGTGAAGCATGTTCTGGATGAGTATCGCACCTTGCTCCTCGATGCCGGGCTTCTCGACGTGCGATGCATGGACGGCCTCGACCGCGGCCTGCTGCACCATACCGTCGAGCTCGTCTCCTGCGACTCGACGGAGGTCGTCGCCCAGACGCTCTTCGTCTGCAAGGGTGCGGCCTTCAAGCGTGCCTACCTGGAGGATGCCGTCGCCCGGGGCGCCCTGGCGTACGTGGCCGAGGAACCCTATGCCGACGTGGGGGTACCATGTCTTCGGGTTCTCGACGTGCGCCGTGCCATGGCCCTGCTCGCCGTCGCCTACTATGGCGACCCCAGCTCTCGACTGCCGGTCATCGGCATCACCGGCACCAAGGGAAAGAGCACGACGGCCTACTACCTCAAGTCCATCCTCGATGTCCACCTGGCTTCCCGGGGTCTGCCCGGGAGCGGTATCGTCTCGTCCATCGACACCTTCGACGGGGTGGAGCGCTTCGAGTCGCACATCACCACGCCCGAGCCGATCGAGCTCGAACGTCACTTCTCGCATGCGCTGCAGACGGGGTTGGGATACCTCACGATGGAGGTCTCCAGCCAGGCGCTCAAATATGACCGCATGGACGGGGTGCATCTGGCCGTGGGAGCCTTCCTCAACATCGGCTACGACCACGTCTCCCCGGCCGAGCATCCCAGCTTCGAGGATTATCTGGCCTCCAAGCTGCGTATCTTCGAGCACACCGACAACGCCGTGGTCAATCTCGACATCCAACATGTCGACGAGGTCTTGCTCGCCGCAGCGCGCTGCCCGCGTCTCGTGACCTTCTCGGAGGTCGACCGTCGGGCAACCGTCTACGGCAGCGAGGTGCGCAAGAGGGGTGGCGACATCACCTTCCACGTGCGTACGCCGCGCTTCTCGCGCGACCTCAGGCTCACCATGCCCGGCCTGTTCAACGTGGGCAACGCCCTGGCCGCCATCGCCATCTGCGAGGTGCTGGACATCCCAGCCGATGCCATCGCCGCGGGCCTGTTCGCGGCGCGCGTGCCGGGCCGCATGGAGACGTATGCCAGCGCCGACGGCGCCATCGTCGCCATCGTGGACTACGCCCACAACGGGTTGTCCTTCGAGAAGCTCTTCGCCTCCGTCAAAGCCGAGTACCCCGGTCGGCCCATCGCCATCGTGTTCGGATGCCCGGGGGGCAAGGCGTACGACCGTCGACGCGACCTTTCGGCCATCGCCGGGAGGGAGGCCGACCTGGTGGTCCTCACCGAGGAGGACCCTGGCCCGGAGAATGCGGCGGACATCGCGCGGCAGATGGCGGAGCATGTCGAGGGGACCGGATGTCCCTACGCGGTGCGGCTCGACCGCGGCGAGGCCATCGCCTATGCCGTGGCGTGGGCCGCTCGACGGGGTCGGGATGCTCGTGTAACCGACGATGGGGCCGCCGAGGCGGTCGTCCTCATCACCGGGAAAGGCGCCGAGACTCGCGAGCACCGCGGAGACGAGTACGTCGAGTGCCCATCCGACGTGGACCATGCCAAACGGGCCCTGGGTGCCTACGACGGCATCGGCGC
Source organism: Coriobacteriia bacterium (assembly GCA_015655215.1). Classification (GTDB taxonomy): domain Bacteria; phylum Actinomycetota; class Coriobacteriia; order Coriobacteriales; family RUG033; genus JAATFL01. The sequence goes on from JAATFL010000001.1 coordinate 30,069, forward strand.
GGGCGAGTAGCCCCATGGACCCGCTCGCAGTCCGGCCGTCTTCGTGGGAATGCCCCTCCTCGGGATCAATGCATACGCAGCGTTAGCCACCGGTCCGTTCCGGGCGGCGGGTGGTGTGCCCGGCTCGTCCCCGAGTCGATTGTCCAAGAAACCTGTTGACGTGCCGGGGTCAGCTCATTATATTGATACGGTCCGTTAGGGAAAGTGACGTGGGTGGGCGTGCCCTGTCCCCGTCCACCATGACGACATCTCTGTCTACATCTGTTTGGAGGGTTTTGTGAAGACGACGCATTATGCCAAACCCGGAGAGGTCGAGCGCGAGTGGCTGCTTATCGACGCGACCGATCTCATACTGGGTCGACTGGCAACCGAAGCCGCGCGTCTGCTGCGCGGTAAGCACAAGCCGCTCTACACCCCGCACGTCGATACAGGTGACTACGTCATCGTCATCAACGCCGACAAGATTCGCCTCACGGGCGTGAAGGCTGCCGACAAGACCTACTACCATCACACCGGATATCCCGGAGGACTCAGGTCCGAGACGTTCATCGAAGCGATGGAGCGTCATCCGGAGCGCGTCATCGAGCACGCCGTGAAGGGCATGCTCCCAAAGAACACCCTGGGTCGCGCCATGGGAATGAAGCTCAAGGTCTATGCAGGCCCCGAGCATCCGCACGCCGCGCAGAAGCCGCGCGAGATCAAGCTGGAGGGCTAACACATGGCTGAGAACATCGCTGTTTACCAAGGCACCGGCCGTCGCAAGAACGCGGTCGCCCGCGTGCGCCTCGTCCCCGGGACCGGCAAGGTCACCGTCAACCACCGCGACGGCAAGGATTACTTCGGTCGCGAGGCCCTCGTCAACTACGCGTTGACCCCGTTCAAGATCACCGACACCGTCGACCACTTCGACGTCATCGCCTTGTGCGACGGGGGAGGCATCTCCGGTCAGGCCGGAGCGCTGCGCCACGGCATCGCCCGTGCCCTGCTCGACGCCGGCGATTACCGCGCCGAGCTCAAGAAGGCCGGCTATCTGACCCGCGACCCGCGTGTGGTCGAGCGCAAGAAATACGGTCTCAAGAAGGCGCGCAAGCGTCCACAGTTCTCCAAGCGCTAAGGGACGGTGCTTCGCAGCCATCTCGCGCAGCGCACCCTCGCCTGCGTGACGTCTTCCACCTCCTGCATCGTGCGGTTTCACAGGGCCCGTCTCTCGAGGCGGGCCCTGTGCATAAGGAGAGACGGCGGGGGCGTTTCCCGGCGCCGCACGTGCGTGTGATGTCGCGGTCTGCGCAGGGTGCGACATGGCTATGCTCGCGGTAGGCATGTCGACGTTTCGAGCCATCGTACCGGTTGCATCGGCCGGGGCGGTGACTTCGTCGAAGGGAGGGACATGGCTCGCCTCTTTGGGACCGATGGTGTTCGCGGTGTGGCCAACATCGAGTTGACCCCCGAGCTTGCATTCCGCCTCGGGCAGGCGGCGGCGCGCTTCCTGGGGCCTCTCCTGGTCGTTGGCGAGGACACCCGCGCGAGCGGGGCGATGCTCGAGGCCGGTGTCATCGCCGGGGCCACATCGAGCGGTGCGACGGTGATGCGTGCGGGAATCATCCCCACGCCCGCGGTCGCCCTGCTCGCCCGTCAGTTCGCCGCGAGCGGCGGCATCGTCATATCCGCTTCGCACAACCCCCCCGAGTACAACGGCATCAAGTTCTTCGATGCGCAAGGGTACAAGCTCCCCATGGCGCTCGAGGACGAGATCGAGGCGTTTCTCCACGAGCCCGCCGACGGCTCCGATGCCATCATCCGTCGCCCGCACGGCGGTGCCGTGGGGCGGGTGATCGAGATCCCCGATGCCTGTGAGCGTTATATCGACCATGCGGTCGCCATCGTCGAGGAGCAGGGCATCCGGTTCGATGGCATCGAGGTGGCGCTCGATTGCGCGCACGGTGCCGCGTCGAGGACGACCGCCGAGGCCCTTCGCCGGCTCGGTGCCGACCTCACGGTGATCAACGGTAGCTGGGATGGTACCGATATCAACGTGCAGTGCGGTTCGACGCACCTCGGGAGCATCGGTCGTCTCGTGCGGGTGACCCGCTCGCAGGTCGGGCTCGCCCACGACGGGGACGCCGACCGCCTGCTTGCCATAGATGAGAACGGCGATCCCATCGACGGTGACGTGATCGAGGCCATCTGCGCCGTCGACCTGGCGCGCCAGGGCAAGCTGCCCGGGAGGCGCGTGGTCTCGACGGTGATGTGCAACCTGGGGTTCACCCGCGCCATGGAGCGCGAGGGTATCGTGGTGGAGCAAACCGCCGTGGGCGATCGGCATGTGCTCGAGCGCATGCGCGAGACCGGTGCGGTGCTGGGGGGCGAGCAATCGGGTCACCTCATCTTCCTCGATCACAACTCGACGGGCGACGGTCTGATCACGGCCCTGCAGCTCCTGACCGCGATGCGTCGTGCGGACGCGTCGCTCTCGGAGCTCTCCCGGGTGATGCGGCGCTACCCGCAGGTCCTGGTGAACGTGCGGGTAGCCGATCGGGAGTCGTACGCGGGCAACGAGTCCGTCGCCCGCGTCGTCGACAGCGTGAGCAGGCGTCTGGGCGAGGAGGGGCGCGTGCTGGTGCGTGCGAGTGGCACCGAACCGCTCGTCCGGGTGATGGTCGAGGCGACGAGCGAGTATGATGCGGCTGTCTGCGCCAACGAGATCGCCCAGGTGGTGGTCGAGCAGCTTTCCGGCACGGTGGTCTGACCTTTCTCGGATGCGGGCTTTCTCGGATGCGGGCGGGAATCGTGCCCATGATGCGTGGCGGCTGTTCGTGGAGACGTAACGGGTCCTTTCCCACCACGCATCCGCTCTCCTGCTAAACTAGTGCGATGCCTATCGGGGCATCCTGGCCCGAGGTTGAGCGGCGTCACGTCGCCCCTTGGTTTGAAGGAGGCAGCTCTATGTGCGGTATCGTTGGATTCACCGGGTCAACGCCTTGCAAGGATATCCTTCTGACCGGCCTGTCCCTACTCGAGTATCGCGGATATGACAGCGCGGGCATCGCCATTCTCGACGGTGCACGGGGCATGGACGTGTTCCGGGTGAAGGGGCGCGTCGAGGGTCTGGTCAAGCTTGTCGGCAACACGCCCCTTTTCGGCACCACGGGCATCGGGCACACGCGGTGGGCCACGCACGGTAAGCCGAGCGAGGTCAACGCCCATCCGCATCGCGACTGCACGGGCAAGATCGCCATCGTGCACAACGGCATCATCGAGAACTTCTCCGAGCTGCGCACCCAACTCATCGAACAGGGACACGTCTTCATCTCCGAGACCGATTCCGAGGTCATCGCCCATCTCCTGGAACGTGCATACGAAGGCGACATGAGGGTTGCGATGACCGAGACGATCGCCCAGCTCGAGGGGGCGTACACCATCGTCGCCGTGCACGCTGACCATCCCGACGAGATCGTCGCCGTGCGCAAGAGCTCCCCCCTCGTGGTGGGGTGCGCCGAGGGGTGCGCCGTCGTGGCATCCGACACGCCCGCCCTCATCGAGGTGACACGGGACGTGGTGTTCCCCGACGACGGGGTCGTGTGCGTACTGCACTCCGGTGGCACCGTCGACTACTTCGATGGTGACGGTGTGCCCGTCTCGCCTGAGACGGTGCATATCGACTGGAGCATCGACGAGGCGAAGCTGGGCGGCTACGAGGACTTCATGGACAAGGAGATCGCCGAGCAGCCGCGTGTCGTGCGTGACACGCTCGCCGGTCGCGTGAAGGACGGCAGGGTCATCATCGACGAGCTCGCCCTCACCGCAGAGGACATCGCCGCCATCGACCGCGTGTACATCATCGCATGCGGCACGAGCTACCATGCGGGGCTCATCGCCAAGAACCTGATCGAGGCATGGTCGCGCATCCCGTGCGATGTGGAGGTGGCGAGCGAGTTCCGTTACCGCGACCCCATCGTGTCCCCGTCCACGCTCGTCATAGCCGTCTCGCAATCAGGGGAGACGGCCGACACCGTCGAGGCCGTCCAGCTGGCGCGCACCCATGGTGCGCGCGTCTTCGCCATCACCAACTCGGTGGGCAGTCGCATCACGCGCGAGAGCGATGGCGTCATCTACGCGCAGGCCGGTCCTGAGACCTGCGTCGCCGCCACGAAGTCGTTTTTGGCACAGGTCGTCGCGCTCACCCTCGTGGCACTCTACCTCGGGCAGGCACGCGGCCACCTCACGTGCGCCCAAGTTCGCATGTTCTACCGTGAGATGCAGCGACTACCCGAGCAGATCACGGCGATCCTCGACGACACCACGTCCATCGAGCACGCTGCGGAGATCATCGACGGTGCCACGTCGGCGCTGTTCATCGGGCGTGGCATCGGGGCGACCACCTGTTACGAGGGCGCTCTCAAGTTGAAGGAGATATCGTACGTGCACGCCGAGGCCTTCGCCGCCGGTGAGATCAAGCACGGTCCCATCGCGCTGGTCGACGAGGCGATGCCGGTCGTCGCGCTCATGATCAAGAGCGCGACGCGTGACAAGATGGTGAGCAACATCGCCGAGGTGAGGGCGCGTGGCGCGAAGGTCATCGGTATCGCGACGCAAGGCGACCCTGACGCCGAGCACATCTGCGACGAGGTCATCTACATCCCCGCTGTGCGCGAGTGCTTCTCCGCCATCACCGCAAGCGTCGTGCTGCAGGTGCTCGCGCGCTGCGTGGCAAAGACCCGCGGCTGCGACGTGGACAAGCCCCGCAACCTCGCCAAGTCGGTCACCGTTGAGTAGCGCCATGGACAAGGACGGGGACAGGGAGCCAGAGGGGGTCCTCGCCGTGCAACCCGAGGAGGCGACCTCCCTGGACGTCGCCAAGCCACCCGTCGCCGGCCTCGGGGTCGACATCGTGGAGATAGCCCGCATGCAGCGGGCGGTGAGTCGCTCGCCGCATTTCGCGCAACGCGTGTTCACCGAGCACGAGCGTGCCTACTGCGACGCAAAGGCCAGACCCGAGCAGAGCTACGCCGCCCACTTCGCCGCGAAGGAGGCGGTGGTCAAGGCGCTGGGCTGCGGATTCTCCGCGGGTATCAAGATCACCGATGTCGAGGTCAGCCATAACGGGAAGGGACGGCCCTTCGTGATCCTGCACGGAGCCGCCGCACGCACCGCCACGGCGCAGGGGGTCGTTTCGCTGCCCATCTCGCTCTCGCACACGCATGATACCGCCATCGCCAACGCCGTCGCGGTGACGAGCGCGGTGCAGCCCCATCCGGACGAGCGCGAGGATCCCAAGGCCCGCTTGGCAGCGGCCTTCAAGGAGGCGCGCTCCCTCCTCGACGACCTGGGGCCAACCGATGGGAATGGGGCGCAGGGTGTTCCGGTGCAGACAGTGCCTCGGCGGGTCGAGGAGGGTCCGGAGGAGGCTGAAGCCACCGACGTGACGGACGATGTGGGGGATGAGCGGTCCCTGACCGTATGAAGAGAGGGGTGTGAGGCATGCGCCCGATACTGGATTGCGCCGCCACGGCGCTGATGGAGGACGCCGCCGAGGCGGCGGGGTGTCCCGGAGGCGAGTTGATGGCTCGCGCGGGGACGGCGGTGGCACGCCAGGCACAGGCGATGGCGCCCGAGGGTCCCATCGTCGCGCTCACGGGTTCCGGCAACAACGGCGGCGACGGGTGGATGGCGGCACAGAGGCTTCGTGCCGCCGGCCGGCAGGTCGAGGTGCTCTCCGTCTGTGATCCCGGGCACCTCAAGGGTATCGCCCGCGATGCGGCGCGTGCTGCCGTCGATGCGGGGGTGCCCGCACTCGTCTCACCCGATGCGGAGACGGTCCGTGCGGTTCTCTCGAAGGCGAGCCTCGCCATAGACGGGCTCCTGGGCACGGGTTTCTCCGGGTCGTTGCGCCAACCGTTCTCGTCGTGGTCGAGGATGCTGCGCCGAAGCGGGGTACCCGTCCTGTCCATCGACGTGCCGAGCGGCTTGGAACCGGACACCGGGGTCGTGGCCGAGGACGGGGTGCGGGCGGAGTGCACGCTCGCGTGCATGACGGTGAAGCCGGGTATGGTGGGCGGTGCCGGAGGGGTGGCCTGCGGGCGCATCGTGCTCGACGGCCTGGGGGTCGAGGAGCTGCTTCCCGGTGCGTACGCGGCGCATGCGCTCGCGCAGGAGGGAGAGGCGTCGGACTTCGCGTCGCTCATGCCCCACCTTGACCCCGTTGCAAGCAAGTACACGCGTGGAGCGGTGCTGGTCGTGGCTGGATCCACGTCCTTCCCGGGCGCAGCGGTGCTGTGCAGCAGGGCCGCGGCGCGCAGCGGGGCGGGGTACGTGACGCTCGCCGCCCCCGAACCCATCGTCGGCGTGCTGCAGGTGCACCTGGTGAGCGTGCCCGTCGCCGCGATGCCCGCGCGCGATGGCGCCTTCGACGCATCCGCCATCGCCTCGGTCATCGGACGTTGCGCCAAGATGCGCTCCGTGGTGTTCGGTCCCGGGGTGACGCGTACGGTCGGCGCGCGAGCGCTCCTCGATGCGCTCATGCGTCGCTGCCCCCTCCCGCTGGTCGTGGATGCCGACGGGCTCTTCCTCCTCGCCCAGCTCGACGGTGCCGTCGCGGCGCGCAGGGATGCGGGTCTGCCTCTGGTCGTGACCCCACATGCGGGGGAGATGCGCCGTCTGCTGGAGTCGGACTGGATGGGTGCGGCGACGGGTGAGGTGGCGTCGATGGCCTTGGACGCGCCCATTGGGCGCGTGGCCGTCGCGCGGGCGATGGCGACGCGCCTTGGCGCGACCGTGGTGCTCAAGGGACCTGGGACGGTCGTGGCGGATGCGACCCGTGCGCTCGTCTCGGGTGAGGGGACCGCGGCGCTGGCCACGGCCGGCACGGGGGACGTCCTCGCCGGCATGGTGGGAGCCCTCCTCGCCCAGGGCCTCGCACCTTTCGAAGCGGCCTCTCTGGCCGTGCACCTGCATGGGCTCGCGGGTCGACGGGCGGCCGGTCGTCTCACCGAGATGTGCGTGACCGCCGCCGACGTGTGCGATGCGATACCGGAGGCCGTCGCGCGCACGCTTGCCTGAGATGCGCCGGGGAGAGCGCCCGTCAGCCGCGCGGTGGGGGACGGGATCTCCCATCACCCACAGCTGGCTGAGAGGGGGACATCGGCCACCCGCTCGATGGGCCTTCGGCGAGCATGGGTGCGGGTGCGTTGGAGTAGGATGGGCGTATCCACGACCCAGGCGAGGACACGATCGAACGAGGAGGGGCGCCACGATGGACGAAAGCACTGATGGCAGGGGACTGACGCGTTGGGCGTGGGTCGAGATCGACTCCTCGGCCATCGCGTACAACCTGCGGAAGGCACGCAACATGGCAGGCCGTGGCGGCCAGGTCATGGCCGTCGTCAAGGCGGACGCCTATGGGCACGGCGCGGAGCAGGTGTCGCGTATCGCCCTCAAGGCCGGCGCGGATCGCCTCGCCGTCGCCATGGTCGCCGAAGGCGTCAAGTTGCGCTCCGTGGGCATCGCGGCACCCATCCTCTGCCTTGCGGAACCGCCCATCACGTCGATCCCCCTTTTGGTGGACAACCGCATCACACCCACGGTGGACACCGTGGACTTCGCGATAGCGCTTGGCGAGGCCGCCGATGCGCGTGGTCAGGTCGCCCCCTACCACCTGGCCATCAACACGGGGATGAACCGCATCGGCGTCATGCCGGTCGATGCCGTTCCGTTTCTGCGGGCGATCGACTTCCATCGAGGGATACAGCTGGAGGGCGTCTTCACGCACTTCGCCACCGCTGACTGTCCCGAGGAATGGGATTTCCGTATCCAGTTGCGTCGCTTCAACGAGACGATCGATGCCATCCGTGCCGCTGGGTTCAACCCGGGCATCGTACATGCGGCGAGTTCGCCGGCCACGATCCGCTATCCCGAGGCGCGCTTCGACATGGTGCGCTATGGCATCTCCATGTACGGTCTTCACTCGTCCGACGTGACACGCAGCCTCATCGAGCTGAGACCGGCCATGAGCGTGAAGGCGCGCGTCTCGTTCGTGAAGACACCGGCCACCGGAGAGGGTGTGAGCTACGGCATGCACTACCGCACGCCGGGGGGCATCCAGATCGCCACCCTGCCCCTTGGATACGGTGACGGCATGGCGCGTGCGCTGTCCGGTCGCTGCCACGTGCTCATCAACGGCATGCGCTGCAACCAGGTGGGCAACGTGTGCATGGACCAGATGATGGTGGAGATACCCGGGAACTCACCGCTTCACCCGCACGGTCCCGTCGAGATAGGGGACGAGGCGGTCATCATCGGCCGCCAGGGCGATGGCGAGATCATGCTCGACGAGCATGCGGACCTTCTCGGCACGGTGACCCACGAGGTAGCCATCCACTTCGGACAGCGTCTGCAGAGGTTCTATGTCTAACGAGACACCTGAGAAGGAGACTGCCATGACCCCCTCGTCGCCGGACCCCAACCATCCACGCACCCAGCGCCCGCGCCCGTCGCTCGAGGCGGTGCGCGCCGAGATCGGCGACTGCCGTCGCTGCCCGCTGTCCGAGACGCGCACGACGCTCGTCTTCGGCGTGGGCGATCCCCACGCGCGCGTGATGTTCATCGGTGAGGCACCGGGTAAGAACGAGGACCTGAAGGGAGAGCCGTTCGTGGGTGCGGCGGGCCACCTGCTCGACGAGTTGCTCGCTGAGGCGGGCCTCGTACGCGACCAGGTATACATCGCCAACATCCTCAAGTGCCGGCCGCCGGGCAATCGCGACCCGCGTCCAGATGAGATCGAGCTCTGCACGCCATACCTTCGCGATCAGGTGCGCGCCATCTGGCCGGACGTCATCGTCACGCTGGGTAACTTCGCGACGCACTTCATACTGCATACCGAGCGCGGCATCACCGGACTGAGGGGCAAGGTGTATCGCACCGGGCACTTCCAGGTGCTCCCCATCTTCCATCCCGCGGCGGCGATCTACGACCGGTCGAAGGTCGACATCCTGCACGCCGACTTCACCCTTCTCAGAGGGTTGCTCTCGCCTGTCGAAGCGGCTGCATCCGAATGCACCGAAGGGTCCGATCACGGCGCCGGCAAGCCCGCCGAGAACCCCGAGCCGTCTGCGCCGACCCTATGGGAAGACGTCAAGTGACCCGATCGACCCAACCGGCGTCCTCCCCGTCGTGGTCCACGGAGTCGGACAGCCGCGAGGACACCGAGGACCTGGGTGCATCGCTGGCCCCCTTCCTCGCGCCCGACGACGTGGTCATCCTCGCTGGCGACCTCGGGGCGGGCAAGACCCAGTTCGCGAAGGGCGTCGCCCGCGGCCTTGGCTCAAAAGGCTCGGTCACGAGCCCCACGTTCAACATCCTGCTCATCCACGAGGGGGGACGGCTTCCCTTCTACCACTTCGACCTCTACCGTCTCGATGAGGAGTGGCAGCTCGATGACATCGACTACTTCGGGATGATCGAGGATGGCGCCGCCTCGGTGGTGGAATGGGGTGACCGGTTCCCCGATGCGCTGCCTCCATCCTATCTCGACGTGCGCATCACCCTACGGTATCGTGCTTCGGCGAAGGGGAGGTCGGACCAGGGTGCCGCCGACCAGGTGGTGCCGACGCGCGTCTTCGAGGTGCGGGGCGTGGGCGTGAGGGGAGAGCGCCTCTCGGGACAGTGGGCCACGGCCCTTGGAATCGACCTCCAGGTTTGAAGGGAACGGGTATGACTGAGGCTTTTGCGGGCATCGTGCTCGCATTCGATACCGCAACGGCGCAACTGGCGCTCGCATGTGGGAGGATCCCCGATTCCCGAGAGCCCCTCGAGATGCTCGCCTCCTCCGACGAGCCCGCCTATCGACGGGCGAACTCGGTGCTCCTCGACAGGTCGACCGAACTGCTCGCCTCGCTCGGTCTCGCCCCTGCCGACGTCGCCTGCGTCGTATGCGGGCGGGGTCCGGGGTCGTTCACCGGCGTGCGCATCGGCGTGGCGACCGCGAAGGGGGTCGCGTGCGGTCTGCGCGTGCCGCTCTTCGGCGTCTCGACGCTCGACGCGGTCGCGTGGAACCTGTGGGAGAAGGGTGTCCGTGGGCTGGTCGGGGTCGTGGGAGATGCGATGCGCGGCGAGGTCTATCCCGTGCGCTACCGCATCGCGGCGACCGGTCCGCAACGGATCGACGCCGACGAGGTGTCAAAGCCCACCGAGGTCGCGGCCCATTGGGATATGGGTCTCGACGAGTCGCCGCTGCTGTGCGGAGACGCCCTCGGGAAGCACCGTGACGCGCTCGTCGGTGGGTTCGCGAAGCTGGGCATCCATGCCACCGTCGCCGATGAACCCCTCTGGCTCCCCACGGGGCGTGGGCTGCTCCTCGCGTTCGAGGCCCGTCGCCGAGCTGGGCTTCTCGGCGTGGGCGCTCCGGGGTCGCTGCTTCCCGTCTACACGCGCCTTTCCGATGCCGAGGAGCACGAGCGCGAGCGCTTGGGCCTCGACGCATCGGGTACCTTGCCCACCAACGGCGTGGCAGACAGCCGTGCCCTCGAGGGTGTGCTGCTACGGCCCCTGTCGGTGAACGACATTCCCGACCTCCTCGAGCTCGAGGGGCGCAGCGCCGATGAGGTCTCGACCTCCGAGCGTCTAACCGCCGAGCATCTCGAGGCGGCGCTCGGTTCCAAAGGGCACACCTGGTGGGTGGCGCGGCTCCAGGGTGTCCTCGTCGGGTATGCGGGGTTGGCGGTCACCCATGGCACGGCGCAGCTCACGCGGGTCGTCACGGACCCCGACCATCGCGATCTCGGCATCGCCGAGCGTCTCTTCTCGCGCGTGGTGCACGATGCCCTCGACCTGGGGGCGACCTCGGTGAGCGCCGTGACGTTGGGAAAGGACTGCGGCGTGGACGCCTTCCTCGGTAAGATGGGCATGGACCGGTCGTCCGACACTGCGGAAGGGAGCAGGCTCTGGGGGGGTGCCCTGCCACTCGAGCGTATGGCGTCGACGAGCGAGGGGGCCATGGTCGCGACGCCCGTCGTAGCGGGGATGGGACTGGGCAACCATCTGCTGCCCGACGCGGGAAGCGCCGTACGACGGCCGCTCATCCTCGCCATCGAGTCGAGTTGCGACGAGACCGCGGCGGCCGTCATCGACGGTTCCGACACCTTGTACGCCGACATCATCGCGAGTCAGGTCGACTTCCACGCGCGCTTTGGCGGTGTCGTGCCAGAGATCGCCAGCCGTAAGCACACGGAGGCCATCGTGGGCGTGGTGGAGGAGGCGTTCGCACGGGCTGGCGAGGAGCTCGCCCGGGTGGAGGGCGCCGGTCTTGCACCTTCGAGCGGAAGGGTGCCGGGAGACCCCAGGCCGCTTGCCTGGTCGGACCTCGATGCCATCGCGGTCACCGTGGGGCCCGGTCTCGTGGGGGCACTCGTGGTCGGCCTCGCCTTCGCGAAGGGTGCCTCGTGGGCGACGGGCCTGCCGCTCATCGCGGTCAACCATCTCGAAGGGCATCTCTACGCGAACCGTCTCATCGACCCGGACATCAAGCCACCGCTCGTCGCCCTGCTCGTCTCAGGTGGCAACACGATGCTCGTGCACGTGCGCGACTGGGGCGACTACCGCATCTTGGGAGAGACGCTCGACGATGCGGTGGGCGAGGCGTTCGACAAGGTCTCCAAGGCGCTGGGGCTCGGATATCCCGGTGGCCCCATCCTCTCTCGTCTGGCAAAGGAGGGAGACTCGACGGCCATCGACTTCCCTCGAGCGATGTTGCACAGCCATGACCTGCGCTTCTCGCTCTCCGGTCTCAAGACGGCCGTCATCACCTATATCCATGCGGAGAACGCGGAGGGTCGTGCCATCGACCTGCCCAACCTCGCGGCCTCGTTCCAGCAGGCGGTGATCGACGTGCTGGTGGCCAAGGCGACCGATGCCGTGAGGCAGACGGGCGTGCGTGAGTTCTGCATGGGCGGGGGGGTCTCCGCCAACCCCGAGTTGCGCCATGAGATCGCGCTGGCGATGCGTCGGCGGGGCGTACGGGTCACGTTGCCCCTGGCATCGTCGTGTACCGATAACGCGGGGATGATCGGTGCGGTGGCCCGTGAGCGCTTCGGGGCGGGGCGCTTCGAGGCGCTCACCATCGAGGCGCTGCCCGGCATGGACATCGAAGAGCCGTACTAGGGTCGCCTCAGTCGACGAGGCCGAGGCGGTGCGCGATGGCGGACCAATTCACGTGGTACACCACCACGTAGAGTACGGCCGCCATGACGATGCCGGTGAGTACGTCGAAGACGGAGTGCTGCTTGATGAACATCGTCGCGAGGATGATGAGGGTGGCGACGATGGCCGAGGTGGGTCGGACCCATCCACGCCCCGGGGTGCGGGCAAGCGAGCTCCTCGTCAGGGCGATGTGCGCGGCGAGCGCGTTGAACACGTGGATGCTCGGGAACACGTCGTTGGGGGAATCGATGGACCAGAGCATCGTGCACATCTGCGTGAACACGGTCTGGTGGTCGAACGAGGAGGGCCGTAGCTGCAGACCGTTGGGATAGACGGCGGAGGTGATGATGAACGTGGTCATCCCAATGGCGAGCATCGACATGTAGTGGCCGAACTCGTCGCGTATGCCATGGCGAACCATCCTCCAGGCGAAGAGCAGCAACGTGCCTATCCAGTAGGGAAACCAGATGAAGTAGGCCACCACGAAGGGTGCCAGGAACGGGATCCTGTCGTCGATGGACATGTGCACGATGTGGATGGGCCCGGTGGGGATGCGATCGAGGATGAAGAACGCGATGAGGTAGGCGGTCAGGAATCCTGCCGACCAGATTATGGGGTGAGAGGATATGCTGCCGAGGAGGCGTGCGAGTGCACGTCGTAGCGAGGTGCGCGCAGGTGCCTCCCCATGGGTCCCGTCACGGGGCGTCGTCTTGTTGGCGGTGCGGTTCGACATGCGCTGGCTTTCGGATGGGCGAGAAGGGGGTCGTATCGGGGAACAGGGTGAGAGGAAGCACGGACTTGCAGATAGTACGCGTTCTTCCCGGCGAGGGCAAGACACCAGGTCGTGACCGTGGTTTCGCCGAGGCGATGCCCGTGATGCTCCGGGATAGAATCCCAAGTTGGATTCCTGCTCCAAGATGAATCCCCGCTTCTTACAAAACCTAAGTGTGTCTTTCGTAGAAAATTTGGTTTCAAAACGCTGACAACGGTTGTCTGATCCCGATTCTGAAGCTAGTATGTATTGATGTTGGCACTCAACCACATCGAGTGCCAAGAAGTTCGGGTGGCAACGGTTCGGTCCAGCCGCTCGTGCTTGCGTAGGTTGGTTGTGAATCGCTTCTGGTCCGTCTATGAAAGGGAGGCACGTTCAATGAATTTGAAGCCGCTTGGTGATCGCGTCATTGTCAAGCAGGACGCCGCTGAGGAGAAGACCGCCGCCGGTCTGCTCATCGCAAAGGGTGCCCAAGAGAAGCCGCAACGCGGCACCGTCATCTCCGTGGGGGAAGGCAAGCTTGACAAGGACGGGAACTTCGTGAAGCCTGCCGTCAAGGAGGGTGACTCGGTCCTGTATGGCAAGTATGGTGGTACGGAGGTCAAGGTCGGGGACGATGACTATCTGATCCTGCGCGCCGATGATATCCTCGGCATCTTCACCGCCTAACGGTTTCCCGTATCCAACGACCGTGGTCCTTGCGTATGCCTTGCATCATCGTCACCGGGGTGGAGCGTAGGGAGTCGCACGGTCACATGTTCCCCATCTGTCCACACGTTTGAAAGGAGCCATGATTCATGGCCAAGAAGATCACGTTTGATTCCGATGCCCGCAACGGTCTTGCGACGGGCGTCACCAAGCTGGCCGACGCCGTCAAGGTGACCCTTGGGCCCAAGGGTCGCTACGTTGCCATCGAGCGCAGCTACGGCGCACCCACCATCACCAACGACGGCGTGACCGTCGCCAAGGAGATCGAGCTGGACGATCCCATCGAGAACATGGGTGCCCAGCTGGTCAAGGAGGTCGCTGTCAAGACCAACGACGTCGCGGGAGACGGCACCACCACCGCCACGCTGCTGGCCGAGGTCATCGTCAACGAGGGTCTCAAGAACGTCGTCGCCGGCGCCAACCCCCTCGCGCTGCGTCGTGGCATCGAGAAGGCCGTCGATGCGGTCGTCGATAAGATCAAGGCAGATGCAACTCCCATCGCCGATAAGGCCCAGATCGCCAACGTGGGGACCATCTCCGCCGGTGACGAGGCCATCGGCAGCAAGATCGCCGAGGCCATGGACGTCGTGGGCAAGGACGGCGTCATCACCGTCGAGGAGTCCCAGACCTTCGGTATCGACATCGACACCGTCGAGGGCATGCAGTTCGACAAGGGTTACGTCTCCCCGTACATGGCCACCGACACCGATCGCATGGAGGCCGTGCTCGAGAACCCGTACATCCTCATGGCCAACCAGAAGGTCACCTCGGTCAACGACATCCTGCCGCTGCTCGAGAGCGTCATGAAGTCCGGCCGCCCATTGCTGATCATCGCAGAGGACCTTGAGGGTGAGGCGCTCGCCACCTTGCTGCTCAACAAGATCCGTGGCACCTTCACCTGCGTCGCCGTCAAAGCCCCCGGTTATGGCGACCGCCGCAAGCGCATGCTCGAGGACATCGCCATCCTCACCGGCGGCCAGCCCGTCATGGAGGAGCTTGGCTACAAGCTCGAGGACATCACCGTCGACATGCTCGGTCGCGCCAAGACCGTCAAGGTCACCAAGGACACCACCACCATCGTGGGAGGCTCCGGCGAGAAGGCCAACATCGACGCTCGTATCTCGCAGATTCGCAGCGAGATCGACAACACCGACTCCGACTTCGACCGTGAGAAGCTGCAGGAGCGTCTCGCCAAGCTCTCCGGTGGTGTCGCGGTCATCAAGGTGGGCGCTGCTACCGAGACCGAGCTCAAGGAGAAGAAGCATCGCATCGAGGACGCCCTGCAGGCCACGCGTGCGGCCGTCGAGGAGGGTATCGTCGCTGGTGGCGGTGTCGCCCTGGTGGACGCGCTTGCCGCGCTCGATGACCTCAAGGTCACCGATCCCGACGAGACCGTCGGCATCGACATCATCCGTCGCGCCTTGGTCGCCCCGATGTCCACCATCGCGGCCAACGCCGGATACGAGGGTGCCGTCGTCGTCGAGAAGATCAAGGCGCTGCCGGCGGGCGAGGGTCTCAACTCCGGTACCGGTGAGTACGGCAACATGATCGGGATGGGCGTCATCGACCCCGTCAAGGTCACCCGCACCGCGCTGCAGAACGCGGCGTCGGTCGCTGCCCTGATCCTCATCACCGAGGCCACCGTCAACGACATCCCCAAGGATCCGAGCATCTCCGACCTCATGGCCGCAGGCGGCCAGCAGGGTGGCGGCTACGGCGGGATGATGTAAGTCCCGTCATCAGGCGCTGCGTTCACGGTAGACGTATGGATGTACCCATCGGACCTGCCCATCCCCGTTTCTCTAGGGGATGGGCAGGTCCTCTTGTGAACGGACTACGTGCATACGTGAATCGCCAAACGGCAGAATGAGTATGTTTCACCTTGAAACGGCACCGATGATGCAGATTCAGCGTACATGTATACAAAAGAAATCATACTAAACAGGGAAATAGCTATATACATGGTACGTTAACGTAATGTTACGAAAAAAAATATCGGATAAAAGTATTCCATAAGCGAGTAACAACATATATTATCGAGCCGCAATGTATATGCACGACACATGTGCTTGGGGCTCATACGTCCGCTGATCTAAGGAGGGGTATGCAATGGAGCAAGTAGGCAAGAAGAAGCTGGGGCTGTTCACGATGACGATGCTTGTCGTGAGCTCGTCCATCGGTTCCGGCATCTTCGACATCTCGTACAACCTGGCTGACACCGCATCGCCGGGTGCAGCCCTCGTTGCATGGGGGATCGTCTTCGTCGGCATCCTGATGCTGTGCCTGAGCTTGATCAACCTGCTCAACAAGCGACCTGACCTCACGGGGATCTTTGCCTATGCCGAGGAGGGCTTCGGTCCACTGGGCGGTTTCATCTCCGGCTGGGGCTACTGGCTCTCCGCATGGCTGGGCAACATCGCCTTCGCCACCGTCATGATGATCGCCGTGGCGACGTTCTTCCCCGCACTGGGCGACACCGGGACCAGTTGGCCCTCCATCCTCATCGCCTCCGTGGTCATGTGGCTTCTGACGCTCCTCGTCAACCGCGGGGTCGAAAGCGCCGCCGTGCTCAACGCCGTCATCTCGGTGTGCAAGATCGTCCCGCTCCTTCTCTTCATCATCGTGGCTTTCACCGCCTTCAAGGGCGGCATCTTCACGAGCGGCTTCTGGAGCAACTTCGCGTCGAACACCGGCTCGCTCACCGCTGGCTTCGACGGTGCCTCGGTATTCAGCCAGATCAGTGGCTCCCTGATGGTTCTGCTGTGGGTCTTCGTCGGCATCGAGGGCGCTGCCATGATGTCCGGTCGTGCCGAGAGCAAGGCCATCGCCGGCAAGGCGACCATCTTCGGCCTCATCGGCCTCATCGTCATCTACCTGCTCATCTCGATGCTCCCATACGGCATCATGAGCTCTGCCCAGATCGTCGACCTCGGTGAGCCTTCCGTCGCGCAGATGTTCAACTACCTCGTCGGCCCCGTGGGTGCCGCCTTCGTCGAGATCGCCTTCGTCGTCTCGGTCGTGGGCTGCTGGCTCTCCTGGACGATGCTTCCCGCCGAGACCACGATGCTCATGGCCGAGCGCAACCTCCTCCCCAAGAAGTTCGGCGAGGTCAACGGTCATGGCGCACCCACGTTCTCGCTCGTGTTCATGACGATTCTATCCCAGGTGTTCATCCTGACCCTGCATTTCACCGACTCGGCGTATCAGTTCGCCTTCTCGCTCTGCACCGCTGCGATCTTCATCTCCTGGTTCTTCGTCACCGTGTACCAGATCCAGTACACCCTGAAGCACAAGGAGGAGAAGGGCTACGTCGGTAACCTCATCATCGGCATCCTGGGCACCATCTTCTTCCTGTTCTGCATGATCGTCGCAGGATGGAACTATATCCTGCTGTGCTTCCTGCTCTACATCATCGGCTTCTTCTTCTATGCGAGCGCCCGTAAGAGCGCGGGCATAGAGAAGGTCTTCAACACCAAGGAGTGGATCGCCGTCGCCGTCATCAGCATCGGTGGCATCGTCGGCATCCTCTATTACGTCTTGGTCACGATGGCCTCCGCCGCCTAGTCGTGGCCGTGCCACCCGACGACCCTGTCTCGTCGGCATCGACCTGACGTGCCGACGGTTCATCGCCATCGACGATCGGTTCTCGTCGCGCGATCCGGCATACGCCGGGCATAGGTGCGGTTCGGGCACTGGGTTCACCACCTGGTGCCCGAACGCTATCGTGTAGCTCGCCCTCGCATGGGACGCCATCGTTTCTGCGCCGTCGTCCTTCGCGGCGATCCGCTCACGAAGGAGAGCCACTGCGGATGCGTGTCCCGTGTGCACGTTTGGCTGCACCTCCATGCCCCGAGGTACGCGATTTCCCGATTGAAGCCCGACTGGAAGGAGATAGCCCATGTTCGTTCCCCAATTTGGATGCGAGGCTTGGCTCAACGTCTGGGAGAAGCGTGCGACGTACGATATCTCCCAGAGCACCATCACCTCGTTCACCTTGAAGGAACTCATCTCGATGGGACCCCTTTCCGAGCAGGCGTTCTTCGACGGATTCGCAAACCAGGTCTTCAGCTACGGCTGGATAGAGGGCTCCCCCGAGTTCAAGCAGGCGGTGAGTGAGACGTACGCCCATGTATCGCCCGATCGGATCATCCAGACGAACGGCGGGACGGGGGGTGACCTCCTCGCGCTGATGGCCCTTGTCGAGAGGGGCGACCATGTCATCGCGTTGCACCCCAGCTATCAGCTGCTCTACGACTTCCCGCGTTCGCTCGGAGCCGAGGTGGACTATTGGGAGCTATCGGAGGAGGACGGGTGGAATCCCAGCCTCGACGACCTCCGCCGTATGATCCGACCCAACACGAAGGTCATCTGCATCAACAACGCCAACAACCCTACCGGCACCGTCATGGATGCCGCCTTCCTCGCCGAGATGGTCGAGATCGCCCAGAGCGTGGGCGCCTATATCCTTTCCGACGAGGTCTTCACCCCGCTGACGGATGACATCTCGGTGCCGGCCATCGCCGATATCTACGACAAGGGCATATCCGTCAACAGCATCTCGAAGACCTACTCGGTACCCGGCGTGCGCGTGGGGTGGATCGCCGCGAACCTCGAGTTCATCGACCTTATCCGCACGTATCGCGACTACACGATGATTTGCTGCGGTGTCTTCGACGACTACGTGGCCACGTACACGTTGCAGAACAAGGACAACGTGCTCCGCCGCAACGCCGCGATCGTCAACGAGAACCTCGGCATCCTCAAGGATTGGGTGGACCGTGAGCCGCGTGTCTCGCTCGTGCTTCCACGTAGCTGCTCGATCTCGTTCATCAAGCTCGACATCCCCATGGAGGTCGAGGAGTTCTGCGTCAACCTGCTCAAGGATACGGGGGTCCTCCTCATCCCCGGCAACCGTTTCGACGTTCCGGGCCACGCGCGTCTTGGCTATTGCTGCGACCGTGAGGTGCTCGTGAAGGGACTGGAGTCGCTCTCGGGGTATCTGCGCCGGTTCGACTAGGCGGGTCCGCCCTCTGCCGCGCCTGCTCGCCCACGTGCACCCGAGGTGGTATATCATAACCTCCGAGCGTTGCCCGATCGCCTGGGGGTGTCGCGTGTCGTTTCCCGAGGAGGACCCCCACGCACCATGGCGACGCCTGTCCATCGGGTCTGGCCGCTCGCCCATCTTGAGCGTTCGCGGGCCATGACCGTAACTCGGAGATGAGGAGTACCGTGTCCCTCTCGATCGGCATCGTCGGATTGCCCAACGTGGGCAAGTCCACATTGTTCACCGCGCTCACCAAGAAGGGTGGGCTCGCTGCCAACTACCCCTTCGCCACCATCGATCCCAACGTGGGAATCGTTCCGGTACCCGATGCGCGCCTGCAGGTGCTGGCGGACATGGTGCACCCGGAGCGCATCGTACCCGCCACGGTGGAGTTCGTCGACATCGCCGGCCTCGTCAAGGGGGCGAGCAAGGGCGAGGGGCTCGGCAACCAGTTCCTCGCCAACATCCGCGAGACCGATGCCATCTGCGAGGTGGTCCGCTACTTCACCGATTCCGATGTCGTGCATGTCGACGGTCGCATCGATCCGGCAAGCGATGTGGACACCATCCGCACCGAGCTCATCTTCGCCGATCTGGAGACGGTGGAGAAGGCCTTGCCCCGCATGGAGAAGGATGCTCGCCGGGGCGATAAGGAGCTGGCGCTCAAGTTCGCCACGGCACGCCGCCTCGCCGATTGGCTGGGGTCCGATCGGCGCGCCTCCTCGATGGAGATGTCCGATGACGAGCGCGCCTCCCTCTATGACCTGCATCTTCTCACGATGAAGCCGGTGCTCTACGTGGCGAACGTGGACGAGGACGCCGTGGGCGACGAGGCGCTTGCCCCCATCGACGGGAGCGTCCCGCTGGCGCTCTGCGCGCAGATGGAGGCCGAGCTCGTCGAGCTCGACGAGGCCGATGCCAAGGAGTACCTCGCGTCTTTGGGCATGGAGGAACCGGGTCTTGCCCGCCTCGCCCGTGCCGCCTATCAGCTGCTGGGATTGCAGAGCTACTTCACCGCGGGTCCCCTCGAGGTCAGGGCGTGGACCATCCCCATCGGTGCCAAGGCCCCACAGGCTGCCGGTGTCATCCACTCCGACTTCGAACGCGGGTTCATCAAGGCGGAGACGGCTTCCTACGAGGATTACGTCACGCTTGGCGGGGAGGCCGGATGCCGTGACGCAGGGCGGCTCCGTCAGGAAGGCAAGGAATACGTGGTGCATGATGGTGACATCATGCATTTCAAGTTCAACGTGTGAGGGTGGGGCCGCCTGTGCGAGCACACGCAGGCGGACATGCGCATCTGCGGGCTTGGTATCGATCTCAGGGCATCCGACGGTGGCGTCGGATGCCCTTCTCGCTTTTTTCGGAGGTCGCGGGTCCTGGCAAACGCGGAGCCTCGGCAAGAGGTCGCCTCGATGCTGAGAGCGGCATGGTGTTGAACGCGATGGGTAGCGTCTTGGACATGAGACGCTGGCCGATGCCCAGTCGGTGCCGTTAGCGATGTCGGTGCCGTTGGCGACGACGAAGGCATAGGCGGTGGGTACGACCATCACGCCGGCGAAGAAGTCGACGAAGCCTTGGAATCGCCCAGCGTCATCATGCGGTTCTTCACCGTTCGCGACGGCGGAGCGTTGCAGTGCTTGCACCGGGCGACGTCACCGGGCGGTTCTGCCCTGCGCGGTCCGCACGATGGTTGAGGTGTCTCCTCAAGAGGCACGGTACCCTCGCCGTATTCATGACCGTGCCAACAGCGTGCATGTCGTATGATGCTAGGGTATGGCGCGCCCACCCTCGGCGCACCTCGGTCTTCGTCTGATTCCCTCGTCCTGATTCCGTCCCCAAAAGGGACCTCTTCGTTTCATCGCCTTCACCGAGAAAGGGACAGCAGTGCCAAACGAACCAGCAGCGCAGCGTGTCATCGTCGTCGACTTCGGGGCCCAGTACGGGCAGCTCATCGCCCGTCGCGTGCGCGATCTCCACGTATACAGCGAGATCGTGCCCTTCTCCATCACCTACGAGGACCTCAAGGCGAAGCGACCCGACGCGATCATCCTCTCGGGCGGTCCGGCCAGCGTGTACGCAGAGGGCGCTCCTGCGGTCGATCCGCGGATATTCTCGATGGATGTACCGGTGCTGGGATTCTGCTACGGCATGCAGGTCATGGCCGTGGCACTGGGCGGCACGGTGCCGCAGACCGACATAGGCGAGTACGGCCCGGCCACGCTTGCGCGCTGCGCCGATGACTCGCTGCTCCTTGCCGGCACTCCGTCCGAGCAGACCGTATGGATGAGCCACCGGGATTCGGTGGGAGAGGTGCCGCAGGGCTTCACCATCACCGCCTCGACGCCTACCACGCCGGTGGCTGCGATGGAGTGCGCCGAGCGCAACCTCTACGCCACGCAGTTCCATCCCGAGGTGCACCATACCGAGCATGGCACGCAGATGCTCTCGCACTTCCTCTTCGACATCGCCGGTCTCGACCCCACGTGGACGATGAGCAACATCATCGACGACTCGGTCGCCGCCATCCGCACCAAGGTGGGGGACAGCAGGGTCATCCTCGCCCTTTCCGGCGGCGTCGACTCCTCCGTGGTGGCCGCTCTGATGAGCAAGGCGATCGGCAAGCAGCTTACCTGCGTGTTCGTCAATCATGGGCTTCTCCGCAAGGATGAGCCGGAGCAGGTGGAGCGGGTCTTCACCACCGAGTTCGACCTCGACTTCGTGCACGTGCACGCACAGGACCGCTATGCGGCCAAGCTGGCCGGACTCACCGATCCCGAGGAGAAGCGCCACGCGGTGGGGGAGGAGTTCTGGAAGGTCTTCTTCGACGAGGCTCAGAAGCTTGACGGTGTCGAGTTCCTGGCACAGGGCACCATCTACCCGGACGTGATCGAGTCCGGGAGCAAGACGGCCTCCAAGATCAAGAGTCACCACAACCTGATCCCGTTCCCGGAGGGTGTGCACTTCGACCTGATCGAGCCGTTGCGCAGCCTCTTCAAGGATGAGGTGCGCCAGCTGGGTAAGGCGTTGGGCCTGCCCGACCACATCGTCTACCGTCAGCCGTTCCCTGGTCCCGGCCTTGCCATCCGCATCATCGGCGAGGTCACGCCCGACAAGCTCGAGATCCTCAAGGACGCCGACGCCATCGTGCGCGAGGAGATCGACGCGTACAACGCAGACCTCGTCGCCAAGACCGGCGAGACCAACCCCGAACACAGTTGCTGGCAGTACTTCGCCGTGCTGCCCGACATCCGCAGCGTTGGCGTGATGGGGGATGAGCGCACGTATGCACGGCCCATCATCGTACGTGCCGTCGAAAGCGTCGATGCGATGACGGCCGACTGGGCCAAGCTGCCCTACGAGTTGCTCAGCCGCATCTCGGGGCGCATCATCGCCGAGGTCGACGGGGTCAACCGCGTCGCCTACGACATCACCTCGAAGCCGCCGGCAACGATCGAGTGGGAATAGCCAAAGGCCAAAAATGCAAAGCCACCTGCAACCATTCACTGTGACGCATTGCAACACATAGCGTCGCAATGGCTATCACACCACCTGCAACAAGCAGGAATAACAGGTTCGAATCAGCCCCGGAATCCGATGGTTTTCGGGGCTGATTTTATGCTTATCACCTGCGGTTTTGATTCTTGATTGTTCTATGAAGTGACGAGTGTTTGAGTGATTTGGCGCGTACCGGACATTCGTGCTCATCATGAAAGGATGTAAAGCCACCCGCAATTACTCCCGAGCTGAAAACCGGCAGTTTTCGAGTGATTCGAATCAAACCCGAATCACCGCCCTCCTTCGAAGGTCGAAATCGTAAAACCGCAGGTAAAGCTGGGGGAATAACAAATCGGAGAAAGGCGCTTTTTCAGGTGCATGTTCGCCCTCGACGAATATGAAAAAGCGACCCGGAGGTCGCTTGATTGATTCGCAATTATTCTCCAAGTGGCTTTCTCAGGACCCGAATTCGGCCTTCCATCCGTCGAGCTCCTCAGGGGTGATCTCACCTGTGTTTTCCGAATCAATCGCCTTCTTCCACGCTTCGAGCACCTGCATGCAAACTCGGCATCAAGTCCCTCAGCGGCCGCCACACGTACCTTGGAGCTGATGATGCAAGACGGGACGTATACGAACGCCATCGGGATGCTCACGAACTCCGATGCATCTAAAGAGGTCGATATCGTATGCTTAGGCGATAACGCCAACCAGCCAATGGACTATACCAATCTCGTTGGCGTATCCACAATTGCACAGCTTGAGGGTGCGATGGAGGTCTTAGACAATTACTACCTTTTCGACGAGGTCGGGCAGGTGCCCAATGTCATGCGGGCGAAGGTGCTATCGAGAAGACCGGTCGCGTTAAAGGAACTAGCTATTCTAGAAAACAGCTCATGCAAAAGACCACATTGAGTCAATTATGACCGATCAATTGCAAGAAGCTATATAGCGACATCGAAAGGTTTGAAAATGAATTGTGACTACCTATTTATCGGAGCAAAATAGACTCGACAGTTGTTAGCTTGGTGTCGAATCTATCACCAATGAGTAAAATAAGACAATTGAAAAAATGAGATATTGACATATCGAACTCACTGGCAGCAATATTGGAAGGTGATGAATATGGATTTCAGGTCTGAAATTCAAACTTGTTCAAAGGGTGTCTTCCCATGGACGGCTGGCTATCCGGGGAGTATCGAGAAATCAGTGACTATTCTTCCTGTAATAGCGTGTTATAAGTTTGAAGATGTCTGTAGAGCAATATTCTGCGTCAACTCCTGGCATCAGAATCGTTCAGCACAGGGCTGTACTATTTCGTTGAATGCCGCTTTGATTTCCGCTGAAACCTTTGGCAAAAACCCGATAACAACTTACGAAAACTTCGAGGCGTTCTTCGAGGAACTCGAGAAACTGAATCTCGTGTCGGCCCATGAAGACTACGTTATTCCCATCATGGGGCACACCAGGCTTTGTTTTAGAGGCCGGTGGTGGCCAGCGCTATACGGCTGTGGGTTGATTCACGAATACTCACGTCTTTGCTTCGCTGATTCCATTTGCTCGAAAACGGGTAAGGAAGATGAATTTGAGTCGCTGTTAGGATATACGGGTTCAATGATAACTGTCCTTGATGGCGGCGGCTGGGATGGTGAAGAAATCAGCGATATTGACCTAAGTTTGCCACCCGAGTCTCACTGGGATAATACGACCAGATGGTTCGAAGAATCTCCTTATGCTCAGCTATCCTCTGATATTGTGGAAGTCCTAGGCAACAGGGACAAGCCGATCGAGAATATCCATTTGTTTGTGCACGAAGACATAATATATCCGTTGTTCAATCCTTCGATACTGACTGATTACCTTGGGTTTTGCTGTGAGCTTCTTGATACGAAGACCCTTACGGATGAGATCGATACTTATATAGCCCTCAATGCAGATCTTATATATACAAGCACCGTATCGGACCGAGTGGGTCTATTCCTTTGGCCACGGTTCAAGCTTGCAGATGAGTATATCGAGAACTGCCCAGCAGCCTTCATGCTGTTTGATGATGCTGGTTGCCTCACTATTTTCTATGATTTGTATTATGGCGATGGAAACCTCAAGGCGCTTCGCAAGTCGCTCGTGAAGAACAGTTCAGAAATGAGAGCCTTTGAGAGCTTCAAGAGAAAGAAAGGGTATAGGGGGCTTAGTTTCGGTAGTCGGAGCATTAAATCAGTCAATCTTGTTGCTTTCGTTAACGATGTCGCCCCGTTAACTATGCCCAGTTTCGTTGAAACATCAAAAGTCGCTGATGCAACCTGTGGGGCGCTCGACCTGATCTCCATCATCCACGCATCATCGAGTGTCGAAGAAATAAACGCCTACTTCACTCATTTGAGGAAGTCAAAAGGTGAAGTAATTACGCTAATGAGCGGAATGTTCCCGCACTTCTGGTCTTGGAAGGAGAGCGACCGAAATATCCTCTCGGGTGCTGAAGATGCCAACAATTGTGTAAGTATCTTCAGTGATTACAACGACAACGATCTGTATTATTGCGAATTCTTTAATGGCGATGCAAGGCATTATCCATTTATCAACGGGAGCTACCCTTTTGGCTCCCCTTTCCGTTATCGTTTCGAGGGAAACGACCAAGGATTTGCCGTGGCCACTACCAAAGCCGAGAATAAATTCGATAGCGAGAACAGGCGCTTAGGCGACAAGCCCTGCTTCCTGCAGCTGTGTGTTGATTCCGACTCCGGGGCAAATCTCGCAATGGAAGAACTCGAAAAGGAGTTCGAAGCCCATAACCTCGTGCAGGACATACTCGAAAAACTCGTCAACAGCCTAGAAGAGGAGTTTGGCAAACTTGCTCAGGCATATGCTGGAATCATTCGCTTTGAATACGTCTGCGAAGAGAGCGACGAGGCTGGACGTCTTGATCTAGTCCACAAAGAACTAGGCATCCGCGCAAAGATGCTAGACGTCCCTTTTGCATATATTCGCTATACGTTCGAAATGACGCGATTTTCGAAAGCTCTTATGGAAGCGACGAATCGTTCGGTTGAATGTCGCTTGGGCATAGCAATTGTCTCTGCGCTAAAGAGGAATGATTCCATTGTTGATGACCTTGTCAAAGCGATTGATTCCTTGTGCCATGAGAAGAAACTCGTCGATATGAAGACAATGGAGATGCCTTATGCTTGGCATCGCAGCGTTCCCAATATTGAAGAAACTGACGTATCTAAGAAAGCTGCGATCAAGACGGTCGCCTTTTCTGCTGATAAGGCTGGGGTTCGGCCCGGTGCCTATGAAGGTGAAGACGCCAACGAGATACTTAGAAGGTTTCAAGGTGATTTAACAAGTGCACTCAAGGAAGAACTTGGGAAGTATGATACTGAAACGCTAGTAAAAGACTTATACGAGGTATGTGGAAGCTCGTCTCATAACTTCTTTGTTCATACGAGAAGAATTACGTCTTTCACTCAGATAGACGAGAAAGAAGCATACTGCTTGGAGGATAGGACTCTAGACCTGCGGGAGGAAGCGCGAGAGCTCATTCGTGCTTCGAGGTACTGTATTGAGACGGTGTTGGCTTACGGTCTAGATGGAGAAGAAAGTCCTTCTACTACTGAGCTTACCTACCTGCTCTCTCTGGCCATTCAGTGCCTTGGCGTAAGCGATATCGCCGATATGCTTCACTTTAATCCGAAGAACCTTTCTGTCGCGGTCGAAGACAACAAGACAGTTAGAGTATCGGAAAGCGATGAACTCAAAGCAACATCACGAGATATCAAGAAGCGTTCGCTTGCTGACCAAGGCCATATTCTAGAAGATGCTTCTGTCGACATCAAATATATCAAGTCTTCGAAAGCTGCTTTTGAGAAGGATACCGGAGTTTCATTTGAGTGTCTCTTAAGCGTTCTCGACGAACTAGCCATCGGCGTTGAATCTAATGAGATTTTCTCTTTTGTCAGACCTAATGTTGTTTCCGTATCCAACGAAGGATTGGCAAGATATCTCAGTAGAATTTTAAGTGAACACTTTGAGGAGCCTAACGTTCGCAACTGTATTGAATTTCTTACGATAGATGACGGTGCTTTAAATACTAATTCAGAAGGTGCGGTGCTAGATTACATACCTTTCGGCAAGGTTAAGAACAGGCCTAATAGACTGGAACTGAAACCGCTCATTTCGTTTGGCGATGCGCTTGTTTATTCACCAGTATGTGCCGGCATGCTCAAGAAACGTTGGGTGGAAGGCATAGCTCAGCGTTTTCTTCCTACAAAGGTTTATACCTCACTTTATGAAGTATCTAGGCAATGGAAAGAGCATTACGAAAAAGCGCTGGAAAAGGATGTTCGCAACTGTTTCATATTGCACGGATTCGATTCAAAGTGTGTCTTCAGAAGTCTTTATCTTCACAAGCACGGAAGCCATCCGCAACGTTTGGGCGATTATGATGGCTTGGCCTATGACGAACCAAATGAGACGATCTGGTGCATTGAGTGCAAGGAGTTTGAGAAGGTAGAGTCCGCCTTCGACTCTTTTCAGCTTCAACAGCGCTGGTTCGGAGAGAAAGGCGACTTGTTGAAGTTCGAGAGCCGAGTGCAATATCTGAATGACCACATTGATCAGATAGCTGATGATTTGAAATTCAAGCATTCCAACACAATCAAGGTCAAGTCATACTTGGTATGCAATAAGCTCTTTATGAACATGATTGGAGAATCAAACTTTGAGGTCATCACTCTCAATGAGCTAGACAAGATGCTCAATGATATAAAGTAGTCAATGCAACAGCAATGGCGGGGCGCTTGCATCGCCAGCGTTTATTCTCCGAGTGGCTTTCTCAGGATCCGAATTCAGCCTTCCATTCGTCGAATTCCTCAGGGGTGGTCTTGCCCGCGTTTTCCGAATCAAGCATCTTCTTCCACGCTTCGAGCGCGGCGGCGAGTTTCGGCGACTTCTCCGCCCTCGCATCGAATCCCAGGACGAGCATGCCGTCCACCTCCATGGGCTCGAGCCCGAATTCCTCATCGAGCCTGAACAGAAGCTCAAGCGCCTGCCTACTCGATTCCAGAGGCACCTCGCGCAGGGCCTCCGGTGAGATGTCCAATGCATCTGCGATCGCCTGAAGCTGAGGTTCCCCGGGTGTCCTGTTGCCGAGTTCGTAGTTGCGGATGGCGGAATCGGTCTGGCCGCATGCTGCGGCAAGCTGCTTCTGCGTCATCCTGCGCAGCTTGCGGTACTTCTTGATGAGCTCTCCGGTCTTCAAACTCTACCTCCTAGGCCATATTCCGTCGGAACCATTATGAATCATGTGGAAACTATAGCACGAAACTGAACGGTATGTATTGACAGTTCACAAATGAACTACTACCATGCAATTGCAAAACCGTTCAATTACGAACGCTAGGAGGACATATGAAAGAGGTGGAGCCCCGGCTGCTCGGGGCGGCGGAGGTTGCGGGCAGACTCGGCATCTGCCGCACCAGGGCCTACGGAATCATCAGGGACCTCAACGGGGAGATGCAGACACGCGGATGCAAGGTCATCGCCGGCCGTGTGAGCAACGAGATCTTCGAAGAAACGTACTTCAAGCCGAAGGGAGACAGCCGCCATGACCGTTAAACAGGCAAAGAACGGGAGCTGGTTTACCCAGTTCCGCTGCAGGAACAAATTCGGCGAGGAGGTCCACAAGTGCAAACGTGGCTTTGACACGCCGGAAGAGGCTCAGGCCTGGGAGGACGATTTCATCGCCTCTGCCGGATGCACCATGGCGATGACCTTCGAGGAATTCTACGAGGTGTACAAGGCCGACGTGATGCCGCGCATCCGCGAGCACACGTGGCGTAACAAGGAGTATCTCATCAAATCGAAGATCATGCCCCACTTCAAGAACTATCGCATGAGCGAGATCCAGAGCATCGATATCGTCCGCTGGCAAAACGACCTCATGGACGGGAGCAACAACAAGGGCAAGGGCTACACGCAGACGTACCTGCGGACCGTGAACAATCAGCTTTCCGCCATCCTCAACCATGCCGCGCGCTACTACGGGCTCCATCCCAACCCGACGGTGCGTACCATGAAGATGGGTGGCAAGGAGACCTCCGAAATGCAGTTCTGGACCAAGGACGAGTACCTCAGGTTCGCCGACCAGATGATGGAGAAGCCACGGTCGTTCCTGATCTTCGAGATCCTGTACTGGACCGGCATACGCGAGGGCGAGCTGTTGGCTCTCATGCCTTCCGCGTTCGACCTCGAGCGCAAGACCATGCGGATCGACAAGTCTTACCAGCGCTTCGACGGACGCGATGTCATCACCGACCCGAAGACGCCCAAGTCGATACGCACCATAAAGCTCTCGAATTTCCTTGTAGACGAGATCTCCGATTACCTCAGGCGGCACCCCGAGATAGGCCTCAACGACCGGATGTTCCCCGTCACCAAGTATCAGATATCCCGTACCATGAAGACCGGCTGCGAAAGGAGTGGCGTCAAGAAGATCCGCGTCCACGACCTGCGCCATAGCCACGTGAGCCTACTCATCGACAAGGGGTTCACCGCACTGGCCATCGCCGACCGCATGGGACACGAGACGACCGACATCACCTTCCGATACGCCCACCTGTTCCCGACGGTACAGGAGGACATGGCCAACGTGCTGGATGATGCGAGAGGAGACTTCTGATGCCCTGCCCCAACTACCGCAGGATACGGACCATCTCAAAGGCATTCCGCGTGAGTCGCGAGGAG
Source organism: Coriobacteriia bacterium (assembly GCA_015655215.1). Classification (GTDB taxonomy): domain Bacteria; phylum Actinomycetota; class Coriobacteriia; order Coriobacteriales; family RUG033; genus JAATFL01. The sequence continues at coordinate 59,018 of JAATFL010000001.1, forward strand.
AACGATCGAATCGAGCTGCTTGCCAAGACAGCGGGCGTCACCCAACAGGAATACATCATGACCAAGATCGAGGACAGGGAGTTCACTGTGGTGCCCGACCTGCGCACTTATAAGATGCTCAGGGACTCCATGCACCAGGTCTACCAGGAGCTCTGCCGTCTGCGCGATTGCTCGGCCATGGATAAGGGACTCATCGCGAAGATCGAACTGCTGTCTGATTTCTTCGTCGATATCGCCGGTGGCGCCCCGCACGGTCAGCTGGAAGCTGAAGACGCGCTGATTGCGGGTATGGAACGCGGGTAAAGAAGAGTCGCCATCGGCAGATACGCCCCTGTTCAAAGTTTTGGTCAGGGGACTTTTGCCATGGCGTCGATTATGCTGAGTGGATTCACTCAACATCGGCATCCGGTTGTGCACCATCGGCAGACTCGCCACCCACTTCTTTGGATCCATAATTTGATACACCATCACGAGCATTTGAAGCATCAGGCAGAGCTGATGCGAAATCTGATATGTAGATAGTTTTGTCAAGAGACAATCAAAGGCCAACCCTCCGAGAATACGGAAGGCTGGCCTTCTACTATGCTCTTCTTTCCCGGTCTTCGATGTTTGTGGCGTGTCTGATTCGACGCACGTCTGCAAG
>JAATFL010000021.1 GCA_015655215.1 Coriobacteriia bacterium
AAGCCCAAGACGGGGGTGGGTGGGGGTGGTGGAAAGGGTGGAGTGGTGCTTCTCGAGAAACTCGATGAAATCCTCACGGGTGACGGGCTCGGAGAAGAAGAAGCCCTGCTGCAAGACGATGCCAAGGTCCAGCAGCAGACGGTGCTGCTCCTCGGTCTCGACACCCCCGACGAGCACGGTACGCCCCATGTCCCGCATCATCCCGATCGCATGGCGTAACACGATCATCGCCCTCTCGTCCTCGAATGCTTGCCAGAGGAAGAGCTTGTCTATCTTGACATATCGGTACGGAAGCTCGACCAGGTGCGTGATGTTCGAGATACCGGTACCGAAGTCGTCGATCACGAATTCGCAACCAGCATCGTGGAGCCGGGTAAGGTTGGAGACGAAGACGTCGTCGAGCAGCCCCTCCTCCTTCACCTCGAACCTCAGCATGTCGTGGGGGATGCCGTGGCGGTCCATCTGGGCAAGCAGTCGGTGGGCCAGGGTGGGGTCGCGGCAGTCGACGGCGGACAGGTTGAAGTCGATGAAGGATATGTCGAAGCGCACGGCGGCATCGCTGGCGAGGAACTCGCACACCTGTTCGAAGCACGACGTGCCGATCTCGATGACCCTCTCGTTCTGCTCGGCGAGCGGTATGAATTCCTGTGGGCTGATGATACCGGCTCTCGGGTCGTCTATCCTCGCAAGGGCCTCCGCACCGGTGACCCGCCCAGCCTCCTGGTCATGGATAGGCTGGAAGTAGACTTCGAGGTTCCCGTGCTCGATGGCACGACTCACCGCCTGGTTGATGGTTGCCTCGTGGTACATGCTCGTGACGAGTTCGGGGGTCGCGGCAATCTGACCGCCCTTCTTCAATGCGTCCGAACGGGTGGTGACGTACTGGATGATGTCGATGACCTCGCGAGACGCCGAGACGACATCGGGATAGCTGGCGGCGAACAGAAACGGCGTGACCATGGTCTCGTGGTCGTCAAGGACATAGGTCTTCGGGTAGTCAAGATGGACCGTCTTGCAAAGTTCCTCCAGCTTCCGCGGCTCGATGATGAGGGCGAAGTTGGCATCATGAAGGTGATAGACGGCTTGGAAGCCAGCTGCGCTCTTCAATGTCGAGACGAGATCGGTGAGGATGGGGTTGGAGCGCTCCGCACCATAGACCTGGTTGATATAGCCATACTCTTCGATTCGTACGATGACCGCCAGAAACGCCTGACGTCCCTTGACCCTATCCAGGATGGTCTGCCGAAGCGCCTCGTCGTTGGGGCATTTCAAGACCTGGTCGTAGTAACGGGTGGGGTTCTCCAGGGTCAGATAGATGATGACCAGCACCAAGCTCATGGCAAAGGATGCCATCAGGAAACCGGATACGAATGTCTGGTTGATATTGGCGAAGGCGACCAAGAAGATGGAGATGAAGTTCAGTTGGAACTGCAGTTTGGTCAGCCGAGACCGGTTCTTGCAGACGAAGTACAGAAGACTGCCCACCAGGACCAGGCTGATGACGTAGGGGATGATGAAGAGGGGTCCTCTGGTGTAGACCAGGGCATCGTCGAAATAGAAGACGGCGTGGGTGAGGAAGGAAGGGAGGATCAACAGCGCATAGGCGCCCGATGCGGTGATGGTCAACGTACGGTCGTAGCGAGTCAGCCCCTCTTGGCGGATGATGGTCATGAAGTACAGATAGAACAAGACCTTGATGCCATTCGAGACGAACAGGTAAAGCGACGCGAAGACATAGAGCAACCCGAGCCGACCGGGAATGGCCGGGTCATGCAACAGCACGGACACGATATCGAGAACGGTCACCAGCATCACTGCCACGACCATGGAGCGGTAGATACGGCTCGATGCGTTCATGAAGCGATTGCTCAGGCAGAAGGTAGCCAAGAGCACGACCTCGATGACGAGTGCGCTCAAAGCGAAGTCGATGTTGTTGTACATAAACACTGCCTCTGTTCGTCACCGACAAGGTAGGGGCCGGCATGGTTCGGATTCACCACCCAGCCCAAGATGTCCTAGGTCGACTGCCTGCGAAACGGGTCCATCAGGCATCTGCCAGCAGGTCATCAACTGCAATCAACACAGACAGTGGCACAGAACATGATATCAGCCGATAGCGGCTGCTACCATGGTAGTGCAAAATCGCCGTTATCATTGCTAGGATTGTACTATGGATTTTCTCAGCACAGCGCACAAGGCCCCGAAGCCCCAGCGCTGAGGGGAAGGATTCCGTCGATTTCGAGCCATTCGGACCTTCGAGGATTTAGAATCAAGCTATCGGTACCGCACGATGTACCATGGACCTGGCCGCATCAACGGAACCAGGGCGACTTCGGCTCCATGGCTCCATATACGGGATTGCACGGGAAAGGGCAGCATGCCGACTTGGCTCAGAGTGAGCGCACACGTCCTCGCCTTGACGATCGCGCTCTTCGTCATCCGCGTCATCGCACGCATCCCCAGTGGCTATCTCACCAACCTCTATGGCATCTACGCCGTGTTCACCGCGTTGTTCTACGCGGGCATCTTCGCCTTCTACATCAAACGCTGGAAACGGTTCTACCCTCTCGCCCTTGCAAGCTGTCTGCTTGGTTGGATACTCTTCGTGATGCAGCCGTTAATGGGCGTCGATGCGCTCGGACCCATGCTGATCGCGCTTGCGGCCTACGCACTCCAGGGAAAGGCCAGCAACACGGCCAGGGCGGCAGCGGCATCCTTCGCATTCGCCGCATCCGGCTATCCCGTCGCCGTCCTGACCGGCATGATCTCCGGCACCTTGAGCGTCTGGCCCACCGGGGGTATCGCTGGATTCACCATCCTCCTCCTCGCCGGCTGTGCTCTCAGCATCGCCGGTACCACCCTCGGGCTCAAGCTGGCACGACGCTTCGAGGAGTAAGCCTGCATGCACGGGAACGATGGGCTCTGCAGACCGTACAATCTATATCCACATCCTCCTCATATCGCACCCTCTGGCCTCGCGAAGTCACATCGGCGGTAGCCGCGTTACGCTCCGGTTACTTTAGGGCATACTCCGAGCATATATCCTCTGTCCGCAATGCGCCACGCCCTCGAACACGCATCCGACGGTGCCATATCCTGATATGGGTGGGTGGTCGGGAGGAGACGCGACGGTTTGGCCCCGATGGGCCTGAAACTGAAGATGTCGACAGGGCGAGGCGAAGTGTCAGACGAGTCATCAAAGGATGTGCACGATGACGTCCAGGGCATGAACATGGACGTACGGCCCGTCGACACGGCTACCCTGACAAGTGCAAGCCTCGCCAACGACCACGCCACCGCTTCCACGAAGCGCTCTCCTGTGCCGACCCTCGTATGTCTCGTCTGCGCCGGCGCCGCCTATTTCTCGCTGTTCTCCACCTGTCCCACCGACACGTCGACGCAGACGTTCCTTTCCCTCGCGTCAGAGGTGGCCGCTTCTCTCGGCACCCATGGGTCATTCGCCTCGGCCGTGGTGTTCCTGGCGCTTTTCTGGCTGTTTGGAAAACTCGTCCCCTCGTTTGGTGCCTGCAGGAGGGCCGAGAGGGCGTGGGCGGTCGGATTGGCGGCCGTGTTCTCCCTGTCGCTGTCGTACAACTCGTTGGCAACGGCGAGCGCCGACCCCCTCTCCCTGTTCATCGCCCTTTTCATGGTCATCGAGCTGTCGGGGTACTTCCTCGTCTGCCTCTTCGGACTCACCTTCCTCTATGTGAGGACTCGCGGCGAGGCGGTTCCCAAACCCACAGCCATCCATAGGGGCGCTTTCTTCGATTTCAGGGTGAAGAACATCTTGCGGATGATGGCGATAATCCTCGTCTGCTGGCTTCCCTGGATCGTCTTGATGCGTCCGGGGGTCCTCAGCCCCGACACCGTGGCACAGGTTCTCTGGGCCCGTGGCTTTCCCTGCTTTGACCCCTCGACACAGGGCTTTCTGGTGGGGTACGACTTCAGCGACCAGCATCCCATCTTCGACACGCTCATCTACGGTGTCTTCGACAGGATCGGGACGAACCTCGGGGATGCGGCCATCGGATACGCCCTCCTCGGCATCTGCCAGGCAGTCCTGCAGGCCTTCGCCTTCGCGGTCGCCTGCTGCTTCCTCCATCGACGCGGGCTGTCGAGGGTATGGTGCATCGCCTGTCTCGTCTTCGTCTCGGTCATGCCGTGCTTCGGGATCTTCTCGCAGATCCTGGTCAAGGATTACACGGCGGTGGGGTTCTACGTCCTGTGGTTCATCGCTTACCTGGAGTTTGTCTTCAGGATTCGGGAGAAGCGCCCCGTGGGGGCGAGGTTCATGGTGGCGTTCATCCTCCTGGCATGCCTCGTCGCCCTCACCCGCAAACTGGGAATCTACATGGTGATCATCCCCATGGTGTTTCCCTTGGCGTTGCTCCCCCGCAGGAAGCTGAGCCTGGCGACGTTGATGGTCCCGGCACTGCTCATGTTCGTCTTCATCCCGCAGGTCATCTATCCAACCTTCAAGGTCGCAGCAGGTGGCATCCAGGAGATGCTCGCGGTCCCCCTGCAGCAGGTGGCGCATTGCGTCATCACGAACGAGGAGGACATCGGCTCATCCGATTTGGCCGTCATCGACGAGGTCATCGATCTGGATGCCATCCCACAGTGCTATGGCGATTCAGCCGACTCCATCAAGGATGCGTTCAGGCACGACGCAAGCACGGGTGACGTGGTCGCCTTCCTGGAGGTTTGGGTGAAGCTCGGTCTTCAGCACCCGCTGAGCTATCTGCAGGCGACGAGCTATCAGTCGCCGTTCTACGCCTCCGGTACGAGCGCATGGGAACCCGTCTATGTGCATGGCGGCTGGCTCGACTTTGGTGGGGACGAGATCCTCGGCGACTACGATGAGTTCACTCCCTCGAGCACCCAGCAAACCGTCATCGACCTCGTGCCCGAGACGCTCTACCAGCTTCCCGTTCTTGGGTGGTTGGCGGATGTCTCCCTCTACGATGTGTTCATCCCGCTTTTCGCCCTCTCCCTCTGCATGCTCAGGAGGAAGGGATACTGGCTGCTGATGGTACCCATCCTGTTCTCGATGCTCATACCGCTGGTGACTTCGGCGTTTTCCGTCAGGTTCGTGATCAACCTGGTGTACTGCGCCCCGCTGGTCTTGGCGATCCCCTTCCTCGGAGCCCCTCGCGAGAGGGCCACGGTGCCACCGGGTAGCGAAGGCGCACAAGACGGATGACGTCGAGAGACCAAGCTCGCGGCATGCAGCCGAGGGCCGGTCATCTCAGGGAGATCCAATATACGTTCCTCAAGGTGCCGTCGGGATGCTCCTTGACCTCGGCGAGGACCCCGCCGCAGGTGACGATGGTTTCCGCAGAGGCGACGTTGGTCGCATGGCAGGCGAGCATCACCTTGGTGAGACCAAGCGTCCGAGCATACTCGAGGGCCCGGCCGAGCATGACCGCGGCATAGCCGTTCCCCCGTTCAGAGGGACGTACCGAATACCCGATATGCCCTCCGTAGCTACGGAGATATTCGTTGCCGAGAAAGTGGCGCACGTCGATGATCCCGACGACCCTGCCGTCGCGTGGGCGTACGCCGAAGAACGTGGTCGATGGTACCCAACCTTCCACCACCACCAGGGACGTGCGGTTTCTCTCGTTCAATTCGACCCAGGTGAGGTAATCGAGGTGCGTGAGGCGGGCCCCACCGTGTATGGAGTCCTCGCTGCGTGAGAGGAACTCCGCCTTGAACCGGTTCGCCTCGAGCTCATGTTGTCTGGCCGGTAGCTCGAGGATGATCTCATCCACTGTCCTGGCACCTCGCTGAAGTATCATCCGCCCATCGTCTCGCCCATCCGCTCATGGGATGAACTGCGCGACAGATCGCTACGGACTATGTTGAACTATACATGACCCATCGGACACTGCGGCAGTGTACCATCATTCGACAGTCGTCACCACGCAACGTGGACGACCTCACCCCTTGCGTCGATGCACCGCAGTGGGCGGCTTCTTGCGAGAGGCGGACGAAGCCCGCCCGTCATCGACGACGGGCAGTGGTCTCTTGTCGGTCGCGGGCGCCGCCGCCTTGCACTGCCGCGGCTTGGGCATCTGCTCGATGGGCTTCTTGGCATACATCGAACACTCGTGGGGCTTCTTGGTCTCCCAGCCCACCAGGTACCTGTTCTTTCTCTGGCACTTCTTGCGTCCGTCCAAGTGACGGCAGGTGAAGCAGATGACCTTGTTCACCGGATGGTGTCGGGGAGTGCCGCCTGCGCCCTTCATATACGTATGTTGGTTCTTACCTTTGGGATTCATGGTTTCCTCGTGAGAATCGATGCGGTGATGCGATGCATCTGGAGAGAATAACAGGAAAAGCGGGGCGCGCCGGTCGCAATCCAGCCTACGGATGGGTTGAAGCGCCCCGTATGGGCCGTCGGGCCCGGACCCGAGGCCACCGGGTCGATGGGCATGGGACTGCCGGTGGCGGCCCTGTGGCGTCTACGCGGACCTTCCGGCCACGTACGCCCGGTGAAACGCCGAATGCGTCCTGGCATCCCCCGGCATGCTGGCTCCCGCGCCCCTGATGGTACCGGCGAGGCGTGCATCGCTGAAGCAGCTTATCCAGGCTTGCACGCCGTTGATCGCAGCTTGCATCGCGGTTTCGTTGGAGTCGGTGCCGGCGGCGATGAAGTAGACCTCGCTGAATCGGCATGGCCTGAAGTAGATGGGCATGGTACGGTCGAGCAGGGTCTTCAATCGGCCGGACATCTCGTAGAAGTAGATGGGGGTCGCGAAGACGATGACGTCGGCATCCGCCATCTTATCCAGGATCGGTGCGACGTCGTCGTGCTGGGAGCAGCGGTGCTCGTCGGCCTCGCAATCGTAGCAGCCGTTGCAGAAGTGCATATCCTTGTCACGGAGACGGATCTTCTCGACCTGATGCCCAGCCTCACGGGCTCCCCTGGCGAACTCGTCCGCCAGGATCTCGGAGTTGCTGACCGGTCGTGCGCTAGCCGTGATCACGAGGATTCTCTTGTGCATCGCCATTCCAATCGACTGCATCCGGCCGCACCGATAAACCAGCACCATGCATCATCCCATACGCCAAGCCCAACAGCCCGACAGGGCAGATCCACGATCCGTACCCGGACTCATGTGCTTTCTGGGTTGCAGGCGATGAGGCGACCTCAACACGGTCACTACGGTAGATGATAGCACCGGATCCCACGGCAATCCTCAACAAGCTGTTTCAAACGCCTCCAACACGTGAAGCCATGCCGTCATTTGTCCCAGCTGATGAACGCCCAGTCGGTGCGTCGCTCGTAGTCCTTCACCCACCCATCGCCCGAGCGCACGAGATGGTGCTCCATGAAATCGTCGAGGGCCTTCTCCTCCTGTGGGGTGGCCGTGCCCAGCATCCGCATCATGGAGGTCCTCGCGGCCTCGCGGTTACAGTAGCGGTCGTACTTCACGCTCGAGATGAAGTTCACGTTCGCGTGGATGCCCCGGTCGTAGAGGCAGTCCACGACGTGTATGTAGTCGGGGGGAACCGGCAAGGTGCGTCCCACCGCCTCGATGACCCGTCGGTCGTTGTAGGCCAGGTCACCGCAGACCGTCGTCAGGCAAACCCGACGGCGCGCATGGGAGTCGAGCTTCGCGAGGGCCGTGGGCAGGTCGGCCGTGAGGAGGGCGCGCGACTCCACCACCAGGTCGACGACGGGCACGTCGCGGGCGTCCCAGTCGTCCTCCCACGAACCCTTCACCGTGCTGACGTTGGACAGCCCTTGGGTGCGGGCGTCGTCCTCGAGGATCGAGAGCATGCCACCCGAGATGTCCAAGCCCACGATGGAGTCGAGCAGGCGGGCAAGCCTGAGGGTCAGGGCCCCGGTGCCACACCCCACGTCGAGCGCGGTCCACTCGGCGCGAGGCGCGCAGAGCCCGACAAACTCCTCGACGTAGTTCGAGACGCCCGAGTGGCGGGAGAAGCCCAGGGCACGGGCGTCCCAGTATCGCTCGGAGTCCCGTCCCGCCTTCGCCAGATGGTAGGGCTCCCAGAGATCATCGCGATATAGTGGCATGGCAGGCTCCTTCGTCGTGGTCACCTGGTCGCCGGGCGACCAGGTGGGGTCGGCCTACCGCGGTTGGGCAGGCGACCCGCTTCCCGACCATCGTGACGCACCTCCGTTTCGTCACGGTTAACCATCGCCGCCTCGTCCGCCTCCGTCGCGAATGCCCGGTAGGAGTCGCGATACGAGGGCATCCGGGACCATACGGTCACCGCCCGGGCGCACGGACGTCCGTGGGATGGCCTGTGTGGGATCGCGCCTGTGAGCGCCCTTCAGTTATGGCAGACCGGTCGCAGCACCGCCCGCTGCTGGATGAGCTCGGCCACGATCGAGACGGCCAGCTCCTCGGGTGACTTCGCCCCGAACTTGAGGCCGACGGGGGCGAACACGCCGTCGAGCTGCTCCTGCACGATGCCGGCCTCCTGCGCCATTCGATATACCTGTTCGTTCTTGGAAGCGTTTCCCATCATGCCGATGTAGTGGACCTGTGCCTTGACGGCCTGGACGAGCACTTCGGGGTCGTACATATGTCCACGCGTCAGAACCAGGACGTAGTCGTCCGCACTCAGACCCAAGCTGCCCAGGTCGTCGAAACCGCCGACGAGCTCCCGTCGCGAGACGGGGAAGCGCACCGGGGTGAGGTAGACCGGATCGTAGTCGACGGCAACCGTCTCGAACCCCACGTGGTTTGCCAGGGCGGCGACCTCCAGACCGACCGACCCTGCCCCCATGATGAAGACGCGATCCTGTCGCATGAGCGGCTGCGACACCCAGGCCACGCCGGCGTACTGCTCGTCGTGCATATGGGGGCCCCGGGTGATGTCGAGCATCTGGAACTGATCACGCTGGGAGTAAGGGCGCGGGGCCACTATCTCATGCTGCTCGTTGGCGAAGTACATCATCGGTTCGCCGTCGGCCGATGCGCCGCGCTTGTCGAGGAAGAACGCCATGACCGCCGTGTCCTCGTTGCAGAGCGCCGCACCGGGATCGGTCACGATCTTGAAGCCGAGCCAAGCCTGTCGATCCGCATCGATGGCCGCAAGGGCCGCGTCCAGCGTGGGTATGTCGGCGGCGGTGAGTCGGGCCAGGATGACGGCGAGGTCCCCCGGCTTCACGCTGGCGTTGTCCCGCAGCTCCTCGGGCGAGAAGCAGCTGAGCGCCGCCTGCAAACCGGGCGTCACCTCGATCGACGTCCCGGTGGTCAGGGCTTCCCTCATCTTCAGCAGTTCGGCACGCAGCGCCATCATGTCAGACATGTTCGGTCTCCTCTTCCGGACAGGCCATACCGACCTGGTCCTCGTCCTCACCCACGCCAGCCACCATCGCATCCACGACCGTAGTGCCTCTACCCTTGTGTGACGGATTATCCTACACTTCGGCCAATGCTAGGCCATGCCGTCGACGGTATCAAGATGGGCGAGAGGCTCTACCCGTGTACGTATGCGAGGAGGACGGCCAGACTCGGACGCGACGCCCCCTACTCCTGGCAGAGCACGTCGGCTATCCGCTCGCACGCATGTCCGTCCCCATAGGGGTTGCTGGCGTGCGCCATCGCGGCATAGGCCGATGGGTCGTCGAGAAGCTCCCGACATGCAGCGTGAATCGCCTTCTCGTCCGTACCCACAAGCCGTAGGGTTCCCGCGGCCACTCCCTCCGGACGCTCGGTGGTGTCACGCATCACCAGCACGGGCTTGCCCAAGCTGGGGGCCTCCTCCTGGATGCCACCGGAATCGGTGAGGATGAGGTAGGAGCGTTGCATGAAGTTGTGGAAGTCGACCACGTCGAGCGGCTCGACGAGCCGGATGCGATCGCAACCACCCAACTCCGCCCGGGCGACCTCGCGCACGCGTGGGTTCATATGGACCGGATAAATCACCTTGACGTCCTCTGTCTCCTCCACGACACGCCGTATCGCTCGAAACATATGTACCATGGGATCGCCCAGGTTCTCGCGCCGATGGGCGGTCACGAGGAGAAGGCGGCTGCCCTCCGCCCAATCCAGCGTCGGGTTGGAGTAATCGGGACGTACGGTGGTGCGGAGCGCATCGATGCCCGTGTTGCCCGTCACGAAGACACGGCGCCGGGGGGCCGCGGCGATGGTGGGCATCTCGGCCTGGAGATTCTCGCGCGCCCGCTTCGTCGGTGCGAAACAATACGCGCTGAGAAGGTCGACCGCCTCGCGGTTGAACTCCTCGGGAAAGGGTGAGTCGAGGTCATACGTGCGCAGGCCCGCCTCGACATGCCCCACCGGCACCTGGGCATAGAAGGCGGCCAAGGCGCTTGCCAGCGAGGTGGTCGTGTCACCGTGGACGAGAACGACATCGGGGCTCGTCGCATCGAGGATGCCCCTCATCCCCTGGAGCACCGACGTCGTCACGCCGGAGAGCGTCTGGGCGTCCTCCATGATGTCCAAGTCGTAATCGGGCACCACCCCGAAGACGTCGAGCACCTGATGCAGCATCTCCCGATGTTGGCCGGTGACGCAGACAAGCGTCTCGAGCTGGTCGCGACGCTTGAGCTCGTTGACCAGAGGGCACATCTTGATCGCCTCCGGCCGAGTGCCAAACACCAGCAGGACTCTCCGTCTCATGCGCATCCCCTCAGTCGATAAGATGGTCGAAGGTCGACTCAAGCCTCTTCACCCCTCGCCTGCGAAGCCAGCAGGCCGACACCCATGTAGTCGAGGATATCGGGCGAGAAGCTCTGGTTGTCGAGGGCTATCACGGCCTGTTCCCAGAGAATCCTGTCGTCACGCAGCAAGTCCACGATGGCACGGTACGGTCGCGAGGGCGGCGCGGGGTCGCGATGGAGCGCCTTGACGATGCTGTGCTTCGTCGCGTAGACCACCCGGATGTCTGCAGGGTCGAGCCCGAGCCTGCTGTACGCATCGGAAGGCGTGTCGTTGGCTTGGGCCATGACGAGATAACCCTTCGCCTCGATCAGCGGGAAAACCGATACCTGCCCTAAAAGGCCTGGATCGAGATGGTAGGTGCCTCCGTCGTTCGCAAACGCCTCGAGGTTGTCGATGAAGACCCCGTGCTGCACGCTGGCCACCGCCACCATGAGCTGCTCCTCGGTGACGTCTCCGTCGCGGAGCAGGACCTTGCCCAAGCGGACACGCTCCCCCTTCGACGTGGACAGCGCGGACCTCAAGGTATTCGAGTCGATGATTCGTCTTTCCAGGAGCTCGTCGCCGATGTTGCGATAGTAGCGGTACAGGACCCGTTGGCTCAGGAACTCGTGGTCCGTCTTGCTCCAAGCGATCTTCTCGCCCCTCTTCCTCCGTGGCTTGAAGAGGAGTTGCCTCCAGGCGCCAAGGGTCGCACACATGTTTATGATGTTCCCCCATACCAGACGCACCGGCATGAGCGGCGGGAGCAGGCAGGCCACCATCACGCTCCGAAGGCCATAGACGTTCTTGATGGCGACCGCCCGCATGATCTGGCGGATTATCATCATGACCGTGAGCAACACGCACAGCCACCACGAGAGGGTGTACGCCGGATAGATGACCGGGAGGCCGAAGAAGAGGGATGCGATGAAGTAGACGAAGACGACGTACCCCGGCAGTACGAGCAGGTTGCCGACCTTCGCCTTCAAGTCCTTGTAGATGGTGTACTTGCCCGAGAAGGACAGGTCATCCCTGGACAGGATCTCCGAGAACTTGGCGGACTGCATCGTTATGCCGTATATCCAACGCGTCTTCTGGCGGACGGCGGTTCTGAACGTCGATGGGAAGAGGCTCCTCGTCGCCACGTAATCCCACCTCGTCGTATCGTCATCGGCGAGGCGAAGCACCTTCTCGAAGACGTAATGGATGTGGAATCCCTCCTGTTGGAGCAGCAGGGACAGCTTGTAATCCTCGGTCAGGCTGTCCTCGGGGAAGAGGCCACCGCCTCGATGCTTCTCCAGCACGGTATGGGAGACGACGAATCCCGTTCCCGCGGATGGCACGACAGCCGACATCCTGTCCCGTATCTCCATGGCTCGGTAGTGGTTCTCGGCGAACTCGTCGGCATACGTTCCCGACGTAAGCCCCTTGAGGGCGCTTGACGGGGTGGGGTTCTTCTGCAAGGGGAACACGGGAAACTGCAGGACGTCGTACTCGTCCAGCAGATAACTCGTCAACTTGCACTCATACGGGTGGACGACGTCCTCGGAGTCATGGATGGTGATCGATTTGAATTCCCATCCCATGGTATCTTCGAAATCCCGTATGTGCGCGATGACCTGGTTGATGTTGTTGGCCTTGGACGTCGGACCCTGCTCCGGATTGACCGCGACGTGGACGTTCTCGTATCTTCGAGCGAGCCTTCGTGCCGCGTCGACCGTTGCCGGGTCGTTCGGATACACGCCGAGAAAGACGTGGAACAGCGAACGGGGATATTGGACCGAGGCGTACAGGTGGTCGATGACCGGCTCGATGACGCTGTCCTCGTGCCATGCGGCGACTATCACGGCGAGCAGCTTTGGTGGCCTGGCGTCCAGGCTACGCCATGACACGAGCGCCACGTTTCGATGGAGCCTCCGGTTGAACGTGTATGCGAGGTCCCAGATGATGTCATCGATGCTGAAGAACACGAAGCCCAGGACGACGATCAATCCAACCACATAGAGAAAGCCAGTCACGGTCTGCCACCTCTCATCGAAGACACGGCATCATCGAGATGTGTGGTCACACGGGAGATCGCCTCTCAAAGGACCGATGCCGAGCGCGACTCCGCCAAAGATCCCCCATGGGTGCAGAGGCCCGAGATGGGCGCGCGCCGCAAGGCAAGTATAGTACATATTCAATCGAATGCCATCCGGTCGGTCCCACGCGAAAGAGCTGGCAGACCGTACGGGATGACACCCCGGGTCCGGTATGGTCCACGGTCCCCGGACGCTACCGTCCCCATCGACTGCCCCCCGCGATTGGACAGGGCACGCCATCGAACGGACAGGGGTCGCTTTCGGGATATCCCGGGAGCGACCCCTGTCGATCATCCGACCTACGTCTCGCATCGCAGGCGCGAGGAGCGAGGACCCCCTACTTGGAGGCGTAGAACGCCGCGATGGCATCGGCCTGTTCGGTGGTGAGCGACGAGACCATGCTCTTGGCGACCGACGAGGTGACGTCCGAGGAGGTCCATGCATCCACCGCGGAGGTGGTGTGGCAGCTACCGGCGCACTTCCCCTCGACATCGGCCTGGGTGTACGTGGTGGTGTCGGAAGACGAGGCGTTCGACGTGCTCGCGTTGTTCGTCGAGTTGGTGTTGTTGCTGGCCGTGTTGTTCGACGTGCTGCTGCCGCAGCCCGCAAGGGCGAACATGCCGATGACCAGGGCAACGGCGGACGCACCAACGAGCATTGACATCTTCTTCGACTTCTTCATCGCTCTCTCCTGTCTGTTTGCGAGTCGACTGTCTCGCATGGCTATGATGTTGTGACAGTCCTACCACAGTCGAAGTACCAATCCGGTACCCACCATGTGGCTCCGAACCTCACATGGAAAATAATGATAAACCCCTTATCGCCCTTTGTAGGTTACTTCTCCCGAACGACCCATTTCCGCCGCATGGGGATTGATTCTCGTGATTTTATCCAACATGCTTCCACATTTACGCCACAAAATGGAGAGGGGACCTCGCCGCAAGGTCTCGTCCGTGTGGCGAGGTTCCCCGCACATGTCAAACACCTAGCCCGGGTTACTGGGCCTTCTTGGGACCCAGCGCCGCATCGAGCTTGGCCTCGAGTTCCACCTGCTTGCGCTCCTGCTCCTTCTGATGCTCCATGGAGGGGGAATCGCGCATCGGGATCCTCGCGGCGGCGTCGACGATGGACTGTGCGAACTCGTCGATGCCATCCATGCGCACGTCCTCGACCTTGCCCGCATCGACGAGAGCGGCCACCGCAGGATCGATGGGAAGCCTGGCGACAAGTCCGATGCCGTTGTCGGCCGCGGTCTTCTCGGCATCGCTCTTGCCAAAGATGTAGCTGGTCGCTCCGCAGTCAGGGCAGACGAAGTAGGACATGTTCTCCACGAGACCCAGCACGGGCACGTGCATGTCGGCGGCCATGTTCACGGCCTTCGCCACGATCATGGAGACGAGGTCTTGCGGAGAGGTGACGATGACGACGCCCTCGATGGGAAGGTTCTGGAAGATGGTGAGGGGCACGTCGCCGGTTCCCGGAGGCATGTCGATGAAGAGGTAATCGAGGTGGCCCCAGGTCACGTCGGTCCAGAACTGCTGCACCATGCCGGAGATGACCGGCCCACGCCAGATGACCGGAGCGCTCTCGTCGGGCAGGAGGAAGTTCGTCGACATCACCTCGACGCCCGTCGCCGTGGTTATCGGCGAGATCCCGAGCGGCGTGGCCCTGACGGGCCCCTTGAGACCGAAGGAACGTGGGATCGAGGGACCGGTGATGTCGGCATCCATGATACCCACGGACTTGCCTGCACGCTGCATCGACGTTGCGAGAAGCGATGTGACGAGCGACTTGCCCACGCCACCCTTACCCGAAACGATGCCGATGACGTGGTCGATCGTGGTGATGGGGTGCGGCATGATGTACCCATGCTCATCATGTCGCTCCTCGGCCTCCTCCTGCGCGTTCACAGGGACGGCATCCTGATCGCTCTGTGCCATGTCCTACCTCCTCGATTTCGACGGACCACACCCACAGGCACCTGTCAGACCGTCACGATCCCCACGTGACACCTTACCGGAGCGGGCTCCGAACAACCTGACCGATGCGATTCACCGCTTGATGGAGCGAAGCGTGTCAAGGATACCGCACACCGGTTCCGACAACCGCGAAAAGCGGTCGTCGGGCTCTATGGAAGGTCATCGAAGTAACCACGGTACTCGAGATGGTGCGCACTGGAGGGGAACAGGTGCGCATACAGCGCGATGAAGTAGCTATCCGTCATGCTGGCGAGGTAGTCGGCGACGACCATGTTGGGGTCCTGCGCGAGATACTTCTCGACGGTCAGCGCACTCGACTTGCGGCAGATGTGCGCCACATGATGCCGGAAGATGGGAGAGGACTCGTCGCGTGTCACCACGTCAGCGAGAAGCCGGTCGTACATCGCCCCGAACATCGCCTCGATGTCGCTTTCCCGCCCCCGGCTCACGCCCTCGTTGTCATAGATGAGGTCGTAGTTCTCGCGCTTGGCGACCTTGAGGTCCTCGAAGGCGGCGGCGGAGAGGCATATGTGGTTGGCACCGTAGCTCTGCTCGATGATGTCGACCGTGAGGTTGTTGATGATCTGGGCGTTGTCCGTACCGATGTACGTGCTGGTGAACCGCGTCGAATCGTCGATGAGCCCGGCGTCGCGGGCATCCTGACGGTCCTTGCCCAGATAGGCGATCATATCGCACAGACGCACGACGCACCCCTCGAGCGTGGCCGGACGCAGGTGCGAGATGATCGTGCCTGCGTCCGTGTAACAGGAGGCGACCACGTCGTCGAACTCCGAGAAGGTGGAGAGATCGCTCATCTCGAACTGCTGTTGGGCGAACTCCCCGTTATGGCACAGCGCCCCGTCGAGCGTCTGCAGGCTGATGTTGCGGTCGTAGAGCACGCTGAGCACCCGCACCGAGTGCACGTTGTGATGGAAGTGCAGGCCCGCGTGACCGAAGAGGAGCTCGTCGAGCATGCGCTCGCCGGCATGCCCGAAGGGCGTGTGCCCGATGTCGTGGCCAAGGGCGATCGCCTCGACGAGGTCGACGTTAAGGCCGAGGATGGCGCCGATGTCGCGGGAGATGCGTGAGACGAGCTGCACGTGGAGCGCACGTCGGCACAGGTCGTCGTTCCTCCTGAGCGAGAAGACCTGGGTCTTGTCGTTGTAGCGACTGTATGCCGGGAGGTTCATGATCTTCTCGATGTCCCGACCAAACGCCGGGCGTATGAGCGTCGCGTCGTCATGCCGCTTCTCCGAGCGCCGTACCATGTCGGCGTCATCGAAGCGGTAGGGATTGACCCGGTGTTCGCGCCGATCGGATTCGATGCGCCCGACGAGGGCGGCCGGAAGCGAAAGATAGGGGAGGCGGAGGGCACCGAAACTCTCCGATGCCGAGGGGTCTGTCATGTGATCATCCATGCGTCGTCCTTTTACGCACTCGGTTTCCTTGAACCCATCCTACCAGGACCCGGCGTCGCGGGTGTCGGAGGGCGGGCGGGAGCCGTCCCACTTAGTCGCTTGCCCATGCCGAGAGGACCTGCTGCGCGGCCTTGAGGCCGTCGACGGCGGCGGATACGATACCACCGGCATAGCCTGCCCCCTCTCCGCACGGGTAGAACCCCTCGCAACCCTTTGACTGGCCGTCGTCCCCTCGTGTGAGGCGCACCGAGGACGAGGTGCGCGTCTCGACGCCGGTGAGCACCGCATCGGGCAAGGCGAACCCGTGGAGCTTGCGATCGAATATGCCCACCGACTCCCTCAGGGCATCGAGGACGAACGCCGGGAGGCACTCGTCGAAGTCACCGAACACCACACCCCGGCGATAGGATGGCTCGACATCGCCTGGGCCCGCGGAGGGACGGCGAGCGAGGAAGTCCCCCATCAGCTGGGCCGGTGCCGCATACGTGCCACCGGCTATCGCGAATGCCGCGCGCTCCCATGTGCGCTGAAAGCCCACGCCGGCGAGGGGGTCGCCCGCCTCGGCACCATAGGGACCCACGTCATCGACGCCCACGTTGACCAGAAGGGCGGAGTTCGCGTTCCCGCCATCCCTGGCGTGGCGGGACATGCCGTTGGTGACGACGCCGCCGGCCTCGCTGCACGCGGCTATCACCTCGCCGCCCGGGCACATGCAGAAGGTGTATACCGACCTTCCGCTGGCAAGATGGCACGACAGCTTGTAATCGGCGGCACCGAGGGCCGGGTGTCCCGCCGCCCCGCCGTACTGCGCCCGGTTGATGAGACGCTGCGGATGCTCGACGCGAATACCCACGGAGAACGGCTTGGGCTCGATGGCGACCCCGGCTTCGTGCAACATCTCGAACGTGTCACGGGCACTGTGCCCGATCGCGAGGATGACGACCTCGGTCTCCACCTCCTCCAGCGCATCGACGGACCCACCGTCATCGGCATCACCCGAGCCGTGGGGGCTGGAACCGCCGAGGAGCGCGCCCCGCACCCGGCCGCCGTCGATGCGCAGCCCCTCGAGCTGTACCCCGAAGCGGACCTCGCCGCCGAGGGCGACGATCTCCTCGCGTATGCTGCGGATCGTCGGGGCGAGAAGGTCGGTCCCGATGTGGGGCTTCGCCAGGTACAGGATCTCGTCGGGTGCACCGTGCTCGACGAGGCACTCGAGCACGGTGCGGCAACGTGGGTCATGGGTGTTCGTGGTGAGCTTCCCATCCGAGAAGGTCCCCGCACCACCCTCTCCAAACTGCACGTTCGCCATCGGGTCGAGCGGCCCTCCGGCCATGAAGGCGGCAACCCGCTTCCCACGCCGGTCGACATCGCATCCGCGCTCCACGACGAGGGGGCAGGCGCCGGCCCGCGCAAGGGCGAGGGCGGCGAACAGACCTGCCGGTCCGAGCCCCACGACGAGTGGACGATGGCCCGGATGGTTCTCGGCGTGCATCACCTCCACCCGGTCCGGTGCGTGGTATATCCGCGCCCGCCTCGGATCGTCGATGCGCTCCACGACGAGCTCCTCGTCGATGCCCGCCGCAAGGGTGACGACGAACGCCATCACGAAGTGCACGTTACCCTTGTTGCGCGCATCGACGGAGCGTTTGATAACGCGTACGTGGATGACCTCGCGCTCCTCGACGTGAAGAGCGTAGGCTGCCGCCACGACGAGCTGGGTACCTCCCGTGGGGAGTCCGCCCGAGAGCGGGACCTTCACGTTGAGGAGTTCTATCATGAGCGCTCCATCCTGTGGGCATCCCGAGCTGCCGATCTGCCAGCGGTGCGGCCTGATACCCATGCCCAGTGCAGGTTGTACCCGCCGCATCCGGCATCGACGTCGAGCACCTCTCCGGCGGCGAACAAGCCGGGCACGAGCTTGGACCCCATGGTGAGCGTTTCGAATTCCGACACGACGGCGCCGCCGCGTGTCACCTGGGCGTGCTCGACGTTTGCAGGACCGGTCACGACGAGGTCGAATCCCTTGAGGGCCTCGGCCAGCACGTGAGCGTCGATGGTGCGCGCCGAGGCATCCGGTGAAATGCCGAGCGAGCGCAGCACGGCGAGCGAGACCGGTGACTTGAGCAACCCATCCAGGAAGGTGCCGGCGTTTCTCCATCCGAGCATCTCCTTGCGCCCCTCGAGTTGGAGGACGAGTTGGGAGAGGGGCGTCTTCGGCGCGAGGTCGATGCGCATCACGCTCCCCCGCCGCGCGAAGCGCGAGAGGTTGAACACCATGATCCCGGACACGCCGTACTCGCGAAAGAGCAACTCCCCGGACTCGACGCCCGCCTTGGTACCTAGCAGTTCGGCCGTGCAGCGAACCCTTATGCCGGAGAGTCCCCCGATGGACCCCGGTCGCGTGGCGAGGGCGGTGAGCACCGGCGAGCAGGGCGTCAGACCATGCCCGAGCGATGCCAGCAGCGACTCGCCACCACCTGTGGAGACGATGACCGCCGTCGCTTTCACGCGACGCCCGTCGCGGGCGGAGACCTCGAAACGGGAAGAGGACGCGCTCGTATCACTCTCTATGGAGATCGCCTCGAAACCGCAGGTCTCGCGCACGCCGAGATGGGCAAGCTCGAGACGCAGCACGTCGAGCACCGAACTTGCCGCGTTGCTGGTGGGATACACGTAACCTTGGTCCGAGGTGAAGGTGCCAAGCCCCATCGCACCAAACCATGCGAGGACATCCTCGCATGGCTGCGAGTCGAGGAGGGGCGAAACGAACGCGGGGTTGCGATACGAGCCGGCAGCCCCGGCTCCCGTGATGGCGGTGTTGGTGAGGTTGCAACGTCCGTTGCCAGAGGCGAGCACCGTGCGGCCCACGCGACCATCCGCTTCGAGGAGGGCCACCGACGCACCACCGCGCGCCACCTCGACGGCAGCGGCCAACCCTGCGGCACCCCCGCCGATCACGGCAACCTCAACGGCTTGAACCGCTCCCCGCATCCTCACTCCTTCGGCCCTCTGTGCCCAAGGGCCTGCATGAGTGCCCAAGACACGCTACCATCGTAGGATTGTACGCCCGATGGGCAAGGCGTCCAAGCAGCATCGCCTAGTCGAATCGTCCAACGCGACCGCGGTCTCTGCCCGGACGGTACGAGATGCGCGTACGGGGCGACGCCGACCGCATGCGCCCGCGAGACAGGCGGCCATGCGACGCGACGACCCCACGTATGCCGGATGTCAGCCAAGCAGATGTCCGTGCAATTCTGCGAAGTCCCTCACCGCGAGGTCCGACCAGCGGACCAGCTGCTCGTAGGTGCCCGACGCATCGCAATCGTAGATCCCGATGCGATGGTAGCCTGCAGCGGTGAGCGTCTTGAGAGCATAGGTGGAGTCCTCCACCACCCAGGTGCCGTCGAGCGAGGTGCCCATGAGGTCGCGAGCCCGATGGTAGACGTCGGGATAGCGCTTCGGCTTGCCCACGTCGTCGACGGAGACCACGGCACCGAGAAACCCACGTAATCCGGTGTGCGACAGCCCCACCTCGAGCCAGTCGCGAGGCGTCGACGATGCGACGCTGCAGGGGATGCCCTGCTCCACGAGGGCCCGCACGCAAGCGAGCGCCCCGGGACGTGCCTGCACCTGGTGTGCGTAGAAGTCGACGACGATGTCCTCGAACATCCCTTCGACCTCGTGGGGACTCGAGCCCAGACCGAACCGGTCGTGGAAGATGGCCGATACCTCCGGCAGCGAGCAGCTGGCAAGCTCGTCGACGAGTCGTCGGTCGAGCGTGATCCCGGCACGACCGGCGAGCTGTTCCTCGGCCGTGTGCCATATGCCCATCGAGTCGAGGAGCGTCCCGTCGCAGTCGAAGATCACCCCGTGCACGGGAAGCATCGCACCGAGGACCCTCGCACGACCGTCATCGACGTGGCCGCCTCCGTCACCGTCCATCAAAAGCTGCATTCATCCACCCATCCCTGCATCAAGGCCATCGTCCTCTTCGGCATACCGACCCCTCGTCGCTCCAGGGTATCGCACGTGCGTTTCAGGTCCAAGCCCTCATGGCAGGTTCTTCACGGCGGTGATGAGCGCCCTGTTCCGGACGGTGATGTCGCCAAACCGCACGTCCTCCCCCAGATCGGCGGCGACCTTTTCCACGCGCCGCACGAGGGCCTCGGTCACCGCACCCGCATAGGCGGCCTGGATCTCCCTGCGCAACGAAGCGGTCTCCCCTCCTTCCCGATAGATGCCCGCTAGGGTGAGGTGAGCCTCGACGTTGACCGGTTCCAGCCTCACGGCGTTGGTGAGCGTACGTGCCGCATCGCCATACCGGTGCGCCTCGACGAGCATCCGGCCCGCCAGGGTGAGGAGACATCCCACGCGCGTATCGATCAGGTGCACGGGCTTATCCGTCGCAAAGAGCAGGGCTCCCAGCGCATGCCCCATCTCGCTTTGATAGCAGCGGTAGGAGGCGTCCTCGCCATCTTGGAATATCCCCCTCGCGGCTGCCTCGCCACCCACCACACGGGCATAGGCGTCGAGCGCGGCCGCCGACCCCTCACCGCCGTGCACCCCCCGCATCGAAGCGAGGGCGGCGTCGATCGCCGCGGCGTCGCGAGCATCCAGATGCTCGTAGGTCTCCGTCGCGAACCGTTGCGCGAGCAGGTACCCCAATGCCGCGTTGACCGCCTCCGCCTCGGGCGCATCCCCATACGACTCGGCGAGGAAGGCAAGGGTCTTGAAGTCATGGGCCGGATCGCCGGTGAGGAAGTCCGACAGGGATCGATCGACCGCACCACGGACCTGCGGGGTGCCGACCTCCTCCGTTCGACGAGGGCGGACACGGGCATCCGGAAGACGGGCGCCGATATGGTCGGCAAGGAAGGCGGCGAACTCATCGAGACTCGAGAACTCCCGGTAGCCATGGCCATCGACCTCTTCGAGAAAACCTGCACGGCAACCCTCCTCGGTAAGCTGCCAGCAAGCCGCGAGATGGTAATCGGGCATCGGGCACGTGCTCGCGTCGGGCACGTAGGCGCGGCCGGAGCGTCCATCCTCGTGCGCGACGAGCCGGACGAGAGGTGAACCCCCATCGACAGCCACCGGCCGCTTTGGTGCCATGCTCTCTCCTCCCGTTAGGATCTCCCCAGTGTAACGCCTCCTCCGCCGACAGGGCAGATGCGATCGTCACACCACTATCCGACGTGTCGACGTCCCATCACCTGCGGCCCACCGGACCCTCGACGGATCGTGGAGATTGCGTGATGGGTGGTTGTCAGAGAGAAGCCAGGTCTCCAACGAATCGGCCAGCAGCCCAAAGATACGTCAACGGTATGAGGACAGGACTCACCGTTTCATCCTATGCTGTTCGCGCCTCACTTCGCTTCCGGTTAGCCAAGCATCCTGCTACCGGCTAGGGAAAGGACTCGATAGCTATGGTGTGCGGATACGGTATGGGATCAGGAATTGGAGTTGCCATGATGTTCTTTCTCTTGCTCGTCATCATCGCCCTCGTCGTGTTCATCGTGTGCGGAACCGGCCGTGGGAGGGAACCCGGCGTCTCCGGGCAGCGGCCGCTGCCACCGATGCCACCTGCGACGTGGGGACCTGCCACTTCGGCAGTCGACCCGGCGATCGAAGTGGCACGGATGCGCTTCGCCAAGGGCGAGATCACCAAGGAGCAGTTCGATGACATGGCTGCCACGCTCCAGAAGTGAGAGACCGGGCGGGATGTGGCGCTCGGGCTCGCACGTGTGACGCATACGGCTCGCGAATCGATCGATTCGCGAGCCGTATCGGTTGGCGGCGTGGGATGGGACAGACGACGGGGTCGTCCTGAAACCCTAGACGCCTGCTGGCTGCTGGGAATCCAAACGGCGGTACTCGGCCATCAGGTCGGCGAAGGCGGGCATCGAATCGACGATGGTGTCACGGCTCACGCAATAGCCGATGCGCGCCCATCCCTTGGTGCCAAAACCGTCCGAGGCCACCAGCAGTATCTCGTGGGCCTTGGCACGGGCTGCAAACGCCTCGGCATCCGGCTCGAGTGCCTTCACCCACAGGTAGAACGCCCCCTGCGGCTCGACGTACTCGTATCCGAGGCGAGAGAGTCCCTCGGTGAGCAGACGGCGGTTCTCGGCGTAGGCCTCGACGTCGCTCGGCACATCGACGCATCGCTCGATGACCCGTTGGAAGAGCGCCGGTGCGCATACGAAACCCAGTGCACGACCAGCTCCGCACACGGCCGCGTACACCCGATGGGCATCCTGGACCCTCTCGGAAACGTAGATGTAGCCGATGCGCTCACCCGGTAGGGAGAGGGATTTGGAATAGGAGTAGCACACGATGGTGTTGGGGTAGAGGCACGGGATGTAGGGCACCTCGATGCCGGCGTAGGCGATCTCGCGATAGGGTTCATCGCTGATGAGGTAGATCGCCGCGTCGTACTCGCGCTGCTTGGACTCGAGGACGCGGGCGAGCAGTTGCAGCGCCTCGCGGGGGTAGACCGAACCCACCGGGTTGTTGGGCGAGTTGATGATGATGGCCTTGGTGCGATGCGTGATGGCCGCCTCGATGGCGGGAAGGTCGAGCTGGAAATCGTCCTGACGTGTCAGGACTTCCACGCACGTGCACTCGCGGGCCTCTATCCACATCTTGTACTCGGGAAAGTACGGAGCGATCACGATCACCTCGTCACCCGGGTCGCAGAGAGCGGTGAGGGAGATGTCGAGCGACGCGGCCGCGCCCACCGTAAGGTAGATGCTGTCCGCCTTGGCTTCGACGCCGAAGCGACGGGAGATGGAGGCGGCGATGGCTTGGCGCGTGCTGGGCAGTCCTTGCGCCGGCGTGTATCCATGCAGTTGCTGAGGTGGCAGCTCGGTAAGGCTGACGATGGCGTCCCTCACCGCATCCGGTGCGGGCACGTTGGGATTGCCCAGGCTGAAGTCGAATACCCTGTCAGCGCCGATCTGAGCTTTACGTGCCAGACCATACGAGAATATCTCGCGTATCTCGGATGGCGCGCTACCCAATAGATACATTTTCTGGTTTACCATCGTGCCTCCATCTTTGCAGGGAGTGCCCGCATCTCGTGCCACGTATGCATATCTTATTACCCGTGTCGCACGGCAAAAACAAGATGGGTGACGCTTCCCACAGGTCAACGTGGGCATTCGCCCACCGAGGGACATGACGGCGCGCAGATGCCCGGTATGACGGGAGCGCGACCGACGGGGAAACGCAGACCTACATCTTCACGAAACCGTACGAATACGAGGTGACCCAGAGCACGAGGACGCATACGGAGAAGATGCGCATGCGCGTGGAGGCGAGGCCATCGACGCGATGACGCAGGACGAACACCATGTCCACCACCATGAGGGCGAGGGCGATGTAGCCGATCCAGCCGTGGAACTCGTGAGGCACGAGCTGGCCTCCACTGTTGACGATCATGCAGGTGGTGCCGAGAAGGTCGAAGCACACCGCGAGGACCTGGAGGATCACGTTCTTGCGCTTCACCTTGCCGGTGAAGACGGTCATCAGGATCCCCGTGGCGTAGCAGATGAGGGCAACGGTCATGAAAAGGGCACCTATCATCACAAAAACCGGCATTCGCTCTTCTTCCTCTCGGTATGGCGGCTGCGTCATGGTACGCAGCCGTCGGATCATGTTCATCGTGCTTCGCACACGTACGATGGCGTGTCCGGTTCCCCCGCATCCACACGTTCAGCATATCCCAAGCAACGGTTCGTATCCTCACGGTTCCGATCGGTTTCGGATAAAGGCGCCCCTCGCCTTGAAATCCACCCCTTGACATTGACGTTACGTCATGGTCTATCCTCGGCACTGTCGACGATACGGGCACGTGAGGAGGGAGCGGACCATGGTCGCACGAGAGGGGATGCACCATCCCGGTGATGACGATCGCATGCCCACCTACTCCGTCAAGCAACTCGCACAACTGTCCGGCGTGAGTTCCC
The DNA here is from genome assembly GCA_015655215.1 of Coriobacteriia bacterium. GTDB lineage: Bacteria > Actinomycetota > Coriobacteriia > Coriobacteriales > RUG033 > JAATFL01. Next base: position 24,095 of record JAATFL010000021.1, read on the forward strand.
GCACGCTCCGCTATTACGACCAGGTGGGACTGCTCCTCCCACGGCGGCAAGGCGACAACGGTTACCGACGATACGGCCAGGCGCAGGTGGATCGACTGCAGCAGATACTCCTGTACCGCGAACTCGGCATGCAGCTGAAGCAGATACGGCATATCATGGACGCCCCGTCGTTCGACCGGGCCACCGCACTCGAGAGCCACCTTGCCGCCCTACGTCGGCGCAGGGCGCAGGTGGACACGCTCATCGACAACGTCAGCAAGACCATCGACCAGTTGGAGGGAAGGATAGCCATGTCGGATAGGGAGAAGTTCGAGGGTTTCAAGGAACGCATGCTTGCGGATAACGAGCGGATGTATGGCGCCGAGATACGGGAGAGGTACGGAGACGAGACGGTGGAGATATCCAACAGGAAGTTCGCGGGCATGAGCGAGCGGCAGTGGAAGGCGCAGGAGGCTCTCTCATCGCAGATAGCCGACACGCTCAAGGCCGCGATCGCCACCAGCGACCCGGCCGGCGAGCTTGCCCAGCGCGCATGCGACCTGCACCGTCAGTGGCTCTGCCTCTTCTGGCCCGATGGTATGTACTCGAAGGTGGCGCACCGAGGTCTGGGGGAGATGTACGTGAACGATGGGCGCTTCAAGGCGTATTACGATGCGATCGACCCACAGGCGGCGACGTTCCTCAAACAGGCCCTCGACGTCTATTGCGCGTGAGGGCAGGCACCCGTCACCGATACAACGTCCTTTCCAAGAACACGAAGAGCGTCTCGCAATCATCATGGCGCTGCCGTAGTGCGGACATCAGGTTATCGAGGACGAAGGTGCTGATCGTCTCCGCATTGAAGCTCTCGGTGAGCACGGCACGATCGATGGCCGTGTCGTGCTCGAACACCGTGACCAATCCCCTCTCGATATGGTCGAGGCGGTCGTGCTCGCGCAGCTTGCCCTTCTGCCGCGTCTGAGGACTCAAACGCGAGATGTCCTCGATCCATTCGGCACGGAAACGAGCCAGGGTGTCACGCATGCTGGCAAGGAGGCGCCTGCAGAACCGCACATACGTCTCGGCGGTGTCCGGGTGGCAGAGGTTCTCATGGAACGCCGTGCCGAAGAACCGCGCGATCACATCCAACAGCAAATCGTCCTTGGTGGGATAGTGGTTGTAGATCGAGCCCACCGATATCCCGCATTCCTGGGCCACGCTGCGGATGGTCACCGCATCGAGGCCCTCGGAACTTGCGATCCCATAGGCTTCATCCACAATCCGCTGCTTGTCGATCGTCGGTTTCATCGACATGGATGCCTCTCTCCTGTCCGCCCATCACCGCGTTCGGGCAAAGGTACCGGGACACGACCCCGATACGACGCTCAACGCTCCATCTTGCGCCGGTTCGCCCGGATGCAGAGCGTCCCGCCGATGGCGAGCACCACCGACACCGCCAAGGGGATGGCGCTGGTGCTGGTGGTGGGCATGCCCATGAACATGCCGATCAGGTAGGGAACCAGCCAGAACAGCCATACCACGATGCTGAAGCGATGGAAGCCGTGCTTGGCCCCCTCGCTGTTGCGAACGACGACGACCGTGGCCCATGTCGCATGGGTGAGCATGAGGAGGATGGCGAGCGATCCCGAGATGGCGTGCACGCTCGGCCCCACGCCGACGCTTTGCGCCATGGACGTCATGAGGGCGGTCCCGATGGTGTCGAAGGCAAGACCGAGCCAGAAGAAGATGAGGTGTCGAGCCTCGAGGGTGCCGGATCTGCGCTCCCAGAAGACCCCGATGGTGTACAGGACCAATGCGGAGCTGATGGCGAGCACAGCCGAGATCATGAGAGGGCTCATCTGATACCTCCTTGAGCGGAAGGTCCCGACGGTCATCCCTGCGGATCCCGTCGAACGACCCATCATCCAAACGGCACGCGCTGCGGCGAACCCATCGATCGACATGAACGACGTTCACTGAACGATGTTCATACTACACCGCGCAAAGCGGGAGCTGGTTGAGGGACGGCAAAGGTCCCGCAACGGCTTGGTGACGGCGAGTAGGCATCGGATGCCCGCGGGTGGGCGAGGGCTCAGGTCTTGGCGTCGCACAGCGCATACTTGCGTTGGATGCGCTCGAGCTTCACCTTCCAGGGCAGGTAGATGGCCGCGAGGAAGACCACGGTGGCGGTACCGTGCATGATGTCGAAGACGATGCCCGCCCCATACGCGAGCAGCGCCGCGGGTACCGTGATGGGATGCACGTATGCGACGACGTACCAGGAGTTGAGGATGAACCCGTAGCCGAGCGCCGAGACGAACCCGTAGACGCTCAGAACGCCGCGATGCTCGAAGGCACCATGGGTGGAGAGGACTCCGGCGACGTAGCCGACAAGCCCCCAGGCGTACATCTGCCAAGGCGTCCACGGCCCTTGCCCGAAGAAGAAGTTGGACACGAGTGCGGAGAGGGCTCCCACCATGAACCCGCTCCGGCGTCCAAACACCACGCCGGCAAGGATGCAGATGGCCGATACCGGCTTGACCGACGGGAACGGCGCGAAGAGGATGCGGACCGCGCACGCGAGCGCCACCAGCACCACGATGGGCATCACCTGACGCAGTCCCGGCGAGCTCCTCTCGAAGTTGACGAAGAAGAGCCCCACGCAGACGAACGTCATGATGAGCGTGAGAAGTCCGGCCTGGTCAACCTGAAAGTACGCGCAGACACCCAACAGCAGGGGGACCGCGACGAGCACCGGGACCTCGGCGCTCGAGAGAAGCCGTGTGAGCAGGCGCGATGACCGCGCGGGAACGGCCGGACCGCCGGGAACCACATCGGATTCCCGCATCGCGACGGTCGCCTGGTCATGGGGACTCGGTATCCTGGTCATCGGGTGCCTCCCTTGTTGGCTGCCCAGCGGACGACGCTGCCCATCACGTCAGCCCGAGAGCGCTCAGGTCGGCGACGGTGGGACGGAAGAAGAGGTTGCCCTCGAAGAACCCCTTCACCGGTTCGGTCGAGGCGACCTCGCCGTCGAAGAGCATCGTGACGCGGTCGGCCACGGCGACCACGAACGCCAGGTCGTGCGTGACGAGGACGACGGTCGTTCCCTTGGCGCGCTCGGCGTCGATCACCTCCACCAGCAAGCGACGCAAGGCGGCATCGAATCCCTTGGTGGGCTCGTCGAGGAGCAGGAGATCCGGTTTGGTGAGCAGGAGCTTCGCCAGCGCGACCTTCTGCTGTTGGCCTCCGCTCGTGTCGAGGGGATGCTGACCGAGAAGCCCGGCAAGGTCGAAACGCTCGACCATGGCGTCGAGGTCCGCCTCGCTGTAACCGCAGCGGCCCTGCCATTCGCGCAGCTCCTCGGCGACGGTATCGCACACGAGCAGGGCCTGGGGATCCTGCGGCAGCAGCACCTGGGCCCGGGCACGGTTGCGCACCACCCCGCGTTGCGCCTTGCGCACGCCAGCCATCACGTCGAGCAGGGTCGTCTTGCCACAGCCGTTGCCACCGACGATCGCGTGGACCTCACCGCGGTCAACCTCGACGTCGATGCCCCGTGCCACCCAGTCCGCCTTGCGCTCGAACCTGAAGTACATCGAGGAGATGGAGATGAGCGGATCCCCCTCGGTCCCGGTGCCCTCTGCCGGATGCCGTCGCGGGGAGCGGATGTGCTCCGCACGACCGACGCCGCTCCTGTCGGGCACCCCCGTGACGATGCCCTTCTCCCCCATCTGCGCCACCGTCGTCGCATAGGGCGCCATGGACGCAGGGTCGTGGGTCGCCACCACCACGGTTATCCCCAGCTCGCGATTGACCCGGAACAGCGCGTGCAGGAAGTTCTGCGCGGCGACGGGGTCGAGCTGCGCCGTGGGTTCGTCGAGGAGGAGGAGGTCCGGCTGCAGGCACAGCACGCTCGCGAGGTTCATTATCTGCTTCTGGCCGCCCGAGAGCTCACTGCAGGATCGATGGAACCACGACTCGATGCCGAAGAAGTGGGACGTCTCCGCGATGCGTCGACGCATCAGGTCCTGCGGCACCCCGCGGTTCTCCAGCCCGAAGGCCATCTCGTGCCACACGCTGTCGCATACGATCTGCGCGTCCGGGTTCTGGGCGACGTAGGCGATATGGCCCACGGCATCCGGCTCGTCGCAAAACTCCCCGAAGGGTCTTCCCAGCACCCTGAGCATGCCGGATCGCTCTCCTCGGGGGGCGAGCACGGGGTGCGCGCAGGTGAGCAACGTGGTCTTGCCGCATCCCGTGTCGCCGCACAACAGCGTATAGGACCCTCGCTCGACCACCCAGGTGATATCACGAAGCGCACGCCTGTCCGTCGCCCCGGCATAGGAGAAGGAGAAGTCCGTATAGGAAAGCGCGGGCACCGGCACTGCGGGTGCCGTCGACGACGGCGGCGTGTGCACCATCGTCGACGCACCCTCCATCACGTTCAGCGCATCCATCTCAAGGCCTCCTCGAACTCGATGAAGAGCGGCAGCAGCAACAGACCCGCATAGGGTACGTATCCCCACCACATGATGAGTGGCGTGATGGTGGGGTAGAACGCGAACTGCGAGCACGCCACCCAGGCAAGGAACGCACACACGAGTCCCAGCAGTGCGAACGACACGGTCAGGGCCAGATCGGCACTCCCAAACCGGTAGCGCTGATACACGCTGCGGGAATTCGGACCACCCCATCCGCGCGCGCGCATCGCATCGGCGGTCCGAAGGCTGTCCTCGAGCGACCACCCCATGAGCACGGACGCCTCGCGTACCCGCAGGCTCGTGGACTCGCGCACCGACCGAGGGGCGATCGCCGTGCAGGCCTGCTGGACACCCTCCACCTCCCGGCCGCGACGTGCCAACATGGGCACGAACCGCATGATCATCGACAGCATGAGCCCGATGGTGGGAAGCACGTTGCCGAAGATGGCCAGTATCTTCTCGAACGTGAGCACCACCGCCGCGTTCGAGAACCACTGCAGCATCGCCGTGAGCATGAGGCCCATGCAAAGGCCGTATACGAGGCTCTCGAGGTAGATGGTCCGCCCCAACAGCACGAACAGCTGCGTGGTGCCAAACGCGGAGAAGAACGGGTTGAGCAGGGCGATGATGAGCACCATGGGCAGCGACCACCGCAGACTCCGCACCACCGCCCGCCACCCACGCAGGTAGCAACCATAGATGAGTGCACCCGCGAGCGAGAGCACGCAGAACACCGGTTGGAAGGCCGCCATGCTCAAGACGATGACGATGGTGAAGTACACCAGCGGTACCGCAGGATGGTAGAGGTCGAAGGCCGACCGAGAATCATGCGTGATGTCCGTGCCCGTATGCTGCTCCTCGCTCATCGGAGAGGCCATCTCATGCCGTGTAATCCCACGAGACACGGTCCCCATCGTGTAGGACATAGCTTGAGCAGGAGGCGCTGGGCTCGGCCCCGTTGACTGAGTAGACCCATCCGCTCGTCGAGCTGACCTCCTTCTCCACAAGACCGCCTATGGAGCTGACGTATTTGCCGTAAGCGGTGGTGTTCGCATTGAACGACACACCCGTCGCCACGAGCGCATCGTAGACGGTCGCCCCCTGCGCCAAACTCACCGTTGAGTCGTAGGACACCGGGCTGCCCGCCGCGTCGCTGGAGATGGAGATGGAGACCTGCATGGCCGCCGTCGTGCTCGACGAGCTCGAACCCGACGAGGAGTCCGCACTCGTCGATGAATCAGAGGAATCGGCGCCGTCGCCAGACGAGCTTGCCGACGAGGTCGATGACCCCGATGCACCACCATCTGCGGTCGAGCCGGTCACCGTCGAGCCCGCATTGGTGGAATCCGAGGAGCCCTCGGTGCCCGCGAGGGAGTCCGCACCGGTGCCCTCCGCATCGACGGTGCCGTTGGAGGCATTGTTCGCGGCCTCGGTGTTGACCGTCTGCAGCAAACCACTGCCCGCGATCGCGCTCTGGGTGGCCGGTGACATGAGTGCATAGACGGAGATGCCGATCAGAACCACCGAAAGGCAGGCGACGACGATGAGCACCGTACGTTTCCGAACGCTCAGGGATGCCATCTTCTTCCCGCCCTTGTCCGCTGTCATTGCGACCGCCTCCTGAGATAGGACACCGCGAGATAGGCACCCGCGCCGAGAAGCCCTGCGATGCCAACACCCAACCCGACCCAGGGCAGGGGGAACCCGGAAGACGTGGAGACCGGCGAGTCGAAGGCAGCCTGGCTTGCCGCATCCTCCGAGGCCCCGATGGCCGACGTGACCGAGGCCCCGGTTCCCGTCGAGGAGGAGGCCGTCGCGACATCGGAGGAGGCGGCGGCAGTCTCGTCGCCCGTAGCGGTCGAGGCGCGAGCCGCGGTAAGTCGCCCGCTGTCCGCGCTGACGTCCGTTCCGTCGTCGCCTGTCGAGTCGCCACCGTCAACGGTCGAGACTCCGTCCGTGCCGTCGGAAGTCGCCGGCGCGTATCTGAGGGCGAAGAAGGTCCCCGAGTCGTTCGAGTAGTAGAGCTGTCCGTTTGAATCGACGATGAGGGACTTCATGCAATAGTTCTGCTCGCTCTCGTCGGGGGTGTAGATGAGCTGCGCCGCACTGTCCCCGACACGGTAGACGTAGACGCCGCCTGGTGTGGTGTTGCACGTGAAGTAGGCGTAGGTACCCCCATCGGCACCCGTCAACACCAATGGGGCGCACTGCACGCTTGCCGGGAGTGAAACCGTGTCGACGACTTTGAGCGTCGAGGCGTCGATGACCGCCAAGACACCCGTATAGTCTGCCCGAGACCCACCCACGTACAGCATGCCGTCACGGAGGGTGGGCGTCGAGACGGATGTGTCCGCGAACTGTACCTTCGCCGTCTCGGAGAGCATGCCGTCCGCAGAGAGCGCGATGGAGTGAAGGTACCCATCGTAGGTGACCACGTAGAGGGTCGTGCCCTCGTCGTTAGCCACGATCGTCGACCGTATCGCCGCTCCCAGGTCGAGGGCGGAGAGCAACTGTCCATCGGATGCACTCACCGCCGTGAGGATACCGTCGTCGCCACCATAGACGAGCATGTCGCCACACACTGCGGCGCCGGTGTAGTAATAGCCCGCCACGGTGTTGACGTTGCGCCATGCCACATCACCGGTGAGCAGGTCGACCGCCTGGTAGACACCTGACGAAGACAAGCTCGACGAGCCGAAGATGGCGGTGCCCATGAAGACGAGTCCGCCTGACTCCGTGAGCGTGGTGGTCGAGTAGGAGCCGGAGCTGATGGCGTCGGTGACCCAGAGAGTCGTGTAATTCTCGGCAGAGATGCCCTGCAGCCGCCCATCGGAGAGAGGGACGACTATGATGCCGTCGGCATAGACGGGACGGCAGGCGAAATCGATGGAGCCGGCCAGGGTGATACCGTGGCCTGTGAGCGATGTCCCGTCGACGGTGGAGAACACCTGCAGCTTCGCCGCATCGCTGGAGGAGCTGCCGTAGTTCCCGGACATGGTCACGAGGTAGACCGCGTCGTTGACGATGAGCGGGTCGGAGATATTGACGTACTGGGTACCGTCGTCCTGCAGCGATGCCGACCACGAAACCTGCGTGGTGTCGCTGGTGGTGGGAGCGGCGGTCGTGGTACTCGCGCCGCTGCCGCTGTTGTAACCCGTCCACCCGGCGGGAAGGTCGGTGTGCGATGCCGTCGGGTCGACGGTTACCGGTGGGGAAGAACCGTCATCCGATACCGCTCCGCTCCCAGAGGCCGAGTAATACCAGGTGACCTTATCGCCTTCCTTGAGCGCATAACCCGATGCACCGACATCTGACGCCACCCCGTTGATGAACAGCTGCCAGTACTTGCCGGTCGTGGCATCGTAACCGAGGGTGCGCAAGCCGTCGGGCGAGGTGATGGTGCTGAGGTAGTCGCCGTAGGCAGTGTCGCTCACGATGTCGGCCGTGAGGCCGGTTGCGGCGAGCGCCGCCCTCGTCACGTCCAGGGCCGTCGAACCCGCGGCCACCGAGTAGGACGCGCTGCTCGCCCAGACCTCGTCGTCACCGCTCGCGTCCGCCCCCACGATCGAGCAGGTCGTCGAGACGTCCTTGGCATCTGCACCGTAATACCACGTGATCTTGTCGCCCATCTGAACGACGTACGAGCTCGCACCCACGTCCGAGTATTCGCCGTTGACGAGGAACTGCCAGTAGGCACCGGTCGTGGCGTCATACCCGAGCGTGAGTGAACCATCCGATGAGGTGATGGTGCTGAGGTAGTCGCCGTAGGCAGTGTCGCTCACGATATCGGCCGTGAGGCCGGTTGCGGCGAGCGCCGCCCTCGTCACGTCCAGGGCCGTCGAACCCGCGGCCACCGAGTAGGACGCATCGGTTGCCCAGACCTCGCTGCTACCACTCGCATCCACCCCAACGATCGAGCAGGTCGCCGAGACGGTGGCATCCGCGACATCGGTGGAATCCACGTTGGTCGCATCCGCGGCGGGTGCGCCGGCAGCGCTTGCAGCAACTGTCGTGTTGGCAGTTGCCTCGGCGGTCGTGCCACTGATGTTCTCTGTGGTGGTGGAGGTGGATGAACTCACGATGGCCGCATCGCTTGTCTCGGTGCTTGCCTGCGCGAAGGCAGGCTGCGGAACGAGTAGTATCGCCAGCGCGAACGACAGCAGCATCGCGAGAGACGCTCTATTGGATTTCATGTTCTTATCCCATCATAATCCAGCAATGTTAAGAACGAATCAGCACACGTGACCGTACCGGGCGGCGCGGATGCACCGCGTGCACGTCACGATAGATGGTTTGGTTTTCCGGCTTTGGGCTCCGTGTCCAGAAGGTGGACGCGAGCCGTTTACGGTTACTGGTATAGTGCGGGATTCTCACCCGACTTACCCCAACGCCCCCTGGCGCTGCGTCGACACGGCGGATTCGCCGCACCGACAAACCATCGTGCAAATTTGGGCGATTGAAACGACAGACCACTCGATGGTCAGATGTGTCGCAGCACCCGCAGACAACCTATCCCATACCCTGATGTCACACGAAGAGGTGTCCTTGCCAAGCTTGCACTCGAATCTTCGGGCATCAACCCCTCTCACGTACCTCGGCACCAATCGGCCCCATTGTATCCTGCCCTCCTGGCATATCCAGGTGTCCCCCGACGACCATCGGCTATCGGCGATATAACGGATTCGGACGTGCGCTCAAATCGGCAGAAGGCAAGCGAGGCCTCGCCCTAGAACTCCACACCCTTCCTCGCCGCGATGCCCTGCTCGTAGGGGTGCTTGACGGCATGGATATCGGAGACGTACTCGGCGTTCTCGACCATGATGGGTGCAGGGTCGCGCCCGGTGAGGACGAGCTCCACCGGGCATGGCTTCACGCTGACGAACCCGTCCAGCAGCGAGGTGTCCACCAACCCCAGGTTATAGGCGGAGATGACCTCGTCCAGGACGAGGAGGTCGATGGCACCCGAATGCGCCGCGTCGATCGCATCCGCCAGCATGCGCGTATGCTGCGAGCGCACCTCCTCGCGGGTCCTCTCGTCCATGGCGAACGAGAACCCGAAATTGCGCGAGAGACGCTCTATCCGCACGTGCGGGACATGCTCGATCGCAAGGGCCTCGCCCGTCTCCGATCCCTTGAGGAATTGGACGATGCGCACCTCGCATCCCCTGCCGGCAGCCCTCAACGCCAGACCGAAGGCGGCGGTGGTCTTGCCGTTCCCATCTCCGGTGTAGATATGCACGAGTCCGCTCATGGGCCCTCCTCGATGTCGAATGGAGCAGATACCGGGAGGACCGCAAACCATGATGGTCCGCAGCCCTCTCGCGTCGCTGGTCTGCGATGCCCGTCACACCAACGACGAGAAGCGCAGCGACAGGCAGGAGAGCCCGCCGTCGAGCTTGCGGTACTCGGAGGTGTCTACGACGATGGTCCGGTAACCGGCCTCTTGTACGCGTGCCAGCACCGTGGGGTATCCGGCCGGCACGATGACGGTCCCGTTCATCCAGATGCAGTTGGCGGCATACGCCTCGTCTTCGGGGATGACGATCTTGTTGTATGCGGCGAAGTCGGGCTTCTCGATGAACTCGCCCGAGACGAGCATGTTGCCGTCCTCGATGTAGTTCACGCCCGTCTTGAGGTGCAACACGAACTCCAGGGGTACCTCCGATCCGGACAGACCGTACCTCTCCAGGATCGCGATGAACTGGCGGATGCCCTCCGCGTTGGTGCGCGCGGAGCGGCCCACGTAGAAATGGTCTCCCACCATCATCACGTCGCCTCCCTCGAGCGTGCCGGGTACGACGATGTGCTCGATGCGGTCTGCCGGGAAGAACGCGCGGATGGTGGGCTCCATGAGCTTGGCCTCGCCGTTGCGCGAGGTGGTGCCGGGGTTGTCCATGATGGCGCACTCTCGGGTGAGGACGCACGTGTCCTCCACGAAGCAGGAATCGGGGTACTCGTCGGCGGCATCCAGAACCGTGACCTCGACGCCGCATTCCTTGAGCGCGGCGATGTACGCGTCATGCTGCCTGAGGGCCAACTCGAAGTCGGGCGTGCCCAACTCGGGTGCCGAGGTGATGCCGTCGACCATGGCCCGGCACGGACGACGTACGATGACGTTCTTGAACATATGGTGCTCCTTCTTCTCCTTCACCTGCCAGGGAACACGGACAGGCGATCCGATGGACACGAGGCTATCAGGCCAGGACGTTGATCGTACCGGTGGCCATGAGACCGATGGACATGACGAACATCACCAGGATGGCCCCTGCGATGGCCTTATCCCTCACGTTGTCGAGATACGGCTCATCGCGTTCGCGCTTGCCCTTGACGTACATGAGGATGCCCGGTGCGTAAAGGATCGAGGTGATCATGATACCCGTGAGGCCACCGGCGTACACCAGATAGATGCTATAGACGATGCCGAGGATGCCCAGTGCACGCCACCTGAGCACCGAACCGGGTAGACGCCCCTTGAACAGGTCCTTGCCCATGACGGTGAGCTTTGAAAAGTAGGCGCTGCTCAGCACGTAGGGGATCAGGATCATACTCACCGATACCGTGTAGAAGAACTGGTAGGTGGTGTCGCTGAAGAGCATGAGGATGAGGAAGGTCTGCACGATGAGGGCGGTCACGATGAGGGTGACGATGGGTGCCCCTTTGCGGTTGGTCTTGGCGAACGCCTTGATGAACACGCCCTGCTCGGCCGCCTCATAGGGCGTCTCGCTCGAGAGCACCGTGTAACCCAGCATCGCCCCGATGAGCGAGAGGGCGACGCCGGCGTTGATGAGAACGGCCCCCCAGGGGCCCACGGCAGCTTCCATCACACCGGCGAGCGAGGGATTTGACAGCCCGGCGAGCTCGGCTTGCGTCATGACGCCCATGCTGAGGAGCGAGACCATGAGGTATATGGCCAAAACGCAGAGGAACGAGATGGTGGTGGCCCGTCCCACGTCGTGGGCCTTCTTCGCGCGACCGGAGATGGCCACGGCCCCCTCGATGCCGATGAAGACCCAGATGGTGACCGTCATCGTCGAGCTTACCTGGGTCCAGAACGGCACGCTCACATCTCCGCTGAAGTTGGCCATGAAGATGGCCGGATCGAACCGTTGCAGGAAGATGATGGCGACGATCGCCGTGATGATGGGTACGATCTTGCTGATGGTGATCGCGACGTTGATGCCCGTGACCGACTTGATGCCACGTGAGACCAGGAAGACGTAGAACCAGACGATGGCCGAGGCGCAGGCGATGGACACGGCGTTGTTGCCCTCGCCGAACACGGGGAAGAAGTACCCAAGGGCGGCGAAGAGGAGCGGGCAGTAGCTCACCGTGGCGAGAAGGGCGCTGATCCAGTAGCCCCACGCCGAGTTGAACCCCATGAAGTCACCAAAGCCGGCGCTCGCATAGCTGTAGATACCACCCTTGAGCTCAGGTCGAACACGACTCAGACCGAAGAAGCACGCCACGAGGCAGAAGACGCCGACGCCCGAGATGAGCCATGCCACGATGATCGCACCAGTACCCGCACCGCCTGCCGCCAGGTCGCCCGAGAGCGAGAAGACCCCACCGCCGATGGTGAGGGTGATGACGGTGGCTACCAATCGGAATATCCCCACCCCGTGCGGATTATCCTCCAGCTCCGAGCCCAGTTCCGTTCCGGAATCCATGCGCTACCCGCCTTCTCGTTGGTTATGATGGCAAATCATACTACAGAGATTCGGCCCGTTTCCGACGGATACATCGAACAGGGGCATTTTATTGGATGGGACTGCCCGTCTCCAAAGCAAGCCCCCCATCCGGGCAGTCCCATGGAGGGAACCCAAGGGGTCGACACGCTGCGCGGCCGTGCATCACCCATCGGAGATTTGCATCTCCGTGGTGCCGGCGCTTGCGACTATGCTTACGTGAGAACGCAGGACCGAGGGGTGCGATCGAAGCGTTTCTCCGTGCCATCACGTGCAGATTGGAAGGACATGGCAGAACCCATCACCTTCGTCCATGCGGCCGATATCCACCTGGGAGCAAGCTTCAAGGGCATCGACTCGAACTCGTCACGTGTAGCTCGGCAGCTGATCGATGCGATTCCGCGAGCGTTCTCGACCATCATCGAGACCTGCGTGCAGGAGAAGGTCGATTTCCTCGTCCTGTCCGGTGACACCTTCAACGAGGGGAATATCTCCTATGCGGCGCAGAGCTGCTTCTTCAAGGGCATGCAACGGTTGAACGATGCCGAGATCGACGTATACCTCTGCACGGGCAACCACGATCCCCTCGAGGGGTGGGGACGCAGGACCCAGCTTCTACCCCCGAACGTCCACGTCTTCCCCGCGGGCGAACCGGGATATCTCCTCTACGAGAAGCACGGCGTACGCGTGGGACTTGCCGGCCGCAGCTTTCAAGGAAGGCGTGAGAGATCCGACTTGAGCGAGGGCCTCACGCGATCGGGGCTCGAACGCGCGCTCGGCCCCCTCGACTACGGCATCGGGGTGCTCCACACCGGCATCGACGATGGAGACTATGCCCCCTGCACCATCGACGCGCTCCTTGCGGCCTCTATGGACTACTGGGCTCTCGGTCACATCCACCTCGCGCGATCGGTCAGCGACAGGGCTCCCATCTACTATGCCGGGTCGCCGCAAGGTCTCGATATCAACGAGAGCCATCGGCACGGTTGTCTCCTGGTGACGTTGAAGAAGGCCGCCGAGTCCACCATCCCCTCCATCACGCAGGTGGAGACGGCATCCATCGCCTGGGAGACGCGGACGTTCGACGTCTCCCCGTTGGACGACGAGCTCGACCTGGAGAGGGAACTCGTCGAGACCGGCCAGCATCTCCTGTCACGACACGGTCGCCCGGTATGCCTGCGCCTGCACCTCGTGGGCAGGACACCGTTGCACGGCATGCTGGCGGTGCGGCAGAACCGGGAGGATATGAGGGACCTGGTCTCGTCCCGCTGCAAGAACGGGTTCCTCTGGCTCTGGATGACCGACATCATCGACGACACCCAACCGGCGTTGGATATCGAGAAACTCCAGCAGGCCGACCTCTTCCCATCCCTGATCATCCGCCAAGCCGCCTTGATGGACGAGGGTCTCGATGACATCTGCGTCGCACTCTTGCGCGACACCCACAGGAAGGCCCACATCGACACCCTGCTCGAATCGCTCGACGAGAAAGCCGCCCTGGAGCGAGCCCGGACCATCTGCCTCGACGCACTCGTGGGCGAGGAGGACCGATGAGCAGGGCAACCCGCGACGATGCCATCGACATCCCCTATCTCTCTCGGATAGGGATTGGAAACTTCGGCTGCATGAAGGACGTTCGCATCGGCACGTTCAAACCGGGCCTCAACGTGGCCTATGGGCAGAACGAGGCGGGCAAGTCCACTGCAAGCCGGCTCATCACCGACGTGCTCTTCGGCTGGCTGCCAACCCGCTCCGACACCATCGTCACCAAGGGTCCGAAGGCCGGAAGCCTTCTCTTCAACGGTGACGAGGGCGAATGGGAACTCGTACGAGACAAGAACGACACCGAGGTGCGCACCCTCCGCGGTGCGCTATGGAGTTCTGCCTTCGAGGATATCTGCTCCTCGGTCACGCGTGAGACCTATGCGAGCGTCTTCGCCTTCGACGCCGACAAGCTGAACGGGCTCAAAGGTGACAACCAGCAGATCACCGCACAGCTGATAACCGCATCCTCCGGCGCGCATGTCGCCCCCATCGCCCTTGCCAACGAGCTCAACGACCGCTGCATCGAGTTGAGGAGCAAGTCGACCACCTCACCCGATGGACTCGGAAGCATCAGGGCGGCCATCGGCGAATGCGACCAGAGGGTCAAGGAGCTCGGTGAGACGTCCGAGGAGCTCAAGCAAGAGGAGTTCGAGTTGCTCGACCTCCGGGCGCGGCTTGGTTCCCTGCAGGACGAGCGCGCGACCGTGGAGGCTGAACACGCGAGGACGACCGATGACCTCCGACTGCTCGGCGAACTCATCGAGAGACGCCCGGCACTGGAGGCCCGCGTCACCGAGCTCGAGGGCATCGTCTCATCGGAGGACAGGGCCCTCGAGAACGGTGAGCTCACCGATACCGAGGCCGTCTGCCTGCGCAATTCGAGAGGCATCAGAACCGCCAAGGCCTCAACCGATACACTCCGTCGGGCGCTTTCCGATGTGGAGACCCAACGCGCGCTGGTGCGCAAAGCCGAAGACGACCTGCACGCCTGCGTGGACAGGGGATGTCTCTGCACCGCATCCGCAGGCTCGAACCTTGAACGGTACCGCCGTGAGATACTCGAGGCCACCGTGGCCTTTGAGAACGCACGGAGGAAGCACGACGACCAGGATTCCAACGTGGCTGCCCAGCGTCTGCGTGCACGGCAGGCGGAGGTGCCCGCACGTCGGCGCGACGGCTCGAAGGTTACCGCCGCCATCTCGACCGCAGTCCTCCTCATCGTAGCGTTCGCACAGGGATACATGGCCGTCAGCTCCTCTTCGCCGCTGCTGTTCGCCACGGCTGCCCTCACGGTCGCGGCCGGTGGCGCCGGCGTGGCCGTCTGGTTCAAGTCGAGGGATGCTGCGCGCTCGTCGGTCACCTCGTATGACCGACAGTCGCTCGACATCGCGCTTGCGGACTGCGAGGCCGCACGGGTCGAAGAGGAAAACGCACGCCATCGGTTGGACGAGGTGAACCACGATGTCACCGCCTATCTCCATGAAGGCCGTTTCGCGACCGAAAGCGTGGACGAAGCCCTCGGGTTCCTCAACGACCAGATCCATTTCGAGGAGCAGCGGGGGAAGCTCGACGTAGAGCAACGGCACCTCGATGACTCCCAGGCGAACCTGGATGATGTGAGGGGAAAAACCGCCCAGTACCTCGATTTCCATGAACTCGGAGCCATGGATATCCCCCAGCTTCTGATCCTCGTCGAGGACCTGGGCAGCACCTTGAACTCAGCTGTGGAGAAGACCCAGACGAGAGGGATGGTGCAAGCCGAGAGAGCGCAACGGGCATCCGAGTTGCTGCGCGCGCGGGAAGACCTTCTGGCGCACCGCGCCGCGATCGCCCGTCTTGGCACACGCTACTCCGCAGAGCGCGAGGAGTCGCTGCAGGGCCTGATCGCGAGGAGACGCGAGGAGCAGGCGGCAAGGAGACTCGAGATCGACGGCAGGATCAACGAGTCCAACGTCCGCATCGGGAAGATCGCCACCCGTCTCAGCGACGGGGACAGCAGTCTCGACCTCGAGAGGGCGGAACTTGAGCGAGCGGGTCTCGCGACGAAGCGGCTTGAAGTCGCTCAGGAGTACCTGGCAAACGCCCTGGCACTCGAACTCGTCGACCAGAGCATCCGGATATGGGAGAGGGAGAGGCAGCCCACGGTGTACCTGCTTGCCAGTCAGGCACTCGAGGAGATGACCAAGGGGGAGTGGGTCAAGGTCGATTATGACGGACAGCACGTCTACGTCATCAACCAGGACTCCCGACGCAAGGACCCCGAGATGCTCTCGAACGGCGCGCGGCAGCAACTCTACCTGGCTCTGCGCATAGCGCTCCTCATCTCCTCGGACGACATCGCCCCCTCGCTGCCCGTCATCGCCGACGATATCCTCGTGAACTTCGACGAGTATCGCCGGGAAGGGGCGGTCCGGGCGATCGCGCGTTTGGCGCGAACCCGACAGGTCATCCTGTTCACCTGTCACAAGGAGACGCAGGAGCTCTTCAAACGTATGGTCCCCGATGCCAACGTCCTCGAGATATCGGCACGATAGGCATCGAGAGGCCTCCGGTCCAACCGCATCGCACACGGGGACGAGGGAAAGGACGGGGCCGGCAAGCAAGGGGAATGGGGACCTTCGCTGGTAGACCATGGAACAAAGCCGTTTTCTCCCCACATCCTCCGGGCCGGTACGCTACCATCTTCGTGGTGGCTTTGCCAAAATCCACGCGGCGCACGGGAGGATCACACGAGGATACAGAGATCGAGAACAGCTTCACCTCCTTATGGCAAGCTCTGGTGCGCTGCCCTGGGCGTGACGGTCCTTCTGACGGTCTTCAGGATCATGCTGGCACAGAAGACACCGTTGATCATGCAGGGTGATGCGACACTGGATGACTTCCTCATGGTGTACTACGCCGGAAACCTGCTCCAGGGGAACTGGCTCGGCGCCTTCTCCAACCTGGTGTGCGCGAAGGGCATCTCGTATCCACTCTTCCTCGCCGGCGTCTACCTCTCGGGCCTCCAATACCAACTCGCCCTCATCCTCTTCAACATCGTCGCCATCGCCTTCTTCCTGTTCGCCGTCCGCACATGGATCAAGAACAAGTATCTTTACCTGCTCATCTTCCTCTTCCTGGTCTTCTCACCTGTGACCTTTGCCAGCCAGATCTCCGGGGTGGTCTATCGCGATGCGATCCTGACGC
This sequence comes from Coriobacteriia bacterium, assembly GCA_015655215.1. Classification (GTDB taxonomy): domain Bacteria; phylum Actinomycetota; class Coriobacteriia; order Coriobacteriales; family RUG033; genus JAATFL01. The sequence continues at coordinate 40,974 of JAATFL010000021.1, forward strand.
CCACGCTCCTCATCGTCCTTGGCTGCATGTTCGGGCTTTTCATCCATCGCGGGGAGCCTCTCAGGAAGATGGTGCCCTGGAGCGTCGGGCTGGGGGTCAGCTTCTCCTACTTCTGGTTCATCCGCGAGGATACGTACTGGCTGCTGCCCTTCGTGTGTGCGATGCTGCTGATGACCGGTATCGCCATCTGGAGAGGAAAGGACAGACGGCTTCTCCCAAGGGCCTCCCTGCTGGTCCTGCCTCTGGTGATGCTGGCGGTGAGCTATGTTGGCATCGGCCTTGTCAACTATCACGAGTACGGGCTCTTCATGGTCAACGACCGGACGGGAACCTCGTTCTCGGATGTCTTCTCCGACCTCATCTCCATCGACGATGGAGATGACGACACGCAGGTCATCTGGGTGACGAGGGACATGCTCGACCTAGCGTGCTCTCAGAGTCCCACGCTCGATTCGATTTCCGATGAGCTTGATGCCTCCCTTGAATTATGGGGCACTACCGATACCGGCTTACCAGGAGATATAACCGCATGGGCTCTGAGGACTGCGGCGTCGGATGCCGGATACTACAGCGATGCCACCACCATGGAGAACTTCTACGCACAGGTGCACGAGGAGCTGCAGGCAGCATTCGACAGCGGAGCCCTGCAACAGCGATCGGCCTTCTACGTCTCATCGTCTGCGCGCGGAATGACCGCGGATGACGTCCCTTTGCTCGAGGAGAACTTCACCGAGGGTTTCGCGCACATCATCGACTACGGCTACTACGACATGGACCCGCTGACGTCGACGGGTCCATTCCAGTACATCCGCATCATGGAGACGATGACCAACTCACTCGCCATCTATCCGGACAGTGTGGTGAATCAGATTGACGATGTGGGCGTCGCCCAATATGGGTTGTCAACAGTTGGGAATGTCGCCAGCGCCGTGCTGGGCAAGGTCGCCACACTGTACAAGGTGACGGGGTATGTGCTCTTCGGACTCGGTACCCTGGGATACGTGCTCCTGTTCATCGAGTCGATACGCGACATGCGCCACCGGCGCTTTGGGAACCTGGTGTTCTTCCTCATCATCACCGGACTCCTCCTGAGCATCCTCGTGCTCCTCTTCGGAGTCACCTGGTTCACCTCATGGATGGCACCCACCTACCAGTCAAACATCTACTACTACACCTCCGCCGGGGTGACGCTCATGCAGCTGTGCGAGTGCGCGGGGATCATCCATCTGGTTCGTACGATCAAGGCAGCTGTCGAGCGCAAGAAGGCAAAGGACGGAACGTATCGGCCATAGTTTGCGCGTTCCAAGATAGTGTCCATTTGTCGTTTACATTTAAACCAGTTTCCCGACTCATCACTTGATAGGAGTATACGTCATCGAATAGTAGTAGCCCTTCACCATTCTTAGTATGATACTTATTTATGTACACTATTACCCTCTTACTATTTCCAAAATCCCAAGATGTTCAAGTGCCGACTCTTTCTCCTCAAACGTCATCTGCTTCACGAGTTGGTTTGAACACGCATAGTATGATATTTATCGTTCAGTCATTTGATGTATCATCCGCTCATCCTATGGAGAACGCCTGCATTGCCCATTGCGTGCCACCTCCGGTTCCCACGGCGCAGATACTCAACGTATGCGAACCGGAAGTCAGGTCCGATGCGGGAATCGTCACCGAGAACCCGCTGTCGTAGCTGTTGACGTAGTATCCCTGCGGGTCAATGGCATCATGCACATCCGGCCTCGATGAGAACTCCGTGGTCGAATACGCCTTCTGAGAGCTCTGCCCCATA
>JAATFL010000027.1 GCA_015655215.1 Coriobacteriia bacterium
ACCAGAACTGTTTATTCCTCCGGAGTCGCTGCCAAACTCACCTGAACTGCTTCGCTTGCCGGCATCGAACTCGTTTGAACATCTTCGCTTGTCGCCATCAATCTCATCTGACCGAGGTTCATTACGCTCTCCATCTCCACATGGGGGTGATGACTACCTTGCATATGTTGAAGTGAACACCAGGGGTCGGGGCAGGGGACGGGGCAGGGGCAAGAAGCGAAAGTCTGGTGGACGAGGTGGATCAGCAGGTGGATCAGCAGTCAAGAAACCTCGTTGCGACGTCCCTGAAAAACCTCTGACTGAGGAGCCGTTGGCATTCAACCACCGGAACAACCACCCACAACAAATGGAGCGAACGTTCTTGACAATGAATGTTAAGCGATGCTAACTTTACACACAAATGGAGCGAACGCTCCATATAATATCTGCTCAGGAATGTGGGAGGGAACTCGAATGAGTAGCCAGCAAGCCCCGTGCGATGTTGTTGCTAGAACAAGGGCGAATCCTTCGCACCACACCGCCATGCTGTTCTGCGCGGTGCTGGCACAGCTGATGATCGTGATGGACATGACGATCGTCTCGGTCGCCCTCCCCAGCATGCAGGGAAGTCTGGGCTTCTCGGATATCGACCGGCAATGGGTCGTCACCGCCTACACGCTGGTGTTTGGCGCGCTCGTGCTCTTTGGGGGCAAGCTCAGCCAGGTGCTCGGACTGCGCCGATCCTACCTGATCGCAATCGCCGGGTTCAGCCTTGCGAGCTTTATGGGCGGGCTGTCCCAGAACATCGGCATGCTGTTGGTGGCACGAGCGGTCCAAGGTGCCTTCGCCGGGCTCCTCACCCCCACGAACCTGTCGTTGATCAGCACCACCTTCACAGAACCCAAGGAACGTGCCAGGGTGTTTGCCGCCTTCGGTGCCACCGGAGGAGCGGGGGCTGCCGTCGGCATGGTGCTCGGAGGCGTGCTCACCCAGTACCTGGACTGGCGATGGTGCCTGTTCGTCAACGTGGCCATCGCCATCACGGCTGCGGGTGTCTTCATCCGAGCGTCCAGGAATATGTGGTCGGGCGCATCCGGGCAACGACTCTTCGGCGATGTCCTGGGTTTGTTGCTCGGCTGCGCCACCGTCTTCAGCTTCGTCTATGGATTCTCCGAAGCCAGCCGCACCAGCTGGAACGCCGCGGGCACCATCTCCTGGTTGGTCGGCGGCGGCGTTTGCGGCGTCCTGTTCGTCGTGAGGGAACGTGCTGCTCGCAACCCCCTCTTGCCCTTGTGGATCGTATGGGACCCGGGCCGGTCCGCATCATATCTGGTGCTCGCGCTGGGTGGATGGTTCCAGATGGGCGGTCTGCTCTACCTGACCTATTTCTTCCAAGACCATCTCGGCTACTCGGCAGCCGAGACCGGTGTCGCCTTCCTGCCGCTCATCGCCGGCCTGGTCGTGAGCGCCATCATCACGAATCGGGTGCTCGTGCCTCGGCTCGGTATCCGGATCGTGTTCCCCCTCGCCTGGGTCATCGTGGCCTTCGGGTTCCTCTTGCTCTCGCAGATCACCCCCGACTCCAGTTACGGCGGCAGCCTGCTCGCAGGGCTGGTCGTCGGCGGCCTCGGCCTCGGCCTCGGCCTCGGCTTCGCCCCGGCATTCTCCGCAGGCTCAAAGGGTGTACCTGCCGAACAGAACGGGCTCGCCAACGCAACGCTGAGCACCTTCCAGCAAATCGGGGCATCCTTCGGCGTTGCATTCCTGAGCACGTTCGCCACCCAAACCGCCACAGGCCTCCTCACCGGGCAGGCGGATGCCATCACGCAGGAGGTGACCCAGGCTCTCATCGTCGCGCAGGTTCTGCCAACATCCGCGCAAGGGCAGCAGATTGCTTCGGGAATCCTGGCCGTTCACACATCCACGGCGGAGGTGTCCGCGTATGCTGCCGGATTCCAGGTGCTCGCCGTCGCCGCCAGCGTGGCTGCGATCATCCTCATCATCGCGGGCGTAGCGCTGAACATATGGCGCTCCCGGCACCTTGTCGCCCATGCCCGACGTCCTTAGAGAGGTCCCGGTTTAAGTTGCATGCTGGGATGCCCCAGTGCAATGTATTCGAATATCGGGTCCTATATGGACATTCGCGACTGATGCCACTGGCTGTCCGCGAGCACAGAGAGCTGTGACATCGTCCTTGGCGTGACGGGTACCATCGGGACTCTATGCCCGATCGATTTCCCAGCGCCTGCTCGATGGCGCGGAGACCAGAACGGCGAGACTATACTTTATCCTTGGGCTTGGGGGTTTCTGCCTCTTCCTCCTCGGCCTCGGTCTCGACGACAGGACCCTCGTCGTCTTTTCCCTCGACGCCAGCGCGGACGTTCCTCACGGTCTTGCCGAGCATGGTGCCCAGTTTGGGGAGGTTCTTGGGTCCGAAGATCAATACAGCCACAACGAGCAGGATGATGAGGATATCCTCGATTTTCATGACAAGCCCTCCGGCATTCTTAAGCGTGGTGTGCAAGGTGTTTGGGACAGGACCTTGGGCCTAGCTTTCAGTCTACTATGGTTCTGTTCCCGAGAGATTTCGGCTACCTGCCGGTGTGTTCCTACACGCAGTCCATCGGGGCCCATCACCGTCTCTCTCCGTCCATGGAATCGGTGCCGATCGGTACACCGTCCTCTGCACGGGATACGGCAAGACACGGTTCCTATGCACGGGCATCGTCCCAGGCCCGCGAAACCCAACCGGCCTGCAAGCGAAGCGTGGATACGGCCGAACTTGCCGCTGGCGGCCTGATTCGTACCGATAGCGTCGATATTTACTAATGTATCAACGCATTTAATACATCAATACATGTATTAGACTTAGTCTACTAGTAGATATCCAGAGAGTGGTGTTCGGTCTGGTGTTCTGCGGTTCGTATCTGCCCTGGGAGGACGTGTGCCATCCCGGGGGGTGAGTCCGATGGGGAAGCCGGCAAGAGGGGGATGGCATGGAGGCGTTTGGGAGACGGGTGCATGAGATCGTCGAGAGAGGGCTTCTCGGCGAGGGCTTGGCCGATGGGGACATCGAGGTGCTCTACGGCATCGACCCGGCGTCACGGGAATCGTTTTCCGTGCAGGGGGCGGGACGTGAGCTGTCGATGAGGGCCTCGGACGGGAAGGCCGAGATACATGCGCAGATCGGCCTCAACGGTACGCCGTGCCCCCGCAACTGCTGGTTCTGCTCGTTCGCTGTCTGCAACGGTGTGCGCAAGGGCATCCTCGAGATGCCGAGGAAAGACGTCCTCGAGTACGCGAAGGCCTATCAGGAGCAGGGTGCCAACCTCCTTCTGCTCCTCACGACCGAGTCGTATGGGTTCGACAAGCTCCTCGACATGTGCGGTGCGGTCCGCGAGCTCATCGACCCTGCCATGCCGCTCCTCGCCAACACGGGGGACATGACCTATGAGCAGTGCCTGCAACTCAAGGCGGTGGGCGTCAACGGTATCTACCATGCGGTCCGGATGCAAGAGGGCATCGAGACGGGCATTCCCGTCGAGCGTCGTCTCGCCACCATCGCCGATGCGCATGAGGCCGGTCTCACGCTCTCGACCTGCGTCGAGCCCATCGGTCCCGAGCATTCCCCGGCTCAGATCACCGAGGCGACGCGTCGCTGCATCGATAGCCACCCCATATCGGCCGGAGCCGGCAAGCGCATCGGCGTACCGGGCACCAAACTTGCCGGGCGCGGCATGATAAGCGAGTTGCACGCTGCGCTCTACCTGGCGGTCTACCGCCTCGCAACAGGCATCGAACCTCGGCTCAACTGCTCCGGCAACTCCGCACTCACGGCGGCTGCCGGCGGGAACCTCAACTGGGCCGAGGTGGGTACCAACCCCCGCGACCTCGTCGAGCGTACCGAGAACGGCGGCAAGGGCGCGAGTATCGCGGACTCCGCGAAGACCTTCCGTGACAGCGAGTGGGAGGTCCTTGAGGGCTTCTCGCAGGGCTGGATGCTCTAGGGCCGCGCGATGGAGGAGAAGCTGACAGACGGGGAGCCGAGGGGTGCAGCCACCGCCGTGAGGTCATCCCGTCGCGCACCCGGACCTCGCCTTCCGCAGGTGCGCGAGGTGCTGCTCATGCTTCTCCCGCCCGTGGCGATGGTCGCTGCACTCTCGCTGCACGAGGCCCTTCCCAACATCTATCCGGACGATTACGTCCCCGTGACCTATGCGCCCTTCCTGGTCATCTGCCTGGCTGCCTACGGGGCCTGCTTCGTCGTCGCTTGCTTCGTGCCGCGCTTTCGCAAGAGGTTCGGTCACTACTCGGGCCTGCTCACAGTCGCGTTCTTGGTCCTCGAGGTCCTCGATATCGCGACGCTCAAGACAGGTTACCTACGCCTGCCCTTCATGCCCAGCCCCGACAAGGTGTTCTACTCGGTCACCTCGAACGTCCCCGAACTGCTCAACGATTTCTACTCCTCGATGCTCCTGCTGTTCACCGGCATCGTCATCGGTGCCGTCACGGGGATGGTGTCAGGCGTACTCATCGGTTGGAGCCGCATCTGCAACTACTGGTTCGCCCCGTTCATGAAGATCATCGGCCCGGTACCCAGCGCTGCCTGGCTTCCGGTCGTGATGGTCGTGTTCCCCACGAGCCACGCCGCCAGCGTGTTCCTCATCGCGCTGGCCGTCTGGTTCCCGCTCACCCTGATGGTCTCGTCGTCGATCCGCAGCACGGACAAGCGCCTCATCGAGAGCGCACGCGTGCTGGGGGCGTCCGAGCCCTACGTGATGTTCCATGTCGCGATCCCCGCAGCGCTCCCCTCGGTGTTCACGGGCATGTTCATGGGCCTTTCATCCTCGTTCGGGGCGTTGATCGTCGCCGAGATGCTCGGTGTCAAGGCGGGCTTGGGTTGGTATATCACCTGGGCGTCATCGTGGGCCGAGTTCGCGAAGGTCTACAGCACGGTCGCCATCTTCATCGTCATATTCTTCACGCTGATAGAGCTGCTGTTCAAGGTCCGCGACCATGTGATGAAATGGCAGGAGGGGACCGTGAGATGGTAGCCGACCCCGTAGTCCACGTCCTGCGCGCCGAGAACATCGTACGCTCGTTCGTCAATGGGGCCGGTGTCGAGGTGCGCGCCCTCGACGGGTTCTCGTTCTCGGCCGAAGGGCCGCAGACCGTCGCCATCGTGGGTCCGTCCGGCTGTGGCAAGTCAACGTTCCTGCGCCTGGTCGCCGGACTCGACGAGCCTCAGGCGGGGACGGTCGTCTACGATGGCACAGCCACCGCGACCCCCTCCCCCGACCGCGGCCTCGTGTTCCAGGATGCGGCGCTCTTCCCCTGGCTCACGGTATACGACAACATCGCGTTCGGCTTGCGGGCGCGCGGCGCGTTCAACCGCGAGCGCGGCCTCGTCGACGAGTACATCGCCCTCATGGGACTCGCTGGCTTCGAGCGCTCCTACCCGCACCAGCTCTCGGGCGGGATGGCAAGCCGCACGGGACTCGCCCGCATGTTCATCGGCAATCCGGGGCTCATCCTGCTCGACGAGCCGCTCTCGGCGCTCGACGCCTTCACGCGTATGGGCATCCAGGATGAGATCGTCCGGATGCAGCAGCGCGAGCGCTCGCTCATCGTGCTCGTCACCCATGACATCGAGGAGGCCGTCTACCTTGCCGACCGTGTCGTCATCATGTCCGCGCGGCCTGGTCACGTCATCGGCGAGGTGGGTATCGACCTGTCCAGGCCCCGCGACCGTATCGCCGAGGCGTTCGTCGCCAAGCGGCGCGAGGTGATGGCGGTGCTCGGTAGTACCGGTGCGCTCGGTCGGCACGATGAGCCGATCTTGAGCGGTCAAGGGTGATACGGGCAATCCGCCCGCACAGCTATGGAGAGGGACAAGGAGGAACCATCATGGAGACCGGTTCGGGGATGGGCATCAAAGGGTACGGCGGGATGACCCGCCGCAGGTTCGCACGCCTTGCCACGGCAGCGGGCTTGACGGTACTGACCGGTTCGGTGCTGTCCGCCTGCGGGTCGAACGAGCCGAGCGATAAGGGGACCGCCCAATCGTCGACCGATGCGGACACGCTGCTTCCGGCGACCATCGGTTACTGGGGCGGTACCTGCGAGGCACCGATCTACGTTGCACACGAGCAAGGCTACTACCAGACATGTGGCATCGATGACACGCTGCTGCAGATCACGACCGACGTCACACCGCTCCTGGCCAATGACGAGCTCGACTGCTTCCAGCTCACGCCCGATAAGTTCAAGCCGATCGAGCAGGGCCTCGAGGTCAAGGTCACCGATTCCGTGCACAAAGGTTGCATCCAGGGTGCCACGACCAAGGACAGCGGCATCGAATCGGTCGCCGACCTCGAGGGAAGGACGGTCGCGGCAGCCACGGGCAGCATCCCGCAGATACAGATCGCATCGCAGATGGTCAAGCTGGGCCTCGACCCTTCCAAGGTGAACTGGGTCACGTATCCCACCGCCGAGATGGAACTCGCCCTCGACCAGGGCGAGGTGGATGCGTTCGCCTCCTACGACCCATACGCGGAGATAGCGGTCGAGAACGGCAAGGTCAAGTTCTTTTCGAACACCGACGACGAGGGCCTCAAGGAGTACCTCTGCTGCACCCTCGGCGTGAGCCAGCGCACCATCGACCGCAACGAGGAGATAGCGGAGCGCCTCTCGAAAGCCAACAAGATGGCCTGCGAGTATCTCACCGACAATCCCGATGATGCGGCACAGATGATGATCGACAAGGGCTATGTCGCCGGCACCGTCGAACTCAACGCGACACTCATCAAGGAGTACACGTGGGTCCCCGGCGACGAGCAGCTGCTCAACGACAGCGTGACCGAGATCTGGCATCAGATCGCACGAGCCGGGGCCTTGGAGGACGCGCCGACCGATAGCTCCGGTCTCGACGAGTACATCCAAAAGCTGACCGACGGCATGATCCAGTACGAGGGCGCATAGCCTGGGTCCAGTTGGGGAGGAGGTCGCCATGTGGTCGTTGATCAGGCAGAGCATCGCGATGCGCAAGGTCCAATCGGCCTCCGTGCTGGTGGGTGTCGTCCTCGGCGTCGCATCGCTCTTCGCGCTGTTCCTCCTCTACCAGGGCGTCTTCTCCGGCATCGCCACGAGCATCTCGCGCGATGGCGCCGACCTGCTCGTCATCCCCTCGGATGCCGAGTCGTCGGTCTCCGATGACGACCTGCTGTTCACCGGTGCCCCGGTCACCATGTACTTCAGCTCCTCTGTCGCCGACCAGATCGCCGGTATCGATGGCGTCGAGCGCGTGACGGGGCAGTTCTACGGCCAGACACTCGACGCGAGTTGCTGCTCGTCGATCGGGGCCGTGCGTCTCGTCGGCTACGATGCCTCGATCGACTGGGTCATCCGGCCCTGGGCGACGATGGATGGCGGTGAGATCCCCAGCCAGCTTGTCGAGGGTGAGGTGATCATCGGCAGCAACGTGAAGGGCTTCGGCGTCGATGACCCCAAGGTGCTGGGCAACCCGGTCACCGTCGTCGCCGTGCTCGCCCCCACGGGGACCGATCTGGACGATTGCATCCTCATGGACATCGACCAGGTGCGGGCGATCTCCGCGGCGACGGATGGCTACGGCCACTACTGGGAGAAGTACGGCGACCCCACCGGCCTGCTCTCGGCGGTGCTCGTCAGCGTGGACGATGGCGACCAAGACGCCGTCGCAGCCAAGATCGAGGCTCTGGGCGGCGTCCATGTCATCAAGTCGGCCGAGGCGGTCAAGGAGGTGCAGGGGCAGATGAGGGTCGTGTTCCAGGTCATGCTGGGGGCGGGGGTCCTGCTCGCCGTCGCATCGCTCGCCAAGCTGTTCGCCCGCTTCTTCTCGATGGCATGGGACCGACGCAGGGAGCTCGCGCTCTACCGGGCCGTCGGTGCCTCGCGGCGCGACATCTCACGGCTCATCGCCGGCGAGGCCGCCGTGCTCGTGGGCGCTGGTTCGGCCGTGGGCCTCGTGCTGGGCGTGGGACTCTACCGGCTCATGCTCGGGCTGCTCACCACTCAAGGCGGCTTCCCGTTCATTGCCTGCGCCCCCCTGGTCGTGGCAGGTGGTGCCGTCATCATCATCGTCATCTTCGCCATCGCCGGTGCGCTCGCCGTGGCGGCCCCTCTGCGCCAGGCGGGCCGCATCGATCCGGCATCCGCCTTGCAGCAAGTGGACATCGATTAGAGCACGAGGCGACTGGAAGCAGGTGGAAGGATGCAAAGGATGTCTCTCGATGCTTTCGGCATAACGCACTCCTACGATGACGATCCGGTGCTCGCCGATGTGCAGTTGTCGCTCGCCGCCGAGTCGTCGGTGGCCATCATGGGGTCTTCCGGCTGCGGCAAGACGACCTTGCTCTCCGTGCTCGGGCTGTTGCTCGCCCCTCGGGCGGGCACGGTCGCCTTCGACGGTCGGTCCAGCTCGACGATGGATGAGCCGGAGCGTGCGCGTCTGCGTGGGGAGAGGATCGGCTTCGTCTTCCAGACGGCTCAGCTCGTCGGGTCGCTACGTGCCTGGGAGAACGTCGTGGTTCCGGCACGGTTCCGTGCAGGCAAGGCTGCCGGTGCCGCCGCTCGGGCACGCGACCTGCTCGATGGGTTCGGCCTATCCGATTACGCCGAGCACTTCCCCCACCAGCTGAGCCTGGGGCAGCGCCGTCGGATAGCTCTGGCGCGGGCTCTGTTGCTCGATCCTGCGCTCGTCATCGCCGATGAACCCACGGACGACCTCGATGCCGACAACGCACGGTTCGTGGCCGACACGCTCTTCGCGCGCACCCAGGAGGGTGGCTCCCTCATCGTGGCCACGCACGATCGGGTGCTTGCCGAGCGTGCCGACGCCATCCTCATGCTGGAGGACGGGCATCTCGATCCCGTCTCCGATACGTGACGTCAGGAGGTTCCATGGAACGAAGCGTTCACGCCATCGTCGACAAGGCGCTTGGGGGCGGTGTTCTCGATGTCCCCGAGCTTGAGCACCTTTTCGCCGTGCCCAAGCTGTCACAGGAGGCGTATCTCATCCACTATGCGTCGCGAAAGCTGAGCGAGGAGGCCTCGCACGGCAAGGCCGAAGTGCACGGGCAGTTGGGATTGGATGTTGGCCCGTGTCCACGCGACTGCCGCTTCTGCTCGTTCGCTATGTCGAACGGGGCCTTCGGTAAGCCGAGTCGCCTTTCCGTCGATGCGGTCGTCGAGGCGTGCCATGACTTCGAGGTGAATGGTGCGAACGCCATCTACCTCATGGCCACGGGCACCTATCCCCTCGTCGACTTCCTCGCGATGGGTCGTGCCGCACGTGAGGCGTTCGCGACGCCAGTGCCCCTCATCGCCAACATCGACGACTTCGACGACGAGGGTGCCCGACAGCTCAAGGGCGCTGGGTTCACCGGCATCTACCATGCGCTCCGCTTGGAGGAGGGTATGGTCACGCGCATCGAACCGGCACGTCGCCTCGCGACGGTCGGCGCGGCGCGGCGTGCCGGACTGCTCGTCGGCACATGCCTCGAACCGGTCGGCTCCGAGCACACCTTCGCCGAGCTGGCCGAGAAGACCATCGCAACCCGTGACATGCATCCGGTCTTCAGCGGCGCGATGCGTCGGGTGAACATCCCCGCGTCCCCCCTGTCGGCCAACCCCACCGTCGACTACGCCCAGATGGCACTTGTGCTCGCCACGGTGCGCTTGGCCATGGGGCGCGACGTTGTGGGGAACTGCACGCACGAGCCCAACAGGATAGGTGCCATGGCCGGCGCGAACCTGCTTTGGGCGGAGGTCGGATCGAACCCCCGTGACATGAGCGAGTCGACGGTCCGGGGCTGGACGGTGCAGCGTGCACGCAGCGAGCTCTCGGAAGCTGGGTGGGACGTGCTTGACGGGCCATCGGCGATGTACGCCCAGGGATAGGGTGTCCGGGCCGTGAGGGTGGGAGAAGCGCCGGCGGCAAGCCCGCTGGCAAGAAGGAGGGATCGCCAATGAACGAGGATGGCGGCTATGGGAAACCCGGTATTTGGAGGACGTTGATGATCGTCGTCGCACTGTTGTCGATTTGCATCGCCCTCGTCGCCCTCGTCAAGGGTGGCTGCTCGACATGCATGGAGACCGCGGCGGGCGGATGCGTCCCCATGACGTGCCATTGGACGTTTCGGGCGGTGGGTATGCTCGCGGTCGTGTCCGCCCTCGCTGCGGCGGGTGGCTCGGCCGTGCGTGAGGTCAGGGCGCGTCGCATCGCCGCGGCGCTCGTGGTGGCCGTCGCCGTGACCATCGTCGTCTCCATCTACACCCCGGTCATGGGGATCTGCGCGAAATCCGGTATGGACTGCCACGTGACCGCTGTCATCGTCGACGCCTTGCTCGCCTGCCAGGTCGTCACCGCAGTCATCGCCCTTGCGAAGACGGATCCCGGTACCACTCCGAAACCCAAACGGGGGATCTGACGGGAGGTCATGCGATGAAGGCTTCAGAGCTTACCGAAAGGGCTTTGGCGCACGGAGTGCTCACCCGCGACGAGTTGAGGTGGATGCTCGCACTTCCCCCGCTCTCCGAGGACGCCGCGATGGTGCGTCATGCCGCACGGCGGATGGTCGGGGAGATATGCGCCAACAAGGCGGAGGTGTACGGGCAGGTGGGCATCGACTGCGGGCCATGTCCCGAGGACTGCCTGTTCTGTTCGTTCGCCGTGAGCAACGAGGTGTTCGAAGGGCCGTCGGCCCGCGGCATCGACGAGGTCGTCACCGATTGCCTCAGGCTTGAGGGGGATGGCGCGAACGCCATCTTCCTCGAGGCGACGGCACGCATCGGGCTGCCTGCGTATCTTCCCTACGTACGTGCGGTGCGGGTTGCTCTTCGTGACGAGACGGTGCTCGTCGCCAACGTCGACGACTTCGACGATGATGGTGCGCACTCCCTGGCAGCGGCTGGCTGCGAGGGTGTCTACCACGTGGTGCACATGGGCGAGGGCACGTTGACGCGCATCCCCGTCCAGAGGCGCCTCGACACCATCGCGGCGGCGCGACGTTCCGGACTCAGGTTGGGCACGGCCATCGAGCCCATCGGTTCCGAGCAATCCCTTGACGACATCGTCGCGCGTGCGGAGCTGATCCGTCGCCTCAAGCCGGCACATTCCGGTGTCTCGCGGCGCATCACGATCCCCCGGTCGAGCCTCGCGGTCCATCCCGAGCTCGACTCGTCGCAGACCGCCATCCTCATCGCGGCCGCCGTCCTGTTCATGGGATACACGACCAACGGTTACTGCGGGGAGCACCAGATCGGGTCCCTCTCGGGGATCAACCTCGCGTTCGCCGAGGTGGGGTCGAACCCTCGCGACACCGCGTTCGACACCGTCCGTGGCGGGACGGTCGCACTGCGTCGCGCCGAGCTGCGCGATGCGGGCTGGGATGTTCTGGACGGGCCATCGGCGATGTTCCGACCGTAGCGGGATGGGGCGATGGTCTCGCCACGCGGGCACTTCCGCGGTCCCCGCCCTCCGTGTCGATGCACTGCTTCCTCCGTAGGGTACGTACGTCTCATCGAGAAGGGACGAACCATGCAAGTAGAGTGCAAGCCCAGACATGAGAACGAGTACGCCGAATGCGCGGCTATATCGTGCAACCTCAGCTCGCTCATGCCACCTGCCATCCTTGGGATGCTGGCAGGTAATGATCTACGTGGCAAGGACATCGCACAGGGTCTCGTCGGGTCCCCGACGTTCTGTGCCGTCCACCCCAAAGCCACAGGCATATACCGTGTCCCGGAGCGGATGGAAGGCGACGGACTCGTCGTCTCCACAAGGAGCGCTCCCGAGGATGGTCCCGCCAAACGTGACTTCCAGCTCACCGACGATGGTCGCTCCAGCCTACGTCGCTGGACCGACACCCTCACCTGCTATCACGATGCGATCGACGAGCTGATCGACGTGGTGCACGTGGCACGGGGCACCGATTTGCGTGAGGGAGAGGTGCACGTGTGATGAAGATGTTTTCATACTCAGCGTTCTATAGATTTTTTTAAGAAATATATATAATCATATAGATGCGTATATCATGTAGATGATTATATACCAGAGAGGTGGTGTCATGAAGATACGGGAGTTCACGGGGGAGTTCATCGGGACGTTCCTGATGGTCTTCTTCGGCGTGGGGGCCGTGGCGGTCAGCACGCTGTTCAAAGCGTACACCGGTCCATTGCAGGTGGGTCTCGTGTGGGGTCTGGCCATCGCGTTGGCCATCTACGCCACCCGCAACCTATCCTGTGCGCATTTCAACACGGCTGTCAGCATCGCGATGGTCGTTTCCGGTCGTATGTCGGCTAAATTGCTTCCAACCTATGTCGCCGGGCAGGTCCTCGGTGCTTTCGTAGCGTCGCTTGCTCTGTTCGGGGTGTTCTCGGGTTCGATGGCCGGAATCGAAGCCCAACAGATTGCATCGGGGGTCCTCCCTGGCACGGCAGGTTCGGTTTCATCGATTTTCTGCGAGGTCTACCCTAATGCGGCGACTGCAGGTGTGTCCGTCACAACGCCAGTCGCCTTCGCTGCCGAGGCGATAGGCACCTTCCTGCTTCTGGTCCTCATCTTCTCGATTACCGAGAAGTGCAACTTGGGGCGTCCATCCGTACACGGTGCGCCGCTCTTCATCGGCCTCACCATTACGTGTATCATCTCGGTCGTGGGACCGCTCACCGATGCCGGCCTCAACCCTGCCCGTGATATCGGCCCGCGCCTCGCAGCGTTGTTCATGGGTTATGGTTCCATCGCCTTCTCGTGGCAGGCGCTCCTCGTCTACGCTCTCGGTCCCATCACCGGCGGCGTCGTCGCGGCGCTGGTGTTCACGAGGGTCATCGAGCCCGTCCAGAGACTTGCGCCTAGCTGTGGATGCGGGGGTGAATCCGACGATGCCTCCATATTGGAGGAGACCGGTGACGTCCTCGGCGTCGCTGCGGCACCATCGGCCCTTGGGGTTGCCGAGCATACATATTCCCTCACCGCCCGTGCCTTTGCCAGTGACTCGACAGGGGAGTGCGTGCGACGCGGTGTGGCGAGCGATGATGTCCATTGATGGGCCGTGCTGCTTGTCGTGTGGGGATGGAAGGACCTGTTGCCCGTAGAGAGACGGTCGTGCAACGGGTGTCGTTGCACCTGATGGTAAACGGAGGAACATCATGGGAGAGTTGCAAGATCGCGTCAAGGAATATTACGGACATCGCGTGAAGTCATCGCATGACCTTAAGACCAATGCGTGCTGCTGCAGCACAGACTCGTTGCCCGACTATATCAAGAAGGCACTCGATGACATCCATCCTGATATCATGGACAGGTTCTATGGGTGCGGTTCGCCGTTGCCACCGGCGCTTGAGGAGTGCACCGTGCTCGACCTCGGATGTGGTACCGGCCGCGATGTCTATCTTGCCTCACGACTTGTGGGTGAGCATGGCCGTGTCATCGGCATCGACATGACCGACGAGCAACTTGCCGTCGCGCGTGTCCATCAGGACTGGCAACGCGAACGCTACGGCTACAAGGAGAGTAACGTCGAGTTCCGTCGGGGGTACATCGAGGACCTTGAGACCTTGGGTATCGCCGATGGGAGCATCGACGTGGTTATCTCGAACTGCGTCATCAACCTCTCTCCTGCCAAGGAGCAGGTGTTCCGTGAGATCTTCCGTGTGCTCAAACCGGGTGGTGAGCTCTATTTCTCCGATGTCTTCGCCGACCGCCGCATGGCACCCGAGCTTTTCGAGGATCCGGTGTTGCAGGGAGAATGTCTTGCTGGCGCCCTATATATCGAGGACTTTCGACGTCTTATGACCCGGGTGGGTTGGGCCGACTTCCGCTATATGAACGCGTGTCCCATCTCCATAGACAACGACGAGGTCGAGGCCAAGGTGGGTATGGTCGACTTCACATCGCGTACCGTGCGTGCATTCAAACTCGATATCCTCGAGGACCTGTGCGAGGATTATGGGCAGGTCGCCTATTATCAAGGGACTATTCCTGGATATCCGTTCTTCTTCGACCTTGATGACCACCACCATTTCATTACCGGCAAGCCTATGCTCGTATGTGGGAACACCGGTGCGATGGTGGGCGATACGCGTTTTGGGACGTCGTTCAAGGTTCTGGGTGACCACAGTGTGCACTATGGTGCGTTTGACTGCTCCCATGGCGCTGCCGCAAGTGTCTGTTCGGGTGGTTCCTGCTGCTAAGTGATGCCCGGTAGCCTGTGTGTCGCTTATAAGAGTATTCAAAGGGCAAGTCCCAGACTCGTTTGAACATGGGAAGTATGTGGAAACGGTTCTCGAATCAGCCACATGATCTTCTCTCGAGCTCTCTTGACACTGCTAGTAGCTTATGTCAATTATAAGATGATATCAAGTACCAATGGTAATAGTATACCATTGCGACGCGCTTCTTAGAAGTTGGACCAGAGTCTGAATTCTGGGGAGGGGAGGAGTGTGGACCTTGATGGTCTTTTCTCTAGAATCTAGATCGAGGTTGCGAACCGTGTTCGATGGTGCGGAAGCCCTCCTGCGGTGCCGTCTGATCCTTCCCGGATACCCCGGGCAAGGGGGGAGGAGGGGCCAGACACCCTTCCGGTCGGGAAAGGAACCAGTAGTTCCTGGTCGCCCGGTACACCTCGAAGCCCTGTCGCACATAGTAGTCCTTTATGAACGAGAGGTCGGTGGATGTCCGGATGGGTAGATCCAAGTCACGACAATAGTCGAACCGCACTTTCGTCAGTATCTTGAAGAGCCCGCGCCGTCGATACTCAGGCTCCACGTATTCGGTCGTGAACAGGATATGGGCATTGGGGAACTCTATCGATGAGAAGGCGACCACCACGCCATCGATCTCGACGGTGAACCAGACTTTCTCTGGTTTGTTCCGTAGGTAGGGCATCTGCCGGATATAACGCTCCTCTGCAAAGAACCGCCCCATTTTGGAGTAGAAGGCCGCTTGGCTGTAATCCCCCTCGTAGCAGTACAGGCCTCTGTCTTTCATCGATCATCACCTCTCGGCGCATCTTCTCTACCATAGGATAGTACTTTTTCTACACTTATACGAAAGATCCGTACATTCAGGACGAAAAACCTGCACGGTTTGTCATCGTTCCTGTTTTCGTAGTACGCTGAAGTCAGGCGTTGTAGCCACAGGTCACCCGTGTCCGAGCGGGCATTCTCCACAAGGGCCGTCTGGCTGTCTTGAAATGAAGGTGGAGATGAGACGTGGTGAAGGTAAATCTGGGAATAGACGTATATCAGGCTGCAAAGCAGCGCATCGAGT
Organism: Coriobacteriia bacterium; assembly: GCA_015655215.1. Lineage (GTDB taxonomy): Bacteria > Actinomycetota > Coriobacteriia > Coriobacteriales > RUG033 > JAATFL01. The sequence continues at coordinate 15,290 of JAATFL010000027.1, forward strand.
TCGCATTCGACACGTTTGACCGCATATGCGTCAGCTTCTCCGGTGGCAAGGACTCGACGGTGATGTTGCATATGACAGCGGCGGAGGCTCGTAGGCGACACCGACGGATCGGCGTGCTGTTCATCGATCTCGAGGCGCAGTACGCCTTGACCATCGAACATGTGCGGCGTCTCTATGAGCGGTATTCCGATGTGGTGGAACCCTACTGGGTGGCGCTCCCCCTCAACCTCCGCAACGCCCTTTCCATGTACGAGCCCCAGTGGATGTGCTGGGAACCCGGGAAGGAATGGGTGCGCAAGGCGCCGTCGATGGCGATAGCCGATGAAGGCTTCTTCCCGTTCTTCCATCGCCGGATGGAGTTCGAGGAGTTCACGCCTGCGTTTGGCGAATGGTACAGCAGTCCCCAAAGGGGCTGTTGCCTTGTGGGAATTCGCTCACAGGAGTCTCTGAACCGCTGGCGCACCGTCACCAGCACTACAAAGGAGTGCTACGAAGGAAGAAAGTGGACGACAAGATCAAGCGAGCACTGCTACAACTTGTACCCGATCTACGATTGGAAGACGGAGGATATCTGGACCTTCCATGCGAGAAATCCCGATCTTCCTTACAATCGACTCTACGACCGTATGAATGCGGCTGGTCTTACGATTCATCAGCAGAGGATCTGCCAGCCCTATGGTGATAGTCAGCGTAAGGGACTGTGGCTGTATCAGGTCATCGAACCCGAGACCTGGGGACGGGTCGTCGCACGGGTGAACGGTGCGAACGCTGGTGCACTTTACGCAAAGGACTCGGGCAACATCCTCGGGAGAAGCAAGGTCACCCTTCCTCCAGGACACACATGGGAGTCGTTCGCAAAGTTGCTTCTGGCTACGATGCCGCGGCAGGCACGTGAGCATTATCAGGAGAAGATACTGGTGTTTCTCAGATGGCACTCGCAGCACGGGCATCCGGATGGGATACCGGATGACGGTCCCGTCGGCTCGAAGGAACTGCCAAGCTGGAAGCGTATCTGCAAGACGCTTCTGCGCAATGACTATTGCTGCACGGGATTATCGTTCAGCCAGACGAAGTCGAGCGGATATGCGCGCTATCACAGGCTTATGAGGAAGAGGGAAACGGAATGGAGCAAGGAGTCCGGGTGGCTGCACTCGACCCCCTCATAAAGGAGTTATCCTCACTTGAGGGAGAAAATAGGATCGACGCGATAAACGAAGTGAAGCAGGCGCTTCACGCCATAAGCCCATTCAAGAACGAACCTGTCGACTGCGCTTTGTGGGTCAGGAACGACTCGGTAGAGGCGAACGATTACAATCCGAACAGGGTCGCCCCTCCCGAAATGGACCTGCTCGAGCGTTCTATCCTTGCAGACGGTTACACGCAGCCGATCGTCGCCAGCGACAACGGTACCTGCTTCGAGATCGTCGACGGCTTTCACCGCAGCAGGGTAGGCAAGGAATCGAGCAGGGTCAGGGAACGAGTAGGCGGATATCTGCCGATAACGCTCATCAACAAGGACCGAAACGGACGGGCCGATCGGATGGCGGCGACGATCCGACATAACCGGGCACGTGGCAAGCACATGGTCGATGGGATGAGCAACCTCGTGGCCGAGCTTTCGAAAAGGAACTGGTCGGACGGCAGGATCGCCCGGGAGCTCGGGATGGAACCCGATGAGGTGCTGAGGTTGAAGCAGATAACCGGCCTTGCCGAACTGTTTTCCGAACGTGACTTCTCGGAAGCCTGGGAAGACCGCTGAAGAAATAGGATATCTCAAAACGATATGTATCTGAGCCCGAAGTTGGGATCTGCTGGGAGTATGCGGCAATGTCGAGAAGTTCTGTGAAATACCGTGCCGAGGCATGGGATATCCTTCAGCACCTGTTCAAGGAAAAGAGGATCAACGACCGAACGATTCGCTTCGAAGCAGCCTTTTTGGGAAGGATCGATTTGGACCGCCTCAAGGAATCGGTCGCTCTCTCTGCCGACGCCTTTCCCCTGATCCGGTGCAGATACCACGAGAATCATGGAAGACCATATTGGCAGGACAGGGGCTATACGCCAGATGATATGGTCGAGCTCTTGGAAACAGGGGATGTTGATGCAGGCGTATGGAAATACCTGCAGGATGAAGCAGATGAGATAAACGGACCGCAACTGAGGATCGGCATCATCCGCAACGGCACGGCCGATATCCTGTGCGCGACGATCAACCATATGATCTGCGACGCAGCTGGCTTCAAAGATTATCTGTACTGGTTAAGCTCGATCTACACCAAGGGGGGAAAGGACCCAGGGTATCGCCCGATGTCTCTGACGGGCAGGCGAGATATCGGTCAGGTCATGAGGACGTTTTCCTGGTTCGACCGGATCAAGATATTCACCGGAAGCAACGATTTGACCAAAAACGATACGGCAAGGTTCGATTTCGAAGGAGACCTCACCCATCCTTTTATCGAAATGAAGACCATTCAGCGAGAGAGATTCAGGCTGCTCAGGGATTATGCGAAGATACACGGGGCTACCGTGAACGATGTTTTGCTGACGGCATACATCCGCACGCTCTATCGGCATTTCGGCCGCAGCATCGTCGTGCCATGTGTGGTGGATCTCAGGAAGTATCTTCCAAACCGAAGAGCTGGCAGCATATGCAATCTTGTCACTAACCTGACATGCGACATCGGATATGACATCGGATCCGAATTCGATAGTACCCTTGAAAAAGTTCAACAGAGAATGGGTCAACAGAAAGCCGATATCAGCTGCCTGAAGAGCATTTCATTCATGGAAGCGGCTTTCCGCATCATTCCATACAGGGTGATGGGGAAGGCGGTCGATCCGTTCTTCTCCAATCCGCTGATTGCGTTTACCAACCTCGGTATCCTTGACAAGGAGAAGCTGAGATTTGGGGAAACTGAAACGACAAGCGCCTTTATGACGAGTTCGATCAAATACGCTCCATATTTTCAGATTGCCGTTTCAACGTTTGACGATGTCATGGCTTTAAGCGCGAATCTCTATGGCACGCAGGCCGACAGGGATAACGTGTCCCGCTTCTTGGATGGGATAGTGTCGGAGTTGTCCGAAGCCATATCGATCTGACCGATTATCTGAGGCGTTCAGTGCTGGCTGTTGTACCTGCCGACGTTCTGCCGTGCATGACCATGGCGCATGTCCGGTGATTGAACGATGTATGGCTATCTTTCCCCCATGAGATCGAGTAACTCTTGTTTGCTGTGAATCCCGAGTTTTTGAAAGATATGGTCCTTATGCGATTTGACGGTGCTCGGTGCGATGTTCAATGTCTTGGCGATCATGTTAAGGCTTCGGCCGTATGAATAGAGGTAGAGGACATCTATCTCTCTCCTCGACAAGTCGTATCTCGCAGAGAGCTCATTGCACTTCTCCGCCCGTGCAGTTTCCATGATCTCTGCCATGGTCATCATGCCATCGGCGTTCGATGGTGCATCGTTCTTGTCCTCGGAGGTCAGATCGAATAGCTTTCTCATGTTTGGCGCTCCGGGCATGACCGCACCGAAGAGAACGAAGATATAGACGATGAGAACGGAGATGCCGAGTACGATCATCGTTGATAATGAGCTTGCGTAAATACCGAGAGCAGTCCCTGCTGTCAGGCCCAGGTTCATCCCTGACTTTCCGATGCCGAACACTGTCGCAGGAGACTCCCTGGCGTGCTTGGCGATGTTCTGAAGTGTCGACCAGACGAATATCTCGAGAATGATATAGCCTCCCATGATCGCGACGCTGGGCATCACGCTCGACGTGTCGTTGGCGAAGAACGGCATCAATAGCAAGCCGGCTGCCATCAAGGGAACGACCATGCGATAGGTAGTGTCATCGTGTCTATCCATCGACAGCATGCTGACGAGTGCCACGATGATGAGGATGACGGCGATACCGCCAAACATCGATTGCCCAAGTGCACTCATGTTCGTTTCGGAAAACGAATCGGTTCTTCCACGTAAGAAACCCGGAGCTAGGCAGTATATGGAGATGATCAACAGGAACTTTATCAAGACCCCCATCTGTGACGACGTCTGTGCTGGAGGAGTGGGAACGGTGGCAGGAGGGCGACACTGCATGCACTTGGGAACCGATCGTGTTCTCCTCAAGAAGACGATTGAGATGACAGGAAGCGCAGCGGTGATGAGGATTCCTATGCTGCTTGGGAACATGGTAGTCAGCAGATAGATTGCGACTCCGGTTACCATCGCACTCGGAAGTGTGTATTTTTGGGCAATATAGGTATCTATGAGAGAGTATTCCTCAGCCCACAGCAGCAAGATGCCCGCAGTCCCGATCCCGGTTATCACCGGGCCAAGGATGAGCCACAGTATATGGGGGGCGAACGGACTCAGGTAGGCGATCGAGATGGTGCCTATGGCAACCAAGGCGGTCATTGAAACACCAAATCCTCGTATCTGGTTGAGTGGTCGGATTTTAGTGGACAAGACGCCGATTATGGCTCTTCGCTGTTTCTAGTGGGTAGCACAACTTTCCATGACAGGGTACCTCAGCTTGCCTAGATTCATGTAGATCACTGCCTTGAAGTACGCGGAGTTGCGGAATCCTCGGGCCGTCCGCTTCGCAGCTTGAATGATCG
>JAATFL010000034.1 GCA_015655215.1 Coriobacteriia bacterium
AGAACCAACCCAACCATTGGGAATGATGGTGATTTGAGTCAAGCGGTGATGGTATCGGTTAGTCGTAGCCGGTATTATCACCGCGATTCAATCGGTATCATCTTCAGGATTATATCGGTATCCGGACGTGAGGCTACTCACTATTATGTATAATATATCTATTATATCTCCCATAATGCGTATATTATCCAAATTATTGAAGCCAAGCCGATATAACTCAAAGTGGTGATTCGTCGATGCGATCCACTTGCAACTGTTCCCAAATCATCGACATATTGATATGATGTAATACGTTCGTATGACATTTATGAGAACCTACCAGGTGAATCATGACGAAAGATGCGCTCTTGCAGATCAGAATCGATTCCGCGACCAAAGAGGAAGCGGAAAAGCTCTATACCTCGATGGGGCTCTCCCTGTCCGATGCCGTGCGTATCTTCATCAGACAGAGCCTTATCGGTAAACGGCTTCCCCTGTACATGGTCTCCAGATACGACAAGGGAGCGGGCCGGGCGAAGGGTATCCTGAAACACTATTCCGCCCCATCGAGACGTGGATCCGAACGTGACGCCTGGATAGAATCCCTGAGGAAGACCAATGGTAACCGTAATTGACGAGACCGTGATCATGCGCTACCTGCTCGATGATGACAGGAAGCTGAGCAAACTGGCATGCGAGGTCATCGGCACGGGTGAAGCGCTCACCTACCCGGAGATCTTCGCACGGGTGGCCGTCTCCCTCCGAGATGTCTATGGCGTACCCCGCTCACTGATCGGCGCCGCACTCGTGGACCTACTCGATGACATCACGGTCGCCGAGGAGGATGTCGTCCGCTACGCCTCGAGGCTCTTCGGCACGACGACCCTCGACTATGTCGATTGCCTTCTCGTGGCGAGAAACGCCCTACGGGGACTTCATGTCGTGAGCCTCGATAAGGCGATGATGCGAAAGTACCTCTGACGGGAGGTCCCCACCACGGCACGAGGGTCACGTCACCCGCACCCCGTACGAGCCGAGGGGCATCCGCCTGTTGGCTGATGCCCCTCGGGGACTACCTCTGATGATGGAGAATGGCTTGGCGGCGAGAGCGGCCCGCGCCCCGGGAACTCGGGTGGTCGACCACTTCGTGCACCGCACGCACGCTGCGATCCCCTACGGAAAAGCTCACAATCCTTACTTCTCCCGGGGGACCCGCTTCTTCACCGGGACCGGCTCTTCCTCGTCGGTTTCCTCGAATCCCCCTTGCTCATCCTCGTCGACCACCTCGTCGTCGACAGGTTCGAGGCGCTTTGGAGCAGCCTTCTTCCTCTTGCGCACAGGCTCCTCCTCCTCGTCCTCGTCATCGGTCAGGGAGTCCCTCATCGCATCGCGGGTCTTCTTGGCCGCATCCCGGGCCGCCTTGCCGGAACCCTGGAGGCGCTTGATGATGGTCGGGCCGAAGATGACAAGGATCACGGCAAGGATGATAAGGAGCTCTGGTAGCCCCAGACCAAAAATCTTCATCGGATTCCTCTCAGTCGAGAAACGGACATTCCTAGGCGCACACCCCCTGCGGTGATGCTCACGCTACGATAGCACCATGGCGCCGATTCCGCAGCACGGAAAACCCAACGAACAAAGAACGGCGGGCGACGAATGGGCGATGGCATCACCACCGGCAGGGCAGTCGCCTCGGAGCGGCCAGCATCTACACCTGGGCATCGGCGAGGATCGTTGCGAAGTCGTCCACCGTCATCGTGCCCTGATCCCCCTCGAAGCGCTCACGCACCGAGACCGTGTGCGCCTCGGCCTCTCGGTCTCCGATGATCAGCATGTAGGGAATCTTCTGCTGCTGCGCCTTGGCGATCTTGACGCGCATGGGCTCGTTCTCCCGGGCGATGTTCACACGACCGCCTACCGCCCGCAGCTGCCGGGCAACCATCTCGGCAGCCTCGATGTGACGGTCGGCGATGGGGATGATCGTCGCCTGGACGGCCGCAAGCCACAGAGGCAGGGCGCCGGCGTAGTGCTCGAGCAGGATACCCAGGAAACGCTCGATGGAGCCGAAGAGCGCACGGTGCAGCATCCAGGGGCGCTCTTCGGTGTTGTCGGCCGTGCGATACGTGAGGCCAAAGCGCTCGGGCAGGTTGAAATCGACCTGGATCGTCGAGCACTGCCACGTACGGCCGATGGCATCCTTGACCTTGATGTCGATCTTGGGACCGTAGAACGCGCCGTCACCGGGATTGATCTCATAAGGGATGCCACGTTGCTCGATGGCCTTCTTAAGGAAGCCCTCGGCCTTCTCCCACATCTCGTCGGTGCCGATGGACTTCTCCGGACGCGTCGAGATCTCAGCCGTGTACTCGAAACCGAACTCCCCCATGATGCCGTCGGCCAGGTCGAGGATCTGGAGGATCTCGTCGGCCACTTGATCCTCGCGGCAGAACACGTGCGCGTCGTCCTGGGTGAAGCCGCGGGCGCGCATGAGGCCGTGCACGACACCGGACATCTCGTGGCGGTAGACGGTGCCGAACTCGAAGTAGCGGATGGGCAGCTCACGGTAACTGTGGAGGTTCGCCTTGTAGAGCATGACGTGACCGGGGCAGTTCATGGGCTTCACGCCATACTCGACCTGCTTGCTACCATCGTGGCCGTCGCTCTCGTCGATGTTGAAGAAGTACATGTTGTCGTGGTAGTAGCCGTAGTGGCCGGAGGTCTTCCACACGTCGGCCTTGTAGATGTGCGGGGTGATGACCTCCTCGTAACCGCGACGGTAGAGTTCCTTGCGCAGCCATTCCTCCATGAGGCGGATGATGCGGGCACCGTTGGGCAGGTACAGCGGCAGGCCCACGCCGGCCATCTCGTCCATCACGTAGATGCCCAGCTCGCGGCCCAGCTTGCGATGGTCGCGCTTCTCTGCCTCCGCGATGCGGTCCAGGTAGGCTGCGAGGTCCTTCTCCGAGAACCACGCCGTGCCATAGATGCGCTGCAGCATGTCGCGTTCGGCATCGCCGCGCCAATAGGCGCCGGCCTGCTTCATGAGCTTGACGGCAGGTATCCGACCCGTGGAGGGCAGGTGCGGTCCGCGGCACAGATCGGTGAAGTCGCCATTGCGGTAGAGCGTGATCACGGCATCATCGGGAAGCTCGGAGATGAGCTCGGATTTGAATGGTTGGCCGGGAAGCGCCGCAAGCGCCTGTTCCTTGGTGACGACCTCGTGCGTGAAGGGCTCGTCGGCAGCGATGAGCTCGCGCATCCTCGCCTCGATGGCGATCAGGTCGTCTGGCGTGAACGCGCGGCCAACCTCGAAGTCGTAGTAGAACCCGTCCTCGATCGACGGACCGATGGCGAACTGCGCATCGGGGAACAGGTCCTTGACGGCCTGTGCCATGACATGCGCCGCGGAGTGGCGCATGATGCCGAGCGCCTCGGGGCTCTTGGCCGTGACGATCTCGACCGCGTCGCCATCGGCCACGGGAGCCGAAAGGTCGACGAGCGCGCCATTGAGCTTGCCGGCCAAAGCGGCCTTGGCCAGACCGGCACCGATCGCTGCGGCCACATCGGCCACCACGGCACCTCGTTCGACCGCCTTGCTCGAACCGTCGGGGAGTGAGACGCTGATCTGGGACATGGTTCCTCCTTCACGCCGTCGCGCCTACGAATGCACGTTACGGCACAGGTTGACGGCCCTGATGGCCATCATTGACAGGTATTGGACGGGAAGAGCGTAGGCCCCTACTGTCGTGGCCCCACCTTGGTGCAACAGTAGGGGCACACGGTCCAATCAGGCTCCAGGGCATGCCCGCACTTATGGCATACGTTGCGCAGGCGCGTGTGGCAATGCGGGCAGATGATGTACTCCCTCTCGACGGCATAGCCGCAGCGTGGACACTCGCCGTATTGAGCCAGCTGGCGCTCGCGGAGCGTGATGTCGAGGTTCTGCTCCTCGCGATCGGTGAGAAGCAGCGGAGGGCGGAGCAGGCAATAGGCGATGACGCCGATAAGCGGTACGGCGGAGACGATGCCCCAGATGATCGGGGAGGTGCCGCGGCTATAGGCATCCCGCGCGGTCCATACGATGACGAGCAGATAGATGACGACCAAGAAGATCAGGATGGCGTAGACGGCCATCATGACCTGTGGGGTGATCAGTTCACTGAGCAGGTCGCTCATAGATGCCTCTTGTTCTCTTAGCATCACCTGATGGAGATGATCGGGCATATACAAGCTGACAGTTTATCAGATGCCATCGGGTAGCGTCTGGACGATACGCCCAAGGTGCTCCCTACGAGGTGCGATGGACAGACGGGCGAGGGTCGACCTCATGGCCTTCAACCGCCGCAAGGTCGCGAGGTGTCGATACGCCACGGGTTCACGTAGGCGAATCACCGATTCGGACCGGGCGAAGCAACCCGGCGGCGACAAGCCCCCTCACCTCGCCGGCGACCGTTATCGAGCCACTCGCCACGAGTGGGGTTGGAGGACGACTCGAAGGCGAGACGTCGGCCGACGGCGCAGGGCATAGCAGGGCGAGCAGTGCCGCAGCCAGGGTGGGCTGCACCGAGGGACGCGTGCCGGTCTCCTCCTCGACGATGTCCGCCAACCGTTCGGGGGCGAGACGACGCGGTGAGTCCGATGCCGAGACCACGATGCGCCCGACGGCAGGGGCCAGGGCACGGACGATGCCACGCGCGTCCTTGTCCGACAGGACGCCCAGCAGCAACGTGGGACCCTCGGGGCATTCCCGGGAGAAACGCTCGCGGATCGCGCTCGCCAGAGCCGTCGCGGACTCGGGGTTGTGCGCCGCGTCGATGATGAGCAACGGGTCGCGCGAAAGCATCTCGAAGCGCCCCGGCACCATGAGCCCATCGATTCCCCGACGCGTCGCGTCGAGATCGAGCGCTCGGCCGAGGAGGGCCTCGGCCGTGGCGACCGCCGTGGCGATGTTGGGTTCCTGGTAGGAGGGGGCGTGCATCGAGAGCCCCGGATAGGCCGCATGGATACCCCACACGTCCTCGACGAGCGTGCCCTCGCGCGTTGCCACGGAGAACCGGATGGTGCGCTTCTCGGCAACCGGGGAGACCTCACCGACAGGACGTACGGCATACGGCTTCGCGTCGACCGATGCGACTCGGTCCATGAACACCTGCGTCGTCTCCGCGGTGCCCGGCCCGAGTATCGGGATGGAACCACGCTTGATGATGGCGGCCTTCTCCCCCGCTATCTCCTCCACGGTATCGCCGAGGATGTGCATGTGGTCGAGGCCGATCCCGGTGATGGTGGCGACGGTGGGCTCGACGATGCTCGTCGCATCCCAGCGGCCGCCGAGTCCCACCTCGAGCACGGCGCAGTCAACGTGAGCGAGGTCGAACGCACGCAACGCAGCTGCGGTGAGCAACTCGAACTCGGTGAGCACTTGGGGCAGAGGGCGCCCGTCGGGTAGGGTCTCACCTGCCCGCGCGCGCTCCCCCAGGCATCGGCCCGCCTCCACGGCGTCACCTACGACGGCACCGAACCCCTCCTCCGAGATGGGCTTCCCGTCGATCTCGATGCGCTCGGTGTAGGCGACGAGATGCGGGCTCGTGTACAGCCCGACGTGCAACCCGTGCTCGTGGAGGATCGCGGCCGTGAGACGTGCCGTCGACGTCTTGCCGTTCGTACCCGCCACCTGTACCGTCCTGAAGCGGTCCTGTGGCCGCCCGAGGGCGTCGACCAGCACCCGCACCCCTTCGAGCGAAGGCTCTATCCCGAAGGCGAGCGACTCTCGCAACGCGTACAGAGCCTCGTCGTATGTCATCGCCGAATGGGCATCCTCGACACGCACCATGGCTCTCATCCCCATCGTCTCATCAGTCATCTCGAACCTACATCCCGCAGCGCAGGGTCGTGCGCGGGCAAGGCCCGTCGGGAGCCAAACCTACTCTGCGAGATCGGCGAGCTGGTCGCCGAGCGTCTCGAGTACGCCGAGGAGCTCATCGTGCTTGGCCCGCTCCTTGTCGACCGCCGCCGGTGCGGCCTTGGCCACGAAGCTCTCGTTGCCGAGCTTTCCCTCGGACTTGGCAAGATCGGCTCGCACCCTGCCCATCTCCTTGTCCAGACGCCCGCGTTCGGCGGCGAAGTCGACAAGATCGCCAAGCACCACGAACACCTCGATGTCACCGGAAAGCTGCGCGATGGCATGCGCGGGTTTCTCGGCGTCGGCGGTCACCTCGAGCGAGACGAGGTTCGCCAACTGCGCGGCCAGGTCGGTCTGGGTGAGAAGCAGCGCCGCATCGCCGGGCACAGCCGCCTTGACGGCGACGGCGAGCGGTTCTCGGGAGGATATCCCGTAGCGCGCGCGCACCGACCTGACGGCGGCGATCGTGGCGATGGCGAGGTCGACGGCGTGTTCGGCATCCGCATCGGCAAAGCTCGCGAGCGTGTCGGCCGCGGGCCAAGCGGCCACCATCAGCGAGGGGGCATCGCCAAGATGCGGCATCGAGCGCCATATCTCCTCGGTCACGAAGGGCATGATGGGATGCAGCAGGCGCAGCGCGTTGTCGAGGACGAACACGAGGTTGCGCTGGGCGATGAGACGCTGCCGTGGGTCATCGCCGTAGAGACGCGGCTTGGAGAACTCAAGGTACCAATCGCAGAACTCGTTCCAGAAGAAGTTGTAGAGTTCGGTGGTCACGTCGGCGATCTCGAAGCCTTCGAGCTGCGCATCCACCTGGGCCACGAGCGAGGCGAGGCGCGAGAGTATCCAGCGGTCAACCGGCTCGACGGCCAAGGGCTCACCGGCCACGTAGCCATCGAGGTTCATCTGCACGAAGCGCGCGGCATTCCATATCTTCGTGATGAAGTTGCGCTCCGTCACGATCCTGTCGGGGTCGAGCCTGAAGCTCTGGGCACCGGTCACGTGCTTGGCGAGGTGGAAGCGGATCGCATCGGTGCCCCACCTCTCGATGAGGTCGAGCGGGTCGATCCCGTTGCCCCTGGACTTGCTCATGCGATCGCCGTTCTTATCCAGCACGGTGGGGTGGTAGATGACCGACTCGAACGGGACCTGCCCGTCCATGAAGTACAGCGACGAGAACACCATGCGGGCCACCCAGAGAAACAGGATGTCGGGAGCGGTGGAGAGCACCTGCGTCGGATAGTAGCGCTCAAGCTCCTCATGGGCTCGCCCTTCGCCGGACCAGCCCATCGTGGCGAAGGGCCACATCTGCGAGCTGAACCAGGTGTCGAGCACGTCTTCGTCCTGGCGCACGGTTCCACCGCACGCGGGGCACGCGGTGAGATCCTCCTCCGAGGCGCCCCTCCAGCCGCACTCGTCACAGTAGAACACCGGGATGCGATGCCCCCACCACAGTTGACGCGAGATGCACCAGTCCCTGACGTTCTCAAGCCATGCGTAGTACGTGGCATCCCAACGCTGCGGGTAGAACTTGATCCGGCCGTCGCGTACCACGTCGAGGGCGGGTTCGGCAAGCGGTCCCATCTTGACGAACCATTGGTCGGAGAGCCAGGGTTCGATGACGGTACCGCAGCGATAGCAGTGGCCCGGCTGGTGGTCGTGCTCCTCGACGTGGTCGAGGAGTCCGAGGTCGTCGAAGCGCGCCACGATGGCGTCACGCGCCGCATAGCGATCCATCCCGGCGAACTCACCGCCGTTCGCGTTGATGGTGGCGTCCTTGTTGAGGATGTTGATCTGCTCGAGGTCGTGACGCAACCCCACCTCGAAGTCGTTGGGATCGTGGGCGGGGGTGATCTTGACCGCACCGGTGCCGAAGGACTCGTCCACGTACCCGTCGGCGATGATGGGGATCTCGCGTCCAAGGACCGGCAGCACGATGGTGGCACCGACGAGCTTCCTGAAACGCTCGTCGGTAGGACTTACGGCCACCGCCACATCGCCGAGCATCGTCTCGGGACGCGTCGTCGCGATCACCACGTAGGTCACCTCCCCCACCGGGTCCTTGAGGGGATAGCGCAAATACCAGAGGTGCCCCGCCTCGGGCTGCTCGGCATGCTCCACCTCGGCATCGGAGAGCGCCGTACCGCAGCGTGGACACCAGTTGATGATGCGATGGCCACGGTAGATGAGCCCATCGTCATACCACGTGACGAAGACCTTGCGTACGGCGCGCTGGTATTCAGGTGACATCGTGAACTTCTCGTCCGCATAATCGCACGAGCAGCCAAGGGCCTTGAACTGGTTGATGATGGTTCCGCCGTACTCCTCGCGCCACTTCCAGCATTCGTCGACGAACTTCTCACGTCCCACGTCGAAGCGCGTGAGGCCTCGGCTTGCCAGGCGCTTCTCGACACGGTTCTGCGTGGCGATACCGGCGTGGTCGGTACCCACGATCCAACGGGTGGGACGACCCTGCATGCGCGCGTGGCGCACGAGGATGTCCTGGATGGTCCCATTGAGGGCGTGGCCGATATGCAGCACGCCCGTCACGTTGGGGGGTGGGATGACGATCGTGAACGGGTCCTTTCCCTCGATGCCCATGGAACGCTCGAAGTATCCCGCCTCCTGCCATGAGGAGAAGATCGGCCCCTCTATGGCCTTGGGGTCGTAGCTTTTGGGCATGGGAGCCCATGTCGATCCGATCTCGGGGTCATCGGGCACGACACCCTCTTGCCCTTCCCCTGGTCGCATGCCCTCCCGCGACGCCGTGCCCTGCCGTGTCTCGCTCACCAGTCACACCCCTCTGCTTCTATGGTCAGCACGGAAGCGCCCGCGCCCTTGATATCATCGCCCATCATATACAAGCAGGGCCGCCCCTCAAAGGGTCGGCCCTGCCGCTCGGTAGTGCATGAGGCGTACAGGTACCTCGATGTGCCGGGACTATGCGGACGCCTTCTCGCTCGTGGGTTCCACGTCGGGCTGCGATACCGGTGCCGGGAACAGCGTGCACTCCTGGCCGTCGAGCTTGATGACCTGCGGACCCATCTCACCGCGCACGGCCTCGGGCGTGACGATGACCTTGTCGATGTCGGTGGCGCTCGGCAACTCGTACATCGTGTCGTTGAGCACGCGCTCGCAGATGGCGCGCAACCCGCGCGCGCCCGTCTTCTGCTGCACCGCCTCGTGGGCGATCTCGCGAAGCGCCTCGTCGCTGAAGGTCAGCCGCACGTTCTCGAAGGAGAACATCCGCTGGTACTGCTTGACCAGCGCGTTCTTGGGCTGGGTGAGAATGCCCATCAGGTCATCCTCTGAGAGTTGCTGCACCGAGGTGATCACCGGGACGCGTCCCACGAACTCGGGTATCATGCCGTATTTGTTGAGGTCCTCCGGAAGGACCTTGGTGAGCAGTTCGGACTCATCGGCATGGCCGGCCTGCGATAGTTCGGCGTTGAAGCCCACGCCACTCTTGCCGATGCGGTCGGCGATGATGCGGTCGAGGCCCACGAACGCCCCACCGAGAATGAACAGGATGTTGGTGGTGTCGATGTGGATGAGCTCCTGCTGGGGGTGCTTGCGCCCCCCCTGCGGAGGAACGGCCGCCTCGGTGCCCTCGATGATCTTGAGAAGCGCCTGCTGCACGCCCTCTCCGGAGACGTCGCGGGTGATGGAGAGGTTCTCCGCCTTGCGCGCGATCTTATCGATCTCGTCGATGTAGATGATGCCCACCTGTGCCCGCTCGATGTTGAAGTCGGCGGCGGTGATGAGTTTGAGAAGGATGTTCTCCACATCCTCGCCCACATACCCCGCCTCGGTAAGCGAGGTGGCATCGGCGATGGCAAAGGGTACCTCGAGCTTGCGGGCGAGGGTCTGCGCCAGAAGCGTCTTGCCGCATCCGGTCGGGCCGAGCAGCAGGATGTTGCTTTTCTGGAGCTCCACCTCGTCCTCATCTGCGGTGAAGCCAAGACCCACCCGACGATAGTGGTTGTAGACGGCCACGGAGAGAGCCCTCTTCGCCGATTCCTGCCCCATGACGTAATCGGAGAGAGCGCCGTGTATCTCGTGCGGGGTGGGGAGGTACTCGGGGAGCAGGGGCGGCTCCTCCGCCTTCTTGCCACGGTGAGCGCCCTTTGCGACGTGGGATCCGTCGGGATGCTGGTCATCCCCCTCCTCGATCAAGGTCGCGCACAGCTCGATGCACTCATCGCAGATGAAGACGCCATCGGGACCTGCGACCAAGCGCTGCGCCTCGCTTTGCGACTTTCCGCAAAACGAGCAGCGCAGATCATCATCCGAACCACCTGCGTGGTTGTAGTCGTCGGAATAGGCCATGAGAGGGCTATGCCTCCTTCTTGTCAGACGACTTCGCAGCCCTGGTCGTGATCACCTGGTCGACCAGACCGTAGTCGGCCGCCTCCTGTGGCGACATGAAGTTGTCACGCTCGGTATCGGTATCGATCTTCTCGATGGGTTGACCGGTGTGCTTGGCGAGGATGCCGTTGATCTGCTCGCGACACTTGAGGATCTCGCGGGCAGCGATCTGTATCTCGGTCGACTGACCCTGGGCTCCACCTGATGGTTGGTGAATCATCACGCGTGAGTTGGGAAGCGCGAAGCGCTTGCCGGGAGCACCAGCCGTGAGCAGCACGGCCGCCATCGAGGCGCATTGCCCCATGCAGATGGTGGAGACGTCACAGCTGATGAACTGCATCGTATCGTAGATGGCCAGACCCGCGGTCACGGCACCGCCGGGTGAGTTGATGTAGAGCGAGATGTCCTTCTCGCCATCCGCACTCTCGAGGTGCAGCAACTGGGCCACCACCGTATCGGCCACGGCATCGTCGATCTGTTCGCCGAGAAACACCACGCGGTCGTTCAGCAGGCGAGAGTAGATGTCGTAGCTGCGCTCGCCACGCGGGGACTGCTCGATGACGTACGGAATCAGCGCGTTGCGCTGCGGAATGCCGAAATCCATGTTCTATCACTCCTTCACGAATCTGTTCGACGCGCCCTGATGGCGCAAGGGTCTGGCCCATAGTATCAGGACTTGGTAACGCGAGTATCACAATATCAACGCAATGTCTAGACCTTGGGTACTCGGCCGAGTAGGGCGATGAACGGCAGCACCCAGGCCCCTAGATGCCGATGCGGGCCCCCAGCCGTTCGCCACAGGCCCGCATCACCCGCCGCCTGCCTGGACCTGGCGCCGGTCGAGAGAAGGACCTACTCTGCGGCGGCAGCGACCGCGGGGGCTTCCTCGGCAGCAGCCTTCTTCTCAGCTTCAAGCTCCTCGGCGACATGCTTGGCCTTCTCGGCAGGGTCCACCGTCGTGACGACCGCCGTCTCGATAAGCCAATCGGTGGCCTTCGAGCGGCGGATGGCCTCGCGAATCGTGGACATGCGGCCCGCGGCCTCCCACTCCCTGCGGAGGGCCTTGGGATCGTCCACGCCTGCCCCCTCGAACTCCTTGTCGATGTCCTCGTCGCCGAGTTCCATCTCGCGATGGACGAAGAGCGAGTCGAGCGCCAGCGACTGAGTAGCCATGTCGGCCGCCTGCTTCTTGATGTCCTCCTGGAACTGCGCCGGGGTGAGGTCGGTGCTCTGCAGGTAGGCATCGTATGTCATGCCCTGGCGTTGGAGCGTGTTGAAGAAGTCGCGTAGCAGCTGTTGCTGCGAAGCGGCGATCATCTCCTTGGGGACCTCGCCCTCGAGGCGCTTGGCGATGGCGTAGCTGCACTCCTGGTCCTTGAGGCGCGGTAGCATCTCCCTGCGCTGGTTCTCGATGCTCTCCGCGATGTGGGAGCGCAGGTCCGCGAGGTCCTCGAAGCCGGTCTTCTCCTTGGCCCATGCATCGTCGATGGCATCGAACTCCTTGACGCGAATCGCCGTGAGGGTGACCTCGGCGTGCGCGGTGTCATCCTTCTCGCCACCCACGCTTGCGAGCGCGTCATGCGATGCGACGAAGTCGAACTCTTTGGACTCGCCCGGCTTCATGCCCACGACCTCATCCTCGATCTCATCGGGGACCACATGGGCCCCCAGCTCGACGGGACGATCGGTAAACGTCAGGCTCGGGATCTCCTTGCCGTCGAAGGTGGCCTTGAGGTCGATGGTTGCGAAGTCATCCTTCTCGGCAGCGCGGTCGTCGACCTCCTTGTAGGAGAAGTAGTAATCGCGCAAGGCATCGACCTGTTCGTCGATCTCGGCGTCGCTCGCCTTGTCGGAGATAAGCTCGATCTCAACCGGCTCATAGGAGGTCAGGGTCAGCACCGGGGTGACGGTGACGATGGCGGCGAACGTGTAGTCCTTCCCCTCCTCGACGAGATCCACCTGGTCCATGGTCGGATCGGCCAGAGGGCGCAGGTCCTCGGCGTCGAGGGCCAACGGGTACGTCTCGTTGACGATATCGTCCGTGGTCTGGGCGAACACGCTCTCACGCCCCAACGTCGAATCGATGATCTGGCGTGGAGCGCGCCCTTTGCGGAATCCGGGAAAGTTGTTCTTGCTGGCGATGTCTCGATACGTCGTCTTGATGCGGTCGTCGATCTCGGCGGCCGGGATGGTCACGCTCAACTTGACCTTGTTGTCCTCAAGACGTTCAACGGTGGTGTTCAAGGGCCCTCCAACTCGATTGATGATACGCACATGATGTTGCTACCCCAGGGCCGCAGGCCCACGTGCGGCCCTGACCTCGCTCATGGTGCGGACGAGAGGAATCGAACCTCCACGGGTCTCCCCACTGGAACCTAAATCCAGCGCGTCTGCCAGTTCCGCCACGCCCGCCTGAGCATACGAGCCTTTGGATGATACCAAATAACGTCGGCGAGAAGAACGGGTCGCGCGACATGCGGCCGCTCGGTCTACGGCTACGGCGTGTCACGTTGTCCCGAGAGCCCACAAGCTACGAGTTCTTCATGATGATCGTCGACATGGAGTTTGCCACGCGCTCGCAGGCGTCACAGCATTTCTCGAGCTTTGCCAACGTGCTCGCCCATGCCATGACGAGCTTGAGGTCATCGCATTCGGAGTAGAGTTCCCGAATCGCCTCGAGGTAGATGCGGTCGCCCTCCTCCTCGTAGGTGTTGACCTGGATGAGATGCTGCTGCGTCTTGCAGGAGTGCTTGAAGGTGTGGAAGACGACGAACGCCTCTTTGAGGGCGATGCAGGACTTCGAGATAACATCTGCCATGTCCTTGGCGGGTTGGGGAATCTCCAGGATGTTATACATGTAGAGGCGCTGCATAACCCCCTCGATGTTGTCGACGATGTCGTCGAGTGCCTGGGTGAGGAAGTCGATGTCCTCGCGCTCGATGGGAGCGATGAACTCCGACGCGAGATGGGTGTACACATCATGGTTCACCATATCGGCATCGTGCTCGATGGCGTGTGCTCGCTCGAGCTGCCCGTGCAACTGCTCGGGATGATAGTCGGCAAACACCTCTTGGAGCAGATCCGCTTCCTGACACGCGTACGCGATGTCCTGATCGAAGGCGTCGAAGTAGTTGAAGCGGTTGTCCTTGTGAAACATGGCAGTCCTTTCGCTCGAGCCCGCATCGTTGGAACCCTGCACCACATGTCAGCACCGACCAGCCCAAGGCTCACGTCGCATCGCGATGGACGGCCATCACACCGCGAAGCGCGGTCCAAAGCCTCCGGACACCTTTTGCCGACAAGGCGGAAGGCGACCCTTTCGAGGAATCACGGAGCACCCTTCGTCCGCATATGTCCGATGATACCGCAGCCGGGGAAGGTGGACACCCGGGTGGCCAGATAGATAAGGCCGGAGACGATATGCCTCCGGCCTGGTATTCCGTGGTGCGCCGTGGGGGGATCGAACCCCCGACCTTGGGATTAAGAGTCCCCTGCTCTGCCAGCTGAGCTAACGGCGCATGATAGCTTCGCGACTAATCGCAGGGGATATTCTACGCATTCCCAGCCCTAGTTCAAGGAGATACCTCAAAGTAATCGGGAATCCGCCGCTCACCCACGCGAGCGGCATGGGCCAACGTGACGGCAGGTGGACCCGTTGGGAGGGCAACTCCGAAAACGTCAGGAAGCCCGCATATGCGGGCTTCCTGTAAGATGCTGGGGTGGGCGAAGAGGCTCGAACTCTCGACCTACGGAGCCACGGTCCGTCGCTCTGCCAACTGAGCTACGCCCACCAGATGATGCGAGGACGAACACGTCGCTCCACGCAGGTTGCGAGTATAGGGGAAAACACGCACGTGGACAACCGCATTCGCACATCATCCTCAATCTTCGCCAAGCGGTCGCACTCCACGGTGCACCGGATAGACCGGCCGGGTGGTCCAAATGCCACGGTGCGAAACTGATGGTTTGTATCATGCCCGATGGTTGCCTATACTGTTGCCTTGCTTTGGCGGCCATCGGCGGCCTTTGCGACCCAGTCGGGGTGTAGCGCAGCTTGGTAGCGCATCTGCTTTGGGAGCAGAGGGTCGCCGGTTCAAATCCGGCCACCCCGACCATGCGGCGGTAGTTCAATTGGTAGAGCATCAGCCTTCCAAGCTGATCGTTGCGGGTTCGAGTCCCGTCCGCCGCTCCATTGCCCTTCTTCGCGGGCGTCTGCGGCACACTTGCACCGCAGACGCCCGTAGAACTCAGTTGGATAGGGCAGAGGATTCCTCAACCAGATACGAGGGACTTCCCTCCTCCGATCTGAGATCGCCCCTTCGCAGATGGACGGTGGAGCCGGTCGTCCGGTTTTGACCACGACCGATGAGCCACCTGGCACCGAGCCGGCAGGGGTTCGGATTCACCCGGTCAAGCCATCTGCAGAAACCCACCATCGGTCACTATTCGTGCCAGATGGATACGCGCTATAATCGTCAGGCGCATTCCTCCTCTTGCGCCTGTAGCTCAATGGATAGAGCATCTGACTTCTAATCAGACGGCTGGGAGTTCGAGTCTCCCCAGGCGCACCATAATTTTTTCCCAAATAGATGTCCTGCAGTTTTTACCGTAGAACATCTATTTTTGGGAACATTTGTACATAATTAAACATTCACCGTGGTGCGGGGCTGCGGACTTTGATTACTTTTCCTCCTAGAATCAAGCCCATTGGGTGCACAATCGCCTGATGCTGAGCGTCGGCGGACTCGGTGTGGCTGTTATAGGATGTCAGTTCCTCTGCTTCTATAATCGCAGCATCGGACGTAGAGATCGAGGATGAGTCCGACGCTGGTAGCCGGCGGATTCGGTATGGCCTGCTGCGGATGTCCCTCATGATCTTTTTTGTCATGCCGCCGGGTTCGTTGGCGCTTGCTGATGGCCGATAGGTTGATGTCGAGATGTGCAAACGCACCATCTGCTCTTTCAAAGTAATGCTGTGGTCAGCGCCAAGGTTCTTACATCAGCTCCTCTGAAGTGAAGGGAGCCTTATGGAAAAAGACTTCGACATCTGTTGCGGCATCGATGTCGGAAAATGGTCGCATCATTTCACCGCGGTGGATCGCAGAACCGGTGAGATCCTTCTCGATCAGAAGGTCGATCAGTCAGAGGCCGCGATCCGGGATGCGCTCAGCCGTCTGGTTTCTTTGGGCAGGTTGCTGGTAGTCGTGGACCAACCCGGAAACATGGCAGCCCTTCTATTCGCGACAGCCGATGACATGGGCATAGAAAAGGGGTTCATGACTCCTAAGGCCTGCGGCTCAGGCAATCGAGATGTATGGCGGCGATTTGAAGACCGATGCACATGATGCCTTCATCATCGCCGAAGTGTCAGCGAATCTGCCGAGGCTTGTCAAACCTGTTTGCGAGAAAAGCGACGCATGCCTTCGGCTTGCCACCCTCATGGCCTATGATCGCGAGTTGACCTTAGAGGCGACGCGTGTATCGAATCGGCTTCACGACCTGCTGTTATCCGCATGTCCGGCGCTCGAGATGCATCTTCAGGGAAGGAGACTTCAAAGTGTCTTCAGCCTGGCATTGCTGAAAAGATACGGTAGCCCAACCGGTCTCAAAAGTGCCGGCCGCGGCAACGTGAGGCGCTGGGTCCGTTCACGAAGAGGCATGGGTGCAGCGGCCCCGAGAAAGGTCGACGGGTTATTCGAGGCTATCGGGGAACAGAGTGTCGAGATAAGGAGATCCGTCGACATAGAGGAGCTCATGTAAGATGGAGGCCGGCTATCTGCTCGGCATTCTCGAGTCCAGAAAAACGGTCGCTTCGAAAAGGGATGATCTGCTTGCAGCTCTTCCCGATGCTCAACTGCTCCTGACCTTGCCAGGAACAGGTGCGGTCACCTGTGCGACCTTTCTTGCTGAGGTCGGTGATATCGGCAGGTTCGACAATGCCTGTGTTTTGTCAACATATAATTAGATTAGATACCATCTGATCATTTCAGTGATTACCGTCGAGTTTTTTTACTGATTACCGTTACATGC
>JAATFL010000029.1 GCA_015655215.1 Coriobacteriia bacterium
CACCTGCTTGCCGGTCGCCGAGTCGAGGTTTCCCGTTGGCTCGTCGGCGAGGATGAGCGTAGGGGCGTTGACGAGTGCGCGGGCGATGGCGACGCGCTGTGACTGACCGCCGGAGAGCTGGTTTGCACGGTGCTTGTAGTACGAGGGTTCGAGGCCTGCCAGTGCAAGTACCTGCTCGGCTCGGGAGCGCCGCTGCGAACGGGGCGTCGAACTATAGGCGAGTGGCATCATGACGTTCTCGAGCACCGTGAGCTTCGTCAACAGGTTGAATGACTGGAACACGAAGCCGATGCGCCCGGCACGGATGGCTGCCAACTGATACGCATTCAGACCTGATACGTCGACGTCATCGAGGAGATAGGTTCCAGACGTGGGATGGTCGAGACAGCCCAGGATGTTCATGAGCGTCGACTTACCCGAGCCCGATTGCCCGATGATGGCCAGGTACTCGCCCTCCTCGACCTTGAGCGAGACATGGTCGAGGGCCTGCACGACCTCCTCGCCCATTCGATACGTCTTCACGAGGTCTTGCGCTTCGATCACCGTCGTCATCAAGCACCGCCCTGAGTCCCCGACGGCATGGAACCTGATGACCCGCTTGGCATACCGCCACTTGAGTTGCCCGAGCCCATGGCGGTGCCGGTGCCGCCACTCGAGCTGCTGCCGAGCAGGCTGGAGAAGAGCGATGTGCTGCTCGATGTCGTGGAGGCGGTGGACGAGGTCCCGGTCACGACTTCCTCGCCTTCGGTGAGACCTGAGGTGATCTCGATGGTCGAGTCATTGGAGATGCCCACGGTGACGACAACGGAGCTTGTCGAACCATCGGAATTGAGCACGGTCACGGTATCGCTGCCGTCCGGAGAGGTACCGATGGCGGTAAGGGGCACGGTCAAGACGTTGCTGGCACTGCTCGTCGTGATGACGGCGGTCGCACTCATGCCGGAGAGCAGCTTGCTGTCAGTGGTGGGAATGTTGATGACGACCTTGTAGGTTGCCACGCTGGAGCTTACGGTGCCGACGTTGGCGACTGAGGCCACCGTGCCATCGAGCACCTCGTCGTCAAGGGCGCTGATGGTGACCTTCGCGCTTTGACCCTTGGCGATGCTCCCGATATCCGACTCATCGACCGAGATCGTCAGGTTGAATGAGGTGAAGTCCGAGATGGTGACCGTGTCGCTCGAGGATGATGACGAGCTCGTCGAGTTGGCGGAGGTTCCCGTCGTCGAACTCGTGTTCGTCGTGCTCGAGGTGTTCGTGGAGGTGCTCGTGGAGGTGCTCGATGACGAACCGCTCGCACTGACGGTATCACCCACGACAACGCTCACGGCCGTTATGGTCCCAGCCGTCGTGGCCGTCACAGTGAGGTCGGCACGCTCCGCCACCAGGGTCTCGTAGCTCTCCTCTGCCGTGCTGAGCGCCTCCTCCGCAGTGGTCACCGCTTGTTTGGCAGAACTCACCGAGGAGGTACTCGAGCTCGAACTGGATGTCGAGTTGCTGGATCCCGTACCCGTCGCGGAGCTCGTGTTCGCAGACGTCGTACCTGATTGGTTATCCGTCGCCGAGCTCGTGTTCGTCGTGCTCGTCGTGCTCGACGTGTTTGCGGCTTCCTCGGCTTCCTCCAGAGCGCTCTGCGCCTCCGTGAGTGCCGTCGTCTTATCCGAGACGGTCGTGGCCGCTGCCGAGATGCTCGACTCGAGGCTGTCGCTTGACATCACGAAGAGCGTGTCCCCCACGGCCACGGTGTCCCCCACGGCGACGTCCACCTCGGTCACCGTGCCCGCGATGGAGGCCGCCACCGTCTTGCTCGACGCTGCGACGACGTTTCCCGAACCCGAGACCGTCACCGAGACATCGCCCGTCACCGCGGCGGAGGTCGTGTACTGCTGGGAGCTTTGTGCCGTTGATGCCTTCATGCGGGGGATGACGATGAGGAATACGACGAGAAGGGCGATCAGAATGACGAGAGCGATGACGGCGAGGATGATCCATAGCTTGCGACGACTCTTCTTCACGGGAGCGTGTTGCGTGCTTGCCCTCACTCGCTCCATCTCAGCGGTATCTTGAGACAGGGGGGTAACGCCTGACGGTTCGTCCTTATCTGACATAGGATCCCTTTCACCCGGGTGGCTTCATTCCGTATTCGCCGCATATGCGCGCAAGCACGCGTCCGACTTCGTGATGCTAGGGCCCGTTGCTGAAAAGCACCTGAAAGGATTGGGGTGCCCGGTGATTTTATCGGTGGGTATCTGTAGGGTTTCCGTGGTCCCTCGCATCTGTCTCGGTGTCCCCGTCTCCCACTTGGTGCGTCGGCGGGGCTCCCTCGCAGCCGTGGCGCACGGGTGCCGTCGGTGGGTTCCGGATGAAGGGGCGTGCTTTTCCCCAAAGGTCTGGCTACCGTCTCCCCCCGATTGGCTATACTTTGGTGGGACCGGAAGCGCCACGGGCTGTCCGTCCGGGCTCCACGGGGACATGCGTCGTCGCGCAGCGGAAAGGTGGTACGGGTATGATCAACACGTTCTGCAAGATGCCGTTATGGGAGGCGGGTCCCACCCTCGTTTCGGTGGCTCAGGGCATGCGACCTGCCGAGACCGTCATCACCAACGCACGGCTCGTCAACGTGTGCACGCATGAGGTGCAGGAGCATATCGGCGTCGCCATCGCATGCGGCCGTATCGCCGCGGTTCTCGACGTCACCGCCATCCAGGCGTGCATCGGCGAAGGGACCGAGGTCATCGACGCACAAGGCCAGTACCTTGCACCCGGGTTCCTCGACGGCCATATGCACGTGGAGTCCTCGATGGTGGGTGTGGGCGAGTACGCACGTGTCACCATCCCGCACGGCACGGTGGGTATCTACTTCGACCCACACGAGATATGCAACGTGCTGGGCATCCCTGGCGTGAGGGCCATGCTCGACGATGCGCATCGGGTACCGCTCAAATCCATGCTCACCACGCCTTCCTGCGTTCCGGCGGTCGCTGGTTTTGAAGATTCGGGTGCCGTCATCGGACCAGAGGAGGTCGCCGAGTCGATGACATGGCCCGATACGGTGGGCCTTGGCGAGATGATGGACTTTCCCGGCGTGCTGAGCGGGGCTCCTCGCGATACGGGCGAGATCGCGGCGACGCTGTCCGCCGATCGGGTCGTGACGGGACACTACTCCGTTCCGGAGACGGGTATCGGCCTCAACGCCTATGTCGCGTCGGGCATCTCGAGCTGCCATGAGTCCACACGCCCCGAGGACCTTCTCGCCAAGATGCGTCTCGGGATGTACGGCATGATGCGCGAGGGGTCGGCGTGGCACGACCTGCACGACCTGGCACCTGTCATCACCGCCGGCGATGTGGACACGCGTTTCGCACTGCTCGTCTCCGACGACAGCCATCCCCACACGCTCGTCGAACAGGGACACCTCGACCATCTCGTCCGTCGTGCGGTGGAGGAGGGCATCGACCCCGTCACCGCCATCCAGATGGTGACCATCAACTGCGCCACCTGTTTCAGGATGGAGCAGGACCTCGGCTCCATCGCACCGGGGAAGTGCGCCGATATCGTATTTCTCGATAACCTGTGCGACCTGCGTGTCACACGCACCATCATCGATGGTCGGCTCGTGGCGGAGGATGGGCACATCACCTTCGAGGTCCCGCTTTACACCTACCCCAGCTGGGCCACGCACACCATGCATGTGCGTGGGGCCATCACCCCTGCTTCATTCTCGATCCCGCTGACCGAGGCCGATGCAAACGAGGCACGCGCCCATGGCGGTACGGCCATGGTGCGCGTGATCGAGGTCATCCCGGCACGCGTGGGTGACTACGAGCGCCATCTGAGGCTCCCGGTGACGGATGGCCGCATCGAAGGCGATGCGGAGCAGGATGCGCTCAAGACCTTCGTGTTCGAGCGCCATCACGGGACGGGTACCGTCGGCAAGGGGTTCGTCAA
>JAATFL010000038.1 GCA_015655215.1 Coriobacteriia bacterium
GAAACGGCTTATCTCTAAGCCAGCGCTCCACCACGCTTTGAACTATTCAATATGCAGTTATCAAGATGCGCTTTCCAATAAAATCAAAACTTAAAAAACTTACTTCATGGGTCTTGACTTCTCATAGCTGGTCTCCTTCTTCTCAAGACGGTTACCCGTCGGGACCACGAAGTAACGGTACAGACCTTGTACAAAATCCTTCCTGACGCTCCCCCTGCTGACGAGATGGTCGAGGTGGGCTATCGTCTCCCCCATCGCGAACCACCGCTGCGTAGCCGGAATCGAGTCCCAACCATCCGCATGCACGTTCCAGTTGAGTCGTCGAGCCACGTCCTCCCCCGTTGACCCGGGACGAAGCGCTATCGCCCTTCGTGCTTCCCGGAGACGCTGCGCATGGTGGGCGATGAGCTCATCGATACGGACGTTGAGGTTGGGACCCTCCGAACGATGGGCGACGAAGCACGTCTGGATGTCCATGGCCCTGATACGCTGCAAGCTTGAGAGATACTGGGAGAGCATGTCTTCGAAACCGAACCAATTCACGATGTTGGGCGAGATGTCGAAGAGCACGTGATCACCGAGGAAGATGAGCTTCCTGGACTCAAGGTACAGGCAGAGATGCCCCGGGGTGTGTCCCGGGGTGGCGACGGCGGTGAAGGCGAACGGGCCAACCTGGATGGCGTCGCCGTCATTCAACCGCGTGATGGCATGTCCAGTCCTTTCCCCGAAGCGCATCGACTCGATCCCTTCGAGGAATCCTGCGAACTCCTCCTCCGAAAGCCCCTCCTGCACCATCCTCTCGTGCACGGTGTCGAGATAGCCAGGGTCGTAGAACCGGCGGTACATGTCGGTATCGACCGAGCTGAGATAGATTCTGCCGTCAGCGGGCATGATCCTGAAGGCAAGTCCGAAATGATCGGTATGGAAATGCGTGATGAACAACTCGGTTCGCTTGATGTCGACATCGAGTTCACGTAACCCGCGCGAGAGCGCTTCATAGCAAGCATCTTGGTCAAAGCCCGTATCGATTATCAAATTGCCATCATCGGTCTTGACCACGTAGCAATTCAGTGATCTCAAGGGGTTATTGGGCAGAGGGACGACGATTCGAAATATGTCTGGGTTGCGGTAAACCTGCTCAGGCGTTTCCCTCACCCTCCTCCGTAAGCGTCTCCTCCGCAGACTGGACGATCCTGTCTTTCCGGATCTTCCCGGCGTCATCCCTCTCGATTCGATCGACGAGGATGAGCTTGCGGGGTTTCTTGTAACTTGACACGTACTTCCTGCAGTGCCGCTGCAGTTCGGTCAGGGTAAGCGTTTCCCCGCGCCTCAGTTCGACCACCGCGGTGACCGACTCACCCATCAACTCGTCGGGAAGACCGATGACGGCGCAGTCCTCAACGGCCGGATGAAGGCGGACGACGTTCTCGACCTCCTGGGCGAATACGTTCTCCCCTCCCGATTTGATCATGTCCTTCTTGCGTGATTTCAGATAGAGGTACCCCTCCTCGTCTTCTTGCATCATGTCGCCGGTGTGAAGCCATCCATCGGAGAACGCCTGGGACGTGAGCTCGGGCTGTCCGTAATACCCGCTCATGACGGCTGGCCCGGCGACCAGACATTCCCCTATCCCCCCCGCAGGGACTTCGTTGCCGTCGTCATCCACGATACGCATCTCTATGAATGGCATGGGCCTGCCGATGCTCTCGATCAACCCCCGGTTCCTCTCGGACATCTCACGGGTCAACACGAGGCTGCTACCCAATCCCGCTTCGGTCTGGCCCCAACCGTAATTCACGATGCACCGGGAGAAATGGCGGTAGATCGTCTTCACGATCTCGGGGGTGGTTGCTCCGGCAGCACTCTGCACAAGCACGACCGATGATAAATCGAAGTCATCCACTTCGGGGATCTCAAGCAATCTGAGATACGTGGAGGGAGGTAGAAGGAGAACATGCGTCACGCGCTCGCTCTCGATGAGGGACAGCACATGTCGAGCGTTGAACCTCCCGCAGATGACCAGTTCGCCACCGGATGCGAAGGTGCTGCTGAACCAGCTATGGCCACCATGGTGCTCAAGCGGACACTGGACCAAAACGACATGGCCCGGTTCGGTAGCCAAGCCGCTCGATAGCATGACCCCGACGATCTCCGCAATGTCCTCGCCATGGGTACGCATCACACCTTTGGGCAACCCCGTGCTACCCCCCGTGAACTGTATGCGGGAGAGGGCGGTGGCATCTCGGAAGAGTGTTGGCTCCAACGCCGCCGAATCCCCGATGACATCGGAGAAGAGATGCACCCACTCGGTCTGATTGTACTCATCCGCTGGCGCGAAACCGTCGACTTCGATGAATATCCCCGTATCAGCCATCTCGCCGTGCACCGCCGATATCCTATCGAGGAAACGCGAGTCGAAGAGAAGCATCTTCGATCCGCTCGCATGTACCAGACGGGCTATCTCACACGGTATCAGACGGAAGTTCAGGGCAACCGCCACCGCACCGATCTTCTGGATGGCATAGTAGATCTCGATGAGTTCTGGACGGTTCGGAAGCATGTAGGCGATCTTGTCACCAGGCCTGATGCCAAAGCCCTGCAACATGCGGACGATCCGATTGACACGATCGTTGAACTCACGGTACGTGAGGCGCTCGGTCCCATAGACCATGGCGGTCTTGTCGGGATAGCGCCGCACGTTGAGCAGAAGGAGTTCCGCAACGTTCGCATAAAACATGTCATCGCCTACTTACCGAGGAATCTTGCGAGCATCTCCCTGTATTCAACCGTTTGAGTGCAAAACGGCGAGGCAGTCGATTCAGCTTCCATGACCATATCGAGGACGGGGTCGGCAGAACTGTTCATGATGCCCTTGGTGATACGCACCGACATCGCCGGAGCGAGAGAGATGCTCCTCGCCAGCGCGAACGTCTCCTCCTCCAACGCCTCCGGTTCGCAGATCCGGTTGGCAAGACCCATGTCATATACCTGCTGTGCACTCAGCTCCCCTCCGAGGAAGAGCAGCTCCTTGGCACGTTGCGCACCGACGAGGTCGGGCAGGAACTTCATCATCCCCATCTCGGGGATGATCCCGATCTTGCAGAACATCGTGATGAACCGGGCACGGTTCGAGACGCACACGAGGTCCGAGGCAAGCACCAGGCTGAACGCACCGCCGATCGCGAACCCATCGACCATCGCGACCACTGGCTTCGCGATCCCCCGCAACGTCCTCACGGCGCGGAGATAGCGCTTGAGGGTGTTGCGCGAATCCTCCATGGTCGAGGACCCTCCCTGATCGAGGTCCCCCCCGCTCGAGAAGACGTCACCGGCCCCACGGAGGACGATGACCCGCACATCACCTTCCGCATCGAGGTCGACCAGGGACCGGTCGAGCATATCCATCATCCTCGCGGAGATGGCATTCCTCTTCTTCGGTTGGTTGAGGACGATGGAGGCGATGCCGTCTCCATGGCGCTCAACATATACGACATCGTGATCCATGGCGTGCTCCCTCTCCATGGCCCACCCCGCACCACGGGGGTGCCAAGATGGGCATCGTTTTGTCACTTGATGGCACAGGCGGCCCGATACCCTGTCTTCGTGGCGTCGGCTATGCGATGCGGATCTGCGCAGTCGCCCACCGAGAACACCTGACGGCCCGCCACCCGTATCGAGTCATACAACTCCGTGTTCGATTGAAGCCCCAGCGTCACGATGATGGTGTCCGCCTCGGCCACGATCTCATGGCCCTCGGCGTCCACGGCCCTGACACCGGTGTCGGTGAACTCCGTGATCGCGGTGAGGGGGTGCAGGTCGACCATCGGGGACTTCTTGAAGCTACTCGTCATGTAGAAACGATCGGATCCGCCGACGTCGTACCCGATCTTCTTTTGTTCCTCGAATATATCGAGCTTCCGGCCGTTCTCCATGAGGAGCATCCCGAGTTCGCATCCAGGCAGACCACCACCGATGATGGCGACCCGCTTTCCAAGGGGCCAGTGCATCTTCGCCGTCGCGGTTCGCGCGAAGGCAGGTGTGTAGTAGTGCTTGAGAAACCACGATCCACCACCCCACATGAAGCGATTGAAGACACCCTTCTTCTGAGGTGCATGCCCGTTGAGCATGTCGAGGAAATCGTGCGATGTCACCACGTTCCTGCCGTCGTTGCCCGACACATCGGCATCGATGGCGTTGCCTCCGACAGCCACGATCACAGCATCAGGATCCTTCTCCTCGACAAGCTCGGGGGTCATATACGTGTTGAGGACGACCTTGATCTCAGGGTGCTTCCGCAGTGCGACCGTATAGTAACCAAGCAGTCTCTCGTGAAGCGGGCTGAAGATCGAACTCATCTTCACACAACCGCCGATTCGCGGCCCCTGCTCGTAGATGGTGACGTCGCACCCCCGTTCCCGTGCCGCGAATGCCGCGCAGAGACCACCAGGGCCGGAACCAATGACCATGACCTTGCGCTTGCCGGACACCACAGGGGTGGACGGCACATCGATCTCGGGCCCCAGACGTGGGTTGACACCACAGTATTCGAGGGGCTTTCCTTCGCTCACCACATCATCGATGCAGCGACAGCAGCAGATGCATCCACGGATATCCTCGGGTCGATCATCCATGACCTTACGAGGGAACTCCGGGTCGGCGATGCTGTAGCGCAGCCCGGCGATCATATCGGCCTTGTGGGACTCGAGTATCTGCTCCATGACCTTCGGGTCGGTCTCACGGTACCCGGTGGCGACAGGTTTCCTCGCGGCCGTCTTGATCTTCTCGGCGATGTAGGCCCAATGCCCGTCCTCGATCACCTTGGTCGTGAGGGGGACGCTGGACTCGTGCCAGCCAACTGCCAGGTTATGCAGGTCGATGCCAGCGTCCTCCAGGTAGGGGACAACCTCAAGCGAGTCCTCCAGCGTCTGCCCTTTACCGTTGGGACTCTCGACGAACTCGATTGGGGACCACCGCACCACTATCGGATAGTCTGGGCCAACCGCCGTGCTAATCATCGTGATGACCTCGACGGTAAGGCGGACACGGTTCTCCAGCGACCCACCGTACCGATCGGTCCGGTTGTTCGTGGCACGTGACAGGAACCGGTTCAAGATACCCCCGACACCCGCCATGACCTCAACACCATCGAAACCCGCCTCCTTCATGACGACGGCGCAGTTGACGAACTGCTTCTTGAAGATATCGATCTGCTCAAGGTCCATAGCCTTGAATCCGCCCATGAACTTGAGGATCGCGATATCCGAGGGACCCCACGGGCTTTCATCCTCGTCGGTCTTCGACTTCCAGTCGTGTACGAAATACGGCTGTCCGACGATCAGACCCCCGTGCCTATGCACGACATCTGCCATGCGCTTGAGGCCGGGGACGCTCTCCTCGCCATAGCAACCGGGCAAGGGGGAGATGCCCGGATGTTCCACGGTACGCTTGAACGGCGCGAGCGTCTGGCAGATCATTCCCGTCTGTCCCGCCGCCTGCGCCTCCAGGTAGTTTATGAATCGGTCCGTCGGAGCGTTGTCGACCACGTAACCAACACCCGGTGACATCGACGTCGTCAACATCCTGTTCTTCACCATGACCCCGTTTATCCTGATGGGAGAACTCAGCACGGGAAACTTCGCACCCATTGGTACCTCCTTGATCGTTTACCCCTGTCGGAATTCGACGCCCATACCGCCACGTGGATAGCTCCAAGACCGCACGACCCCACCGAGGCCAACGACGAGGCAGGTACCGCATTCCAGACAGCCTGCATAGTCGAAGGTCAGCCTCCCCGTGCCATCGAGTCTGTAGAGCCCGGCGGGGCAGAGCTTCACCAATCGCTCGATCTCAGATGGGCTGGCGTCGGCATCGACGCAGATGTGCTCGTGACCCTCGTCGACATGGAACTTATCGACCGCCAACTTCTCATCGATGGTCATGTCCTCCATCACAAAGCCCCCATCCCATGTTTTACATCCATGGCTAGGTTCCAAAGACCCACCTTGCCGATGGCACCCTTGACCTTCGTCTTGAGCCTGACGGGGTCGCTCCCGTCCACGGTGAACATGCCCATCATGATCTCCTCGACCATCTCGGGATACGAGGTGAACATGTTCCGGGTCCCCTCCATGAAGGAGGGGAACTTCCGGTAGAACCGCATGTCCTTCAAGATGAAGCTGCCCTCGAGTCTGGAGCGGTAGGAGGCAAGCGAGGCGGCCGAGAAATCACCTGCCCTCTTCGCGTCGCATACGGTCTCCGCGGCCAGGCGGCCCGACTCTATCGCAAGGTCCATGCCCCGCACGGCGTAACCGACGTTGATCCCGAACCCTGCGGAGTCGCCCAGCAACAGCACGCCGTCGTCCAACAGTTTGGGCAGGGCGTCAAAACCACCTTCGAGTATGAGACGCCCCGTGTATTCGATGACCTTCCCACCTTCGAGCAGCGGGGCGACGAGCGGATGGCCCTCCAGACGCCGAAGCATCTCGGGGACCGTGGTCGCGCTGTGGTCAACGTCGCCGATGGTGGTGACCACGCCCAGGGAGACGCTGTCTTCGTTCGTATAGAGGAAACCACCGCCGATATGCCCGTCCGTGACGTACCCGTCGAACATCCAGGCACATCCCTCACCCGATGCAAGGCCGAAGCGGTCCGTCACAGTCCTCTCGTCGAGGGAGATGACTTCCTTGGCACCCACGGCGGTCGCCTGCGGGGTCGGCGCAGGACGCATGCCTATCCTTTGGGCCAGCAGCGAGACCGCACCGTCGGCGAGGAGGACGACGTCTGCCTCCATCTCATCCTCGCCCGCGATGACTCCGCAGACCTTCCCTTCCCTCACGATGAGGTCATCGACGCAGATGTCATAGATGAACATCGCGCCATTGCTCTCAGCCTGCTCGGCATACCAGGAATCGAACTTGCTCCGCAGCACCGTGTACGAGGCACGGCTCGGGTCCTTGAGGCTCTCGCTCGTGAAATCGATGGTGAAGCCGCTGTCCTCGGTAAGCAGCGATATCCTCTCCTTACTGACCCGACGTTCCACTGGGGCCCGTTCGGCGAAACCAGGTATCACCTTCTCGAGGCTGTGGCCGTAGAGCCTTCCACCCGTCATGTTCTTCGATCCGGCAAAGCTGCCACGTTCTATGACGACGACCTCAAGCCCCTTCTCCGCCAACAGATAGGCCGCGGTGCAGCCGGCCAGGCCGGCACCGACGATGATCGCATCGAATCTCTCGGTATCTTCGCTCACCTCTGACTTCCCTTCCTGACCCATCCGTCTCCTCAAGACCAGACAGCAAAACGCGTGCCAAGGCGCAACCGAGCCTGGACGCGACATCGCGCCACCGACAGCTCCCTACTCGGCCCTCCAACTCCTCTTTGCGATCTTCAACATGATCGGAATCAAGATCGCGCACAGCAGATAGATGCCGATTACGAGCATGAAGCACATGTCATAGGATCCCGTGCGATCGTAGATCTGCGCATAAACCATGAACGAGACGGCGGTGAAGAGGAATATCGAGGTCGAAACCCATGAATAGATCTGTGGATAGTTGCGAATGCCAAAGCTTTCGCGAGCGAGCATCGGATTGATCACGGTAAGCGCCGCATACCCAAATCCAAAGATCGCCATGCCTACATAGAAAAGGGCCACGTTGCTTCCGGCAATGAAGGCGAGAAAGATGCCCAAGGCACCGCACAGCATGGCCGTCACACCGGTACCCGTCATCCCGACATGATCGCAAAGCCAGCCGAGGACGAACTTCGCAGCCGTGCCCCCGATCATGACGATCGTCACAGCGAGGGCACCGGCGGCGGCTCCAAGCGATCCCATCGATGCGAATGCGGGAATCTGCTGGAAGAAGGCCGCAGCCATGACGATGAGCCCGGAGATGAGTATGAGTATGTAGAGAGCGGGGGACCTCATCGCCTGCCGCAGCGTTGCCCCCGCTTCCTCTCCTTGCGGTTCGTCGACCCCCGAAGCCGATTGCTCGTCCGTGCCATACGGGAGCAAGCCCATCGACTCGGGGTTCTTACGCGTGAAGACCACCGTAAGGACCAGTGAGAGGACGGTCATTACACTCGACATGATGAGACGGGCCACCTGCCAACCATAGGCGACGATGAGCATGTTGCCGACGGGGCTCGCGATGGCCGCCGTGATGGACAGGGCCGCAGCGGATAGACCGAGGACAAGCCCCGTATCCCTTTTAAACCACGAGTTCACCAACGTGGGGACAGCCAGGTACATGAAGAATGCGGAGGAGATGCCGTACGCGACTCCATAGACGTTCCATATCCACAACAGGTCGCCGAAGGAACTCCAGATCGAAGTGACACCGAAAAGAGCGACGGCGAAGGTGAGCAGCCAACGAGGATCGTACTTGGCCATCAACCTGCCGGCGATTGGCGTGAAGATGGCAGCCACGAGAGGCTGAATGGTCCGATACATCAACGCATCGGTTTGAGACCAGCCATACGCCTGCATGACCGGTGCGACGAAGATGCCCGCGGTGTTGCCGATGATTCCAATGGGCAGTGCGTAGAAACCTATGCAGGCGATGAGGATGAACCATGCATAGTGGATCTTGCGTGCGGGAGTGGTACCCATCTTCTCTCCTTTGATCTCATGTCAGAGATAGCCCTACCCGGTCAGATTTTGCGTATCGCCCACCCGGCCCTGCCATCGAGAGCACCGGGAACCTGCATGTGCGGACGGCTATCCGGACATGCGGTCATGGTTCTTCCGGTGCGTGGATCGGTCCCGGGTGACCAGATATCCTACGTGTACGCATGGCGATATGCGCAAGCGGGAGGGGAAGGGCAATCGGTCTCGAAGATCCTATTGGCCGGCTTTCAAGACACCCTTCTCATAGAGTTCATCGATGCTCGCCTCGTCATAGCCGAGGTCATCCAGGATGTCGCGCGTATCGTAGTCATACGGCTCACCGCCCCTGATGAGCTCGGAGGGACGGTTCTTGAACTTGGGGAGCATGCCGATCCCCCTGACCCGCTTGCCGGCAAGCGGGTCATCCCACTCGACGACGTCCTGACGGGCTTGCCAATGGGAATTCTCCAGGATCCTGTCGTACGTCATGATGGGGCTGCATGCGACGCCCATCTGGCTCATGACGCCATCAACTTCCTCGATCGTGTGGGCTGCACACCAGGGTTCAAGCTTCTCGTTGAACTTGCGCGCACGTTCCGGATGATCGCGGGTGATGGACTGGTAGACGCCCTCGAAGTCCGGGTCGTCCTGAAGACCGAAGAACTCGACCATCTTCTTCACGGGCCCGAAGCCTCCTACCGAGATCCAAATCCATCCATCCTTACAGCGCTGACTGCCCTTGCAAGCACCCACAAGGTCGAGGTTCCCGATGCGCGGAGGCTGGACGCCCCGATTGAGACCATCTGCCATCGTCGCCCCCTGGATACGGGCCATCGACTCGAACTGAGACACGTCGATGCTCTCGCCGACCCCGCTCTCCCGTGCTCCGATGACCGCGGCGAGCGCTGCCCACGCCCCCATGAGGCCGGTTATGAAATCTGCCGTGAACGGTTTGACCCCATAGGGTGGATCGGGCTCGGGCATACCGTTGACGGCCATGAACCCCGAGAACGCCTGACCGATGCTGTCGAACGATGCGCGGCGAACGTACTTGGGGTCGCCATTCTGTCCAAATCCTGATATATGCACGATGACGAGTTTGGGGTTGGCCCTCCAAAGCACCTCGTCGGTCAGTCCCCATTTCTCCCAGGTACCGCCTTTGGACACTTCCACGAGGAGGTCGCCCCATCTGCAAAGGTCGAAGAGAACCTCATGTCCTTCGGAAGTCGGGATGTTGAGCGTCATGAAACGCTGGTTACGGCGATCGACGGAAAAAGCGTCGGGCGCGTACATGCGGTACATATCGGGCACGCGTGTGCTCTCGACCTCGATGACGTCGGCACCTTGCTCCGCGAGCAGCTCGCAGAGAAACGGTCCGGCTATGACCGAACCGGCATTCACAACCTTCAGGTTCGAGAGGTTCCCGATCACAGGACGTTCGCTCGATTTCATGGCAACTCCCTTTCCGTGTCCATCGGCATCTCATATGCGGTCTTCCATCGTTGGGCGCCCGAACGTGGCTGCCCGTTCACCTACCCGTTCATCAGCAAAAACCGTGCCACACGGAAGCCCGCACCATCACGGGACCACAGCAGTGCCTAGGCTCCCATCTCGAAATACTCGTGCTTGCTCAGCTTTCCCTCGGCATACATTCTCTGGATCACCTCAGGGGGAACACCGATCTCCCCCAGTACGTCCTCGTTGTCCATGCCGATGTCAGGGGCACCACGCCATATCTGACCTGGGTAGTTCTTGAGCTCGGGGACGATCTTCACTCCCGATACCTTTGTCTTCCCATCGACGGCCATCCAGTCGACGAATACCTTGCGGGCTTGGTAGTGCGGGTTCTTGACCGCATCGGCATATGTCATCACACGCGAGCACGGAACGCCGTTGCTGGCGAATATCTCCTCCACTTCCATGGCCGATCTCGTCCCTATGAACTCCGCGAACGCTCTCTCGGCCGCATCAGCCGCCGGGGTACCGAGAGGGATGAGGGAGGAACCATCTGGGAACAGGTCGGTCCCGTATTCAAGACCGATGATCCCAAGACCACGGCGCACGGCGCCCGATCCGAGGAACAGGATGTAGATCTCCTCCCCATCCCCACACCCGTATGTCCCATAGATCGCACAGATGCGGCTATGCGTGCCCTCCTTCACATAGTCGACACCATAGCGGAGAAAATCGGTGGGATAGTTCGATTGGGTACGGATCATCGTCTCGAATTGCGCGACATCGATGCTCTCGCCCTTTCCGGTCTTCGCGCATTTGAGCAATGCGGCGCACGACACCCCGAATCCGTAGAACGCCGAGGTGTAGTCGGCCGGGAAGCACATCGCCGGAACCGAGGGTTGCTCCGGCAATCCATTCATATGCATCGTGCAACCGAAAGCCTGGGCGATGGGGTCGAAGCTTGCCCGATTCACGTATTCGGGCACCCCGGTTTGCCCAAACCCGGAGATATGGACGATGACCAACCGGGGATTGTGCTCCCATAGGAGCTCGTCCGTGAGGCCGATCCTCTCGTAGCGGCCACCGACCGACGCCTCTAAGAGTACGTCCGTCCTCTCGATCAATTTGAGGAAGGCCTCGTAGCCCTCGTCTCTCATGTAGTTCATCGCCAAGCTGCGCATATTGCGCCTATCCTGCTGCCAGGCACCGCTATGAACGGAATTCCTCACAGAATCGACCACCGAGGGGTTCTCCACCCAGATGACGTCGGCACCGTTTTCCGCATACAGCTCTCCTGCGAAAGGCGCAGCGACGGAAAGGCCTACCATGACCACGCGATACCCAGCCAAGAGTCCGAATACCGGTTCCTCCGATTGCTTCAAGCCAGTCACCCTCCCCATGCACATGGACAGATGGTCATGACATCGCATGGGATGTCCCATCGGTCCCACAAGCAAGAAACGTGCCCGAACCGGGTCCGCCCCCGGTCGCGTTCAAGACCATGCGGTGGCGCACCACGATAGGCGGGACATCGCAGCGTGGAAGAAGAAGACGACGGACCCCCGCAGAAGAGACCGTCGGAGACCCGCCGTCAGCGGTTTCAAACCACGTTCTTCAGTGCGGATGCGTCCTCTGCCTCAGGAGCCACCCTATTTCTTCCAGCACTTCCGTGCCGTGGGGATGATGGCCATGCTCAGAACGGCGACGGCCACGTACAGGACGATGACCAGGATGAAGGCGGGGCCGAAGGAGCCGGTGCGGTCATAGATCTGCGCATAGATGAGGGGGGCGGCGGCGGCAAAGAGGTTAAGAACGGTCGCAGCCATCGCATAGATCGCGGTGAAGTTCGCCGTTCCAAAACCCTGACTCGCCAGCATCGGCGGGACCGTGCTCAGAGCGGAATAGCCGAATCCGAACAAGGCCATACCTATATAGAAGATCATGACGTTGCCACCCGAGATGAACGAGAGGGCGATGCCGACCGCACCGAGGATACCTGCGATCAAGCCGGCGATGTTAGATCCGAACTGATCGCAGAACCAGCCGATGACGAACTTGCCGACAAGACCACCGATCATCACGATGGTGACGGCAAACGCGCCAGCAGCCGCACCGAGGGCTCCCGTCGAGGCGAACGAGGGGATTTGCTGGAAGAACGATGCGCCCATGACGAACAAGCCCGCGACGAGCATCAGCAGGTAAAGGGCAGGGGATTTCCTCGCCTGTGCGACGGTTGCACCTTCCGACTGCGCAGCAGCCTGCGCGTTCTTGCCATCATCGGTCTCTTCCTCAGAATAACCCCACGGCAGGACACCCATGGATTCGGGGCTCTCGCGTAGCAACAGGGCGGTGAGCACGACGGAGATGACGGTGCAAGCAAGGCTCATCCATATGCGGGCGGTCTGCCAACCATACGCGGTGATCCATGCCTGACCGATAGGACTCATGAATGCGGCGATTATGGAAATCGCGGCACCGGCGATACCGATGGCGAGACCGTTGTTCTTCCTGTACCAGCGGTTCACCATGGTCGGTACCGCGATATACATGAAGAAGGCGGCGCAGGCACCGTAGATCACGCCATAGATATCCCACTGCCAGGCTTGCGTGAAGTATGCACACGCAAACGAGGAAAGACCGTAGACGAGGGAGGTGAGCACGAGAATCCAACGGGGGTTGTACTTCGTGATGATCCTGCCGGCAAAAGGCGTCAAGATGGCTGCGACCAATGGCTGGATGCTCATGTACAGCGTCGCATCGGTACGCGTCCATCCGAACTCGTTCATGACAGGTGTGACAAAGATGCCAGCCGTATTCCCGATGATCCCGACCGGGACAGCATAGAATGCTATGCAGGCTATGAGAATCGCCCACGCATACGAACTGCCCTTCACTTTCTGGTTTTCCATTTCGTCCTCCTTGAAGCATCGAATGACTCTGACAACCTGATTACGTATCAGCAAAATCTGTGCCACGTTAATTTGACGAGAAGTTGTCGCAGCGGTGACACACGCTGTGTCACCGCTGCGCATCCATCCAGCACGGCAACGGACCAGGTTCGGATCCCGATCCCTGCCCATGCAAAGAGCATCTGGCATACCCCCTCAACCCATGGGCGGGAATCCCATGGGAAGGGGATTGCACGAATCGATGCGTGAACACGTGACGCAGTCCCTTGAGATCGATGCATCTATCATCTCCCAGGGCATGGGTACGGCACCGAGATGCGCGTAGAACGGCACGGACGAACCACGTGAGACGAAGCGCAACTCCCCATACCTCCCTCTCGCCAACTCGATGAGCGCCTTCCCGACATGGAGCCTTCGCCAAACGGGGAGGACGATTATCGGATTGACATAGTAGATGCCGGTGCGGACGTGCAGCATGATGAGACCCACCACCTCCTCGTTGGAAGCGACGGCGACGATCACATGTTCGAAGTCGTGCAGTTCGCCCATGCCCTCTGAGCATGAGAGCAGGTTGATATCACGCCGGTCGGAATCGAGGAAGTCCCGTAAGACGCATGCATCCTGGGTCATCAGCCATCTCCCATCCCACATCCATCCCTCTCCCGCTTCGCTCAGCAAATTCCATGCCAGCGCGACGGATGGCGTCGCGTTGCCCGCGCCTCGCACGCAGATGAAAGTAGGCTGTAGCCGAGAGGACATCAGGCGAGCGAAGCATGCCAACCTGGCTGACTTGGTCGCAGCACCATCATCATCGCCCCCTCGTGTTCCACCATCGACCATGGCTGATATGGGATGATGGCGGCGGACAAGGGATGTAGGGCAATCCCCGCTCGTTTACCAACCAGAGGAAGTCATGGACGGTCGGACGGCAGCACCACGAAGGGGAGTCGGAGCGACGCACCACGATTTTCAAGCTCCAACGAGATGGCGCTCGTCGCCGCCGAACCCTTCGCCACCCACCATGCAGCAAACGTCCACCTCGGCATCATGTGGGATTCGCTCACACCCTACTGCCATTGCTCCGAGCCGCTGGAATGTGCCGGTACCTTCTGGGCAGCCTCATGCCCTTCCTCGTGTTGGGCCTCGGCGCATCGTCGCTGGGCATCGCCCTGCACAGTCTTTTGCTGATAGCGCTGGACTGCTTCAACGTCTTCGCGGCCGGGAGTGACACCACCGTCGTGGGAAAGCTCCTCCCCCTATGTGGGCAGGCATACCCTCTTCCTCGACCACTCCACCGAGTGCGGCTTCGTCGGCTTCACGCGAGGCACGGACTGCTAGCATGGAACGGGAACGTGGTCGAGGGAACGAACGTCCAGACGTCTTCGAGCCTTGCGCTCCTCCTCTAGAAGGGGCCACGAGCAGCACGTCGTCTACCCAAACCATCCGCAAAGGAAAGGGAGCATCCATGGAAGCACCGCAAAGAACCACCTCGTTCGAGGATGACCTTGCGAAGTACACGCACCTCATCATCCACTCCGGCGTCAACCTGCAGCCAGGTCAGGAGCTGTTCATCGGCTCCGACATCGCCAACGCACAGCTGGTGCGCCTGCTGGTGGCCGAGGCATACGCAACCGGTGCCAGCGACGTCACCGTGCGCTGGACCGACGAGCAGGTGAGCCGCATGACCTATGACAATCGACCACTCGAATCCTTCAAGGAGTTCCCGGAGTGGCGCGCCCTGCAGCAGAACAGCGTCGCGAAGCGTGGAGCTGCCCTTCTCTTCATCGACTCCGAGGATCCGATGGGTATGGCTGGCGTCGATCCCCGCAAGTTCATGGAGTTCTCCAAGGCAGCCAACGCGGCCTGCACGGACTGGCGTCGGGGCATGGACTTTGGCCTGAACGTATGGTGCATCGTGGGAGCCTCCGCTCCTCGCTGGGCCACGCGCGTGTTCCCCGAACTGCCCACAGGCGAGGCCGTCTCCCGCCTATGGGGTCTGATCTTCAAGACCGTCTTCGTGGACACCCCCGACCCCGACGCCACCTGGGCAGCGCGACGCGATGCGTTCAAGCATCACATGGACCACCTCAACGACCTGCACCTGGACCGCCTGCACTACGTCAACGGCATCGGCACCGACATCACCGTGGGCCTCAACGAGAAGGGCCTATGGGAAGGCGGCGGCGCGACGACGCAAGGCGGTACGTTCTTCTTCCCCAACATGCCCACCGAGGAGGTCTTCACATCACCGGACTTCCGCCGAGTCGATGGCACGGTGCACTCCTCTATGCCCCTCAACCACGACGGTTCGCTCATCGACGACTTCTCCATCACGTTCGAGGGAGGGCGCGTGACGAGCTTCTCCGCCAAGGAGGGACGAGACGTGCTCGAGCAGATCATCGCGACAGACGAAGGCTCCCACCATCTGGGCGAGTGCGCCCTCGTCCCCAAGGAATCGCCCATCCACCAAAGCGGGACGCTCTTCCTCTCCACGCTCTACGACGAGAACGCCGCCTGCCACTTCGCACTGGGCATGGGCTTCCCCGACTGCTATGCCGGCGGCTTCGACATGAGCAAGGACGAACTCGAGGAGGCCGGCGTCAACCAGAGCGCCACCCATGTCGACTTCATGCTCGGCACCGATGACCTCACCGTCATCGGCTACACCACCGGGGGAATCGCCGTACCCATCTTCGAGAATGGCACGTGGGCGTTGACGTGACCGCGACCGATGAGCGAAGCGCTGTCCACATGGACGAGACAGGTGGCAACGCACTCACGTCTGAAACATGTCAATCGAATGACGTCTCACCAAAGAGTCGGCGATACGGTACAATGCACACGAGGTGCAAACGCACCGCAAACCGCAACCGCAAGGGAGCCATCTCATGATTGCGCTGATAGTCATCCTGGTCATCGTCGTGTTGCTCGTCCTTTGGGGCGTTGGAGCATACAACACCTTCATCAAGCTGCGCACGCGCGTCGAGAACGCCTGGGCGCAGATCGAGGTGCAACTGCAGCGACGCCATGACCTCATCCCCAACCTCGTCTCAACCGTCAAGGGCTATGCCGAGCACGAGAAGTCGACGTTTGACGCCGTGGTGAAGGCACGCCAGGTCGCGGTCGACGCGAAGGGCATCGCCGAGCAGGCAGCGGCGGAGAACATGCTCTCCCAGACACTCCGCAGCCTCTTCGCCGTAGCCGAGGCCTATCCCGACCTCAAGGCGAACCAGAACTTCCTCGATCTGCAAAGGCAACTGCAGGACACGGAGGACAAACTCTCCTACTCCCGCCAGTCCTACAACGATGTCGTGATGAAGTTCAACACGGCCCTGCAGGTGTTCCCATCCAACATCATCGCCGGCATGTTCCACTTCGGGCAAAAGGACATGTACGATGCGGCTCCCGAAGCCGATGCGGCTCCGCAGGTCCAGTTCTAAGCTCGTCGCTGATTGATCCCACCACACAGCACACGCATCACGATGAGGGCCGGTCGATGATTCCCATCGACCGGCCCTCATCGATATCCGATGGATCAGCCCGCACCGCCACCGCCACCGCCACCGAAGCCTCCGCCTCCGCCTCCGGAGAACCCGCCGCCGAAGCCACCGCCGCTACTCATCGACGAACCCGAGATCGCAGCCTGCGAAAGATGCACGGTATCGGCCATCGTCGTTGCGAACGCAGCGGACGGCGATCCCATCCCCACCCACGGGTACACCCACATGTACGTATAGGCGAATCCGGGATCGGCCAGAACCTCGGGCACCTTGATGCTCATCTGCTTGATGACCTCGTCGGCCACACCGAAGACGACGGCCATCACCATGAACTTGTCCCACAACTCGACATCGGTGGGTATCGACTCATCGAGTGCCGAGAAATCCGTGAGCCAACGCTTGAGTGCGACGCAGCGGGCATACGTCTCGGCAGCGGCAGGTGAGCGTCGCTTCATCCGCCTGGCGATGACGATGATGGCGATGGCACATGGAATGCCCACGATCGCGGGGATGAACGACGAGGTCACGAATGCCATACCCACGGCGAGCACCCCGAGAGCGACGCCCCATATGCCGTAGGTGACGAATCGCGTGGCACCCTTCTGTTCGAAGAAGTCCTTGACGAGAGCCTGAGCACCCACCTCGCCCTTCCAGGCGTCCATGGCGTCGATGAACTCCTGAGGGTTCGCCTTGCCAAACGCCTTTATCTGTGAGAAGTACAGGTGGTCCGCACCTTGCGCGATGGTGGTGAACAGCAGATCGTAGGCCGCGGCGTCGATGGAATCGACCGGTCGGGAAGCATCGG
This sequence comes from Coriobacteriia bacterium, assembly GCA_015655215.1. Lineage (GTDB taxonomy): Bacteria > Actinomycetota > Coriobacteriia > Coriobacteriales > RUG033 > JAATFL01. The sequence goes on from JAATFL010000038.1 coordinate 17,275, forward strand.
TGCGGGACAGCAGGAAGTCGTCGACGAGCTTGCTGCCGAACACCCCGGGTTGCTCGACCTGCACCTTCTCCAGCTTGATCTCCCGCTGGTCGGTGAGTCTCATGAGCGTCGCCGTGAAGTCCTGGTCGGTCGGGTCTCCCCAGCGCCACAGCGCCCCCAACACCGCCGGATGGTCGTCACTTGGCATCTCGCGCAGGTATTCGTCTTGGAATTTTGGCTTGTACTCCCGACCGTACTTGAGGTAACCACGGATGACGAGGATGAGGGAGAGCAAGCTGAGGACGATGGCAAGGGCGATGCCACCCCACACGAGGATGCGCGCTTGGGTGCGCTGCGCGTTTGCCGTATCGGCGTAGCCGGTCTCCTCGGTGATGATGCTGTCGAGCTGGGAGGTTGAACTGGGTGTCATCCCCGTGAGCCAGTCGACGGGGAACGCCACTCGGGCCTCGAGGTAGGTGTTCGAGCTCACAGCCGGACACGTGAAGCTGATGGTACCATTGCTGTTGAACGTGACGTCACCATCCAGGGGACCGTGTCCCCATGCGCGGACGTTATCGCCGGCCACCACGGTCTGGCCCTGTGCCACGGGCAGCGTGAGCGTCATCGTGATGTCGCTCGCGCTCTTATCCCAGTTGCTTCCCACGTACTTCCAGTAGAGTTCCCCCGTGTCGGCCCAGGCGGTCACGGCACCGGTGACGGTGTAATCGAGCTGCAGGGTGACCTTGGTCGACGATGCCCTGAAATACGCGTAGACCCGCACGATGCTGTTCGCTTCGTTCTCGACGTAGTAATACCCGGATGGATGACTGGATGTGGAGCTGGCGTCCGTCGTCTCGGTGTAGGCGGAGACGCTGCCATCGACCGAGCCGACACCCGTCACGTTCACTCCCTGGACGGAGCTGGCATCGATGTCCCAGTAGACATAGGTGTAGTCGCCGTCGAAATCATAGGTACGCTGCTCGCTCACCGCCATCGAACCATCGGTGCTCACGGTAGCGGCGATGTCGACGGGACCCATGGTGTAGTCCTTTGCCAAGGCCACATGGGGGATGGCGAGAGCATATCCCAAGAAGAGCGTGATGAAGAACAGGAGAAGGAACCCGGCGTTGCGATAGGTCCTCGTTGCGATGGGCGACGCTGTTGGGGCAAGGGGACGGTTCATGTAGGCTCCTCAAGACGGTGACGGTGCAATTCTAGCTGATACTGCCGCTCTATGACAGGACAATGCAAGGTGGCAACGGAAGATACCGGTCTTTGCGGCCCGCTGCCCTGCCACCCCCCTCTCCTGCCAAGTTGGCGCCACCTGGCACTCTTGCGTTGCACCGCCTTGTCGGAACCGTTACCATCATTCCTTGCCGAGTGCGATAGCATGCGCATTCAGGCCAACGGAGAGCTGACCGAGAGGCCGAAGGTGCTCGCCTGCTAAGCGAGTAAGGGAGCAAAACTCCCTTCTGGGGTTCGAATCCCCAGCTCTCCGCCAGAAGGTATCCTGGGAGCCCTGCGGGAGCAGGGCTCCTTGTTTTGGAGCCGATGATTGCCAACGGGGCGTTTGAAAGAAAGAACAGCCGCTCAGCCTGCTCTCCCCTCTGGTCATTTGACACGCCAGGTGGACAATGGCATTATGAGCAAGCTGTTTACAGCATCTGCGCCATTACCTCAGCTGGATAGAGGGACTGACTACGAATCAGTACGTCGAGGGTTCGAATCCCCCATGGCGCACCATCGAATTTGAAAAGGCCACCCTTGGAGGTGGCCTTTTTCATGCACGTCGAGAATCCGGGCGCACCTACACGCAACGCCCTGCGCACCGGCGATGGGCTAGTCGCTCGCCACGTTGACGTTCGTGGTGGGTGATGCCGACGTGCTGCTCGATATCTTGACGAGCACCGTGGTCACCGATGCATCACTCGACGAGGACGCCCCCGACGCGGTATCCTCCCCTTCGATGAGCGTGAGAGTCTCCTCATCCTTCGAAAACGAGTAGAGGGCGCTGCCGCTATGGCCGGCGGCCGTATACGTGACCGTGCCCGTAGAGGTGTCGAGGGTGTAGGAGTACGACGCGTTGTCAGGCAGGTGAATGGTATCCCCGTCGATGACCACGGTCATATCGGTACCCTCCACGCGCCACTCCCCCTGAACGGCTTGAGCATCGGGGACGCGCGTCTGTTCCCGATAGTAACGGTACCCGAATATGCCACCAGCCACCAACACGCCGATGACCAGGATGCCGATGATGACCTTGCGTCCTACTCCCAAAGAGAACCTCCGATGATCGAGATGCCCGTACGCCATCGGCGTGCTGGCATCGTCGACAGCGACCTCGCACCCGATACGTGGAAACTAGAGGCCCTACGCCTGCTTGCCGATGACCGTACGCCCTCCCATGTAGGAGACGAGCGCGTCGGGAACCTCGATGGTGCCGTCGGCTTGCTGGTAGTTCTCCATGACGGCAGCCATGCAGCGTCCCACGGCTAACCCGGAGCCGTTGAGCGTGTGCACGTAGCGCGTGCCCTTGAAGCTCTCGGGGTCACGATAGCGGATGTTGGCCCGACGCGCCTGGAAATCCTCGCAGTTGGAGCAGGAGGATATCTCCTTGTACGTGCGATAGGAGGGCAACCACACCTCAAGGTCATAACATCTTGCCGCGGAGAACCCGATGTCGCCGGTGCACAGCGAGATCACACGATAGGGTAGTCCAAGACCCTGCAGCACCGACTCGGCCTCGGCCACCATGCTCTCGAGCTCGCCATAGGACTCCTCGGGCTTGGTTAACTTGACCATCTCCACCTTGTCGAACTGGTGCACGCGAATGATGCCGCGCGTGTCGCGTCCCGCCGAACCGGCCTCCTCGCGAAAGCACGGGGTGAAGGCGCAGTAGCGCAGGGGGAGTTGGGCGGCGTCGAGAATCTCGTCACGGTGAAGGTTCGTGAGCGGCACCTCGGCCGTGGGGATGAGGTACATGCCCTCGGTGGACGTCTTGAAAAGGTCCTCCTCGAACTTGGGGAGTTGACCTGTCCCCTGCAGCGAGTCGTGGTTGAGGATGACGGGCGGCCACCATTCCTTGAAGCCCTGGGAGAGATGGAGGTCGAGCATGTAGTGGATGAGGGCGCGCTCCAGCATGGCGCCCTCGCCGGCGAGCAGCACGAAACGCGAGCCCGACAGCTTCACGGAACGCTCGAAGTCGATGAGGCCCAGGTCGGCACCGATATCCCAGTGGGCCTTGTCCTCGAAATCGAACGTGCGGGGAGTGCCCCAACGGCGTACCTCGGGGTTATCGTCTTCGCCATCGCCCAGCGGTGTCTGGTCCGAGGGGATGTTGGGACCGGCGAGAAGCAGCGTGGTGAGGTCGGCCTCGGCTGCGGTGAGCTGGTCCTGCAGCACGGCGAGCCGGTCCTTGATCGAGGCGACCTGCTCCCTGGCGGCCGTTGCCTCCTCGTGCTTGCCGTCCTTGAGCAGAGAGCCAATCCGCTTGGAAGCGGAGTTCCGCTCGGCCTGGAGCGCCTCGACCTGCGAGATGAGCGACCTGCGGGTCCCCTCGATCGAGAGGAACGCATCGACATCCCAGGTGGCATGGCGCGACTTCATCGCCGCACGCACCGCATCGGGATTCTCGCGGACGAATTTGGCATCAAGCATGATGGCCTCCAGGTCTCTTGACACACGAACAGGTTCGACTCGCATCTGACGTACCGGTCGCTCTCGTTCCCGAATCAGATGAGCGCATGCTAACGGTGACTTGCAGTATACCTTTGAGCCCTTTCCATCACCGCTGGAACATGCCTTTGATGGTCGCACGGACGCTCTCGTGCGCTAGAATGCCGTTAGCTCGATTACCCGGCAAAGCCCGGCATCGGCCTGGGCAGGCGACCGCACGACGTATGGGATGAGGGGCATGATGGATATCGGTACCTTCCTTTTCTCCACCAGGGCAGGGATGTTTGTCGTCGTCATCGGCGGCATGGCGCTCTTCCTCCTCATCGCCTTCCTCCTGGAGCGCAACACACGCAAGAAGTATCACAACCATAAGAAGACAAAGGCCGACAGCGACGGTTTCTTCAGCTTCATGGACAGCGACGACGAGGAGGAAAGCCCGGAATCGTCGAGGACCTCTCGGAAGGGGACCTCGGCAGGCGGTGGTGCGAAGACGGGATCGGGCGAGAAGGGAACCGACCCCGCAGAGGATCGCGCGGCGATAAAGACCACCATCGCCGAGGACGGCATCGCCGGTCTCTTCGGCTTCTCGTTCGATGACGAGGACGAGGAGAAGCCCCGGAAGAAGGCGGCCGCCAAGAAGACGGCAAAGCCCAAGGTCACCTCCGAGCCAGAGAGTCAGGACGACGCGAAGGACGAGAGGTAGGGACACCATGCTTCATATCTCAGACGACAGGGTCCTGTTCGCGTTCTCGAAGGACTTGGAGCCGATAGCGCACGTTCGGCCAGGCGAGACGGTGACGATCACGACGAAGGACTGCTTCTCGAATCAGCTTCAAACCCCCGAGGACAGCTTCGACAACCTCGATTGGGATGCGACCAACCCCGCCACCGGCCCCATCTTCATCGAGGGAGCGCATCCGGGCGACGTGCTCAAGGTGCGCATCGATGCGATCGAGCTTGCCCATCAGATGGCGGCCTGCACCGGAAGGGGCGAGGGGGTTTGCGGGGACCTCTTCCCCCAGGACGGCATGTCCAGCATGCTGGCGCCCATCATCGATGGCAAGCTGCACTTCGACGACAAGCTCGCACTCGACCTCAAACCCATGATCGGCGTCATCGGCGTCGCCCCAGAGGGCGCTCCCATCAACTGCGGCACGCCCGGACATCACGGCGGCAACATGGATGACACGATGATCGGCGAGGGCGCGACGCTCTACCTCCCCGTCGCCACCGAAGGCGCTCTCTTCGCCTGTGGCGATCTCCACGCCGTCATGGGAGACGGTGAGATAGGCGTCTCCGGTGCGGAGATCGCGGCAACCGTCACGCTCACGTTCGACGTGCTCACCGACCGCACCGTCGAGGATCCCGTTCTCGAGAACGACAGGTCATTCTCAACCATCGCCTCCGCACCCACCATGGACGAGGCTGCCGACATGGCCGTGCATGCGATGGTCGACATCCTGCGTGACAGGACCGGCCTACCGCTCGACAGGCTCATCATGCTGCTCTCCCTCACCGGGGACGTGCAGGTCTGCCAGATGGTGGACCCGCTGCGCACCATGCGCTTCGTCGTACCCAAACGAGTGCTGAGGACATACGGGTTCACCTGGTAGGACATCCACACGCCCGCGCCAAGCAGGCAACCGCCTCCTCCACGCTGCCTGCGGGTATCCCGGAGTAGTTCACGACCAGCACATGTTCGCCGCGACCATCGGGATGGTGCTGGTAATCGGAAAGGCATGAGATACGGACACCCTGCGCCCTCGCGCGCCTGACGAGCACCTCGTCCGGCATCCCGGTGTCGATGCGCATGAGGAAATGCAACCCCGCCCCCTCCTCGGTGATGGTCACCTTCGACGCGAGGGGACTCGCCTCGATCGAGGCGAGCAACTCGTCGCGGAGCATGCGGTAGTGGCGACGCATGCGGTTGATGTGCTTTTCGAAGTACCCTTGTGTGATGAAGCGCGCCAAGGTGCACTGCTCGAAGTTCGACACCGTGCAGGCATAGAATCCCATCTCGCGATCGAACCGCTCGAGCAACGCCGGCGGCAGCACCAGATAGCTGATGCGAATCGTGGAGGCGAGCGACTTGGTGAACGTGTTGAGGTAGATGACCTTCCCGGCACCGTCGATGCTCTGCAACGAGGGAATGGGTCTGCCGGCAAGGCGAAACTCCGAGTCGTAATCGTCCTCGATGATGTAGCGAGAGGCGGACGACGCCGCCCATGCCATGAGCTCGTATCGCCTGCTGATGGGCATGGCGATGCCCGTGGGATAGTGGTGCGACGGGGATATGTGCACGATGTCGGCCCCACTCTCGGCCAGCGACGCGATGCCGATCCCCTGTGCATCGAGGGGGATGTGCCGGCAGACGACCCCGTTGCCCTCATACACCTTGGATATCTTCGAATACCCGGGGTCCTCGACCGCGTACACCCCGTCGCGTCCGAGCAACTGGAGAAGCAACCCGTAGAGGTACTCCGTTCCCGCCCCCACGATGACCTGCTCGGGTGCCACCGACATCCCGCGAAACTCATGCAGATGATCGCAGATGGCCTGGCGCAACTCGAGTATGCCCCCTGCGGGCGAATTGGCCATCAACACGTCGCGATCCTCTGCGATGACCCGACGCATGAGCCGTGCCCAGGTTGAGAAGGGGAAGTTGTCGGGGTCGGTCTGGTTGCTCGAGAAGTCAACGAGAAGGTGCTGGTCGGACGAAGGGGGAGGCTCGACCGCGAAGCGGGAGCGCACGTCTTCGGGGTGCGGTAAACGACCGACATCGATGGGATGCATGCGCAGGTGGGAGTCCTCGAGAAGCTTTGGAGCGTCGGCGACGTAGAAGCCCTTTTGGGGCGCCGAGTAGATGTAGCCCTCCGCCACGAGCTGGGAATACGCGTTCTCCACCGTGATGGTGCTCACGCCCATGTTTCGAGCGAAGGCGCGCTTTGAGGGCAGCTTCGTCTCGGGAGCCAGCGCGCCGGCAACGATGTCGTGCCGTATACAATCGTAGAGATAGCGGTAGAGCGGCTCGTCACCCCGACCGTCAAGCGGATACGTTAGCATGCGCTCCTCCGAACCACTGGCACTGACCTTAGCATCTGGCATAATATTTCTGCGTATATTGAACATTTTAATATATCCAGTTGTGAGTATACTTCTCTCGGAAGTTCCCTGGAGGACCTCCATGGAAACGATGTGGATTGCCCGGCAGGCGGGTGGGAAGAGGTGCATGAGGATGGCTGAGGTAGAGGTCGAGAGGACACAGTACCAGCTCAACAAGGAGCTCGCTCAGATGCTCAAGGGTGGCGTGATCATGGATGTCACCAACCCGGAGCAAGCGCGCATCGCCGAAGCTGCGGGGGCGTGCGCCGTCATGGCGCTCGAACGCATCCCCGCCGACATCCGCGCGGCGGGCGGCGTCTCACGTATGAGCGATCCCAAGATGATCAAGGGCATCCAAGATGCCGTCTCCATCCCCGTCATGGCCAAATGCCGCATCGGGCACTTCGTCGAGGCGCAGATCCTCGAGGCCATCGACATCGACTACATCGACGAGAGCGAGGTCCTCTCACCCGCCGACGATACGTACCACATCGACAAGACGCGCTTCAGGGTGCCCTTCGTCTGCGGGGCGAAGGACCTGGGAGAAGCCCTGCGTCGCATCGCCGAGGGTGCGTCGATGATCCGCACCAAGGGGGAGCCCGGTACGGGTGACGTGGTGCAGGCCGTGCGCCACATGCGCATGGTGAACGCCGAGATCGCCCGCATCGCCAGCCTGCGCGACGACGAGTTGTTCCAGGCAGCCAAGGATCTGCAGGTGCCCTACGAGCTCGTACAGCTCGTACACGACGAGAGGCGCTTACCCGTGGTCAACTTCGCGGCAGGTGGTATCGCGACTCCAGCCGATGCCGCCCTGATGATGCAGCTGGGCGCCGAGGGTGTGTTCGTGGGATCGGGCATCTTCAAGTCGGGCGATCCTGCCAAACGCGCAGATGCCATCGTCAAGGCGGTCATCCACTATCAGGAGCCCACCGTCATCGCCCAGCTCTCCGAAGACCTCGGTGAGGCGATGGTAGGCATCAACGAGCAGGAGATCGACCTCCTCATGGCCGAGAGGGGCAAGTGACGTGAACGTCGCCGTACTCGCCATCCAAGGGGCCTTCGTCGAGCATGAGAACATGTTGCGACGCCTTGGCGTCACCTGCGTCGAGCTGCGCGGAGCCTCCGACTTGCGCAAGCCCTTCGACGCGCTGGTGCTGCCGGGAGGCGAGAGCACCGTACAGGGCAAGCTCTTGCGCGAACTGGGGATGTCCGACGACATCAAACAGCGCATCGCAGACGGCATGCCGGTGCTCGCCACCTGCGCCGGACTCATCCTGCTGGCCGATAGGGTGGTCAACGACCCTCGCACCTACCTGCGCACGCTCCCGATCGTCGTGCGGAGAAACGCCTACGGACGTCAGCTGGGAAGCTTCCGCACGCTGGGGGATGTCCACGGTATCGATGCCCATGGCAAGGGGGCCTTCCCCATGGAGTTCATCCGTGCACCGTACGTGGAGGAGGTGGGCGACGACGTCGAGGTCCTCGCAAAGATCGATACCCACGTCGTGGCCGTGAGATACCACAACCAGGTGGCGACGGCATTTCACCCCGAGCTCACCGGTGACACCCGCGTGCACGAGCTGTTCCTCGACATGATCGAGAAGTAGGGGCACCGCTGGAAAAGGACCTATCACGTGAGCATCTCGGATAAAAAAATCAGGGCATCCTCGAGAGGATGCCCTGATCGCATTCGGATGGTGCGGGCGAGAAGATTTGAACTTCCACGAGGTTGCCCCCACATGGACCTGAACCATGCGCGTCTGCCATTCCGCCACGCCCGCACGTAAACACGTGGGAATCTTACACGAGCCACATCAGGTAAACAAGTCCTATCCGCACGGCGTCCGGTCGAGCGGGGAAGGGATGAGGCAGACGCTTGCGTACCTTGGACAAGCAGATGATATGACACAAGGGCCATGATGGTGAAAGCACGACGCAATGCAGAAAGAAACCACGTTATACGTACCCAAATGAGGGGCTCTTCCCCTCGTTCCAGAGTATAATGATCGCGATGGTCCCCCTTGGGAAAAGATATGTACGTCGTTTTGGGTTTTCCCATCGACACCTCGGATGAACTTGCGCCAGTTTGTGTCGTATGGTTTTCGTGAGGAGCCCTATGGCCAACCGAGACCAAGCCCAGGGCCATATGGCCAACATCGCCCATGCCAGTGCCACCGCGGGTGTCGCCCTCTATTACACGTGGATGCTCTCTCTCATCCACGTCCTCGACGTAAGCATCAACCCCTCACTCGGTATCTCCTGGAATCGCCTGTTCATCCTACTCGGAATCGTCCTCGTCATGCTCTTCTCCGTGTTCATATCGAGAAAGACGATCGGCGCATCCAGGCTCCTCAGCATCGGCTTTCTCCCCTTCGCGATGCTCGGAACGTTCATGGCAGGCTTCACTACGGCCTTTGGACCAGCCGGCGTGACATTGCTCGCTGCTTGCGAGCTACTCATCGGCATCGAGTTTGGATGGTTCACCCTGAGCTTCGGCGAACTCTACGGACTGGTCGACACCGCGGATGCCCTTAAGTCGTATCTGCTTGCAACGGTGATAGTCATCGTACCCGTCTACCTCATCTCCCTGCTGCCTTCGCTTTGGATCCTCACCGTCGACGCGCTTCTCCCCGCACTTGCAGCCGTCGCCCTCAACGTCACCATCAGCATCGATGAAGGTGAGTCGAGAATCATAGAACGCAAGGCAAAGCAGAGGAAAAGCCCCCTCACCTCCCCCACCTTCCGTCTCCCCTGGAAGACCTCCGACCTTTACGGGCTGCTTACCCCCGTGAGTGTGACTGCGGGCCTGTTCACCTTCATCTTCACCTTAGGTAACGTCTATTACGGCTCACAGCTCCTCGTCATCATCGGTCTCTGCCTTGCAAGCACCCTCATCTTCGTTGGGTTCACATTCTTCAAGCATGCGTTCTCGGTGCGTAACATGTACCGCCTCGGGGAGGTGGTAATGGTCGGTGGCCTTGCCTTGATGCCCGTGTCGACATCGGCAGGTACCATCTTCACCTGTATGTCGATGTGCATGATCTGCACACTGCTCGTACTCACTCTGAGCGAGGTTGCCGTACGATTCAACATCTCACCGATCCGCCTCACGAGCTTTACCAATGCTGCGGCGTTTGGCGGTGCGTGGCTTGGAACATTGGCAGGCAGCATTCTTATCTTTGGCAGAGCATCGTACGGTACCCTCGGGCTTTCCGCCACCACCGCACTTATCATCATCGTCGTCGTTGCCTATAACGCATTCGGTACCGACAACGGGGGCTTTATCTTCGAGATACACGATAATCCTGAGAGCATCGAACTTAGAGGGGTTGTATACGACAACGACGACAGCAGGGAGATGATCATCAAGAAACTCGCATACTTTGAGACGCTCAACCGGCGCTGCGCTGAATTAGCCGCCGAATACCGGCTCTCGGCCCGCGAGGAGGAGGTGTTCACGCTCCTCGAACAGGACTACAGCATCTCCAAGGTGGCCGAGAGGCTCTGCATCTCCCAAGGTACGGTAAAGACGCACGTCCATCACATCTACGATAAACTTGACATCCATACCCGCGACGAATTAATGGCCCTGTTGGACCCCTTCGAGAAACGAACCGTCTCTCCATAACGCTTCGAGACGGCGCACGCCCATCGTGTGGGTGAACACCGTCTCGAGATTCGTCCCTCGCGCATATACGCCGTTTCCTACCGCTCCTACTTATACGAGTAGAACCCTTCCCCGGTTGCGATACCGAGTTTGCCCTCATCGAGGTACTTCTCCTTGACGATTCTGGAGAAGTTCTGCACATCCGGGTCCTTTGACATCGACATGATGTGGTAAGCGGTCTTCAAGCCAACGATGTCAAGGTACTGGAACGGCCCTTTGGGGGAACCGGTGCCGATGCGCCAGATAGCGTCGATATCAGTGGGCTCCGCATATCCACCACCGTACAGCTTTGAGGCGGCATCGAGGAAGGGGACGGAAAGCGAGTTGAGCAGCCATCCGGCCTTCTCCTTCTTGAGGGGCACGGCGACCATGCCGGTGTCCGTGGCGAACCGTACGACCTGATCGTAGACGGCTGGGTCGGTCTTGGAGGTGGCCATGACCTCGGCGCAGTTCATGGTCCAGATATGGTTGGCATAATGGAGGCCGAGGAACCTCTCGGGGCATCCCGTCGCATCCATCATGTCGCTCGGGAGCAGTGTGGAGGAGTTCGTGCAGACGATGGTCCGATCAGGCAGGACACCTGCGATGCTTCGGTACAATGCACGTTTCTGCTCAAGGTCCTCGGTGATGGCCTCGATGACCATGTCCGCATCCGCGACGGCAGCGATGTGGTCCGTGGTGTAGCTGATGTTGGCAAGCCCGTGCGCAATCTGATCGTCCGTGGTGCCGAGTATCTCAGCCTGGTACATGGTGGCGATCCCCTCGATGGCCTTCTTCGAGGCACTGAGGATGTCATCACTCAAATCGCAAGCCGTGACATTGAAGCCATGCACGGCGGTTTGGAACGTTATCTGCGACCCGAGAACGCCCACGCCGATGACGGTGATGTTCTTCATAGTTCCCTCTTCCCAGATTATGAGCATGGATATGCGCTGATGCGCGGAATACTACTTTCTATAGCTGTAGAAACCCTCACCCGTTGCAATGCCGAGCTTGCCTTCGTCGATGTAATCCGATTTGAGGACCGCGGCGAACTCCTTCGCGCCTGATACCTGGGCCATCATGAGCACCTGGTACACGGTCTTGAGACCGATGACGTCCATGATCTCGAACGGACCACGGGGGGCACCGGTGCCGATGCGCCATATCGAGTCGATGTCCTTGGGTTCTGCATAGCCGCCAGCGTAGAGCAGGCAACCGGAGACGCACAACGGGACCAAGAGCGAGTTGAGCAGCCATCCGGCCTTCTCCTTCTTGAGCGGCACGGCGACCATGCCGGTGTCCGCGGCGAACTGCACGACCTCGGCAAACGCCGCCGGGTCCGTCTGGTCGGTACCCATGATCTCGGCGGAGTTCTGGATCCAGATGTGGTTGGCATAATGGAGGCCGAGGAACTTCCCGGGGCGTCCGGTAAACGCGGCCATATCGCTGGGCAGAAGCGTGGAGGAGTTCGTGCACACGATGGTCTTCTCGGGAAGGAGACCCGAGATGTCCTTATAGAACGTCTGCTTCTCCTTGAGGTCCTCGATGATCGCTTCGATCACCAGGTCGGCATCGGCGACTGCCAGTGCCCGGTCGGTCGTGTAGGTGATGTTGGCGAGCCCGCGTGCGATCTGCTCGGCGCTCGTGCCAGGGATCTCCTTCTGATAGCGCTCGGCGATGCCAGCGATACTCTTCTTGGCACGATCGAGACTCTCCGCGCTCCTGCCGCATACGGTGACCCTGAACCCGTGCACCGCCGTCTGGAAGACGATCTGCGAGCCGAGCACCCCGTTGCCGAATACCGTCACGTTCTTCATGACCGTCACTGCCTTCCCTTGGATTTGCCCTTACACACTTACAGCCGCCACGATCCGCATCCGACTGGATGCCCGCATGGCGGCATCTGCCTAACCGCATCGGTAACTGACGCCAAAGGTCCCTCGCGGATACGTCCACGTAGCCACGCCGCTGTTGCCCAACTGCCGGCATGCAAGACGGCATGTACCGCATTCGAGGCACCCAACATAATCGAACGCAAGTTTTCCATCGAGAAGCTTGTAGCACTGGGCGGGGCATATGTAGAGGCAGGGCTTGTCACTGCACTCAAGGCAACACTCGCATTTGACTACGATATGGGCCTCGCCCTCATCCACGTTGAACTTATCGACCCCGAGCAACTCCTCTGCACTCATCCTCTCGATGCTCATGATCCGTCCCCCTGCCGTAGAACCCGCCTGATCTTCCTGACATCCTTGAGGATTGCACCGAAACCGGTGTCCCCTTTGATACACGCCTTCAACTTTGGGTAGAGCGGTCTCCTCGAATCGGGGTCGAGGTGGTAGACCGTGGAGAAGATATCGTTTGCCAGTTTCGGGTAGATCGCAAAGATGCGGGGGTCATCCTCTATCTCGGGAAAGCGCGAGGCCATCTGCATCGCACGGTGTACTCCGAGTGCGTCGAGCTGCTCAGTGTAGACGGCACCTACATCTTCTGGGACACTGGTGGAGATGATCGCGTTGGCCGCCGCAAGGCCCGACAGGATGGCGAGGTCGATGCCCCGCACCGTGTAACCCTGGTTGACGGCAAAACCCGCCGCGTCCCCCGCCATGAGGAATCCGGTGCGGAACAGCTTCTCTGGCACAGCTTTGAGGCCGGCTTCGGGACAGAGATGCGCTGAGTACTCGATGGTGGTCCCGCCTTCGAGCAACGGTCGGATGGCCGGATGCATCTTCACATCCTGAAGCAGGTCGTGCACCGAAAGATGCTTTTGTGCAAGCACGCTCGGGAGCAGCACGCACCCGAAGGAGATGCTCTCCCGATTGGTGTAGATGAACACGCCACCGTTGACACCCCTTGCTCCGCCAAGGGCCAGACGCGACGCCCCCTCCCCTGCGGCGAGGGCGAAGCGGTCCTCGATGGTCCGTGCCGGCAGCGCAATCGTCTCCTTCGCCCCCACGAGCATATGCTCGACGCGAACGTCGTCGATGAGACCGGCCTTCTGCCCCATGAGTGAGTTGGCACCGTCGGCTGCGACGACGATATCCGCAAACATCTCATCTCCGCCGGCACGCACGCCCACGATCCCCCCGTCCCTCTCGATCAACTCATCGACGCGGATGCCACAGACGAGCATGGCACCTTTCTCCTCAGCCTGTCCGGAAAGCCACTCGTCGAACGTGGCACGCAGGACCGTATAGGACTCAGGAACCTTCCCCTCCTCGGCAAATGATGGGTCACCGTAGTCGATGCACAACGATCGTTCGCCATCGAGCATCATCATCTGCTCATGGGTCACCTTGCGCTCGAGGGCTTCCTCCGCTTTGGCGGTAAGACCGTTATCGAGCATCTCGAGCGCGTAGGTATAGAACCTTCCACCGGTCACGTTCTTCGCCCCCGGCGTATCGGCCCTCTCTATCATCAGGACCTGCTTACCAGCCCGTGCCAGGGCATAGGCGCATGCCGCACCAGCCGGACCGGCACCGATGATGATTGCATCGAAGCGGTCGGATTCCTCCTCGTCCACTGCCTCTCACCTCTTCCCTGACCTTGATGGTATTCCTCATGCCGTCCGGGAGGGACCGGCACCGTTGTGCCCAGGCCCCTCCCGACATAGAGTGCCTCACGGGGTCTTCAGAAGATGCGGTTTGGCTGACCGAAGATCGATGAATCGTACTTGCCCACGAGCAGCTTGGGAACGATGTCGTTTGCCTGGTCACCCATCGGAGTGAGCCCGAGGAACTTCAGGAGGCCGATGTCAAGCTTGGTCCAGCCACCGCCCAGGGACTGCACGACCGGCAAAGATGCCCACGGATCGTTGACGGAGGGCTGCAGGTTGACCTTGACGGACATCTTCTCCCAGCTCTTGTATGCCATGCGGCCGAGGACCTTGATCAGGAAGACGTTCGCGAATACGGGCGCGCCCTTCTCGTTGAACGAGGTACCGTACTTGTAGAAGTATTCGTTGCCATCGTTGACCGTACCTTCCTTGATGTCGCCGAATATCTGTGCGGCCATGGGGCTGTCGTACTCCCCGAGGTCGCACTCGACGTCGAAGACCTTGACACCCATGCGCTCGACGCTCGCATATGCCTTATCGCCCAAGCGGCGCAGGTCGATCTTGTCGGCCGTCTTCTTGGGGATGCCCATACCCTCGCGTCCCTCGAAGACCGCGTTGTCACCGCCCGTGAGAAGCATCTCGAACGGATACAGACCCACCTCCTTGCCGTCGGTGACGGGAGTGAGGATGGCCGACTCGAAGTACGAGGTGCAGAAGGTGGGGTCGTGCACCTCGATGACGTAGGAGGTGACGACGGGTGCGACCATCTGCAGAGGGGCCGGCAGTGCGGCCTTGAGCGCCTCGGGGTCGGTCGCCCAGGTGACGAACATGCCCTCGCAATCGTGCATCCACGAAGGATTGGCCCTCGTGCTGAGATAGTACTCGATCTCGTCCGGTGTCTTCACAAAACTGCAGTTTCCCATGGTCCATGTTCCTTTCATTTCGCTTTCCCGATAAGCCCGTATCGTCCACACGTGCACGTACGCTGCGCATGCGTCCCATGCTGCGCCGTACGGAAACACCCTTGCCTCGCTATTGCCGCTCCTCGCGTTGCCGGCGATGCATGGCCCTCAACTCACCAACCTCGTCGCACACGTCCTGGAAGTCGCAGTTATTGCAGTCGTATGCAAGGTGTTCGAGCATCTTGTCCATCGCGACGACTGCCCGGGCCACCTTGTCACCTAATGGCTTGAAACGCCTCACCTCCTCTGCCGAGGAGGTGACCATGATCACCTCCGCCGCATCGACGTATGGCAAGACCTTGAGTGCTCGGATGAGCTCGTTGCCCAGCACATCGAGCGAGAACCCCTCGTCCAGCGCCTGTTCGCTCACCCGCCCCCACTCCCTGTTTTGCTGCGGTGCAGCGTGCAGCATGTATCCGGACAGGTCGAGCTTGAGCTTAAGCCGGTCCATCTCCGAATAACGGGAGTAAGCGTTTCCCTCGTCGAACCCATGGCCGGAGACGAGCACGACCTTACCGAAGGGGAGCTCCTGCGCATGCGTTTCACGCAGGTCAGGACCGATAAGCCTGATACGCCCATCGACGACCCGTTGGGCAGCATCGCTCCCCACGTCGGTCCACATGAGGAACGATGTGGACTCGCTTCCTGGCGCTCCCAGCTCCATGGCCATGTCCCCTGCCAAAATGATCTGGCGTTTGACCCTGGGCCACGAAATCTGGGTGTTGTAGGCAAACGTTCGAGTGCGATCGGCAAGGTCCTCTGCGCTTACGAGCTTGAGCATCTCATCGATGTAGGTGCTGAACATGGTCACCTTCTCTCAAGGTCCGAGTCTCCCTCGGTCTGGCCGTAGACCCTGGTCTTTGGTATAGGACACCCCGGAGACACTGTGCGCCCACACCGCTCTTGTGAAAGCCCCGGTTACACCGTTGCCTCAGGCGCCACCCTCGTGGCAGCCTGAGCCTGATCCCTCGCCGCATACTCGCTTGCCTTGCGCAGGGCGGCGACCTTCTTGAGGGTGGGTGTCATCCTGGCGACCATCACGTCGTCGAGGTCGAACCAGTAGATCAACCCCACGGCGATGCCCACGACGCCCAGAGCCGCCGTCACGTTCCCGAAGATGTTCTTCATCTCGCTACCTCCTTCTTGGACTCGCGCCTACATCTGCTTGGAGAGCATGGATTGCGCGACGCGCCTCTCGGTATCCTTCTTGATGTCGTCGAGCTTGAACTTGATGGGAAGTGCCGCCATCTGGAACTTGTCGTCCAAGTCGTACCGCTCGACCAGGATCGTGACCGCAAAGAGCACTCCGATGATCGAAAGCACTGACTTCAGATCCTTCATAGTGACTCACCCTCTCTCTCGTGTTTCGAACACCCGTCACCGACGCCCGCATCGACACGCGTCCGACCAATCCGCACCCACTCTCCCATCCCGCATGTCTCGTGGTGCAAACCTCATGTGAACTTGCTGGCCAGAGCTTTCCTACGAGCGAACTCACAAGCCCCGATGGCACCCATGAGCTGGGGGTCCGTGTCCAACGTGACGAGCTCGAACCCGAGCATCCGGTCCATGGCCCGTTTGAGACCCCTGTTCTTGGCGCATCCACCCGCCATCGTGACCTCGCGTTCGATACCCGCGGTCTTGAGCAGGGTGTAGCAGCGCTTCGACACCGACGCCTGTATCCCGGCTGCGATATCCGCAGGCCGCTTCTTCTGCGCCAGAAGGCTGATGACCTCGCTTTCGGCGAACACCGTGCACTGCGATGAGATCGGGGTTGGACTGTTGGACTGGAGCGCGAGTTCGCAGAACGCGGGCAGGTCCATCTCGAACGCGCGAGCCATGTTCTCGAAGTAGCGTCCCGTACCAGCTGCGCACTTGTCGTTCATGGAGAAGTGCCGAACCGAACCATCCCCGTCGACCATGATGCCCTTGATGTCCTGGCCTCCGATGTCGATGATGGTGCGCACCGCGGGGTTGGTGAGGTGGACGCCCATCGCATGGCAACTGATCTCGGAGACGTTCAGGTCGCAGGTGGGGACGTAATTGCGCCCATATCCGGTTCCCACGAGATACGCGAGCCCACCTATCGAGGAGAACGCCTCGACCTCCTCACCCGCCGTCTCGATGGCGAGCTGAGCCGTCGACTCGGGGTCCATCTTGCTGCGCACGATCGACGAGCCCAGGATCGCTCCCGTCGAATCCATGATCACGGCCTTGCCGTAGGTCGACCCCACATCACACCCGCATACCAGTTCGGTCACCACGACCGTCTCCCTTCGCATCGGCACGATGGCCGAGAGTCCTTCTCCTACCACGCTTGCGAGTCGTCGAATTCGAGAAGGCTCGGATCGAGGGGGTCGGCGTGCATGACGTTGAACATGAAGTTGTTGATCTGGGTGCGCATGCCCTGGCGGCTGACGACACGCGTGTCGAAGAAGTTGTAATCACACACGCAGACGGGCACGTGATCCTTGCCCCACTCGTTGAGGAACCCGGTAAGGCTCGTATACCCGCGGCAATTGAGATGGTTCATGTCGAGGATGAAGTCGGGCTGGTACATGTCGTTGAGCGTGTTGAGACCATCGATCCAGTTCTCCGCGGGACCACGCATGTGGCGTGCCATCGCCGCGTCGCACCAGCAGTTCGCGAGACCCTCGAGCATCGTGTCGGGCGTCGACGTGTCGATGGTGTACGCGGTGCCGAACTCCTCCATGTCGTTGACGATCTCGATTCCCCAGCACCGCTCGACCCAACCGTAGATGCCCGCGTAATCGAAGGGGGGCGTGCTCCACATGACGGTGCGATAGCGGATGTTCTCGAAACAGGGGGTCTGTGACGCGTAGTTTCGCAACGCGAGTGCGGTGATGCGCTTGTAGAGATCGACGTCCTCCTGCGTCGAGGCCGCCAGGTGAAACGCCGGCATGTATGCGTAATAGAGTGCATCGCCGGTAAGGGGCGGGTTCAAGGCGCGGTTGAGGTCCCACAGCTGCGTCCTCATCTTCGTGAGTTCGTTCTTGCGCTCGCACACCTCCTTGAGCCTCACCCAGTTCATCTTCTTACCGGTATGCTCTTCGAGGAAGGCGACCATGCCCTTGATGTCCTCCACGAACGTCTTTGCGCCGGGATCCCCTGGATGGAAGTTGTAGGGGACGTCGAGCCAGTAGGTGGGGATGCCCATCTCCTTGATCATCATGCTGTAACCCTCGAAGTGCGCCTCGCACGGCATGTTGGTGGCGATGAGGCAGGACGCCTTCTTGAAGTACTCGTCCACCGCGAACATCCCGGGTGTCTGCGTGGAGTACGTGCAGGTGTTGTCGGGAAGACCTTGGGCGTACATCGCGTCGAGGTACTTCTCGGGAGCATGCTGGTCGTCGAGGCCGATCACGTTAGCCGCCGCCTCGACGAGGAACACCTTGATGCCCATGGCCTGCGTGATCTCGGAGGGGATCATGTCATGGGTCATGACGGTGTGCTCGGGGTCGGTGATGATGTTCTGCAGGCCTTCGACCGCCGCCTTCGTGGTGAGGACGAGTTCGCGGTACAACGCCTCCTTCGACGCACCGGTGCGCCCGCGAGCAAGCGTCTTGGCCAGATGGGTCGTCTTGAGCTCGTCGAGGATCCATGGATAACGGAACATGGCGTCGGTCGTCTTACCTGACTCCACCTTGGTGAGTGACATGGAGGCGGCCCACATCTTGAGCCAGTACTTGAAATCGATCCACTGGTCATGTAGGTTCGCCTGCTTATTCTTGTCGAGCGCAGCCTTGAAGGCAGCCTGTCCCTGGGGACTCGACGCCTTGGCGGCGAACTCCCCCACCTTGCCCACGCCCTTCATCACCGTCTTGTTGATGACCGCTGCCTTCACCCTGTCATCGACCATGTACGCACTCACGGCCCCGACACCCTTCATGAGCAGAGCGTTCCTGGTCCGCTCGTCGACGAGCGCCCTCTTGAGCGTCGCCTTGGTCTCCTCTTTCATCTTCAACCTCTATTCCGCCCGAAGTGACAGGTCTGCGTTGAGCCTCTTCATGACGACGCTTTCGACGAACGCCTGGACACGTGTCCTCAGTTGCCCTTCGCCACTCAGTTGGTACTCGCGCTCGAAGCGGACTGTTGGTATGCCCGCTTCCTGGCACGCCTTGTCGAGCTTGATGACCTCCCAACCCCACAGGTCACAGAACTTCATGACCTCGAGCATCACCCCGTCGACCTCGTAGGCGGCGGCCCAGTCGAGCATGTGCTCGATGCGATCGTCGAACATCTCGATCATGCGAGGGCAGTCGCTGTGCTCCATGAAGTGATGCGCGAGGTTGGCGTAGGGGTTGCCGTCCTCGGGGATCGGTTCGAGACCGGGCAGCGAGCCAAAGCAGTAGCGGTCCGCTACGACGATGCATCCCTGATCCTCGATGAGCTGCGTGAACGCGGGATTGTCGAACCGCGAGCCCATGACCATCACGCGTGGCACATCTTCCATGAATCCATCGCGTTTATCCAATGCCGTCTTGAGGCTTTTGAGAGGTTTGAGGAGAAGGTCGCGCGGAACAGCCTGGCAGGCGGTGAATACCGTGTGCCACTCGGTTCCGGAGATCTTGGGGTGGGCGTCGAGACGGAGGTCGGCGATCGACTTGAGCACGGCGTTGAACTCGTTGTACTCCCCGATGGCCACGGCGACTGCCGCGTCGGACGTATCGACGCCGTAGTGCTCGGAAAGAGCCCCTCCCAATGTGCGCAGATCCTCCTCGAGCGCGTACATACCCGCCGGGAAGACCTTGCGGGGGGTGTCGATCACGTAGGAGAGGTAGTTCCGCTTCTCCCCGTTGACCCCTAGGAGCTTGAGATTGTGCTCGACGCGCTGGGTGTGAACGCAGCTTGCCGCGAACACCACCCCGTCCAGCCAATCGTAGACCCCGTCTAGGCCGGCTTGCAGGATGCAACGTGAATACGAGCAGTTGAACTGCGACAGGTAGAAGTCGGCCAACTCGGTGCTCTGAACCTCAGGAGCCCTCAGGTGGATCGGAAACAACCTCCCCACGCTGAGCAACGGAGCGGGGACCATGCAGCAGTTGTATCCGATGGGCACCCCACCTTCCTCTATCGCCTGTTGCACGAGCGGGTTCTTCGAAGACGCGATAACGTCCTGAAAGACCTTCATCTCCTTCAACCGTTCCATATGCGCACCACCCCTTCCTCTTGTACGACACCTCACGCGACACGTGCTACACGAGCACCCCGAACCTCTTGAGCGCCTGCGCCACCGCGACCACCGACGGGTCCGTATCGGGTAGCTCGAGCAAGCTTCTGCCGGCGATGTCGAGTTTTCTGATGGGAGAATCCTCGATGACGCAACCCACCTGGTCGATATCCCCCAGGTCGACCAGGTGGGCATCGGCCGGATCGACCACGCGGTTGAGCAGGACACCCACATGCTCGTAGTGCATGACCCCGCCATCGGCGACATCCCGTATCGTCCTGATGACGTTGATGCCCTTGAGACTGCAATCGGAGACGAGCAGCAGGTGCGTGACCGTCTCGAGCACACGACGGTTGACCTGCTCGATCCCGGCCTCGCCGTCGATCACGACGTAGTCGAAGCTGGCGACGAGCTCCTCGATGACCTCCTTGAGGTAATCGTTCACCTTGCAATAGCACCCTTCGGTCTCCGGGCGACCGATGGCGAGAAACGCGAAGTGCTCCCGCTCGGCCATCGCCTCGTACACTCGGTAGTCGAGTTCCTCAAGAATCGCCGCCACGTCCCCGGCCTCGCCCGTGCGACTGCTCCTGATGACGTCGTTCCTGATCTCATCGACGGTGTGCACCACGTCGACGCCCAACGCCGTGGCAAGGCCCACCGCCGGATCCGCATCGATGACGAGCACCTTCGCATCCGGACGCTCGGCGAGCAGGATCTTGGTGACCATGGCGGAGACGGAGGTCTTGCCCACGCCACCCTTGCCACATATGGCCATGACCGTAGGTCTTGGACCGCCGGTGCCCTGGTGGGAGGCGCAACCGTGTCCGTGCCCATGCTCCTGATCCTGATCATGTTCATGGTCGTGCTCCTGGTGATGCTGATGCGCCCCACACTCCTCGCACATAAGACATCCCTCCTCTCCGTGCAACGTCACCGTGCCGTGACGAGTGCGTCAGTAAGCAAGGGGACCACGGCATACAGGTCACCTACGATGCCAAAATCCGCTTCCCTGAAAATGGGAGCCTTTTCATTCTTGTCGATTGCGACGATCACCTTCGCATCGCGTACGCCCACCATGTGCTGCACTTGCCCGGAGACACCCACGGAGAGGTACAGGTCGGGTGCCACACTCACGCCGGATATGCCCACGTACTGCTCAGCGGGAACCCAGCCCCGCTCCTCGGCGATGCCGCGGGTACAGCCGATCCGTGCATCCAAAGCCGCTGCCAGACCCTCGATCAACGCCATGTCCTCACGCTTCGAGACACCCATGCCCACAGAGACGATCCGCGGAGCGCATGACAGGTCGGCCCCCTCTTGCGAGAGCGGCTCCCTCTCCACCAGGTGGACGCGCATATCTGGTTGGATGACAATGGTCTCAAGTGGGGAGTCCACACCCCGTACCGCCTCGAAACGCCCTGATGGTATGGTGACGACAACCGGTGTGGAGAATTCCTCCGACCGCACCATGGCACCCCCGTACATGAGGCGTTCGGTTGAAAGCTTGCCATCCAGGAGATGCACGGCAGAAACGTCACTGGCCATCCCACACCCGAGATAACCAGCCACACGTGCCGCTAGGTCACGACCACGCGGCGTTGCACCTACGGCGAAGAGACTCACTCCCCACTCATCGATCAAACCTGCCAGGGCCCTCGCGTTATTTTCGGGGATATCACTATCCCCATCGAGCAGAACGACCTTTGATGCGCCACATCCCACAAGCTCGGAAGCTTCCTCGGGACTGAACGTGACGATGGTGACGTCGTGCTCTTCCTCACGGGCAAAACCTACCAGCTCTGCGGCAAGCGAGGGCTTATCGCTGTAGATGAGAACTTCGTTCATGAGAGCATCCCCTCCTTCTTGAGCGCGCTCACAAGTGAGGTGACCTTATCGGACGCATCGCCGTCAACAAAGATGACATTCCTCCGGTTGGCGATGAAACCTTGCGATGAGAGAACCTTCGCTGCGGGTGCAGGGTCGCACCCGAGCTCGGCAATGCCAAGCTCATGCAGTGGCTTCTTTCCGGCGGAGAGAACCGCCTTGAGCCCAGGGATGGGGGGTTCATAGCCAGCCGGTAACACTGCGATCACGCAAGGACGGTTCACCGTGACGGTCTCAAGGCAACCGTCGAGCTTGCGCGTCGCGGTGATTGAGTCGCCTTCCACCTTCATCTCGATGACCGAGGTGACCGTCGGCCAATCAAGCAGGGCACCGACCCTGGGAGCTATCTGCCGTGCATAGGTATCACTCGCACCCTCGGCGCAGATGACGAGCGATGTGCCGTCGATCGTCCGTATCGCGCTTGCGAGCACCTGACTCGTAACCAGGGCGTCAGCGTCGCACGCCGCCGCATCACCGACCCAGTACCCCGTCGCCGGCCCACGGCTCAGTGCATCCTTGAGGGATTTGCGCACGTCTGGGGTCCCGAAGGTCAGCGTCGCCGTCGCGTCGCCCGTCTGCGCGGCGACCTGCATGGTCGCCTCGATGGCACTCTTGTCGAATTCCGAGATCTTGCCACGTGCGTGGCTCACATCGATGGACCGATCCGGGTTGATTACCAGGTCCTCTTCATCGAGAACCCATTTATAGCAGGCGACGATCGTTGCCATCGGCCATCCTCCTCTTCTTGACGGCATCGTCCTCGACACGGGCTCCCGACCGATGGGGCCAGTCAGGTCGCACCTGCCATCTGCGACACCATATGTGTTGTCCTTCGAGACATCTCGGCCATCCAGACGTTCTCGGATCGCCGCCGGGAAAGCTCGCGTGCGCTCTCGCCGATGGATTCACGCCAACGGGTACTTGCCATACCTCATCATCGTGCCGATGAAGTCCTGTAGAGCCTCGATGGAGGCGCCACCGATGGCAAGGACCTTCGCGTCACGCCAGAAGCGTTCGACTCCGGTCTCGTCGATGCAGCCGACACCGCCGTATATCTGGATGGCCTCGCGAGCGACCTCCTCGGCCACCTCGGCACCGCGGATCTTGAGCATGCGGCCCTCGCACAGCTCGAGGTTGCCGGCGTCCTTGTCGGCGAGGGTGCCGTAGACGAATGCGCGAAGTTCCTCGATCATCGTGCGCATCTTCACGAGCTTGAACTTGGTCACCTGGAAACGGTCGTACATGGGCACTCCGTGCTGGATGCGGCTCATGCTGTAGTCGAAGGCCATCTGGTAGGCGGCCTCGGCCATGCCCAACCCTACCGGACCGCAGATGAGGAACTCGTTGGTGCAGCTCACAGCCGTCGCCTGCATGCACTTTCCCTCGGGGCCCAAGAGGTGATCCTTGGGGATACGCATGTCGCTGAAGGAGATGGTCCCGGTTGCGGAGCCGTGCCATCCCAGCTTGCGCTCGTAGGAGCCGATCGTGAGACCTGAGGTGTTCTTGTCCACGATGAACGCGCTGATGCCGTCACGGGTGATGGGGTCCACCTCGGAGGTCTTGATGAAGATGATGTAGACGTCGGCGACACCGATGTTGCTCACGAGGACCTTGTTGCCGTTGATGACGTATTCGTCCCCATCGAGCACGGCGTTGGCGGCATGCTCGACATGGTTGTCGCCTCCTTCGGGTCCAGTCGAACCACAGGCGAAGATGTACTCCCCGCTGCAGAGCTTGGTAAGGTACTTCTCCTTCTGCTCGGGAGTGCCCAGCATGTTGAGCAGACCGCCGGCCAACTCCGCGTGCGCGCCCATGTTGACGGTGAGCACCGGAAGCGATTTGGCGATCTCCTCGTAGATGAGCGCGGCGGTGGTGAAGTCCAGACCGAGACCGCCGTACTGCTCGGGCATGGTGATGCCGAGGAACCCCAGCTCGCCCGCTCGCTTGAACAGCTGTCCCGGGAATTCGCCCGTCTCGTCGACCTGCAGCGCAACCGGGGCGACCTCCTTCTCCACGAACTTCTTCGCCGTGTTGACCATCAGTTGGCGATCCTCATTCATGTACCACACAGTCGACCATCCTCTCCGTCGCGGATGGGCAGGGCGCCCATCGACCGCATGGGCCGGATGATGCTCGGATCGGTGGTGCTATGCCATTGTTTATCAGTGGTGAAATCAAGGTCACGGGTCCATCGCGTACGGGTATGGCATAAGACCGACATCCACCAGATGGGTAGAGAGAGGACTATCCGTGCAGTTCAGAGGAGGTAGGGTGCCGGTGCCCGCCCCTCTTGGCCCATAGCGGCAGGCGCACGGTGAACACCGTCCCCGCCTGCTCGGAACTGGTGACGTCGATGGTGCCATGATGGGCCTCGACGATCGACTTGGCGATGGCGAGCCCCAATCCGAAGCCATCCTCCACGTCAGACCCCTCACCGTGCAGACGCGCCTTATCGCTGCGATAGAACCGCTCGAAGACATGAGGCAGATCGGCCGAGTCGATGACCTTGCCCGTATTGCGCACCGTGAAGACGGCGCTCCCCTGTTTCGCGACGAGCGTGATGCTCACGTCGCCCCCGGCCCCGGCGTACTTGCACGCGTTCTCCACCAGTGCCCGAAGCAGGCTCTCCAGCTGGGCCTCCTCGCCCCGCACCACCACCCCAGCGGCGATATCCTCCTCGAAGGACACCGCCTGCTCGAAGGCGACGGCCTCGAACTGCAGCACCGTCTTCTCGGCAAGTTGGGAGAAATCGACCTGCTGGGCCTCTCTCGGAACCGGAGGAGCTTCCTCGACCTTTGCCATCGAGAGCAGGTCCTCCGTGAGGATCCGCATCCCCTGCGCCTCATCGCACGTGCTTTGCACCCACTTGCGGTGGTCAGGACTGAGACCATCTCGGTCCTTGAGCAATATCTCGCTGTTGGCGAGAATGACGGTGAGGGGCGTCTTGAGCTCATGCGATGCATCCGCTATGAACTGACGCTGACGTTTCCACGCCTCCTCGACCGGACGAAGGGCCTGACGAGCGAGAAGGATGCTGATGAGGAGGAAAGCGGCAAGCGCACCGACGCCGATGATCAGCGACTTGAGCACGATGTTCGTAAGCGAGGAGACGATGACCGAGCGATCGGCGAAGGCGAGCGTGATGCTCCCATCGTCGCTGGCATGGCGTTCGTAATAGAGGCTGAGGTCAGCCAGCACCCCGGAGTCGGAACTGCTGGCCAGCGCCTCGCTGATGGCCGAGGCGGCGATGTCACTCGACATGGAGACGCTCGAATCGTTGGTCGCGGTGATGGTGCCGCTATCGTCGACCGTCACGCAGTAGACCGGTACGTAGGAGTTCTGATATCCCTGGGTCGCCGTCGTCGAGTTCTTGTCCACCCCGTTATCGGCGGTCTTGCTGCCATCGGTGGTGTCGGATCCCGCGGTAAGGTCCTGGGTGGACGAGTCGTTCGACCCAATCGTGGCCGAGGATGACCCGATCCCCCCCACCGTGGGAATCGCAAAGGACTTGGGGCCGGTGCCAACCGCCTCTTCGAGGGCATGGTCGACCTCGGTGCGCAACCCCTGGTAGGTGATCGTCATCACCACTGTGAACACGACGAGCAGCACGGCGGTCACAAGCGCCATGTTGGTGAGGATGAAACCCCGTCGCAGTTTCCTGAGCACGCCTCCGCCTTCCCGCACGTCGAGCGGTGGGTCTTGGCGAGAACCGCCCCGGTGTGGCCATCTTACAGCGCGTGGGCCATGTTGGTCGCTCTTGTCGGCCATGGGAACCTACTTCGCCTCGTTGAAGTTGAAACGATACCCGATCTTGCGCAGCGTCACGATCTCGGACCTTGAGCCCACGAAGCTGAGCTTCTTGCGGAGGAAGGAGATGTAGGCCTCGACGTTATTGTCCGCCGCATCGCTGTCGACCCCCCATACCTTGTCGATGAGCATGTCCTTCGTCACGGTGGTGCGTGCGTTCGCCATGAGGAGGTTGAGTACCGAGAACTCCTTGTAACTCAGGTGCACGACCTTGCCCACGCAGGTCAGGTCGTGGGTTTGCAGGTCGAGCATCAGATCACCGACCTTGAGTTCATCGAGCACCACCGCCCCCTCACGTCGCATGAGCGCACGAAGGCGGGCAAGAAGCTCTGCTGGCTGGAACGGCTTGGTCATATAGTCGTCGGCGCCGCTATCGAGACCCTGTACCTTATCGGAGAGCTCTCCTTTCGCGGTGAGCATGATGGTCGGGGTCGCAATCCCCTTGTGACGCAACTCGCGGACGATGGAGAACCCATCCCGCCCGGGAAGCATCACATCGCACACGAAGACGTCGTAGTCGCCCATCTCCGCGTAGATGAGGCCGTCGCTTCCGTTGTACACCGCATCGACCTGGTAGTGGGCGTCCTCGAGGATGCGGACGAGGGCATCCGAGAGACGCCGCTCATCCTCTGCGATCAGAACCTTCATGATAGCCTCCGTCTTCGCGTCGCCATGCATCGTCGCCACGCATGTCTCATACCCGTCGCACACCCACGCTTGCGTGCGAGGATGATACCCGACGAGCCTGAAGCTAACCTGAAAAACCCTCACACTCACTCCACAACCACCGAGCCCGTCAGGGAGCAGCCATCTTTCAGGGCCTTTTCAGGTTACATCCCTAGGATACGTTCGGCGACACTTCTTCGCCACGATGGCTTTGGCCTTTCGGGAGGCAACGATGGACTACCACGATACGACGACACCAACCCAACCCAGCCAGATGCGGCCAGTCGCATGCGCATCTTGCAGCATGCCTTCGTCAAGCGGCTCCTCCAGCGTCTTCAAGCGACGCGAGAAGAAGTACCGGCTCGATGAGGACGGCTACCGCAGCATCCTCGCCAGGATGGCGGATCGGACCGTCGAGGCCGATTACCCGTACGGCCACATCAGAAGCCTCTACTACGACCGGCCCGACAGCCTCCTCGCGCAGCGAAGCATCAGGAAACCGGTGTTCAAGGAGAAGCTCCGTGTGCGCAGCTATGGTATCCCCGGCCCCGACGACATCATCTTCGTCGAGGTCAAGCGCAAGTTCAAGGGTGTCGTCTACAAGCGCCGGGTACCGATGCCCCGCGACGCGGCGATGCGGTACCTCGCCGGAGAGTGGCGCGTAAGCCCGCCGCCATGCCCGCGAGGACAGGGCAACGCACGGCAGATCACGCGGGAGATCACCTGGATGCTCGACTCATACGAGTCACTGCAACCGACGATGCTCATCACGTACGACCGCTACTCCCTCGTTGCCGCCGATGACCCGACCTTGCGTATCACCTTCGATTCGGAGGTGCGCTGGCAAACCGAGGACCCTCGTCTCGAATCCCCCGTGGCGGGCGAATTGCTCGATGCCCCCGGCACGTACCTCATGGAGGTGAAGGCGAACGGCGCCATGCCGCTCTGGCTGGTGCGGACCATGTCGAGGCTCGACATACTCCCCACGTCGGTGTCCAAGTATGGGGACTCGTACCGCAGCACCCAGACAGCCGGCCATCTCGGCAACATCCGCTAGCCGCACGTCCCCACGCAGAAAGGCACCTCCATGGACTCCCTGTTCTCCAGCGTTCTCACCACCTCCACCACCACGATGGACTTCTCGTTCTCCGGATTCCTCCTCTGCACGGCCGTCTCGCTCATCCTGGGCCTTGCCACGGCTTGGATCTACCGGTACCGCGGGCACTACCCAAAGAACTTCCTCATGACCTTGGCCTTGCTGCCCGCCATCGTGCAGCTCGTCATCACCATCGTCAACGGGAATCTGGGCGTGGGCATGGCGGTCCTCGGCGCCTTCTCCCTCATCCGCTTCCGTTCCACCCCAGGCTCGGCGCGTGACATCGCCGCCATCTTCTTCTCCATGGCCATCGGCCTGGCCACCGGTATGGGCTACATCGCCATCGCCTGCGTCTTCGTCGTGATCGTCGGCGGCATGACGCTGCTCTACAGCCGCCTCGACTTCGGCGAGAGCCGCCACGTCGAACGCCAGCTGCGCATCACCATTCCCGAGGACCTGGACTACGAGGATATGTTCGACGACCTTTTCGAATCGGCGACGACGAACGCCCATCTCGTCTCCGCGCGCACCACCAACATGGGCAGCCTCTTCCAGTTGCGCTACGTCGTCACGCTCAGGCAGGGAGTGAGCGAGAAGGCCTTTCTCGACGAGATACGTCGTCGCAACGGCAATCTCGAAGTCGCCTTCGGGCACGAGCTCTTCACCCGAGAGGAATCCCTCTAACCCACCGAGGATGCCTCGCACCCCTTCATCCTCGTGACCACGTACGTTCGCACACGACAGGAGCACCTCATGAGCCCCCAACGCCCCAACGCATCCGTCTATCGATGCACCCCGGACGACCCTTCGACCCGCAAGCACGGGTCAGGCCACATCCATCCGCGCCGAAGCGACATGCCCCCGGTCGCCCGTATGCGCACGGCGGCCATCTGCGCGCTCGCGAGCGCGGTCGTCGCGGTGACGCTTGTTCTCGGACCGCTGTCCGGCTGCACGAGCGCGACCTCGAGCTCTACGGCCTCCACGAGCACCGATGCGGCCGCAACGATTGACGCCGCCTCGAGCGACATGGACTTCACCTACACGAGTCGTGACCAGGACGCAAGCTACGACGCCTCTACCGCCACGGCCATCGCACTCTCCGACAGCGGGTCGACCGTGTCAGGCGACGGGGCAAGTGGGGTGAGCGTGAGCGATGACGGCACGGTGACGATCACCGCCGAGGGAACCTACGTCGTCTCCGGCACCGTCTCCAACGGGCAGATCGTGATCGATGCGACGGATGCCAAGGTGCAACTTGTACTCGATGGTGCCAACGTCACCTGCAGTGATGATGCCGCCATCCTCGTAGAGAATGCCGACAAGGTCTTCATCACCCTCGCCGACGGATCGGACAACACCGTCTCGGACGGCACCTCACACGTCACCGCCTCCGACGGCAGCGACCATGATGGAGCGATCTTCTCGCACGCCGACCTGGCCATCAACGGCTCGGGTCTCCTCACCGTCAAGGGCAACTACGCCAACGGGATCGTCTCCAAGGATGACCTCATCATCTGTGGCGGCACATACGACGTCACCGCACAAAACGACGGGATACAGGGCAAGGACTGCATCAAGATATCAAGCGGCACCTTCACCATCGACGCATCGGGAGACGGCATCGTCTCAACCAACACCGAGGACTCCTCCAAAGGCTACGTGGGGATTGATGGCGGCACCTTCACCATCGACGCGGGAAACGATGGGGTTCAAGCCGAGACGGTCCTCCATATCAATGGAGGAACCTTTGACATCACCACCAATGGCGGCGCGTCCGCCAACACGTCGTCAAGTTCCAAGGAGAGCCAAACGACCATGGGTGGCGGCACGCAGAGCGGTACGCGCAGCAGCCCGCAGTCGATGGGTACCTCGGGGGTCTCGGTCACCTCCACCACCAACAACGACACGAACACCGAGACGGAATCGACCAGCTACAAGGGTATCAAGGCGGGGGATGGCATCACCATCACCGGCGGCAACCTCGATATCTATGCCTACGATGATGCGGTGCACTCGAACGGTGCCATCGAGGTGAGCGGGGGCACGATAACCGCCGCCTCCGGCGACGACGGCATGCATGCCGATGGGGCGCTCACCATCGACGGCGGCGAGGTCACCATCACGAGTAGCTACGAGGGCATCGAGGGAGCCTCGATCACCGTCAACGCCGGAACCATCGACGTCGCCTCAAGCGATGACGGCTTCAACGCATCGAGCAGCACCAGCACGCCCGTGCTCACCTTCACCGGCGGCACGACCTACGTGAACGCCTCGGGTGACGGACTCGACTCCAACGGCAACATCGCCATTTCCGGAGGCACCATCGTGGTGAGCGGGCCTACGAATAACAGCAACGCCGCCATCGACTACGGTGATGGAACCTATACCTCGACCATCACCGGCGGAACCATCATCGCCCTCGGCACGACAGGCATGGCCACCACGTTCACCAGCGGCTCCACGCAGGCGTCGCTGCTCTACGGCTTCTCGTCCACTCAGGCGACGGGAACCATCGTGACGGTGACCGACGGCAACGGCAACGTGATATGCCAGTTCGAGGCGCCCAAGAGCTTCAACTGCATCAACCTCAGCTCATCCTCGATGAGCAGCGGCAGCTCCGTCTCCATCTACACCGGCGGTACACTCTCCGCCACGGCCGTGAACAACTATGACACCGACGGCTCGACGAGCGGGGCAACGCTCGTGGTGACGGTAAGCCTCTCGGGGACCTCCACCACATCGGGCACCGCAAGTTCGAGCGGTGGCATGAGCACCGGAGGGACGGGCGGAGGACGGGCATAGCGCGCAGGTCCTACTCCTCGGCCTCGCCCGTGTCATCGGCGACAGCCTCGATCCCCAACAGTGCGAACAGCTCGCCACGCGCGTGGATGTCCAGCTTGGTGTATATATGGTAGATGTGGGCTTTCGCCGTCCCGCGGGCGATGAACAGCTCACGCTCCACCTCGGTGATCGACTTTCGTTGGGCGAGGAGGACGAGCACCTCACCCTCACGCTGGGTAAGGTTGTACTCATGTTGCAGCTGCGCGCAACGCCTGGTGAGACGGCCACGCCCAGCGGACTCACCGCCGTCCGCACCGTCGACGAGCTTCACACCCCATGCCGAGGCGATATCCCTCTCCCCGATGAGCAGCATGGTCACCACCACCACGAGCGCGATGGTGACGGCATCGAACAGGAGCGCCTGCGAACCTGTATCGATCCCACTGGCCGTGACCGTCGAGGTGACGGCGCGCCCCAGCTCCATGGCGAGCGCACGTACGCCCCGTTCGATGCCGAAAAGCCACACGGCACCCACGCCCCAGTGGTACGACATCGAGCTCAGGATGATCATGATGAGTATGGAGAACGCGGTGTAGCTCGCGATGATGCACTCGTTGGAGAAACGTGAGTTCGATCCCGTCAGCAACGGCGCCAGCAACAGACCACCTACCATGAGCGGCATGCCCACGCGGTACAGGATGGAGAAGTCGAAACGCTCGGAGCGCCACAGGACACCCACCACCACGATCGCCGCCACGATGACGCAGCCGATGGACGAATGTGCGCCCGAGGTGGCGTACGCTTCCTGCTCGTGTAACCCGAATGCCAGCGCATACGCCGCCATGAGCAGCGTGGGCTTCCAGGGGAACGAGAAGCGCCCCCAGTTGGTGCTGGGAAGCTCGCCAGGGGGAATCCGCCGGTAACTGGCCCTGAGGCACAGCAGCGAGACGATGGGCATCGCCGACGTGTAGACAGCGAGATAGATCGGAGAGAAGCCCCACCCTATCCAGATGAGCACCGCGCCGAAGATGAGCGAAAGCGAGTAGTAGAGCGCGACGCGCAGCGGGCTCAGGCACCCGAACAACTCGGACCACAACAGGATCATGAGTGCCGTGCCGGCACCGGCCGTGATCGCAGCCGGATAGGCGAGAAGTCCAGCCGCTCCCGGCTCGAAGAAAGAGACGTACTCGGCGACCGCACCCACGATCATCAAACCGACGGCACCCCACAGCGCCCATCTTCTTCGGAAGAGCGGCACCAACCGGCGCGAGAAGATGGCGCATGACAGCAACACGACCACCATGGCGATATCGTATGGGTTGTGTCCGGCAGACACATTCGCCGGTAGGTCATAGACTGGCTTGAGGAACAGCAGTTCTATGTAGACACGATAGATGCCGATGCCGAGAAACATGAGGGGCACCGCCGAGAGCCCTTGCAGGGCGACTCCTATGCGCACCGGCGATGGCGTCGGCCTCTCCGCCTCTTCAGGCGAGTTCCTCACACGCGTCTCCTCTCGTGCCTCCCCCGGTGAAACCCAGGCACGGTCCTCTTCTACCACATCCCATCATACCCATTTATCCGGAACACCAAAGGGGGTTTAGAGAGGGTTTATCAATATAGGCACCCCAAAACCCCTCGTTCCCGATGTGCTCGACCCGACTCCCCGGCAAACTCACCCCAGTTGCTCCACATGCCCCCCCACAACAACATCACCGTGCGGGCATGTGGAGCGTTCACCAATGATGTGCTGGCACAAGTCCAGCGCATCCCAAGGAAAAGGGAGAACCATGGGCAACCACACTATCAGCAGACGCGACCTTCTCACGTACGGCGGTCTCGCCGCCGCCGGAGCCATCGGCGTCAGCGCCCTCACCGCATGCGGCAGCACCTCGTCAAACACGACCACGGACAGCTCGTCAGACGCGGCAAGCGACGACACCCCCAGCTTCCTCGCCAAGCCCACGGCCATCACCGACATCAAGGAGACCAAGACCTATGACGTCGTGGTGGTGGGTGCCGGCGCCGCAGGCGTCCCGGCCGCCCTTTCAGCCCTCGAGGCCGGAGCCAGTGTCGCCGTGGTCCAGAAGGAGAGCACAGCGGTCTCGCAAGGCAACTCGGGCTCTGCCATCGATCTTGACAACAGCGAGCCGGCGGGCGTCGAGGCACTGGTCAGTCAGTTGATGTATGACAACAACAACCGCTCGCAGCGCGCCTTCCTCGAGCTTTGGGCAAGAAACGGCGCCGAGGCGGTCAGATGGGTCATCGACCGTTCCGCCAAAGGCGGTGCCCAGGTCGTCGACCAGGGTAACCTGCAGCAGAAGAGCATCCTGACCGTCAA
Organism: Coriobacteriia bacterium; assembly: GCA_015655215.1. GTDB lineage: Bacteria > Actinomycetota > Coriobacteriia > Coriobacteriales > RUG033 > JAATFL01. The sequence continues at coordinate 49,964 of JAATFL010000038.1, forward strand.
CGGATACACGCTGAACTACATCACCTCGTTCTTCGGTCCCAAACCATACGGGACCGGCGATGGGATGAAGGCGTTGGCCGACTACGCCGCGAAACAGGGCGTGGAGTTCTTCTACAGCACTCCCGCGCAGCAGCTCGTCATGGACGGCACGAGGGTCAAGGGCGTCATCTGTCAGAACAGCGATGAGACCTATACCGAATTCGATGCGGACAAGGGCGTCATCCTCGCAACCGGAGATTACCAGAACGACGAGGAGATGTGCGACTACTACATCCCCGACCTCACGTACTTTGAGCGCAAGCAGTACAACAAGACCGGCGACGGCCATAAGATGGGCGTGTGGGCAGGCGGGTACATCGAGCCACTCAACCACACGAAGATGCTCCACGACTTCGACGCCGGCCCTGCCAGCATGTGCGACATGCCCTTCCTCGCCGTCGACGACAAGGCCGTCCGCTTCGTGAACGAGACCACCCCGATGTCCTATCTCAACAACTACCTCCGTCAGGAGGAGCGCACCGGATGGTACTCCCAGGTCTTCGACTCGGACTATATGACACAGGCCGCCAACTGGCCCGGTGCGCTCGTCGACCCCGATGGCCTCAAGAACTACATGCCCGAGGAGGCCGGCACCAAGACCGGCGTCACCGAGGCCCAGATACGCACCTTCAAGGCCGACACGCTCGAAGATCTTGCCGGGAAACTCGAGATCGACCCCACCACGTTCGTCAAGACGGTCGACGAATACAACACGATAGTCGAAGCCGGAGCCGACACCGCCTTTGGTAAACCCGCCAAATACCTCGCGCCCGTCAAGACGGCACCGTTCTACGGCATCCACCGGCACGTGCGCATCTCGGCGACCTGCTCAGGTTTGGCCGTCGACGCGAACTTCCAGGTGCTCGACTCCAGCGATGCTCCCATCGACGGGCTGTTCGCCGTAGGTGAGTGCGCCGGCTACTTCTACGGTGGCGTCGACTACCCGCTGACCGTCTATGGATTGAACCTCGGGCACTGCTACACATTCGGCTACCTTACCGGCAAGCACGTCGCAACCCTCTAGGCACCTGGGCCTCCGTTTCGTCACGTGCACCCTGCGGCTGAATCCTCCGCGGGGTGCACGTCCCTCACCCCTATCGCCTTTCAAGCCCCGCATCACCACGCATCACCCCTTCGGTGTCATCAGCGGCTTTCATTGCGCATGCTCGCCATCCTTCTGCAAAACCACACCCTGGGTGGTAAGGCGCCCCCACGAGGTCTATCATCGTGTTCGGCCAGCGTCGGGCATCGGAGCGCCGTCCGTCCGTGCTGTCGAAGCCGTGCGTCCATGGATTGACGTACGTCCCTGCACGAAAGGGGTTGGGACATGCCCTGCACGCGAGAGGAGCGCATCCTATCGATCCTCAGGCAACTCACGGCGATCCCGAGCGTCTCGCAGACCCCAAGCGAGAAGCTCGCCGGGCAGACCATCGAGGAGCTGTTCGAGGGACTTCCCTACTTCAAGGCGCATCCCGGGCAAACCGGTGCCCACGTCCTTCCCGGCGACTCGCTTGGCCGCACCATCCCCTATGCCCTTCTACGTGGAGAATCTGCGAGGACACTCGTGCTCATGGGCCATTACGATGTCGTCGAAACCACCTCCTACGGCAACCTCGAACCGGTCGCCTGCCTTCCCGACTAGTTGGCCGCCGCCCTTGAAGAGGAGCCGCTCCCACCGCACGTCATGGCCGACCTCAAGAGCGGGGAGTGGCTCTTCGGCCGTGGCACCGCCGACATGAAAGGTGGCCTCGCCGTGGCGATCGCCTACCTGGAGGAGCAGTGCGCCCTCCCCGACCCCATCGGGAGCCTGCTGGTTATCGCGGTGCCCGACGAGGAGGCCTTCTCGGAGGGAGCACGCGACGCAGCGAGGCTGCTCACGACGCTACGGGAGCGCTATGGTCTGAGGTATGAGTTCCTCATCGACCCAGAACCTACCGCCCGTGCCCACGGGGTGCAGACGGTACCGATCGGCTCGGCGGGCAAGTGCCTGCCCGTCGTGGTGGTGCAGGGCGCGACGGCACACGTCGACCACGGATTCGAGGGCCTCAATCCCCTGGGGATACTGAGCTCGCTCATCCTTCGCACCGAACTCGAACCCGAGCTGTGCGACATCGACCACGGCGAGGCATGCGTTCCGCCGGTGTGGCTCTCGGCCGCAGACCAGACGTCGGGCTACTCCGCCTCGGTGCCCTCGCGGGCCAGCGGCTACCTCAACTTCCTCACCTTCACGTCGTCCCCTGCCGAGGTGCTTCGAAAGCTGAAGATGGAGGCACGTGCCGCGGTTGACGCCTATCTCGCGCAGATGGACCTCAACTACGACGAGTACGTCTCCCTCGCCGGAGAGGATGGGCAGGAGCCGTCGGGCCTCTTCGTGGAGGTGCTCACGTTCGGTGAGCTTTCCGCAGGGCTGCGCGAATCCCATGGCTCCCGATACGACGCGTTCTTCTCCACGGCGTACAACCGATGCGCCGCCGCGTTGCAACGTCACGAGATGGCCTATCCACAGGCCACCATCCAACTGATGAACGAGGTGCTCACCTGGTCAGGGCGTCGCACCCCCACCGTGCTCCTCGGCTTTGCGCCACCGTTCTATCCCGCCATGCACAGCGACGACGTCCCCGGCAAGGAGGGCATCGGCTCACGTTATGCGGCCCTCGTCGCGCAGGCACTGAGCGGGTTTGGCCTGAACGTACGGGTACAGCATCACTTCACCGGCATCTCGGACCTGAGCTATTGCGCCGTCACCGTCGACCTCGATGAGCAGGCACTCGCCTCGGAGATGCCGCTGTGGGGCGACGCATATGCCGTCGACGTCCCCGCCATCGCCTCGCTGGGGATCCCCGGCATGCTACTGGGGCCGTGGGGCTGCGACTATCACCGCATGACCGAGCGGGTCAACGTCAAGAGCCTCACCCAGGAGCTCCCCGCGGCCATCGATGCCGTCGCCCATGCCGTATGGGCACAGCCCGAATCCTGAGATCGTCAAAGCCGGTCGAGTCGATCCCCTCCTCACCGCATGCGCATCGCGATGCCGAAGCACCCGTGAGAGCGGGGAGAGGGAGCCACCTTCGCGCTCCCTCTCCCGTCACTGGATCCGGTTTCCCCTCTCGGGGACCATCGGCAGAAGCCCTACTCGGCCGGATAGAACCCGGAGGGAGCCTCCGAGAGGTTGATCATGATGTTCTTGACCTGGGTGTAGTGCTCGAGGATGACCTCGTCGGTCTCACGGCCGATGCCAGACTCCTTGTAACCGCCGAACGGGGACTTCTCCGGAATCTGGTTGTAGGTGTTGACCCACATCCGTCCGGTGCGCACACCACGGGCCACTCGAATCGCACGGTTGATGTCCTTGGTCCACACGGCGCCCCCCAGGCCATACACCGAGTCGTTCGCCATGGCGATGACCTCGTCCTCGTCGTGGAACTTGATGACGACGCCCACGGGCCCGAATATCTCCTCCTGGGCGACGCGCATCCTGTTGTCGACGTCGACGAGCAGCGTGGGCTTCATGAACGCACCTTTCGCCAACTCGCCCTCGGTGAAGCGCTCGCCACCGGTCAGGACCCGAGCGCCCTCCTGTTTGCCGATCTCCACATAGCTGAGAATCTTGTTGAGCTGACGCTCGTCGATTTGCGCACCCATCTGCGTATCGTCTTTCCACGGCAAGCCTACGTTGACCCTCTCGAAGGCGTCCTTGAGCTGTGCGACGAACGCGTCGTAGATGGTATCCTGGACGAAGATGCGGGAGCCGGCGCAGCAGACCTGTCCCTGGTTGAAGAGGATGCCCAGTTGTACACCGTCAAGAGCCTGATCCCAGCGGCAATCGTCAAAGTAGATGTTGGCCGATTTACCGCCTAGCTCCAACGTGGAGGGGATGATCTTCTGCGCGGCTGCCAGGGCGACGTTGCGCCCCACCTCCGTCGAACCCGTGAAGGCGAGCTTCGAGAGGTCGGGATGGTCGAGCAGGTACTGACCGGACCTCGATCCACGACCGGTGATGACGTTGAAGACGCCCGCAGGCAAGATGCCGTCGATGAGACGGGCGAACTCGAGGATCGAAAGCGACGTCAGGCTCGATGGCTTGAACACGGTGCAATCGCCGGCGGCGAGCACGGGGGCGAGTTTCCAGGCGCCCATCAGGAAGGGAAAGTTCCAGGGAACGATCTGTCCGACGACACCGAGGGGTTCACGCAACTCGATGGAGAGGAACTGCTCGTCGAGAACGACCGCCTTGCCCTTCATCTCCAGGATGACCCCGGCGAAGTAACGGAAGTGCTCGGCAGCGAGGGCGATATCGACCGCGCGGGTCTCGCGAATGGGCTTGCCGTTGTCAAGCGATTCGAGCAGGGCCAGCTGCTCGGCGTTCTCGTCGATCACGTCGGCGATCCTGTTGAGGAGGGCGGCGCGCTCCTTGGGGGTGGTGTCCTTCCAGGTGCCGAAAGCCTTCCAGGCGGCCCCGACGGCCCTGTCCACATCTTCCTTCGTCGCCTCGGCGCACGTCGAGAGAGCTTCGCCGTTGGCTGGACAATACGACGTGAACGTTGAAGCGTCGCCTGAGTCGACCCACTGTCCGTCGATGTAGAGCTTGTAAGATGTCTGAGCTGGGTTGTTGTTCATCTCACACCTTTCTCGTCCTGATGCCACACGTCGCGAAGCCAACGTGACAGAAACTCGCCCGGACAGATCGCTCGCGAGCAGATATCATTCCGGACCCCGTTAGTATCTCCGATTACGATATATCTTAAATATGGACTCCGGGAAGGAACCTTTCTCTTCGGTGGGCACGACACGACGTGCATGCAGCCAGAACATACGGTATCTATCCACCGGTGAAAGGTCGTGCACTCACGCCACCCTCATGGCGTCGACCGGGTGAGGTGAGCCACCACCCCCGTGAAACGGAAGGGACATCACCTGTTTGCGCGACCCCCGTGCGATACCTTCTAGGGATGTCGCCCACGACTCGTCACCCCAGACCCTCACATCGTGTCCCATCCGACGTCACGCAATCGAGAGAATACCCTGTTTGCGCGATGGGCAGGCAGGGGTCAATGCAATAAGGTCTTGCCATGCGGGGTGGAAAAGCCGACAGGACCCACCTTCGCGGGGACGCATCGCGCGACCATGAGCAAAAGGCCTTGGCCGCCCGTGCGAGGACGAGAGGAGCATTGCCATGAGAACGTTTGACCGCAGGAACTTCCTCAAGGGCGCACTGGCAGCCGGGGGCGTCGCCGTGGCCGGAGCGGCCCTCGGGCCGCTCGACGGATGCAGCTCGTCATCGACCACCTCGGGGTCGAACGCCTCGAGCGCGTCGTCCACCGTCGGTACCGTGACGACACCAACCAGCACCGAGACCTGTGACGTCGTCGTGGTTGGTAGCGGCATGGGCGGCATGTGCGCGGCCATCACCGGCGCGCAAGCCGGCGCGCAGGTCGTCATGCTCGAGAAGAACGCCACCTATGGTGGTGCCACGATGTTCGCCGAGTGTCCCATGCCCGCCGGGTTCACCCAGATTCAGAGCAGCTACGCCGATCCCATCTGCCGGACCGCTGCGCAAGACGCCCTCGAGGCGACCAACTACATGGCCGACCCGATGCTGCGCTACCAGATGGCCCTCGATGGTCCTGACACCAACTCGTTCCTCTTCGACCAGTGCGGCGTCCAGACGAAGGTCGTAAGCCCCCAGGCCCCGCTCTTCTACGCCGACGGCAACGGTACCTCCGCCATCAAGACCCTCACACCCATCTGCCAGGGCGCCGGTGTCGACATGCGCCTCTCCACCACCGCCACGGCACTCGTGATGGACGGCTCCGACGAGTACCTCTGCACGGGCATCCAGGCAACGGACGAGAGCGGCTCCGTCATCCAGTTCAACACCAAGGCAATCATCCTCTGCACCGGTGGCCTCTCCACGAACCGCGACCTCCTCGCCCAGTACACGAGCCAGGACCTCGACAAGGTCATCACCGACGGCGTGACCTCAGGGCAGGACGGCGACGGCCACATGATGGTGGAGAGGACCGTGCACGGCAAGGTCGGGCACCTCTGCGTCTCATCGCTGTTCATCAACGTCGAGGGGTTCGCCTATGCCAGCTCACTCGGCGTGGTGTGCGGTATGCAACCCACGAACCTCTGGGTCAACCAGGACGGATATCGACCGGTGGACGAGGAGGTCGTCTCCGACACCACCAACTGCAACAAGGTCGTCGAGGAGCAGGGGCGCTGCATCTCCGTCATCGACCAGGCCAGTTGGGACCAGTACAAGGCGACTGGCACGTTCACGCACTACTCGGGATTCGCAGACGTGCACATCGGTGCGGCGATCGCCGACCTCGACTCGGATTGGGAGACGTACAAGGGACTCGACCCGTGCTACTACGGCACGACGATCGACGAGCTCGCCAAGGACATCTATGGCGACGACACCGATGCCGTCTCCACGTTCGAGGAGACCGTCAAGGAGTACAACGCCTCCTGCACGTCGGGCACCGACGCGGCATGGGGCAAGAGCGCCGACTACCTGCGTCCCGTCTCGACCGGTCCCTTCTATGCCTTCCAGCTCTCGAGTGGCATGGTCAACACGAACGGTGGCATCCGCATCAACATCCACTCGCAGGTGTGCGATGAGCGCAACCGGCCCATCGTCGGTCTCTACGCGGCCGGCATCTGCACCTCTGGATGGCAGGGAGAGACCTACTACATGGGTTCCTGCCAGCCAGCGGCAGCGTGGGGAGGTCGCACTGCCGCGAAGCACGTGGCGAAGACCTTGCTGTAGCGGTTTCCATCTCAGAGGGTGGTGCCCCGTGTGGTTTACATGACCACCTGGGCGCATCGCCCTCTTTCGCGTGCACGATATGGGTTTCTCGCTTACCATATGCCTGTCAATGACGTTGCTCGCCGTTCGGCCACCTCCCAGGGAGTGCGTGACCGATACGTATTCGGCTGACGGGGAGGTGCCCTATGGACGAGACCCTCAACGCCCCCTCATCGCGAAGGCCGCTCGGGCTCCACCCGCAACTCCTCGGTTGCGCAGCCCTCGTCTTCTCCTTCGCCGTCTCCATCCAGGACGTCAACCCCCTGCGGCGAAGCCCGGTCGCCACGCAGAACCTCCATGCAGTCCTCCCCTACATCCTCCTCGGCATCGCCTTCGCCGGAGCCCTCGTGAACCTTCTTGCACGATGGGAGCACCCGGTGCCCAAGGGTCCCGTCGGGACCGGCCTGGGCCCGATGTCGGTGGTCGTCGTCACCATCCTCCTCGTCTCCTCGCTCGTCTTCCTCCATCAATTCGTGCCGACCGATGCCGCCATGTCCCCGTATCGGGAACTCGCCGGACTCTTCGCGGGCTTTGCGGCCGCATGGCTCAGCGCTCGTTGGGTCGACGTGTTCTCGCGCTACGATGGGGTCGAACTCATGGGGAATCTGGCCTTTTGCGGATGCATCGGCATTCCCGCCTACGTGCTGACCACCCTCGTGCCCACGCATACGACCCAGACGGTGATGCTTGCCGCCGCCGCCCTCGCCTCTGGGGTGCTGCTCATCATCGCGCAGGATCTCCGTCCCACCGAGGGTCCCATCGCCGGGGAGGCGACTTCTCCCCGCATCGGCGCCGATGATGGGCGGTTCGTCGTGCGTCGAACGGTGGCACTCCTGTGGCGACCCCTCGCGGGCACCCTGTTCTGCATCTACATGGCCGGGCTCATCTGGGATCCGATCGTCTCCAGCTTCTCCACCGCGCAGCTGGAGCAATGGAGTTGGGGGGTCTTGATAGGGCCGCTCGTCGTGTTCGCCGGCGCCCTCGCCGTGGCATCCTCCTTCCACTCCCGCCATATCGCGTCCCTCGCCATCTCCCTTCCCATCGCCGCGGCCATCCTCCTCATGCTCCCCCTGTTCGAGCTGTACGATTCGACGATGTTGGACATCGTCTGGGATGCCTTGCGCGAGGGGTGCTTCGCGTTCTTCTTCCTCACCTCCGCCATCGCCGTCGCCGAGGCCACGCATGCCACGGGAGGGCGAGGTGTGACCGGAGTGGTACTCGTGCTCGCCGCCGCGGCCTTCCTCGTCGGAGACCTCGTGGTGGAGAGCGTGGGTACCGGAGCCCGTTCGGTCTCGATCGTTCTCCTCACCATCTACCTCGTCGCGCTGTGCTGGGGCATGGCGATGCAAATGGGTCGAGCCCCAGCCCTCCCCCCGGCACCGCGGGGAAGGGCTCTGCCCGAGGCCCTGCTCGCATCGCTGAGCCGCCGATGCGATGAGTTGGCGCACATCTCGCACCTCTCGCCACGTGAGGCCGAGGTGCTCGTGCTGCTGGCAGGAGGGCACACGCAGGCGTTTGTCGCCGACCAACTCCAGATATCGAGGAACACCGTGCATACGCACACGAAGAACATCTATGCCAAGATGGGCGTGGACTCACGCGAGGATCTCCTCTCGCTTGTCGAGTCCGACACGTCAGGTAGCACGTCGAGCTCGCCCGACGTTATCGGGCAGTCACCCAACCGTCCCACGTGAAGGGGTATACTTTCCTCTTAACCGTCGAAAGAAGAAAGCTTGGAGCGCCAGCTCATCCTCAACCGCTATCGCCCCCTCGCCGTATCTGGCGAGGGAGGGTCGGGTATCGTCGAACTTGCCTGGGACACGCGCATCCAGCGACGCGTCGCCATCAAGCGCCTACCTTTGGGCGAGGACCGCAGCCTCGCGGAGGAGGGCCTCTCCGAGGCGCGCACGGCTGCCATGCTCTCGCACCCCTCCATCGTGCAGGTACTCGACTTCGAGACCGATGCCGATGGGGCCCTGCTCATCATGGAGAGCGTCGACGGCGAGTCGCTTGCAGCGCTGCTCGACGAGAACGGTCCCCTCTCCATCGACGCCGTGGCCGCCGTGGCACGCGCCGTGGCCGACGCGCTCTCATACGCGCACGAGAACCAGGTGCTGCACCTCGACATCAAACCCGAGAACATCCTCATCAGTCGCACCGGCATCGTGAAGGTGGCCGATTTCGGGCTCGCATCGCTTTCCACCCTTGAGGGTTTTGCCCAGGCGCGCGGAGGCACCATCGGCTATATGCCCCCGGAGCAGATCGACGGCGGCATCGTCGACCAGCGCACCGACGAGTGGGCCTTCGCCTCCGTGGTCTACGAGATGCTCACCCGGGAGAACCCCTTCCTCGCGGCCAACCTCAAGCGCGCCCGCGTACTGGCCGAGACCGGGGACGTCATACCACCCTCTCAGACTCGCCTCGACGTCGACCCTGGCATCGATGCCGTGCTGCTCGACGCGCTCTCGCCCGACCCCGACATCCGCCCCGGCACCGTGGACTCGTTCTGGGAGCACCTCGAGCCCTTCCTCGGCTCCGCAAAGCGAGGACGACGCGAGTTGCGCGAGTTGACCGATCCCGTCGACGAGCTTCCCGCCAACCCACCGGACACCTTCCCCGACGGATTCGGCATCGGGGTATGGGATCGCATCCCCGATCGCATGCTCGTCGTCGGAACCCGTGCCGTGACCGGCATCGGATGCGCCTGGCTCTCGTGGGTTGGCATGTCCGCCGCCTCCCTCGACGCCATGCCCCTGGGGATCATCGTGCTCGCCGTCGCCATCGCCGCCGTGTTCGCGCCAACGCTGGGAAGCGCACTCGCGCTGATCGCCCTGGGTGTGGGCACCATCATCTCGGGCCTGCCGCTTGCCGGTGCCGCCATCATCGCGGTCAGTGCGCTTTGGTGGCTGCTCTTTGGACGGAGGGACCCCGAGGCCGCGGCCTTTCTCGTCATCGCCCCCGTGCTGGGCATCGTGCATCTCTCGTGTCTTCTACCCCTGCTGGCCGGCTTCTGCCTGCCGTGGCGACGTGCCATACCCACGGCGGCGTTCGGGTCGCTCGCCGTCCTCGCCGCCGCCTCGCTCACCGGCTCCGAGATGCTCTACGCCTGCGGGCCGGCGTATGTGGGGGCCCAGGGCGGCTCCACGCTCATCGCACCCTTCATGGTCCTTGTCGGTCACCCCGGCACCTGGGTCGTCATCGGCGCATGGGTCCTGGCTGCCGCGCTCATGTCGGCGCTCTGCCAGTATGCCACCCGCCTTCTTGCAGCCTTGGGCCTTCTGGGTGCCGGTGGCGTCATGGTGCTCGGTCAGCTTTCCGCCCAACGCGTGGCGAGCGGCGGCGTTTGGAGCTTGCCCCATCTCGCGCCGACGATATCGCTTGCAGTGTCATTTATACTGTTGGCAGTCCTAATCGCATTGGGTGCGCCCCGACGCGCCCAGGCCGAGGCGTCCTCGACGGACCCCGACCCCTATCAGGCAAGGTGAGCACCGTGGGATTCATGTCCAATCTCGAGGGTCATATGGAAGATGCGTTCGAGGGCAACGCCGCCGCGGTCTTTCGCGCATCGATCAGCCCCGTGCAGATAACGAAGCGCGCGGGAAAGGAGATGCGCCGCAACCGGCTCGTCGGGGCAGGACGTCAATATGCCCCCACCCTCTACAACGTGCTGGTGAACCGGACCGATGACTCGAAGCTCAACGGATACTACCCCACGCTCGCCCGAGAGATCGAGACGTACATCACCGGCAAGGCCGAGGAGGCCAACCTCACGCTCGACGGCGCCCCACTCGTGCGCTTCATCGTCGATGACAACCTGCGCAAGGGCAAGTTCGACGTCATCGCCGAGAACGTTGCCGCACCCATCATCGGCAAACTGCGCGATGAGGAGATGCGGCGCTACGGGCTTCTCGCCGAGGAGCCCGCGGAAATGGTCGCGGACTATCCGGCGGCGAGCGCTCCCGGGGGCGCTGCGTATCCACCGGCCTCCGGACAGCCCATTGCCTCGCAGGCGGGAAGGTATGCGGCCAACGAATACCCGCCAGGGTCCCCCGTGGCCGATTCGGCGGTGCCCATGGCACGCGACGACCAGCCGTACGGCAGCTATGCCGATGGGCCGTTCCCGATGGCCGCCGACCAGAGCTACCCTTCCTACACCGGCGGCAGCCCCACGACCACCGACTTCACGGTGCCACCGCTCACGAAGCGCGACGCCGTGGGGGCAAAGCTCATCGACACCGTCGACGGCAAGCAGTACAAGCTGACCCCGCCTCTCACCGTCGTGGGCCGTGGATCGGAGGCGGGAATCGTCATCAAGGATGTGAACATCTCGCGCCGCCATGCCAGCTTTAACCTTACGGACGGTCGCTGGAGCATCAAGGACCTCAATTCGACCAATGGCACGTTCGTCAACAACCGCAGGGTCAACACCGAGGCGCTCCACGGTGGCGATGTCCTCACCTTAGGGATCACCAAGCTCGAGTTCCTGGAGGATTAGCGTGATCGACATCATCTTGCTCGCCGGGCGCCTGCTGCTTGTCGCATTGCTGTACCTCTTCCTCTTCGTCGCGATCAAGACGGGAGTCGGACTGGTGAAGGGACAACGCGCGGCGCGGAGGGCATGGACGATCGAGGTGGTCCAAGGACCCCGGGAGCTGGAGGATGTCAAGCTGCGCGTGACCAAGCCGCTCATCGTCGGACGTCATCCGGATGCCGACATCGTCATAGGAGCCGGGTATGTTTCCGGCCATCATGCGCGCTTCTCTCCCATCGGCTCGAACCTTGAGGTTGAAGATCTGGGATCGACCAACGGCACGCTCCTCAACGACCGGCCCATCACGAGCGCCGCGGGCCTCCACGTCAATGACATCGTCACCATCGGCGACGTCGCCATCAAGGTAGGACGTGAATAGCATGACCGAGATCATCTCGCCCAAAATGGCCGCCTCTCGGAACGGGATGCCCATCCCATCCTTTGGCGCCGGCACCAACATCGGACTCGTGCGCGAGCAGAACGAGGACTCTCTCATCGCGATGCCACCCCTCTTCGCCCTATGCGATGGGATGGGTGGCCACGAGGCTGGCGAGGTGGCGAGCGGCATCGCCGTCAAGTCCCTGCTCGACGAGGCCCCCATCCACGCCGACGGCAAGGCGCTCGGACGCGCGGTCATCGCCGCGAATCGAGCCGTGCTCGCAGGGGCAGAGCAGGAGAAGGGCCGTCCCGGCATGGGGACCACCTGCACCGCCGCCATCGTGGAAGGCGACCACCTTGTCGTCGCGCAGGTCGGCGATTCGCGTGCCTACCTCCTCCACGAAGGATCCCTGCAGCAGATCACCCGCGACCACTCGCTCGTCGCCGACCTCGTCGATGCGGGTCGCATCACGGAAGACGAGGCGCGCGTGCATCCCCAGCGCTCCATCATCACCCGCGCGTTGGGCAACGACCCCGACATGGTCCCGGACATCTACGAGCTTGCCGTCGAGCCGGGCGACCGCCTCATGCTTTGCTCCGATGGCCTGTACGGCATGGTGGTGGATCCGGTCATCGAGAAGGTCACCAAGGAGACTCCCGATCCGTCCGAATGCGTTGACGAGCTCATCAAGGCCGCCCTCGACGCAGGAGGTGCCGACAACGTCAGCGTCATCGTCGTCGACATCTCCTCGTCCGATGAGGGCAAGGGAGGGGGCCAGACCGCAGATGCCACTTCCGGTGCCAACACCAAGCGTCGACGCAAGCGCATCATCGGGTTCGTCATCGCCTTCATCCTCGTCGTGGGTGGCGTCGTGGGCGGCACCTACGCTTACGCGCAGCACAGCGCCTACCTCATCGACCAGAACGGCTACGTCACCGTGTACCGTGGCCTCAGGGGGCACATCGGCGAGTTGAGCTTCTCGTGGTACGAGAAGACCACCGACATCAAGGTGAGCGACCTCAGCGCGAGCGTCGCCTCTCGCCTCGCGTCGGGAATCCAGGTGGACTCGGTCGCCAGTGCCGACGAGCTGCTCACCTCCTATCGTCAGCAGGTCTTCGATTCCCAATCGTCCACGGCAGGGGCACCCTCCAACACCACCGTCAATGCGAACAACCCCATCGCCAACTCGTCGGGCGACGCCGCCTCCACGGAGGGCGCGTGATGCCGCGCGACGCACCCAAAGTCAAGACGTTCCTCAGCAACCGGCGCAACACCGAGCTGCTGCTGCTCATCGCCGCCACACCCATCGTGCTCCTGCTCTTCATCATGGACCTCGTCAACCAGGGCACGGCCCTCTCGTTCAGCACGCTCATCGTACCCATAGGGTTGGTCATCGCCTTCGGCATCTCGCATATCGCGGTGCGGATATTCGCCCCAAACGCCGATGCGGTCATCCTGCCCATCGTGTTCCTGCTTGCCGGCATCGGCATAACCTTCGTCATGCGCCTCTCCCCCGACCTGGCAGTGAGGCAGGTCATGTGGCTCTTCCTCGCCATCGCGTTCATGGTGGCCGTCCTCGTCGTGGTCAAGCGCCTCGACGTGTTCTCGCACTACAAGTACATCATCGGCCTTGCCGGCCTCATCCTGCTCCTCCTGCCCGCCTTGGTGGGCACCTCGCAATACGGGTCCAAGATATGGCTCTCCTTCGGCGGTTTCTCCATCCAGCCGGGCGAGTTCGCGAAAATCCTCATCGTGCTGTTCCTCGCATCCTATCTCTCCGAGAACCGCGAGCTGCTCACGGTGGGACAGGGGCGCTTCAACCTCCCGAGCCTCTCCACCCTGCTCCCCATGCTCGTCATGTGGGGAATCGCCATCATCATCATGGTCGCCGAGAACGACCTGGGAAGTGCCCTGCTCTTCTTCGGTCTGTTCACCATCATGCTCTATGGCGCCACGGGTCGGAAGTTCTACGTGTTCGTCGCCATCGCCCTCATCGGCATCGCGGCAGTTGGCGCCTACTTCACCTTCTCCCACGTGCAGGTCCGCTTCCAGATCTGGCTGAACCCCTTCGAATATGCGCAGACCTCGGGCTACCAGCTCGTGCAGGCCATCTACTCCATGGCCGACGGTGGCCTTGTGGGATGCGGCATCGGCCGAGGCTTTCCCACCCTCATCCCCGTCGTGGCCTCCGACTTCATCTTCGCGGCGATCGCCGAGGAGATGGGTCTGCTGGGCGCCGCCGGCGTGCTGATCGCCTTCCTCGTCTTCACCGTGCGCGGCTATGTCACCTCTGCCCGGGCGACCAATGACTTCACGGCGCTCGCCGCGCTCGGCCTCACCAGCGCCATCGCACTCCAGGCGTTCGTCATCGTGGGGGGGATCACCCGGGTCATACCCCTCACCGGGCTCACGCTGCCCTTCATGAGCCAGGGCGGCACCTCCCTTCTCGCCAGCTTCATCATCGTCGGGCTGCTTCTCCGTGCGGGCGATGAGGGCGTTCGTCCAGGTAGCGAGCTCGAGCTCGCGCATTCGTTTTCCGGTGACAAGCTCGGGCGCAGCGCGCTGGGCCATCGTCTCACCGTGCTGATGGTGGGGTTCGCCCTCCTCTTCTCTATCCTCATCGCCGCACTCACCTACATCCAGGTCATCCGAGCCGACTACTATCAGAGCCTCTCCAGCAACAACCATACGATCGCCCGGGACGCGCAGAAGCAGCGTGGGTCCATCCTCACCTCGGACAACGTGATCCTCGCCGAATCGGTGGAGAACTCCGACGGCACGTACTCGCGCGTGTACCCCGAGGGTTCGCTCGCCGCCCACGTGCTGGGATACACCAGCACGCAGTACGGCTCGACAGGCGTCGAGGCGTCGATGGAGAGTCAGCTCGTGGGCACCAGCGGCTACACCACCTGGAGCGATGCGATCAACTCCCTTGCCGGCACCCCCACCGCCGGCAACGACGTGACGCTCACCATCAACTCCAAGATACAGACCGTCGCCGAGCAGCAGCTCGAGGGCTATACCGGGGCGATCGTCGTGATGAATCCTGAGACCGGTGCGGTTCTGGCCGAAGCCAGCTCGCCCACCTATGACGTATCGCAGGTGGATTCCATCCTGAGCGGTTCATCATCCTCCGGAGCGCTCTACAACCGGGCGACCCAGGCGCTCTACGCCCCCGGCTCCTCCTTCAAGGTGGTGACCCTCGCCTCGGCGCTCACCAACGGGACCGTCACCGCGGACACCTCGTTCTCAGCACCCGCGAGCATCGATATAGGTGGGGCCGCGGTCACGAACTTCAACAGCGAGTCCTGGTCCACGCTCACCGTACGCGAGGCAACGTGGTACTCTGCCAACACCGTCTACGGTCAGATCGCCGACAAACTCGGTGCCAGTGCCCTCGTCTCGACCGCCAAGGCCTTCGGGTTCGAGGATTCCTCCATCGCCCAGGACTTCTCGCTTACCACATCCCTCATGCCCGATGCCTCGGAGATGACCGAATGGGAGACGGCATGGGCTGGTGACGGGCAGCCCGTCGGACAGCACACGAGTCCTTCCGGACCGCAGGCGACCGTCATGCAGATGGCTCTGGTCGCAAGTGCCGTCGCCAACGACGGGGTGCTCGTGCACCCGTATCTGGTGCAAAGCGTTTCAAGCCCGGCGGGCGAGTTGATCTCGACCACCCAGACGGAGGTCTACGGTACCGTGATGTCTTCGACCGTCGCCTCCGAGATACGCGACATCCTCACCGGCGTCGTCACCAACGGAACCGGCACGCTCGCGGCAGTGGATGGCACGACGGTTGCCGGTAAGACCGGCACAGCCGAGACGTCCTCCACGTCGTACGATGCGTGGTTCATCGGCATGGCCCCAGCCGATGACCCCAAGGTCGTCGTCGCCGTCATCATCGAGGACGCCGGTAGCGATGCGAGCACCGCGGCAGCACCCCTGGCCGGAGCCTGCATCCAGGAGGCGCTGCAGGAAGAGGGTCTGCTATGACGACGGAGGATGATCGTGGCAAGGGCACGAGAGTGAGACCAGGTCCCGCTCGATATCTCCCCGCCACGACGTATCATAGAGGGGTTCTGCAGAGAATCCTCCTTGGGTTTCAACACGAAGGAAACGTCTTGTCGCAGGAACCCGGTTTCATCCGCAAAGCACCACAGAACGGCAGTCAGAGGAGCAACCGAGCGGCATCAGTACGCTAGAATGAAGGATGTCGGCCGCGGTGGGTACGGCGTCGATTGTTCCATGAGGGTCCAGAGTAGGGAGAAGATGTGGACGAGCATAGGGTTTTTGGAGGACGATACCGGGTAGCCGAGAAGATCGGCGTCGGTGGCATGGCCGAGGTGTACAAGGCACAGGATGAGGTGCTCGGCAGAACCCTCGCCATCAAGGTCATGCTCCCACAGTATGCCGCAGACCCGTCGTTCGCCGCACGCTTCCGTCAGGAGGCTCAGGCTGCAGCCAACCTGCAGAGCCCCTACATCGTCAACATCTACGACTGGGGGTCCGACGAGGGCACCTACTACATCGCCATGGAGTTCGTGCGTGGCATCGACCTCAAGACCGCCATCCAGGAGCGCGGGCACATCCATCCGCGCAAGGTGGCCGAGATCGCGGCGCAGGTCTGCTCCGCGCTCACCGTCGCCCACGGGTACGATATCATTCATCGCGACATCAAGCCGCAGAACATCATGGTGCAGCCCGATGGCAACGCCAAGGTCATGGATTTTGGCATCGCCCGTGCGGGTAACCTGTCCATCACCACCACCAACGCCGTCCTCGGCACGGCGCACTACGTCTCCCCCGAACAGGCCCAGGGCAAGGAGCTCACCGCCACGAGCGACCTGTATTCGCTGGGTGTCACCATGTACGAGGCCGCGACCGGCAAACTGCCCTTCGATGGCCCCGATGCCGTCTCGGTCGCCATGAAGCAGGTCACCGAGGCACCCATCCCACCCAGCCAGATAAACCCCGAGATCGACTCGGAGCTCGAGGGTATCATCCTGCACGCCATGGAGAAGGATCCCTCTCGGCGCTTCGCCACCGCAGCCGAGATGCGCGATGCGATACGCTCATACCTTGCCGGCATGCCCCTTCCGGCGTGGAACTCGGCCGCGGCGGACGACAACGTGGCCACCAACGTCATCACACCGGTTGGCTATGCGGCGGGGAGCACCAACGTGATGCCCGCCATCGGTGAGAACGGTTCCTCGAAGGGCCAGCAGGCACGCAACGTCAACGCCTACGATGGCTCGAAGAAGTCCTCGAAGCGTGGCATAATCATCGCTGCCGTCGTCGGAGCAGTCGCACTCGTCGCACTTCTCGCCGTGCTCTTCTTCACCGGCATCATCGGGGGTACCAACACCTCGACGGACGATACCGTCACCGTACCCACCGTCACGGGCCTTTCCCAAGATGCGGCCGAGACGGCCATCGTCGACGCGGGTCTCACCGTGGGCAACGTCAGTCAGAAGACGAGCACCACCGTCGACGAGGGCCTGGTCATCTCGCAGACTCCGTCAGGCGGTAAGACAGCAGACAAGAGTTCGACGGTCGACCTGGTCGTATCCTCGGGATCGGGGACCGTCACCGTCCCCGATCTTTCCAACATGACCGCCGATGAAGCCAACACCGCGCTCACGGCAGTGGGGCTCACCGGCACGCGAGGAACGGATGCCAACAGCGACACCGTCAATTCCGGGAAGGTCATGAGCCAGAGTCCCGCGGCGAACACGAGTGTCGCCAAAGGCACCGCGGTCACCTATGTCATCTCCAAGGGCAGTTCGAACGTGAGCGTGCCCGACGTGACGGGCAAAACGCAGAGCAGTGCGACGAGCACGCTCACCAACGCAGGGTTCCAGGTATCCGTCGGTACCTCCGAGTACAGCAGCTCGGTCGACTCGGGAAGCGTCATCTCACAGAGCCCATCCGGTGGTTCCATGGTCGCCAAGGGCTCCACCGTCACGATCGTCATATCGAAGGGCGCCGAACCGACAGCGACCGTCACCGTCCCCGCCATGGTGGGCGATACGTACGCACAGGCCAAGAACGCACTTGCCAACGTGACCGGCGGCACCCTCAAGGGCAACTTCGTCGATGTGACCACAGGGGCGGCGTCCACAAGCGGGACGGTCGTCTCGGTCAGCCCGAGCGAGGGGTCGACGGTCGACAGCGGGACGACGGTCACCGTCTACCTGCAGTCGAGCAGTTCGGGAGGCAACACCTCGAACAACAACAACGCCTCGACGAGTTGATAGCCGCACCATCTCAACCATCGCGCGCGAAAGGCTCAGACCACTCATATCCTCGGCATCATCGCACATCTCCCACCTGGGGCGAGCGATGATGCCCGATTCCGGGTCAAGCGTACCAACCCGATTCGATAGAGGCTATGCTGAAGGCTGCTCGGCGATGAGCGATCTTCGGCATGCAGAGGACTGAGATGCAGCGAAGCCAATATACGGCATACCTCGCCACCGTGTTGCACACCCGCCAGTTCGGCGTGCTATGGAGCGCCCACGTCGTGGACCTGTCCATCCTCTCGGCCTTGATGGTGCCGCTGGTTCTCTGCATCAGCCGCTTTCTCGGCTTCCAAGAGACCGACAAGCTCGTCGCGTCATGCGGCCTCTATGGGGTGGCGCTCGTATGCCAGGCGATCGGAACCTGCAGGGTCGTGGACGAGTACCTGACGCCGGCCCTGCTGAAACACCTCTCGTATCTCAGGTTCTCGAGTCATCAGGTCACCCTCCTGGCCACCACCGTCGTCTTCCCCGCAGCGTTGATGACGGCGATCGCCTCTGGGACATTCCTTCTGCTCCTGGGTCTGCGGCTGTGGTCGATCCTCACGGCGATCGCCTCTGGGACATTCCTTCTGCTCCTGGGTCTGCGGCTGTGGTCGATCCTCGCGGCGATCGCCATCCTCGCCGCGCTGGCCTACCTTCCGGCCATCCATGAGGCAGGCCTCGTTGCGACAGGTGGAGCGCAGGCGAACGTCCGACAGGCGAAGCAAGTTGTCCTCCCTGCTGCTCGGCCACAAGACCAGCGCCATCATCTTCCGCGATTCAAGGTTGGTGAGCAAGGCGTCGGTCCTCGCAGGCATGATCCTCGCCTTGCCGCTCTACCTTCTCATCGCCTACGGAATCGACCCCTTCGTCCTGCTCTATCTGGCATATCTCCTGGTGTGCCCCACCATCCTCTACGAGGTCTTCGCCCTGGAGGAGGGGCGGGTGACCAATCGCTTCCGCTTGACATATAGGATTCCCTGGGAGCAGGTCGTACGGTACAAGATGGGGTCGACCTTGCTCTTCGGTACACTGTCACTGCTATCAGGGTTGGTGGAACTGGCCCTGTTCGACGGGTTGAGTCTGAGCCTCCTTCTCCTCATCTTGGTCGTAGGGTCGTACTTCACCGCCTCCTCGTATTGCCTGTCGTGGGTGATGGTCCTCCGCCTGACAGCGAGAAAACCCTACTCCCTCTTCTTCTCTGTCCTGTGCTTCTGTACGATAGCCATCCCGTTCGCAGCTCTGATCGCAGGTGTCGTGGCACGGGCGAGGGTAAGGGAGATCGAGGAAAGCGATGCACGGCTTTTTGGAGCATGCGATGCTTGAGATGAGACACGTGACGAAGACGTACGGTGCGAAGAGGGCTCTCGACGACCTCTCCTTGTCCGTGGAGTGCGGGGAGTCCGTCGGCATCATAGGTCCCAACGGTGCCGGGAAGACCACGTTGTTCGAGGTCATAGCTGGCGTCATCCCCCCGGATTCGGGTACCTGCCGCTTTGACGGCGTAGGGTTGGCGGCGTTGCCCCTGAGCACCTTGGGCTATGTGGCCCAGAGCCCCTACTACTATGATTCGTTCTCGGCCTTCGAGACGCTTGCCTTCGAACGCACCATGCGGGGGATCGGATGCTCCGATTCCGATCTCGACGGGCTGGTTCGGGAATTCTGCATCCAGGAATTCAGCGGGGTCAGGATGAGGGACCTGTCCGGAGGCATGGCCAAGCGCGTCTCATTGGCATGCGCGTTCATGGGGGAGCCGGAGGTGATCGTCTTGGACGAACCCTTGAACGATATCGACATCCAGACGATGATCGTCTTGAAGCGCGAGATCGCAGAGGCGAGGGGCCGTGGTGCATGTCTGCTGGTGTCCAGCCATGTGCTGGATTTCTTCGGCGATACGGTCGATCGCTTGATCTTCATCGACAAGGGGAGAACGGTGCGGGAGCTGCGCTGCGGCGATGGGGACCCGGAGACGGTCTACGAGGAGTTGTTCCTGTCGCGATGAGAAGGTCACGTTGCCAGCTGCGAGAAGGAGAATGTCCCCTTGCGATGATGCGAACGTGCCCGAAGGTGAGCGGAGAGAAGCGTGCAGTCAGCACGCTTTCCACGGGCATGAAGCAACTGTCATGCACCGTCGCTCGCCGGGCCTCCCCGCTCGCAGGACTCGGCGATGGCCGGGTGTGCGATTCCCGTGGTGCACCGATGCATGTCGTGCGAAGACCCGGGGCCAACCCCCGGCCACCATTGACCGCGCGGGGATATAGCGATATAACGTAAACACGCCCGAACCCCCCAGGACAGGGGGGCTGTTTTTTTACGGGCAACAACGGAGACGACGAACCTTAAGGAGCACACCATGGCAATCCTGGAAGACATCTCATCGGCACTGCAGCGCGGCAAGCGCAAGGAGATCGGACCGCTCGTGTCCCAGGCACTGGACGAGGGGATCGGCGCGCAGGA
>JAATFL010000014.1 GCA_015655215.1 Coriobacteriia bacterium
GGACGTGGGCATGTCCCTCGGCCGGGCGAGGGGGCATCTGCTTCCGAAGAAGCGCCGGATGCCTCCATCGGACGTGTAACGGCACCTCAAGGTGATGCGCCTGACGAGCGTGAGGGCTCCGGCCTGAACGCAGGCGCATCCCGTGGAGATGTGGGCGGGTACGACGAGGCTGGAAGTCCATCTCGGGGACGCGGGAACGTACTCTCTGGAAGCGAGGACGACTCTCCATACGATGGTCGTGGGGAAGACGGAGGTATCCCGCCTTCGGATGGATGCGGCGATGGTGGACGGATGTAGAGGGCCATGGTAAACGCCGATTGATTTTGTGCAGGAGAATGAGGGCAGATTGGTCAGAACCATGTTGGCTCTTGATTGCCCTGGGGTTTGGACTGGCTGTCAATATGGTGAAGTGTCACCATATTGCACGTAAACTGAAAGGGAAGGTAGGTGAGCCACGATAGGAAGACGGTATGAACGAGGGTGAACCTGGTATCGATGGTCTTGGTAGTGCACGACCGAGAGAAAGGAGTACCTCTCTGTGCGAAAGCTGGTTTCCCGTCTGACGTCCCCCATCGGAACATCATTGGAGAAAGGGAGATCTTATCTAGGTCCCGGATGTCATTACGGGGTGAGTGGATTCCACTTTCCAGCTTCGCGCATACCACTCCACTGGTTCGTCGCGGCTGCCGAAGGGAGTGTCGGCGCATGGTGCCAGACGAGCACGCGAAATCGACCGAGCGGACACACGGTCTGGTTTGCCCCTTACATCGCAAACCAGCCGTGTGTCTTGGTTTCCTCATACATGATAGGGAGATGGTAAGGAACGTCGGAGGTCCTCGGGCTTGAGGCGAGGTGGCCTTGGGCGAGATGGTCCGACGTCGAATGGAGGTGCTTTCGAACGAGCCGATGTCGCGGTGTCAGAAGTGTGACGGTTGGGGCAGAGAGACCCCTCTTCTCCGGTCGTCTGCCTGTCGCATCTCACATCCGATGGGCTGGAACTGTTGATGCCATTGCGGTAGCGGCTCTGGGCATCTGACGGACACCGAGGGTTCCTGTGTTAGAGTGAGTGGTAGCACAGGTTGGCGCCGGTAACGACGGTGCCCGAAGACATTTGAGGGATGTGCATGGCAAACATCATTGCAAAACTGCTCTCCGCCGGCGGAGGGAAGGACATCCGATCCTATCGACCCGCAGTCGATGCGATCAATGAGCTGGAACCTACGATCCAGGCTCTGACGGATGAAGAGCTGACCCGACAGACGGTCAAGCTGCGCGATCTCTATGCGGGAGGAGCGGGATTGGGCGATCTGATCCCCGAGGCGTTCGCCACCGTTCGGGAGGCGAGCGTCCGTGCTCTGGGTCTCCGTCATTTCGATGTCCAACTCATCGGTGGCATGGTTCTCAACGATGGCAAGATCGCGGAGATGAAAACCGGCGAGGGCAAGACGCTCGTATCGACCCTGGCCGGTTATCTCAATGCCATCGGCGACGAGGGCGTGCATATCGTGACCGTGAACGACTACCTCGCGAAGCGCGACAGCGAGTGGATGGGTCAGGTGTATCGAAGGCTCGGGATGACCGTCGGTCTTATCCAGAACGGCATGCCTACCGAGATGAGAAAGCCGGCATATGATGCCGACGTCACCTACGGTACGAACGCGGAGTTCGGTTTCGATTACCTGCGGGACAACATGGTCACACGGGCTGAGAACCGGGTGCAGCGTGGCCACGCCTTCGCGATCGTCGACGAGGTCGACTCGATCCTCATAGACGAGGCCCGTACGCCCCTCATCATCTCGGGAGCGGGAACACGGGCGGCGGATACGTATAGCAAGTTCGCCCATGCGGTCAAGAAACTCAAGCCCGACGTCGATTTCGAGATGGACGAGGCGAAGAAGACCATTTTCACCACCGAACAGGGTTTGCAGAAGATGGAGGCGCTCACCGGGGAGGATATCTACGAAGACCCTTCAGGGCAACTGGTCAACCATCTTCAGCAGGCACTGAAGGCGCAGTTCCTGTTTCACAAGGACGTCGACTACGTCTCCATGGACGGGGAGGTGAAGATCGTCGACGAATTCACCGGGCGTATCATGGAGGGGAGGCGTTGGTCGGAGGGGCTTCACCAGGCCATCGAGGCGAAAGAGGGCGTTCAGATCAAAGAGGAGAACCAAACCCTCGCGACCATCACGCTCCAGAACTACTTCCGCCTGTACCTCAAGCTCGCCGGCATGACCGGCACGGCCATGACCGAGGATGCCGAGTTCCGTGACATCTACAAGCTTCCCGTCGTCGCCGTCCCACCGAACAGGCCGATCGTCCGAGATGACGAGAACGACCTGGTCTATCGCACCGTCGAGGCGAAGTTCAACGCCGTGGCCGACGACGTGCAGGAACGCCATGCGAACGGAGAGCCGGTCCTGGTCGGCACCGTGTCGATCGAGAGTTCGGAATACCTTTCGAGGATATTGGACAAGCGCGGGATCCCGTATAGCGTTCTCAACGCGAAGCACCACGAGCAGGAAGCCCATATCGTCGCTCAGGCAGGCCGACTGGGCGCCGTCACCATCGCGACGAACATGGCGGGACGTGGTACGGACATCGTGCTCGGTGGCAACGTCGACTATCTTGCCGATGACCTCCTCGTCCAACGCGGTATCGAGCTCGGCGAGGCAACACCCGAGCAGCGCGCCGAGGCGAAGGTGCAGGCGAAGGCGATATGCTCTGCAGAGGGCGATGCGGTCCGTGCCGCCGCCGGCCTCTGCGTCATCGGCACCGAACGACACGAATCGCGTCGTATCGACAACCAGTTGCGTGGTCGTTCGGGGCGCCAGGGCGATCCGGGTGTCACCCAATTCTACCTTTCGCTCGGGGACGACCTGATGCGTCTGTTTGGTGGCGATCGCATGGATCGCATCAGCTCGCTCATGCAGAAGACGCAAATCGATGACGACATGCCCATCCAGGCAGGTATGGTGACCAAGGCCATCGAGAACGCACAGCGTCAAGTCGAGACGATGAACTTCTCAGCCCGTAAGAACGTCCTCGAGTACGATGACGTCATGAACAAGCAGCGTGAGGTCATCTACGCTGAACGAAACGAGATCCTCGACGGCAAGGACATCCACTCTCGCGTACGCGAGATCATGCATGACACCGTCGAAACCCAGGTGGACCTGTATTGCAAGGAGGGCACGCCATCGGATGACTGGGATTGGGATGGACTCCAGGCATGGTTCAACGACCTGACTGGTCGCGAAAGCTTCGATGTGACCGATGTGGACTTCGACGAGGAGATCGGTGACCTCGTCGATGCACTGGTGGACCAGGTCCTGGACATCTACACGGAGAAGGAGTCGGTGCTCGGAGAGAAGGCGACGCGTCAACTCGAATCACAGGTGATGCTGAGGGTGATCGACACGCGCTGGATGAACCACCTCTCGCAGATGGATTATCTCAAGAACGGCATCGGCCTGCGCGCCATCGGCCAGCGCGATCCCCTTACCGAGTATAAGACCGAAGCGTTCGCCGCCTTTGGCGAACTCGTCGGTTCGATGTATGAGGACTACCTCCGCATCATCATGCGCCTTCAGGTCGCCGTGCAGCCAGAGGCGCCATCGCCGGTTGCTCGCGTGAACTACTCGGGGCCCTCTGAGGCTGATGCGGTGAGAGGGGCACGTGGTCTCCGTCCTCCGGAGATGGGTGCTCCCGATGCCAACGCCGCTACCGGTGTGGAGTCGGCATCGCGGCCCGATAACCGTAAGGCACGTCGTGCCCAGGCATCGGCACTGGCAACTGCAGGTAAGCTTCCCGAGGCATCGACCGGTCCCGCACGGACGTTCGCGAAGGACAAGGATGATCCTTGGGTCAACGTAGGGCGCAACGATCCATGCCCATGCGGAAGCGGCCTCAAGTACAAGAAGTGTCATGGCAGGGACAAGTAGATGGCTGAAGAGCAGATAATCGGGAATCGGTCTGACGAGTTAGCGGCATTCAGGGAGCGTATCGCAAGGGTTGGAGACTACCTCCATGTCGCCGAGAAACGTGTCGAGGTCGCCAAGCGTGAGCGCGCTTCAGCCGAACCGGGGTTTTGGGATGATGCCGCCCATGCCCAGACGATGATGGTCGAGACGGCGAATCTTCGCAGTGACGTCGATGCATACGACGAGGTCACTGCCACGCTCGCCGATGCGGAGGTTGCCAACGAACTCGCCGTCGACGGTGGGGACGCCGAGTTGGCCGCAGAGGTGACATCCACGATACGGGCCCTGCATGAGCGGATCGATGGACTGGAGCTCTCGGCGTGGTTCACGGGACGTTTCGACTCCGGGGATGCGATCGTCACCGTCACCCCGGGACAGGGTGGGCTTGAGGCTCAAGACTGGACCGAGATGCTGTTCCACATGTATCTGAGGTATGCGGAGCGCAAGGGATGGAGCACCACCGTCAACGACGCCCCTGTCGGAGAGGCCATCGGTCTCGACCGTGCGACGTTCACGGTGAGCGGGCACAACGCCTATGGCATGCTTCGTGCCGAGCAGGGCGTGCATCGCCTCGTGCGCATCTCGCCCACCGATGACAAGAAACGTCGTCAGACGACGTTCGCTGGCGTCGAAGTGCTTCCCGTGCTCCCGCAGGACTTCGCGGTCGAGATCGATCCGGGCGACCTGCGCATCGACGTGTACCACTCCGGCGGGCCAGGTGGGCAGGGAGTCAACACGACCGACTCGGCGGTGCGCATCACCCACCTTCCCACGGGCATCGTCATCACATGTCAGAACGAGCGATCCCAGCTACAGAACAAGGCGGTCGCGATGAACATCCTCCGTTCAAAGCTCTACGAACTGGAGCAGCGCAAACGAGAGGACGAGCTCAACGAACTTCGCGGACCCCGGCGTGAGATATCCTTTGGAAACCAGATTCGAAGTTACGTCCTGTATCCCTATCAGATGGTGAAGGACTTGCGTACGGGGGAGGAGACGGGTAACGTCGATGCGGTGCTGGGTGGCGATATCGATTCATTCATCGTCGCCTACCATCGTTGGGCGACCAAGACCACCGATGCCAGGGACTGACATACCTGCCACCACCCAAGGCACGTCGATACCCACCCCGTGGGCGAAAGCGGGTTTCCTGGAGTGATGCGATTGGCGGCAACGAGGGTCTTCGAGGCCACCGGTCCATGGGGCGCTCGTGCCCAGCCTGTTGGTGGGTGCACGCCGGCACGTCTGAGTGGCTCACCATTCTATTCAGGGCGATGGTAGGGGCAAGGAGCTTAGATGTTCGGTTCGCTCTTGGAGACGTCGGAGAGCCGTGCTGCGCAATTGAGGCGGTACGCGCTCATCGTCATAGGGGCGGTCGTCGTCGCGATCGCCATGGACTGCTTCCTCATCCCGGAGCATCTGGCCCCGGGTGGTGCCTCGGGCCTTGCGACCATCATCTACTATGCAGCCCTTTGGCGTGGGGTCACCCTTCCGATCGGGACGCAGATGCTCGTGATGAACGCCCTTCTCGTCGTCTTCGTCCTGAGAGAGGGTGGGTTGCGGTATGCGGCGCGCACCATCGTCGGGTTCGTCGCGCTCTCGCTGGCGACCGACCTGCTCGCACCGTTCCTCCCCGACCTCTCGTCCGGCGATCTCGTCCTCTCCAGCCTATGGGGTGCCATCATCTCAGGCATCGGCATGGGCATCGTGTTCCGGGCGGGCGGCAATACCGGTGGAACCGATATCCTCGCACAGATACTCGCACGGAACACGAAATTTCCCATTGGACAATGGATGATGCTCATCGATGGTGCCATCGTTGCACTTTCCGCCGTCGTGTTCAGTATCGACCATGCGCTCTATGCAGGTCTTTCGCTCGTCGTCACCAGCCTCATCGTCGACCTCGTCATCGACGGGTTCCAATCCGAGCGTGCCTGTTGGATCATCTCGGGTAAGACCGATGAGATCATCCGGATGATTCACGTCGACCTGGACCGCGGCTGCACCACTCTCCCTGGGAAGGGTGAATGGACCGGCGAGGACCGAAAGGTGATATTCGTCCTTCTTTCCCGTAAGGATATTGGTACCCTGAAGGCTGGCATCGCCGCGATAGATATCGGGGCACTCGTCGCGATATCCGACGTACACGAGGCGTTTGGGAACGGTTTCAAGAAGATGGGGGTTTAGTCGTGCAGCCGTATGGTTCCGTCGAAGGCGCACGGGTCGAGGCATTGGCACAGATGGAGGTCAACGTGGAGAAGGATGTCGCCGAGAAGGTTGGAACTCCCGAGGGGACCGACGGTTCCGAAAGGGTCGCCGCCATCGAGATGGCCGATGCCCCCTTGAAGGCCATGAGCATGAGGCGAGACATCATCGCGATGCTCGCTTTGGCCGGTAGCGGGCACCCGGGGGGGTCGCTCTCGGCGACGGACATCGTCGCCGAGCTCTATTTCGGCGGCATTCTCACGCACGACCACGACCGTCCCACCGATCCGGCACGTGACCGATTCATCCTTTCGAAGGGCCATGCCGCGCCGGTCCTCTATGCTGCCCTTGCAGAAGATGGGTATTTCCCGTTGTCCGAACTCTCGACGCTTCGAAAGCTTCACTCGCGTCTTCAAGGACATCCGGATTCCAAGGTACTGCCGGGTGTCGAGGTCTCGACGGGCTCTCTCGGGCAAGGTCTCTCGATCGCGGCAGGTCTCGCCTTGGGATTGATGTCATCTGGCGGCGATCGGGAAAAAGGGATGGTCCCGACGGTCTTTGCCTTGCTCGGCGATGGTGAGATCGAGGAGGGACAGGTTTGGGAGGCGGTGATGTTCTCCGCGCACCAGCACCTGGGAAACCTGGTGGCCATCATCGATAACAATGACCTGCAGATTGACGGGCGTTGCTCGGAGTTGCTCGGCCTGACCGGCATCGCCGAGCGCTTCAGGGCGTTCAACTGGCATGTGCTGGAGGTCGATGGCCATGATTCCGTGGCATTGAATGGCGTGCTCTCGCAGGCGAAGGCGTACACGAAGGGCCCCGTGGCGGTCATCGCCCGGACGGTGAAGGGTAAGGGTGTCTCGTTCATGGAGGACCAGGTGGAGTGGCATGGCAAGGCCCCGTCGGCCGATCAGGCGGCGGTGGCGTTTGGCGAGCTCGGTGGCATGCCCGGATGGTACTCGGAATGCATCGAGGGAGGGCGGGCATGATGACGATGGATGACACGTCGAAGGCGACGCGCGCTGCCTACGGCGAGACCCTCGTGGAGCTTGCCGACGAGGGCGTCGACGTCGTGGCCGTCGATGCCGATCTTGCCGGTTCGACCACGACGAAGAAGCTCGGTGCTGCATATCCCATGCGCTTGGTGGACGTCGGAATCGCCGAGCAGAACATGATCGACGTCGCGGCAGGTCTTTCCCTTTCGGGTAAGATCGCCTTCACCGGTTCGTTCGCGGTGTTCGGCACGGGCCGTGCCTACGATCAGATTCGGAATACGGTGTGCTATTCGAAGCTCGATGTGAAGATAGCTCCGACCCATGCGGGCATCTCCGTGGGACCGGATGGGGGATCGCATCAGATGCTTGAGGACATTTCGCTCATGCGTGGGCTGCCCAACATGCGCGTCCTCGTCCCATCGGACTACCACGCCGCGAAAGCGGCGATTCGCCTTGCGGTGGCGACACCGGGTCCGGTGTATGTGCGCATGGGACGTGCATCGGTTCCTCGGATCTACGGGGCGGACTATCGCATGGAGTGGGAGCGTGCCATCGTGTTGCGCGAGGGGGTCGACGTGACCATCGCCGCCTGCGGGATCGAGGTTGCCCAGGCGCTCATGGCAGCGGATGCCCTTGCCGAGAGGGGGATAGACGCCGAAGTGATCGATGTGCCCTCGATCAAACCTCTACCAGCGGCGGATATCCTGGCATCCATTCGGAAGACTGGTTGCGTCGTGACCGCCGAGGAGCATAGTGTGATTGGCGGGCTGGGAGCGGCTGTCGCCGAGCTCACCGCAGAGCACCTCCCCGTTTTCCTCGAACGTGTCGGTATGAGGGACAGCTTCGGCACATCAGGTTCGCTTCCCGAGTTGCTCACGTGCTTCGAGCTGGATGCACCGGCTATCGTGCGTGCGGTGACGCGCGTTCGCGCTCGGTGCCACCGAACGCTATAATGTTCAATCTTGATGGGAAGCTTTCCGGTCGATGTCGACGTGCTGTTCGTTGGGCCTCTTTTGCGAGTCCCATATCAATGGTGGATGACGTTTGCTACTATGTTGCTGGTTCCCAGGAGAGTGCGGTGGCCGATGGGCCTGGCACCATCCGAAGAAGGGTTTCTCGTCAGTTGCCGCCAGGGTGAGGGTGCGAGCCCTCGTCGGACCTGGACCGTTGGATGTCATCGAACCGCCAGATCGGCCGTGGCGGGAACATCGGTTTGGTCATCAAGACGCGAATGGAGTTTCTCAGTGTCTAAACACGATAAAGGTGGAGCGCATAGCGGCACTCACGGAGTTCAGGTCCCCTCGGGTACCCCTGCCCCGCAAGGTGTGCCTCGCTCTTCCTATGCATCTCGTTTGAATCAAGACCCCAAGCACACCACCATGGATTCTGGCGAGTCATCTCGGGCGACAGGTTCGCCATCGCCTTCGCGGACGTCTTCTCCGCAGTCGGTTGGCTCGCCTGCACCCGACCCTTCGGCGACTGAGCCGAAAGCTCGGGCCACAACGGGTTCCCTACCCGTTACTCGGGTCGATGTCTTCACGTCTCCGCGTGCTGACATGCCCGAGAGGCAAGGGACTGCGGCGACGGCGAAGGGTCTGGGACGTACCGCTGCGAGTCAGACCCTCACGTCCCTGCCGCGCGTCGAGGCAAGCGTCGATGGGTTCTCCCGCCCCTTGGAGAGACCCGCCATCTCGTTCGTGCACGTGTCGAAGGTGTATCCGGCTCAGCCGAACAAGCCTGCTCTCAACGATGTCACCCTCGACATCCACGAAGGCGAGTTCGTCTTCCTCGTCGGTCAATCCGGGAGCGGGAAGTCGACGTTCATCCGGTTGCTCAACCGTGAACTGGTGGCGACGAGTGGGCAGATATTCATCGGTGGCACCAACCTCGTGACGATGCGGAACTGGGGTATCCCAAAACTGCGTCGTAATGTTGGCTGCGTTTTCCAGGACTTCAAGCTTCTTCCCAACAAGACGACCTTCGAGAACGTCTCGTTTGCCCTTGAGGTCATCGGTAAGCACTCGGCGGTCATCAAGACCCAGGTTCCCGAGGTGCTGCGTCTGGTCGGTCTGTACGAGAAGATGGACAAGATGCCCGATCAGCTTTCGGGAGGCGAACAGCAGCGCGTCTCCATCGCCCGTGCCATCGTGAACCGTCCACCGTATCTTATCTGCGACGAGCCGACGGGAAACCTCGATCCACAGACCTCCCTCGGCATCATGCGCCTTCTCGAGCGTATCAATCGCACGCGTACCACGGTGATTGTCGCAACGCACGATAGGGAGATGGTCGACAATATGCGCCGTCGGGTCATTGAGCTTGAGAATGGCCGTCTTGTACGCGATCAGGACCGGGGGGTTTACGGATTCGATGTCTAGCCTCATCTATTTCCTCAAAGAGTCGATCATCAACTTCAGGCGCAATTGGACGACGAGTACCGGTGCCGTCGTCACGATATTCCTATCACTGCTCATCATCGGCGTGTTCATGGTTGCGGGCCTTATCGTGAACAACGTCACCGAGTCCGTCGAGAGCGAGGTGAGCATCACCGTCTATTTGGCCGATGGCTCATCCGATGCGGACGTGCAGACCCTCACCAATGACATCAAGGCGATGAACGACGTCGCTTCGGTGACGTATGTCTCGAAGGATGAGGCGCTGGCGGATTTTAGCGACATGATGTCGTCAAACCCCGAGATCGCGCAGCAGCTTCAAACGGACAATCCATTGCCCGCATCGTTGCAAGTGCAACTCGACAACGCGCAACAGGTTGAGTCCATTGCGAGTCAGATCGCCGATAATGCGACGTTTCAATCGATTTGCGATGAGCCAGGTGACCCTATGGGATCCCTGAAGTACGGGCAGCAGACCGTCGAGCGCCTCCTCCAGGTAACGAATCTCATACGCGTTCTCGGCGTCGCCCTTGTCGCGTTGCTGATGTTCGTCGCACTCATCTTCATCAACAACACCATTCGGCTCACCATCCTCGCACGCAGGCGCGAGATCGCCATCATGCGACTCGTGGGTGCCTCCAACTGGTTCATCCGTGCGCCATTCCTACTCGAGGGGGCTTTCCAGGCGCTCATCGGTGCCGGCCTTGCCGATATCGCGATCGCATTGATGCGCCACTATGCCCTGCCGATGGTCACGGAGAGCATATCGTTCCTTTCGATCCAGATCGACTCATCATCCTATGTGCAGATATACGCCATCCTCATCGTCACCGGTATCGTCATCGGGCTCTTCGGTTCCGGACTGGCGATGCGTCGCTATCTGAAGGTGTGATGTGCACACGGTGCGAAAAGACGATGGCCCCCAGGAGTCGGTGAGCAAGCCCCCCTCGTCACGTTCCGCAGACGCCGGTGGGATGCTGAAGGTGGGCAAGCTGAGGCTGAGGCGAGGCATCGCCTTGCCTGTCGTAGGGGTGCTGCTCGTCCTCGTCGGTTTCCTGATAGGCATGGCCGTTCGCGGGAGCCTGGGCAGCGGCACGACGTTCTTCGGCTTTCCCGTTGCCACGAACGATACGCAAAGCTCCACGGCAAACTCCTCAGCCTCCAACCTGGGTAGCAGCATCTCCGAGATCCAGGCATTGTTCGGCAGCAAATCGGCCATCGACTCGGCGTCAAGCGCCACCACCTCGGCGAGCACCACCGCGACCACCATCGAGGCGTTGCTGGAAAGCACCGGCGACCCCTATGCCCGGTACTACTCCCCCGAGGAGTACGCGCAGTACAAGGCCCGTTCGTCGGCTTCCTCCATCGGACTCGGGATCGTCTTCTCCGAATACCATGGCAAGGCGTACGTGGTGAGCGTTGGCGCGGGAACACCCGCCGCCGCCGCTGGTCTGCAGCCAGGCGACTTCATCGTCTCGGTCAACGGGGTGAGCAGATCGTCTTGGGACACCGATGCCGTCGTCGACGCGTGTCAGGGGGCGATCGGGACTCAGGTGACCCTGGCGTGGCGACGCCCGACAAGTCGCGACGACCTGGGTGGCGAGGCGTTCTCGGCGGTGCTCACGATATCCGAGATCACCGTTCCCGACGTCACCTCGCGGGTTATCGATGGAGTGGGATACATCTCGGTCCTGCAGTTTGGCAGCACGAGTGCCGATGGGGTCGCCGCCGCGATCACCAACTTGGCTGAACAGGGCGTGAGCGGGTACGTGATCGACGTACGTGGTAATCCTGGTGGGCACATCGACCAAGCGGTCGCCATCGCGTCCATGGTCATCCCCGATGGCACGGTCGCTCAGATCAGCTCGAAGTCCGGGGTGACCAAGACAGCGGTGGACACGAGCAAGCATCTGACCGACAAGCCCCTCGTGGTGCTGGTGAACGGTGATACGGCCTCATGTTCCGAGGTGTTCGCCGCCGCGGTGCAGGACAGCGGCCGGGGGACGATCGTCGGGTCGGCCACGTTCGGCAAAGGTACGATCCAAAGCATCCAGGAGCTCTCCGCGGGTGGAGCCGTCAAGTTCACCATCGCGTACTACCTTGGATCGAACGGAGAGACCATCGATGGCGTGGGCGTGAACCCGAGCATCGTCGTCACGATGGATCCAAAGCTGATCGGGACGGATCAGGATATGCAACTTGCTGCGGCAATCGACGCTCTCGGGACCTCCACCTACTCTGGCACCGCATCGGGATCCTGACATGTCCAAGAACGGGTTGCGGGGTGTCGTCTCCATCAACCGGCATGGCTATGGGTTCGTGAGCGGGTCAGAGGGGGATTGCCTCATATCGCATGGGTGCCTTATGGGTGCGATGGATGGCGACGAGGTCGATGTCGATGTCGATGCGCGAGCAGGTGGTAGACCCATCGGTGCGGGACAAGAGGAGACGCCAGCGGCTCGGCTCGACTCGGATCGGCGCCGTCAAGTGGATACCCGCCGTCGAGGGCGGGTCGTGCGCATCCTCTCGCGAGCTCACGTGAACGTCATCGGCCGCTATGAGCGCAACGGGCCGCTCGGGGTCGTCAGCCCATTGGACGAACGCATCACCTATGACATCTTCACGCAGGCAGAGGAGACGCCCGACGTAAAGACGGGTGCCGTCGTGGAGGTCCGTATCACGGGGTATCCCTCGCGATACGAGAGTGCGCAGGGGGTCATCGAGAAGGTACTCGATCAGAGTCGCGGTCAGGAATCGGACGCCCTCGCCATCGCCCTCGCCCATGGTATCGATGCCGGCTTCACCCCGGCGGCCATCGAGCAGGCGGATGCCCTGACCCTCGACGTGGACCGGGCGCTCACCGAACCGTTGCGTCGAGACCTGCGTGGCCGGGACGTGATCACCATCGACCCGCTCGATGCGATGGATTTTGACGATGCCCTCTCTCTCGAGAGGGTTGACGGGCTGCTCCGGTTAGGGGTTCATATCGCGGACGTTTCAGCCTATGTACCCTGGAACACCCCCATCGACATGGATGCTCGCCGAAAGGCGACGTCTACGTATCTCGTGGGCAAGGTCCTCCCCATGCTGCCGGAATCGCTCGCAAACGGGTCATGCTCGCTGGCCCCCCAGGAGGATCGCCTGGCGATGACGGTCGATCTGTACCTTGATCCACGCACTGCCGAACCGGTGCGCTTCGAGCTCTTCCCCAGCGTGATACGATCACGGCTGCGTCTCGACTACCCTGCCGTGCAGCGCATGCTCGATGGCGTTGAGCCATGGGTCGAATTCCCCGAAGGGCAACGGGGAGTCGACCCCGCATCCCGAGGCATGGGCCATCTTTCCGCCCGGTCGGTCCTCGAGGCGCTTGACGCAGTCGCTGCCCTGAGGCACGCGAGCAGGCTCGAACGGGGTGGAATCGATTTCGACATCCCTCAAACCGAGGTGCGTCTTGATGATGACCGTCGACCGATCGAGGTGACCATGCGTCACCGGACGCGTGCGACGGCGCTCGTCGAGGAGGCGATGATCCTCGCAAACGGGACGGTCGCCAGACATCTGACGCTTGCCGGGTCGCCGATGCTGTACCGCGTCCATGGTGCTCCGTCCCCGGCGGCCCTGGCAGCCTTGGGTGACGTTCTCGAAGATGCGGGGTATGGGGTTGACGGGCTTCTCGGTGGTGACCCGCATGCGATTCAGGAGATCTTGCGACTCGCGCATCTCAGGTCGGAGGAGGCGGCCATCGAACCGCTCGTGCTGCGTACGATGAGACGCGCTCGGTACCTCGAACGGCTCGAGCCACATTACGGCTTGGCGATGGATTGCTATACGCATTTCACCAGCCCCATACGCCGATATCCCGACCTGATGGTGCACCGGCTGCTCAAGGTGCAACTCCGCCATGCCGCCGAGACGAGTTCGCCTCGGGCAGCGTCGATCGAGGCGTTGACTGCGGATCTGGGCACGATCGCCGATCACTGCTCGCAGATGGAGCGTGAAGCCGACGCTGCGGCGACGGAGTCGGTGCGCCATGCCACCGCGCTCCTGTTCGCACGACATATCGGCGAGGAGTACGACGGGGTCATCATCGACACCAACGGTACGGCGGCGATGGTGCGCCTCGACAACACGGCGGAATGTCACGTCACGGGGCTTGGGTCTTGCGACGTCTCGGACGATGCAGGCGATGCGCGGTCGAGCACGGCTCAGCGAAGCCCACGAGCCTTGCGGTGCGTGCGACGCGGGCAGCGCGTGCGCGTGCGCGTCGACGAGGTCCGTATGCAGCCACCGGCCATCGAGTGCTCAATCACCACAGGTACCGATGTTGGCGTACGGTAGCTGTACGTCGCTTCACGCTGGCGTAGACTCAAGAGGCAGGCACTCGACGATAAGGAGCATCCATGAACGATAACGAAGTCGCATTCCTCTCGAAGCTGGTCGGCACTCCCTCCCCTACGGGCTATGAGTGGCCAGCGGCACAGGTGCTTCGCGACCGCCTCACCCCGGTGGCCGACACGGTCGAGACCAACGTGATGGGCTCGGTGCACGCTACCATAAAGGGCACGGTCCCCGGTGCGCCCACCGTGCTGCTGGCAGGGCATATCGACGAGGTGGGCATGATCGTCTCGTACATCGACGACAACGGATTCCTCGCCATCAAGTCGCTCGGCGGCATCGACGCCGTCATCTTGCCGGGCCTTCGCGTGGACGTGCATGCGAGCGATGGTCACAGCTACCGCGCCGTCATGGGCCGCAAGCCCATCCATCTCATCGACGCCGAGGAGCGAAAGAAGGTCACCCCGCTCGACAAACTCTTCGTGGACATGGGGATGCCAGCCGATGCGGTCAAGGCCAAGGTGCGCGTGGGCGACCCCATCACCTATGGCGTGGGCTTTGAACGGCTCGGGGACGGTTTCGCGGTATCGCGTGCCTTCGATGACAAGATGGGCGCGTTCATCGCCGCCCGGGTGCTCGAGGAGGTCAAGGCGGCTGGGGGTTGCTGCAGCGACTTCACCGCGGCTGGCACGGTCCAGGAGGAGATCGGCATGCGCGGTGGGCAGACCTCTACGTTTAGCGTCGACCCCGACATCGCCCTGTGCATCGAGGTGGGTCACGCGACCGACTACCCCGACATCGAAAAGCGCACCTACGGCGATTTCAAATGCGGCGGGGGACCCATCATCGCCCGTGGCCCCAACATCAACCCGGTGCTCTTCGAACTCCTCGAGCAAGCGGCCGAGAAGGCCGGCATACCCTATCAGATAGAGGCGGAGAACCGCGGCACCGGCACCGATGCCAACCCGATGCAGCTTACGCGCGGCGGCAAGGCAACGGCGCTCGTCTCCGTTCCCCTGCGATACATGCACACGCCCACCGAGGTGCTCAAGCTCTCGGACATAGAGAGTGCCATCGGGATACTCACGCGGTTTCTTCTCGATCTCGACCCGAACATCGATTTCACACCAGGCTCACAGGCGAGCCTCGGGGCGTGACGGACGATCGAACCGCTTCCGATTGCGTGGAACCGCACGGCCACGCATCCGGGGACTTATCGGTACAATAGGGGAAACCAGAAGGAGGTGCACGATGCCCGAGCGTGAGAGCAAGACCATCGCACGCAACCGCAAGGCGTTCCACGACTACTTCATCGAGGATACCT
The DNA here is from genome assembly GCA_015655215.1 of Coriobacteriia bacterium. Taxonomy (GTDB): domain Bacteria; phylum Actinomycetota; class Coriobacteriia; order Coriobacteriales; family RUG033; genus JAATFL01. The sequence goes on from JAATFL010000014.1 coordinate 15,239, forward strand.
ACGAGGCCGGCATCGAGCTCACTGGTACCGAGGTTTCCTCATTACGTGAGAACAACTGCCAGCTCACCGATTGCTACGTGCTTATCCGCAACGGCGAGGCATGGCTGCATGGCGTGCATATCGCACCGTACAGCCATGGGAACATCTTCAACGTGGACTCGGATCGGCCCCGGCGACTGCTCATGCATAAGCACGAGATCGTACAGTTGTACGAGCGCGTGCGGGAGCGTGGCTTTGCCCTCGTTCCCGTGAGCATGTACTTCAACCGGCGCAATCGGGTCAAAGTCCAGGTGGGAGTCGCCCGCGGTAAGAAGGAGTTCGACAAGCGTGCCACGTTGGCGGAGCGCGACGCGAAGCGTACGGTCGAGCGTGCGATGAAGGAGCGTGGCCGCGGCTGATTCGCCGACGTCTCCCCGACTGCCGTCGAAGGCCCATGCTGCACGATGGCAACGCTTCGCGGGCGAGTCGTCTGCGAAGTCGTCGGGGGAGGTCCCGGCATGTATAATGATACATCGCCCACGCTTTCCGGGGTATGCTTGCTCGATGCTCACCGATCGACTGCGTGTGGATGGTCGATCGAGAACTCGACCTCGTGAGCCGATGTTTTGCATCCTCGGGCGTCTGAGGGCATGCACGTTGACAGGTCGCACGGTGACCCTCGTACGGGGGCGACTGGTTTCGACACGATAGCTTTGAGGGAGGAAGCAGGTCGTGGTCTCCTCGCCACGTTAAACAGGGGTACCGTCAACTTTAATTGACAACAAAAGCTACGCCCTCGCTGCTTAATTAGCAACGACGTCAAGCCGGGGTCCATCCCCAGCGCCGGTACGACGACATCATGGGGATCGCATCTACGCACGTAGCCGGTATGGCGTAGGTTAAGACCGAACTGGCTGGGTTGCCGTGAATGTGCCGATAGGGGCGCGGTAGCTGAAATAACCTGTCGGCTGAACCTGGAGATGCCTCCCAGGGGGTTGTCGTGGACCGGAGTTCGATTCTCCGCGCCTCCACCAGCACGTATCTGCCGGGTGGCGACACCCCGGTGAGAGTCCGCACGATTGCGGGCGAGTGTCGTCGCGAGGGGCCCGGGACGTACGTCCCGGGCCCCTCGCCTTTGCAGGCGATGGCCCGCTCGGATACGTACGGATCCCGTGCCCCGATCGACGGGGACGGCATCGGTTCCCATGGTCGAGGGGGTCGTGTGAACGGGCAAGGGCATGACGTGAGTTCGACGATAGCGGAGATGGACGATGACAGCTGCGCATGATCGCCATATCTATGGCCGACAGGGAAACGAGCTCTTCGAAGAGGACGCCGCCTTGCTCGACCGCATCCTCATCGATGCGACGCTTCGGTTCCACCTTTACGACTACAAGGCGGCGCTCGCCATACTTGACCCCATCGTGCTGCGCATCGAGCGTCCTGGCCATGTCTCACCGTATGGGTGGTCCGATTCGCGGCAACAGCGCTACGTGCATTTCTCCGAGGCGTTTCATGCCGACGTGTACGAGCGCTTCCACCTGCCCGAAGGTCATCGGCTTCACGTCGTCATGGACGACGTTCCCGGTATGTATCGTCTGCGGGGGATGTGCCTGCGACGGTTGGGCCGGCTTCCCGAAGGTCAGACCTCGCTCGAGCGGGCCATCACCTGGGGTCCTGTGGAGATGTCGTCTCGACGCGAACTCGTGGCGCTGCTCAAGGAACGAGGCGAGTTCGACGAGGCGTTCAACGTGGCTCGCGAGGCGCTGGCACTCTCCCCGTCGCTCGAGGATTTCCTGGCGTTTTGCACCGAGTTGGCACTGCTGGCGACCGAACGAGAGGAACTCCGTCTCGCCATGGCCCTCAGCGCGATGGTGATGCAAGCGGATCCCTCCGGTCATACGGTCGGGGATGTCGTCGCCTATCTGCAACGGAGGCGACCGGATTGGCAGAACCATATACCCTCGTCCCAGGAGATCGCCGAGTCTCTCGGCGAGAACGATCTGCCGATCGCACCTGACGCGCGCTACTGCGCGCTTGCGCTTGACAAGGCGCGAGAGGCGCTGGGGATCGAGCACTATGGGGAACGGGCCTACTATCTTGCCATCGCCACACGGCTCGCTCCCTCCGAGGAACTGGTGTCGGCCCTTCACCAGGCATCAGACGAGGCTGCGCGACGGGGGCAGCGGACGGATGGTCGCGATGGATTCTGGCTGTCGGGAACGTTCATCTCGGGGATGCCCGGGGCCGTCGAACCAGGTTGGGATGCCGAGGGGGACGCCGTCTTCCCCGGGGGTCGGGAAACGGGAAGCTCCTCGTCCGGCACCACTCCGGAAGGCTTCCCGGAAGTCGAGGGAGGGGGGCCTTTGGGCTCGTCGGTCGAATCGGGTGGGCGTCAGGCGAGGACCCGTGGAGAGGACGTCTCTCAACCCTTCGACCCAGATGGGTCGGGAGGTACCGAAGGGCTTGTCGGCCATGACCATCGACTTGACGATGACCCGCGTGGCGATGGACAGGCACCCAATGCGCTCGGCGGTGTCCCAGGTGTCGCTTACCCGGGGATGCCTGCTCCCTACGACGGTCGTCCGACTCGGTCCCGCCATCGTGGCAACCCGTCGGGAGGCTCATCTCGGCAGTAGCGTCGCGAGGGTGCCGGTTGGGACCATGTGACGTGGGCCATCGTGTCGTCATGGGTCACGGATGGCTCCACGCTCACCAACAGGAGGTCCGGATGGTGTATCGTGAGTATGGTAGCAAGGGCGATGGACTCGATGGGCTGGTCATCGCGGGCACCACCGTCGCATCGTGCGTTCTCAAGTACGTCAATTCCGGTCGGCTCATCGACACGGTGCTTGCGCAGATACGTTTCCTCCGTGGCACGACGGCATGCGGGCCGAATCTCTGACCCGCCCGAAAGGATGAGGCAGTGGTGGATCAACTCTCAACGGTGGGTTTTGGACTCACGTGGGTCATTCCAGAGGGAACGGACCTCATCAGCAAGTCCCTTGCGCCGTCGTTCCTCTTCGTCGACTGCGATCGTTTCCTGGGCAGCAACGTCCGGCAGCGTTTCGACAAACGCCACATCGCCGCCTTCGTCTCGATCACGGGACCACTCGGTATCCTCGCCGACAAGTACGGGGACCGTGGGATCCAACACGCCGCCGAAAGCAGGGAAGGGCTCTCGTACATCGCCGCGGTGGCCGATCGGGTCTCGACGACGATACGGTCCGTCGCACAGGGGGGTGCTGACGCTATCGTGCTGTGCGACGACCTGTCCGGCGATTCGTGCCCCCTCGCCGACCCCCTCTTCGTGACCGAGCGCCTCATGCCGCTCTACCGTCGCTTCGCCGGGGAAGCCGGGCAACTGGACGTCCCCATCGCATTCCGCTCGATGGGGGACATCCGCGAATACTACCCAGCGCTTTCGGAGGCCGGGTATGCGGCCGTGCACATCGCGCACCCACATCGCGAGCAGGTCGAGGCCCTGTTCGCGGCGGCACGCGCCAATGGCCTCACACCGATGGGTGGCATTCCCGGCACGGGTATTCTCGATTACGGGGTGGCGTCCACGACGGATTTCGCCCTAGGGCTTCTGGACGACGGCCCCGCCCTCATCTGCGATGATGGGCAGTTGCAGGGGACCGAGCAGATAGCTCGTGCCACCCAGGTGCTCGCACGGGTGCGTGCCGCCATCCAAGCGGGAAGTGCCGGGGAGGCGTGAGCCTCGGACGGTCTGCGGATGGGCCGTCTGCGCGATGGAAGACCGCCGTGCTCGCCATGATCGAGGCGATCCGGTGCCCTTGAACCGACCGGACGTATACACTGGAAGCCATGAAAACGAGACCATCGGTCGCAGCGCCGCGAGAGAATGCTGCCCAGTCACATGCCACTCGATCATCCCAGGCCATTGGCATCTTCGACTCCGGTGTGGGGGGGTTCACGGTCGCCCGTGCGATCGCCTCCCGTCTACCCCATGAATCGATGGTGTACGTGGGAGACACGGCCCGCTGTCCCTACGGTCCCCGTGACCCCGTGGAGGTATGCGGGTTCGTCCGGGAGATATGCGCATGGCTTGAGACCCGCGAGGTGAAACTGATTGTCATCGCCTGCAACACGGCGACGGCGGCGGGTCTTGCGCTCGCGCAACGGGAGTTCGACGTACCGGTTCTGGGCGTGATCGTGCCCGGTGCACGGGCGGCCGTGCACGTGACGCGCTCCCGTCGCGTGGGCGTCATCGGCACGACGTCGACCATCGAGAGCAGAGCCTACCCTCAGGCGATCAGGGCGATCGATGCGGGTATCAAGGTGTATAGCGCGGCGACGCCACGGTTCGTCGATATCGTCGAGCGGGGGCTCCTCATCGAGGAAGGCGCAGGCGAGGACACGCTCTCCAAGGTCCTTGGCGCCTCCGACGGTCCCGCTCTCCGGGATGTCGCCGACGAGTACCTCATACCGCTGAAGCGCCATAACGTCGATACCCTTGTCCTGGGCTGCACGCACTTCCCCCTCATCGCACCGTTGATCGGGGAGGTGATGGGTCCCGAAACGCACCTCATCTCCTCTGCCGACGATACCGCATACGACGTGGCCGAGACCCTTGCTCGTCGCAGCCAGCTCGCCGACGCGATCGATGAGCCTGGCCTCGAGTTGGCAACGACCTCGGAGGATGTGGTCGAGTTCACCCGGCTGGCGACCCGCGTCCTTGGGCGACCGGTGTCCGAGGCCGTCCACATCGACATCGGCGAACTCGCCGATCTGGCGACGGCGCACCATCGCCGGGTTCGCTGACATGCGTTCATGCGATACGAGCTCGGACGAGGAGGCGCTTCTTCGCCAAAGGCGCTACGTGAAGGAACATCTCGTGCCCCTTGGGGGGCTCAACCCGGAAAGGATCATAGATCCCATGGTCACATCACGCTCCTATCACCGCGCACGCACCCAGCTGCGACCCGTATCTATCACGCGCAACTACCTCAAGACGGCTCTGGGCAGTTGCCTCATCACCTGCGGGGACACCAAGGTGCTCTGCGCTGCCACCATCGAGGAACGCGTGGCTGCATGGCGCAAAGGGAAGGGGCTTGGTTGGGTCACCGCTGAGTACTCGATGCTTCCCGCTTCGACCATGAAACGCACGAGGCGTGAGACCAACGGGCAGCAAGGGCGTACCCAGGAGATCCAGCGCCTCATCGGGCGCAGTCTGCGTACCGTCGTCGACATGGGCGGTCTGGGCGGGGAGGTGACCGTCACGGTCGACTGCGACGTGATACAGGCTGACGGCGGCACGCGCACGGCTTCGATCACCGGAGCATGGGTGGCACTGCACGATGCGCTCGAAGGGTGGCGTATCGCCGGGAAGATCCGCGTCAACCCCCTGTTCGACCAGGTGGCTGCCGTGAGCGTTGGTATGGTCGACGGTCGCGAGCTGCTCGACCTCGACTACTCCGAGGATTCCCGGGCGGAGATCGACATGAACCTGGTCAAGAACGCGTCGGGTGATTACATCGAGGTCCAGGGTACAGGTGAGCGCACCCCGTTCGACCGGGCACGTCTGGGTCGCCTTCTCGATTTGGGGGATATGGGTCTCGAAGGGTTGCTCCGCGTCCAGCGTGATGTCATCGCGCTCGTGCCCGAGCATGCCACCGACCAGGTCACCGCATCGCTCGACCTGTCCACCTCGAACCGATAGGGGATTCGATGGTCGATGAGAAGATGCCCGCCGACTGCAGGACAGATGCACCGAGACGCATCGTGGTGGCGACGGGGAACCCACACAAGGTGAATGAGATTCGCGCCGCGTTGCATGTGGAGGAGTGGGATTTCGTGGCACTCAACGACCTCGGTGACTTCCCCGAGCCCATCGAGGACGGTGGGTCCTTCGAGGCCAACGCGCGCATCAAGGCCCGAGCGGCCGCTCTCGAGACGGGTCTCGCCGCCCTGGCAGACGACTCGGGGCTCGAAGTGGACGCCCTCGACGGGCGTCCCGGTGTCTACTCAGCGCGTTATGCGGGCGAGGCGGCCACCGATGCGGAGAACAACGCACGGCTGCTCGGAGAGCTCTCCGACGTGCCCCTCAAGCTTCGTACGGCCCGATTCGTCTCGGTGCTGGTGTTCATAGACGAGCACGGTGGCGAGACGGTGGCCCGCGGCACCTGCGAGGGGGTCGTCGTCACGAATCCGATCGGGGAAGGGGGCTTTGGCTACGACCCGCTCTTCTCACCCGACGCGTTGCATGGTACGAGAACGATGGCGCAGCTCTCGACGGCGCAGAAGAGCGCGCTGTCGCACCGAGGGGCCGCCTTGCGCGACCTCGCCGCCATCATGGGGCTCACTGCAGTGCACGATGGTGGGGACCGGAGGCGCGCCGATGGGGAGTAGAGGTGCGGGGCGCGCGTACCCGCGCGTGCAGGTGAGCGCCAAGGCCGAGCGGTCGATCAAGGCCGGGCATCCGTGGATCTATGATGCGGAGGTCGAGGCGATCGATGGCGTGCGGGCAGTGGGGGCGGGTAGGGCCCCTGTCGTCGCGACGGTGACGGAGCTCGATGGCAAGCTCGTCGATATCGTCTCCCGTAGCGGACGGTATCTCGGGACCGCCTGGTACAACGGTGCCTCCAAGATACGGGCGCGAATCCTCTCCACCAACGCGAACGATCGCTTCGACGCCGCATTCTTCGAACGGCGCGTACGTTATGCCTGGACCTACCGCAAGGCGGTGCTCGGTGACGCCGTGAGCGCCTGCCGCGTCATCGCGAGCGAGGCTGACCAGATGCCCGGTCTCACCGTCGACCGTTTCGACGACATCCTCGTGGCGCGTACGCTGTGTCGGGGTATGGACGAGGCGAAGCACCTGGTGCTGCCCGCGCTCTATCACGTGCTCACGGAGGATGGCCAGCGTATCAACGGCATCTACGAGCGCAACGACGCCGCGACCCGTCTCCTCGAGGGGCTGGAGCAGACGTGCGGCTTCTATGGCGGAAACGGCGTGCCGGTGCCAAGGCCGTCAGAGGACACCGAGCCCGGTACGGGAACCGGAGGGGCGGGCAGGTCGACATGCGCGGTCGACCCGTCTCGATCGACGGCGCATATCTGCGAGAACGGTGTCCTCTACGACGTCGATTTCGTCGGAGGGCAGAAAACGGGGTTCTTCCTCGACCAGAAGCTCAACCGTATGGCAGCGGCACGCATCGCCCCGGGCAGGACGGTGCTCGATTGCTTCACGCACACGGGTTCGTTTGGTCTCAACGCCGCACTGGCGGGGGCAGCCCACGTGCACTCCGTCGACATCTCATCCCGTGCGATCGAGATGGCTCGCCACAACGCCGTCCTCAACGGGTTGAGCGAGGCGCAGGTGGATTATGAGGTGGCCGACGTCTTCGAATTGCTCGAGCGCCTTGCCGGGGTTGGGCATCCTTACGACTATGTCATCCTCGATCCGCCGGCATTTGCGAAGAACCGTGCCTCGGTGGCCAACGCGATGCGTGGATACCGTGAGATAAATCGACGGGCCATGCAGATGCTGCCTCGAGGTGGGTTCCTCGCGACGGCGTCGTGCTCGCATTTCGTGACCGACGAGATGTTTCGCGAGATGCTCGCGAAGGCTTCCCACGATACCCAGGTGTCACTTCGACAGATCGAGGCGCGCTCCCAGGCTCCGGACCATCCCATCCTCTGGGGGGTACCCGAGACGGCCTACCTCAAGTTCTATCTGTTCCAGGTATTCTAGTCGAGGGTCCGTCGTGCCCCCCCGTCAGGCGCGCGCTCCTTGCCGAGAGGGCATCCCCATGAACGGGCCCAGTCCCGCGGGGCCTATCCGGACGGCAGGTCGATCCTGCTCGCCGACGACGTTCGCGAGCCGAGATGGCGCGCATAGAAGAAGAGGTATTGCTGGATCACCCCCTCGAATCCCTCGTAGCGACTCCATTCGAAGGTGCCACCGTAGTGGACGTCGACCACCTTGCGCATCCACGTGTCGAGTGGGCAGGCCTCCAAGTGGTGGAGGCCGAACAACTCGATGCAGGCGGCGACCTTTGGCCCGACGCCCTCGATCTCCATCAGACGTCCGTGCACGAGCTCGTGGTCTTCCGACTCCTGCAGCACGGCAAGGTCAAGGGCACCCGAGGCGACCTCTCGCGCGAGATGTGCTACGTATGGCGCACGGTAGCCGAGCCCGAAGCGTACGAGTTGCGACTCGTCGGTGAGCTTCTCCGCAGTGGGAAAGACGGTAAAACCTTGTTCGCCGTGATGGTCGCACGGCGTCTGGTCCTCGACGTGGATGTGCTCACCGAGCGTGGAGCACATCGAATCGATGCTCTTGGCGATACGGGGGATGTTGTTGTTCTGGGAGATGATGAAGCTCACCATCACCTCCCAGAGATCCTGGCGTAGTACGCGGATACCCTGTCCATGGGCCACTGCGGTCTGGAGGAATCGATCCGCGGGGTCGACGTGCGCACGGATCGCGGCATAGTCCCCTTCGAGGTCGAAGTAGGATGACCATGTCTCGTCAAACCTCTGGGGCGTGCAGTCAAGCAGGTGCCGTCCTGTGGCGATGTCACGTGTCACCGTGAGTCGATCGGTACCATGGATGACCCGGTAGCTCCCATCGCCTGCACGGGTGATGCGGAAGCACTGTCCACAGGAAGCGATGCGCCCTATGTCGAAGTCGGTGCTCGTCAGCTCGATCAATCCGGGTTTCCCATCCATTCCTTCCCTCTACCTCATCCATACGGTGGCATGGGGCTTTGCCTCGCCCTAGCGCGAGTGGACATAGCCTCCGGCAGGGTACTTGAGCGTGCGGTACGCCGAGGGGGGGGTAGGGCTATTTCAGCGAGGCGTAGAAGACAGCCTGCCCGAAGACCTGCTCGATCGTCTTCCCATCGATGAAGGACAATCCGAGAAACTCGGAGACCGTTGGCACCACATCGCTCGCATCGACGTAATGACCCTTCTCGTTGCGGGTCGCGGTGTCCTGGGCGCGCCAGAAGTGGTCGTTCACGTCGGTCAGGTAGTAGGTCCTGCCATCGATTGCCATGTACGCGGAATGACTCGCGTGCAAGTAATCCGACAGCTCCTCATAATTGATGTCGAGCGGTTCGTCTGCCTGCCTTCCCATCATCGGCCCCTTTCTCGTTGGAGATTCGCCTTCGCACGATGGAGTATCCGGGAACCCTTCTCAGGGATATAGGATAAAGCATTTCGCGGACAGCTGACAGGGAGAATGCATGTCGAAGGGAAAACGGTTGTCCGTTCCATGTACCATCGATCCTTACATGATTCGACGAGGTTTCCGACCAAACGATAATCCGAATCCATTCCCAACAAGGGCAAACGGGTTCGGACCGGGTTGACTTGTTTTTTATTACCAAAATCGATATCTTTGCATTTCTACAGTGGATTCGAACTCACATTCCATATGTAACCGTTGAAAAAAAGCAGATCGTTAGAAAATACAATTTACATATATAACAATTACACTTATACTTGACTGAGTCAATTAAATATGTCTTTAAAGGAGAAAATATGAGCTTAAATGAATTATTAAATACCAAACCTAGAATTGCCTTATTCGTACTTGCTGTTATTATTCTGGTTTTGGTATTCGCAATTATCGTTCTTATAACCTATATGAAACATTATAAAAACCCAGCAGATAAAAAACTGGCCGAAGCAGGCATTGTGGAGAAAACTGCGCAAATGGGTGATGTCAATTTCAACTATGCGGAGGGACCCGATAATGGACCTGCACTGCTTTTATTACATGCTCAGACGCTGGATTGGTACACCTACTGTAAGGTATTACCGGAACTATCGACAAAATTTCACGTGTTTGCCGTGGACTATCCCGGCCATGGAAAAACCACTGTTCCTGATGATTACCTAATGACCGCCAGCCAGATCGGGAGTGATCTCGCCGATTTCATTGATGCTGTCATCGGGGAACCTGCTTATGTAACAGGCAATTCGTCTGGCGGGCTTCTGACGGTCTGGCTGTCGGCCAACAAACCGGAATTGGTGAAGGCAATCGTTTTGGAGGATCCTCCGCTGTTCTCCGCCGAGTATCCGGGAGTCAAGCAGACGGTTGCAAATAAGCTTTTCGTAGCCAGCTACAACGCCCTGGAGGATACGAATTATGACGGCAATTTCTTGGACTACTGGCTAAAAAATAGCAAGGAATTCTTTAAAACTTACACGGGTGGAGGAGCATCCCAGAAGCTGATTCAATTAAGCGAAGGCAGCTATAAAAGCGCAAACCCTGGTGAGCCCTTGGAAATCGCCTTTCTTCCCGTTTCCGTACAGGAAATGCTTAGAGGCTTAAATTACTATGATCCGCGCTTTGGCGCTGCCTTTTATGACGGAACGTGGAATGCGGGGTTTGATCATGCAGAGGCGCTCCAGAAAATTCAATGCCCAATGCTCCTGATTCAGGCAAATTTCAGTTATTTGGAGGATGGGACGCTGGATGGTGCAATGTCAAAGGACATGGCGGACCAAGCGATTTCCTTGGTAAAACACTGTAAATATGTTAAAGTCGATGCTGGGCATGTGACGAACCTAGAGGTTCCGGACCAGTTTGTTCAGATCGTTGAGGGGTTCTTGCTCGACGAGCAGGAGAAATAAAGAAGTGGAAAAACAACTGATTATCAAGGATTTTGGAATTCTGTATAGAACTTTTTCGAATTATATATCCAAATCAATAGTATCGAAGGATTTATCCTTTTCAGACAGTGTATTCCTGGTTAATATAGGTGAAAACGAAGGTGTCAGTCAGGAAGAAATAGCAAACTCTTTGGCAATTGATAAAGCAGCTATCGCCCGGTCTGTAAAGCGTATGGAGCAAAAGGGATATATTCGAACTAATAAGTCAGACAGGGATAAAAGGGCAAAAGAGCTCTATCTGTCGGGAAGTGGCAAAGAATTGTTTCAATACATGATGGATTTGAATGGAGGATGGCTGAAACAGGTTCTTGGAGATTTGGATGCCGATGAAATCAGAATCTTTGCCAAAACAATTGCCGAAATCAGTGAAAGGGCGAAAAAGAATAGCGCAATCAAGCGTTGATGTATCTCCTATTCATAAAAAAGCAGATGGTACCTCCGCATCCCATTGACACTTTCAATATTGTCGCTTGGTGGTCTGAGTCCGCTGCAATACAGAAAGCAGCTTGGGCTGGCTGTGTGAGGAAATGTGTTCCTCGGAATGTCAACCTACCATCTTTCTTTTCAACAGATCTCTTTCTGGGAAGGCTTCAGAGTACGAGAGCGCGGGCGGGTTTCGGCGTGTGAAAACAGAGTCCCATGTTAAAATGGGAACGGTAAAACGGCTGTCGTCAGGTGGAATCGGGCTAGCCGTTCTTCTTTTCGTAGGCCTTTCCATCACGCAGCATCGCGTACATGACGTTGAGCCTTCTGCGTGCCAAGGCAGTCACGGCCGACCCGTAGCTCCGTCCCTCAAGCTCGCTTCCTGTCGTAGTACGCCCTTGATTCATCGCAGAACAGAACGGATTTGCTCGCTGAGATGATCAGGACCCTTTTCAGACGCCTGTTGCCCCCTCGGGGTTTGCAAACTGAGTGAATGCTCTTTCCAGATAGCCTCACTCTCGGCGACAGACCCGCATAGGAAGCGAGCTTCGCGGCATTTGTGTTTTATACACTAATAACTAGAGAAATTACCATCAGCATTTTTCACTGAGTACCTTGAACTTTTTGCACTGATCACCGACGTGAAGGGAACATGCCCAGCACCGATACTGTGCCAGACTTCGTCTCGGATCGAAGA
>JAATFL010000015.1 GCA_015655215.1 Coriobacteriia bacterium
TATCGACACCCGAACCGATTCTATAGAGGTGAATCGATAGCGGTATCGCTCTGGGGATTTTATCGGTATCGTGCTCTCGCGTTTATCGGTACTCTCAGGCGAGGCTACTCACATAATAGGTAATTCTATAAGTAATATTGCATTCAGCTATCAAAAACGGTAGCGTAATTATCCGGTAGATTTCCTCGTTTGGATCATCGCAATCCTCTCGATCAAATTCAAAGTATTTATGAATAATGTATGAATTTCCATATGAGGAGGAGGTGGCGGATAGGGAAGGGCCGAGGGTTCGTCTGAGGAGGCTCGGTGCTCGTTGCTGATTTTTTGAGGAGCCAGGAGGAGATATGAGCAACAAATACATTGTTGCGGACCCAGGTGGGTGCATCGGATGTCAAACCTGTATGGCAGCCTGTATCATGAAGCATGATGTGAACGGTGACGTCCCGGTGGCGCGTCTCAACCTCACGAAGACCCTGAGGGTGTCCGCCCCCATCGCATGCCATCACTGCATCGATGCGCCATGCGTGGCGTCGTGCCCCACGGGGGCGCTGTATGAGGATAAGGCCAACGACCGTGTCGGTGTTCGCGAGGAGGCTTGCATCGGCTGCAGGGGTTGCGTCATGGCCTGTCCCTTCGGTGCCGTCGACGTGATCTCGATCACCAAACCGGTGACGGTGGGCAATCTGGTCCTTGGGGCCTCCACCAAGGCGATGGTGATCAAATGCGACATGTGCGTCGATCGCGAGAATGGTCCAGCCTGTGTCGAGTTCTGCCCGACGAAGACGCTCTTCTTGGTCGACGAGGACAGGCTTACGGGAACCATCAAGGATAAACGGGCGATGGCCGCAGCAGCAGGCGAGGCCTACTCCAGCATTGCCCTGAATCCGATCGACTTCTAGGAGGAAGATCCATGGAAAAGCATATGGCCGTTTGCCCATATTGCGGCGCAGGTTGCAAGATCAACCTCGTCGTCGAGAACGGGAAGGTCGTCGGCTCCGAGGCCCTTGACGGCATCACCAACCAAGGCGAGGTGTGCCTCAAGGGTCTGGCCGGCTACGACTTCATCAACGACACGAAGATCCTCGTCCCACGCATCTACCACCCGATGATCCGGCGCGAGAAGGGTGCCGAACTCGAGCGCGTCACATGGGACGAGGCCCTCGACTTCACCGCCAAGAGGCTCTTGGAGATCAAGGCGACGTACGGTCCCGATTCCATCATGCTCACCGGATCCTCTCGCGGGCCTGGTAACGAGGCCAATTTCGTCATGCAGAAGTTCACCCGCGCCTGCGTCGGGACCAACAACATAGACAACTGCGCCCGTACCTGCCATGGTCCTTCGGTCATCGGCCTCATGGATACGCTCGGCAGCGGTGCGATGAGCGTGTCCATCCCCGAGATGGAAGAGGCCTCCTGCGTCATGCTGGTCGGATACAATCCCTGTGACAGCCATCCCATCGTGGCACGCCGTATCGTCAAGGCGAAGGAGAAGGGCGCCAAGGTCATCGTCTGTGACCCCCGCGCCATCGAGACCGCACGTATCGCCGATCTCTACCTGCCCCTCAGAAACGGCAGCAACCTCGCGTTCCTCAACGCGTTCGCCAACGTCCTGGTGACCGAGGGGCTCATCGACAAGGACTTCATCGAGCAGCATACCAACGGTTTCGAGGAGTGGTGGAAGACCATCGAGAGGTACACGCCTGAATCCGTCGAGGAGATCACCGGCATCGCACCCGACCTGGTGCGTCAGGCCGCCCGCATGTACGCCACGTCCGAGCGCTCCATCCTCGGATGGGGCATGGGCGTCACGCAGCAGCGTCAGGGCGTCAAGGCTGTCCATCAGCTCGCCGCCATCGCTTGCGTCACGGGGCAGATCGGCCGTCGTGCGGCCGGTGTCGCCCCGGTGCGCGGCCAGAACAACGTCCAGGGTAGCTGCGACATGGGCATGTGGCCAAGCCTCTACCCCGGCTACCAGAAGGTCTCCAGCCCCGAGACCCGCGAGAAGTTCGCCACGGCATGGGGCGTTCCGGTCGAGCAGCTCTCCGACCATGAAGGCTACAAGCTCACCGACCTTCCGCATGGGGTGAAATCCGGCGAGATCCATGCGTTCTACAATTTCGGCGAGGACCCGCTGCAGACCGAGCCCGACTCCGCCGACATGGAGGAGACGCTCAAGAACCTCGACCTACTCATCAGCCAGGACATCTTCATGACCCAGACCACGGCTCTGGCCGATGTCGTGTTCCCAGGCACGTCCTGGGGCGAGCACGACGGCGTCTTCTCGGCATCCGACCGCACGTTCCAGCGCTTCACGGCCGCCGTCCCTCCCAAGGGCGAGTGCCGCCACGATTGGCAGATATTCAGCGACCTCTCGACGCGCATGGGTTACCCGATGCACTATGAGGACACGCACGAGATCTGGGACGAGGTCCGTTCGCTCTGCCCCAACTTCTATGGTGCGACCTATGAGCGCATGGAGGGTGTCGGGTACGCACAGTGGCCCATCCCCGATCCCGACAAGCCCGGCACTCCGACCATGTACCTCGGCGGCACGTTCAACACCTCCGACCACAGAGCCATCCTCATGGCCGCCGATTACGTCGCCCCCACCGAGATGCCCGATGGCGAGTACCCGCTCGTGCTGTGCACGGTACGCGAAGTGGGGCATTACTCATGTCGTTCGATGACCGGCAACTGCAGGACGCTCGCGCTCCTCGCCGACGAGCCCGGATACGTCCACATGAGTCCTGCCGACGCCGAGGTGCGTGGCATCAAAGACCAGCGGCTCGTATGGGTCTACTCCCGTCGCGGCAAGGTCATCACACGCGCCTCGGTCGATGAGCGCATCAACGAGGGAACCGTGTACATGACCTACCAGTGGTGGATCGGGAAGTGCAACCAGCTCACCATGCACGTGACCGACCCGTTGTCCGGCACGCCCGAGGACAAGCACAGCGCCTGCGAGGTCGCGAGGATCGACGACCAGATGTGGGCCGAGAAGCACGTCCAGACGCTTTACCACGACCTCAAGAGCCGTCTTGCGAGCGAAGCTGCAGCGCAGGATATCGAGCCTGTACCCGTTGCCTAGGAGCCAGACGGTGCTTGTCGGAGGTTCGATGTCGAATCGGCTTTCAATTCGCCCGAAGGAGCGGATATGAATCGTTTTATTGCGGTGGAGACGGATAGGTGCATCGGCTGCGGAACCTGCTTGGCGGCTTGCAGCGAGGCGCACAGGAAAGTGGGCCTGCAGGCAGAGCCGCGCCTGTCCCTCGTGAAGACGTCCGGCGTGTCCGCGGCGGTCACCTGCCATCATTGCGAGGGTGCGCCATGCCTTCAGGTCTGTCCCGTCGCCGCCATATCGCGTGTCGACGGTGCGGTCTATGTCAACGAGCAGATGTGCATCGGCTGTAAGCTGTGCGCGGTCGCCTGCCCCTTCGGGGCGATCCATCCATCAGGGACCTCCATCGCCGGGGTGGTGGGTGTCGCGTATGACACCCCCACCTTTCCGGCGGGGATGAGCTCCCTGCTGAAGTGGGAGATCGGCGTGACCACCTGTGCGGTCAAGTGCGACATGTGCTCCTTCGATCCCGAGGGCCCCCATTGCGTCAAGGCCTGCCTCACCGATGCCCTCCGCCTCGTGGATGGGGATGCCGCCATGACGGACGCGTCGATTCGCCGCCGCTGGTCGGCGCAGGCAAGCGAGCTCGCGATGCGGACGACGTCGAGGATCAGGAGGTCGTGATGAGTGCGATGTCCCTGCTCCTGGCTTCCCTGGTGCTCTCGGCGGCCGGGGGCACGCTGGCCCTGCTCACGAGGCGCACGGGCACGGTCTCGAAATCCATCAGTTGCATCGTGGGCGCGACGGCCGCCCTGCTTTCATCGGCGGCCGGCATCATCGCGATGGTCGTTCCCTCCCAGTCCATCTCGTTCGCGGGGGCGTTTCCCTTCGCCGCCTTCTCGATACTCCTCGACCCGCTCTCGGGGTTGCTCGTGACGGTGATCTCCATCCTCGCCTTCGCGGCCTGGGTGTACGGGATATCCTATTTCGATGATTATCTTCAGTTCGGGATAGGGTCCATCGGGTTCTTCATGAACATGTTCATAGCGTCGATGCTGTTGGTCGTCATCGTCGACAACGCCTTCTGGTTCCTCGTCTTCTTCGAGATGATGTCGTTGACGTCGTTCTTCCTGGTCATCGTCGAGCAGGACGAGGCCTCCATCAGGGGGGGCTTCCTCTATCTCGTCATGGCGCACATCGGCTTCATCATGATCATGATCTCGTTCTTCATCATGGCGAGCATGGCCGGGAGCTTCGACTTCTCGGCCTTCAGAGATCTGCACCTCTCGGCACCCGTGGCATCGCTGTGCTTCATCTTGGCCTTCCTGGGATTCGGCTTCAAGGCGGGGATGATGCCGTTCCATTCCTGGTTGCCTTTGGCTCACCCTGCCGCTCCCTCGAACGTCTCGGCGCTGATGTCCGGTGGGATGATCAAGATCGGTATCTTCGGCATCGTGAAGGTGGCGTTCGATTTGCTCGGCGCCTCCGGTGGCCAGGTGTGGTGGGGGATCGTGGTCATCGCATTCGGTGCCGTCTCGTCGGTGCTGGGGGTCGTCTACGCGCTTGCCGAGCACGACGTCAAGCGGCTGCTGGCCTACCACTCGGTCGAGAACATCGGCATCATCCTGATCGGTGTGGGTGTCGCCCTCGTCGGCTGGGCGCTCGGCTTGCCCGTCGTCGCCGGCATCGGGCTGATGGCTGCCCTCTACCATCTGCTCAACCATGCGATGTTCAAGGGCCTGCTCTTCCTGGGAGCCGGCTCGCTGCTTCACAGCGTGCATTCGCGCAACATGGAGATCATGGGTGGCCTCTCGAAGGTCATGCCCGTCACCGCCTTGTGCTTCTTGATTGGGGCACTCGCCATCTCGGCGATTCCCCCTCTCAACGGTTTCGTGTCCGAATGGTTCACCTACCAGGCACTGTTCGATGCGGCGATGGGAGGAGGAGTCCTGATCAAGGTGGTCGCGGGCGCTGCCGCCGTGGCCCTGGCCATCACGGGCGCCCTCGCGGTGACCTGCTTCGTCAAGGCATACGGCGTGACCTTCTCGGGGGTGCCTCACTCCGAGGCGGCGCGCAACGCCAAGGAGGTCCCGGGCCCCATGCGGTTTTCCATGATCCTCCTTGCCGTGCTGTGCATCTTCTTGGGTGTGGGTGCACCCGTGGTGGCCCCTGTCATGCAGGGGGTCGCGTCCTCCCTCCTTTCGGGATCGACGGTTGCGGTCACCTCGGGCACGGCACTCGTCAACGTGGGGGGTACCAGCATGGTCGATACGTCCCTGATGGCGCTCATCCTGCTTGCGACCATCGGGTTCTCCATCGGGCTCAGGGCGCTCCTGGCTAAAGGCGGGACGAAGGTATGCGATCGGGCGTGGGCATGCGGATACGAACCTGACTCCTCCATGACCATGGCCCCCTCGAGCTTCGCCGCCTCGGTGAAGCTGTTCTTCCCCCGTCTCTATCGGATGCGCGATCAGCTCACCGCGGCATGCCTCCGGGTCGGGTCGTTCTTCTTCGGTGCCATCGGCACCGCTCGCAAGGTCGAGCCCATCGGGGATAAATATCTCGTCGATTCCACGATCTCACTTGTCGACTCGATAGGTGAGGCAACGCGACGGGTCGAGGGTGGCGACTCCCGTGTCTACATCCTGTACATCGTAGCTGCGCTCGTCTTCTTCCTCGTCCTGGTCGCGTTGATGTAGGGGGCATGTCATGAATCAGATCATCCTAGCGATCTTCCAGGCATTGCTCGTGCTCCTGGTGGCACCCCTCTTCTCGGGGATCGCCCGCTCGATACGTGCGAAGATGCACAGCCGTCAGGGGCCAAGCATATTCCAGGACTATTACGACCTCGCCAAGCTGATGACGCGTCAGGATGTCCGGTCGAAGGACTCGAGCTACATCAACCGGCTCATGCCTCCCGTGTATATGGGCTCGATGCTGCTCATCGCCATGGGCATCCCCATGCTCACCCAGGCATGTCCCATCCCCTTTCTCGGCGACATCGTCACGATCATCTACCTCCTCGCCCTGCCGCGTTTCTTCTTCGCCCTCGCCGGCATCGACACGACGGCTCCGTATGCCGGCGTGGGGTCCATCCGCGAGCTGCTCGTGGGCGTTCTCATCGAGCCGGCCCTGCTCCTCCCGCTGTTCGTGGCCGGGTTGATCGCGGGCTCCACGAACACGGGGGCCATCGCGACCGCTCTTGCGAGTGGAACCGTCCCGCCATCGCTCGCGCTCATCCTGGCGGGCATCGCCTTCGCGGCGGCCTGCTACGTCGAGTTGGGGAAGCTTCCCTACGATATGGCGGAGGCCGAACAGGAGCTACAGGAAGGGCCGTTGCAGGAGTACTCCGGCCCCTCCCTCGCCATGCTGAAGACAGCGCTCTCGATGAAGCAGGTCATCATGGTCAGCTTGTTCGCCGGCGTCTTCCTTCCCTTCGGCAGCATGGCGACCGCGAGCATCGGTGCCCTCCTCCTCGCACTGGTCGTCTACCTGCTCAAGCTCCTCGTGCTGTTCGGCGTCTGCGCCATCATCGAGAACAGCGTCTCACGGGTGCGCTATCGACTCCTTTCGAAGCATACGTGGACGATCTTCGGGATAGCCGTCATGTCCTTCGCATTCTTCCTCATAGGCCTCTAGTCGGAAAGGACCAGTGAACAACCATGCAACCAGCGTTTGCCATGTCCTTCCTCGGCTTGGCGGCCATCGCGATTCCGTTCATCGCGGGGATCGTCATCGCCCTGCTACCGCGGGCGGCGGGCAGGTGGATCTCCATCGGGGCATCGACCCTCTCCCTTGTCGCGACCATCGCGATAGCCGCCGTTTTCGCCTCGCAGGGGATGCAGAGCCAGACGGTCGACCTGGTATCCATCGGGTCATGCACGATCCTCGGTCTCGTGTTCGACAAGGTCAGCGTCCTGCTCGCGCCGGCGTTCGTGGGTATCGGGCTCATCGTGACCATCTACTCGCTCTCGTACATGAGTGCGAACAACCGTGAGCACCCCGATGCTCCCCGCCGCCGCTTCTACGCGTTTCTAACCGTCTTCATCGGCGCGATGCCGGGTTTGGTCTTCGCCTCGACGATCGTGGGGCAGCTCGTCTTCTTCGAGATCACCGGCGCGTGCTCATGGGCGCTCATCGGCTACTACCACACGGCCGAATCCAACAAGGGTGCGATGAAGGCGCTCATCATCACGCACATCGCGTCGGTCGGCCTGTACATCGCCGCCGCGCTCCTGTTCATCAACACGGGCACTTTCGAACTCACCGCCATCGCCCAGCTCGATCCCACGTTGAAGACCTATGTGATGCTTGCCATCCTCATCGCGGCATGGGGCAAGTCTGCCCAGCTGCCGTTCTACATGTGGCTGCCCTCGGCGATGGCCGCTCCCACGCCCGTCTCCGCATACCTGCACGGGGCCTCGATGGTCAAGGTCGGGGTCGTCATCTTCGCCCGCTCTCTGATCAGCGCCGGAACGGTGCCGGAGGCTGTGGGGTGGGTCGGGGTCATCGGTGCCATCGTCACCTTGGTCTTCAGCTTCTTCATGTACCTGCCCCAAAAGGATCTCAAGCGCTTGCTCGCGTTCTCCACCATATCCCAGCTCTCCTATATCTTCCTGGGTCTGTCGCTCTCCGTGTTCGGTAGCCAACTCGCCTTTCAAGGCAGCGTCGCGCACATCTTCAACCATGCGTTCGCGAAGACCCTCTTCTTCCTCGTCGCGGGTACCTTGAGCTATACGACGGGAACCCGCATGCTACCCAAGATCAAGGGCCTGATGAAGAAGATGCCCCTCGTTGGCATCGCGTTCGGGGTCGCCGCACTGGCAATCGCCGGCGTGCCCCCTCTGAACGGCTTCTTCAGCAAGTTCGCCATCTTCGCCGGTGGCTTCCAGGCGGCCTCGGGCAATTGGATCCTCACCACCATCGTCATCGTCGGCCTCATCGAGACCATCTGCTGCTTCGCCTGGTTCCTCAAGGTGATGGATGGTGCACTGCTCGGAGAACCCTCCGAGGTGGTCGCCGCGGCACAGCCG
Source organism: Coriobacteriia bacterium (assembly GCA_015655215.1). Lineage (GTDB taxonomy): Bacteria > Actinomycetota > Coriobacteriia > Coriobacteriales > RUG033 > JAATFL01. The sequence continues at coordinate 8,092 of JAATFL010000015.1, forward strand.
GTGCCGCGCTCGATGGTCGTTGCCCTCGTCGTCCTCATCGTCATGACCTTTGTGTCAAGCGGCATCGCTGCCGCATGGCTCGGATAGGGAGGTAAACATGTCCGGATACACGGTCGTCAATATCCTCGGAGCCATCCTGATCATCACCTCTGCCATGGTCGTGCTGGCGAAGTCGCCCAAGAACGCAGCCTACCTCTACGCGGCGCAATCGGGGGTTGTGGTCGCCATGTTCGTCACGCTCGCGGTGACGACGGGGTCAGGGGAACTCTACCTCTGGTCGGTCAGCGCGTTCTTCACCAAGGTGGTCTTCGTCCCCCTGGTGATGCTGTACACGATCAAGAAGATGGGTCCCATGGGGGCTGTCCCGAGTTCGACGCTCTCCCCGACGAAGATACTGTTCCTGATCGCCATCGAGCTCTTCATCTGCTTCGTCGTCATCAACCCGATAGACCTGCCCACCGCCGTCGCGGTCAAACCGGCTCTGGCCATATCGCTGGCACACTTCTTCATCGGCCTCACCTGCATCGTCTCCTCGCGCAACATCCTCAAGCAGGTCCTCGGTTACTGCCTTATGGAGAACGGTTCGCACATCACCTTGGCCCTGCTCGCTCCGCAGGCCCCCGAACTCATCGAGGTAGGCGTCGCGACCGACGCGATCTTCGCCGTGATCATCCTATGTGTCATCGTCTTGAGGATCCACCGTGTCAACGGGACCCTCGATGCCAACGATCTCACGAACCTGAAGGGATAGGCCATGGATACCTCGCAAACGCTGTTGGTCCTGATGGCGGTGCCCTTGTCAGCCTCTCTCCTGATGGCCTTGATTCCATCGAGGCGTGCCTCGATACGTGTCTTCGAATCGATCCATGTGCTCTCGATCACGCTGGTCCTGGCCCTCGGTGGGATGCTCGTCGCATCCGTCGTGGTGACGGGGGAGACCGTCTCGGCCGTCGGGCTGTGGTTTCGCCTCGATCCGCTTGGCTCGATCTTCGTGGCGCTCATCGTCGTCATCGGCTTCATGACGGGCATCTTCTCGCTTCCCTACATTCGCCATGACATCGAGACAGGTGTGGTCGACAGCCCCAAGGTGAAGCAGTACTACCTGTTCTTCAACCTGTTCGTCTTCACCATGCTGCTCGTATCGCTGTCCAACAACATCATCGTGATGTGGGTAGCCATAGAGGCCACGACGCTCTCGACGGTCTTCCTGGTGGGTCTCTACAACACCAAGACCGCCCTCGAGGCCGCGTGGAAATACGTTACTGTCTGTGCCTCGGGCGTCGCGTTCGGTCTGTATGGTACGCTGCTGGTCTATGCCGACGCGGCAAATGTGATGGCCGATCCCAACCAAGCCGCCTTCTTGAGCGAGATCATCCCGTATGCCTCGCAGCTCGATCCCAAGATCATCATGATCGCCTTCGTGTTCATCGCCATCGGCTTCGGTACCAAGGCCGGACTCTTCCCCATGCACACCTGGTTGCCCGACGCGCACTCCGAGGCTCCGAGTCCCATCTCGGGCCTTCTGTCGGGCGTGCTGCTCAAGTGCGCCATCCTGGTGATCATCCGCTTCTACACGCTCTCCATCTCCGTCGTCGGTCCGACCTTTCCCCAGACCGTCATGCTCATCCTCGGTGCCGCCTCGGTCATCTTCGCGGCTTTCGCGGTGTTCGTGCAAGACGACATCAAGCGCAAGCTCGCATATAGCTCGTGCGAGAACGTCGGTGTCATCGCCCTGGCTCTTGGCTTTGGTGGACCCATCGTCATCGCCGCCGCCCTGCTGCACTGCATCATGCATGCCCTTACCAAGTCGTACATGTTCTGCTTGTCCGGAAACATCGTGATGAAATATGGTACCCGCGACCTTGGCAAGATCAAGGGTGTCATCAAGACTGCCCCGGCCACTGCCGTGCTCCTCACCATCGGCTTCCTCGCCCTCTCCGGGTTCCCGCCCTTCGCGATGTTCGTGAGCGAGGTCATGCTGTTCCTCGCGGGCGTGGCGACGGGGGACATCTGGTTGGTCATCGTCATCGCCCTGGCCCTTACCGTCGTCATCGCGGCGTTCACCCTCGTCGTCATCAGGTCGGTTCTCGGCGATGCGCCGGAGGGTATGAAGAGGGGGGACGTCCCCTTGGCCGCGCTCGTCCCGGAGTTCCTCCTCGTCGCCGTCATCATCTGGTTCGGCATCGCCCTACCCGCTCCTGTCGTGGCGGGTGTCGAATCGGCTACGCGTCAGGTCGTGCAGGCATCGGGTATCGACTCAGATCAGACCCTGCTTTCCGGGAGTCTCTTCGCGGGGTTGCAATCTTCCATCATGGACGAATAGGAATCGGAGAGATGATGAGCAAGACCACGGAAACAAGGAAGGGCACCTCTCACATCGAGGCTATCCGAAGGAACTTCCCCGGTGCGGTCAAACGGGTGGAGTGGCAGGTCGATGAGCAGGTGACCGTCACCATCGCCCTCGACACGCTTCCCGACATCGTGGAGTACCTCTACTATGAGCGTGGTGGCTGGCTCTCTGTGATGGTTGGCAATGACGAGCGCGGCTTCAACGATTGCTATGCGCTCTACTACATCCTCTCCATGGAAGGGGAGGACACGTGCTTCTGCGTCGTCCGAGCGGAGGTCTCGCCGGATACGTGCGAGTTTCCCTCGGTCACTCCCCGTGTCCCGGCCTGCGCATGGTCGGAACGTGAGGTGCGCGACATGTTCGGCCTCAAGCCGGTCGGTCTGCCCGACCGGCGGCGTCTCGTGCTGCCCGATGACTGGCCCGAAGGACTCTATCCCCTACGCAAGGACTCGATGGACTACCGCTACCGTCCTGAACCGGTGCGCGATGTCGAGAACTACGAGTTCCTACGCGATACCCAGGGGAAGCACACGACGACGATCCCGATGGGACCCATGCACATCACATCCGACGAGCCCGGGCATTTCAGGCTCTACGTCGAGGGCGAGGACATCGTCGATGCCGACTACCGCATGTTCTACGTGCACCGGGGCATGGAGAAGTGCGCCGAGTCGCGTATGGACTACGACGCCGTCCCCTTCCTGGCCGACCGCATCTGCGGCATCTGCGGGTGCGCTCACTCGGTCGCGTACGCGGAGGTGATCGAGAGCGCCCTCGGCATCGTGGTCCCGGCTCGGGCGCAGTGCATCCGCGCCATCGTGCTCGAGGTGGAGCGTTTGCACTCGCACCTGCTCAATCTGGGTCTCGTGTGCCACTACTCCGGTTTCGACACGGGCTTCATGAACTTCTTCCGTGTGCGTGAGAAATCGATGGACCTCGCCGAGATGCTTACCGGTGCCCGTAAGACCTATGGTCTCAACCTCATCGGCGGCGTACGTCGTGACATCCTCGCCGAGCAGAAGCTCACCACGCTCAGGGTGATCGAGGAGCTGCGCCACGAGGTGGGCGACCTCGTCGAGATGCTCCTCTCCACCCCGAACTTCCTGGCTCGCACCGAGGGCGTGGGGATCCTCGACAAGAAGATCGCCCGCGACTACAGCCCGGTCGGTCCCACGGTTCGGGGGAGCGGGTTTGCCCGTGACACGCGTATCGACCACCCCTACGACGGCTACAAGAACCTTGACCTCACGGCGCGCACGCAGGAGACCTGCGACGTCAAGGGACGCACGCTCGTGCGCGTCGCGGAGTTCATGGACAGCCTGGACATCATCCAGACCCTGCTCGAGAATGTCCCGACGGGTCCCATCCTCACGGAGGGCTGGACGGTGGAGCCACGGAGGTACGCCGTGGGTGCCACCGAGGCGCCGAGGGGTGAGGACGTGCACTGGTCGATGATCGGCGACAACCAGAAGTGCTATCGTTGGCGCGCCAAGGCCGCCACGTACAGCAACTGGCCCGTGCTGCGTTACATGCTGCGCGGTAATACGATCTCCGATGCGGCCTTGATCATCGGCAGCATCGACCCGTGCTACTCCTGCACCGACCGCGTCACCGTCGTCGACGTCAAGAAGGGGACACAGCAGGTCATCACCAAGGACGAGCTGGAGGCATATGGCCGTCGCCACTCGCATTCGCCGCTCAAGGGATAGGGGGCATCATGCTGAAGCTCTTCAAGGAGATACGGAAGACCGGGTGCGCCACGGTCGGATACCCGTTCGAGCCACTTGCGCAGGCGGATGGCGTGCGAGGAAAACCCGAGCACACGGCGGATGCGTGCATCGCCTGCGCCGCGTGTGCGGTGGCCTGTCCACCCAATGCCATCCAGATGATACCCGACATCGAGGAGGGCACGGTCACCTGGTCCATCAACTACGGTCGGTGCATCTTCTGCGGCCGCTGCGAGGAGGTGTGCCCCACGCGGGCGATCGTGCTGACGAAGGCGTTCGAACTCGCGGTGATGAGCAAGGCGGATCTTGAGACCAAGAGCGTCTACCGGCTGCAGGCGTGCTCGGTGTGTGGTGAGTACTTCGCCTCCCGTAAGCAAATCGAGCTCGCGGCCCGTATCCTCGGGCAGGACTCCGACCAGACCGAGGTGCTGCAGGCGATCGACGGGCTGGGGATCTGCCCTACCTGCAAGCGCACGCGTGACGGTGTCGCTGCGTCCAACCATGCGAAGTTGACGGGAGGTGTCCGATGATCATTGACAGGGAAGTTCCCGGGTCCCTTCAATTCCAGCCGACCAAGGTGGAGTTGGACGAGGAGGTCGCTGCCGCGAAGGCCACGCTCCTGCACGACATCAAGCGCTCCGTCTACCTGTACCGATGCGATCTCGGTGGCTGCAACGGCTGCGAGATCGAGATATTCTCGACCATCACATCCGTGTTCGACGCCGAGCGGTTCGGCATCAAGAACACGGCTTCGCCGCGGCATGCGGACATCATGATCTACACGGGAGCGGTCACCCGCTCCACCCGTCTGCCCGGTCTGCGTGCCTATGCGGGGGCTCCCGACCCCAAGCTCGTCGTCGCGTACGGTGCGTGTGGTTGCAGCGGAGGCATCTTCCACGACAACTACTGCGTATGGGGAGGGGCTGACAAGATCATCCCCGTCGACGTCTACATCCCGGGCTGCCCGCCCTCTCCAGCGCAGACCATCTACGGCTTGGCGATGGCGCTGGGGCTCCTCGAGCAGAAGCTCCATGCGGAGACGACCGTCGAGGCGGATGACGAGCGCGCCCCGCTGCGCTTCGAGACCATCCCCTACAAGGTGCGCGTCGAGATCGAGCGTGAGGCGCGTCGCCTGGCAGGCTACCGCTATGGATGCGACCTTGCAAACGAGTTCCTCACCACGCTCATGCTGGCCGATGTGGATGTGCATGGCACGATGACGCAGTTCATCGCGTCTCAGGACGATCCACGTCGGGTGGAGATATACCGGCGTCTCTACGATGTCCTCATGTCCCATGCGCGGAGTGATGGGTGATGGGTGCGTGCATCGTCTTCTACCGGTTGGGGGCGAAGTTCCTGGATAGCGAGGATGATATCCCGAAAGAGGCCGGCGACGTGCTGTACTACACCCTTGCCGTGGGCCATCATACCGGTATCATCGACTGCTTCGAGGAGGCGCTATCCTGCTCTCTTGAGTGCTATGGGTATGTGGTCTCGCTGGTGGGGGACCCCGATGCCCATCACAAGCTTTCCGGACTCTTGGAATTTGGGGAGATACAGGTTGATAAGACCCATGTCGATATCCTCCTCGGCCCTTTGCGCACCTTGCGCTACGAGCTTCGCGCCGAAGCGGCTGATTGCGATTTCCCCGAAATCGTGGCGTTGCCCGAGAATGTCGGAGCGTCCAGGGATGCTAAGGCTCCTGAGTATGCGACAGTCAACGAGAATGAGACGGCACCAGGAACCATCGAGGGACCTGAGTCCACACGGGCACGAAAGAAAGCGTGTGGGCACGGTGATCCGGCGGGTGTCGAACCCGTCGAGACGATGGAGACCCTGCGCGAGGAGGCCAGGATGTGGGTCGACGGATTCACTGAACTGCTCATCAAGGTGCACGATGAGCCTTCTATGTATCTGATGGGAAGGTGGACCGATGGCCGTTAACGTCGTGCTGACCGTGGGGAGCGTTCTACGTGGTGACGATGCCGCCGGCCCCATGCTCGCCAAGATGATGGAGGACCATCCCATCGAGGGCTGGACCATCGTCGATGGGGGCCAAACCCCCGAGGACGATCTGGCACCCATCCGACGGATGGCACCTGGCCGCATCGTTCTCGTCGATGCCGCCGCCATGGGGCTGGAACCTGGGGCTATCCGCCAGGTGACCAGGGATGATGTCGCCCAGCAGTTCCTCATCACCACGCATTCGCTGCCCATCACCTTCCTGCTCTCGGAGCTGGAGAGGTGTTGCGACGATGTCACGTTCATCGGGATTCAACCGCAGTCGATGGGTTTCTACGACCCGCTCAACGGGCCGGTCCTCGCTGCAGTCGAGAATCTATACAGATGCATAGAGGAGGGGGCGGAACTCTCACAGTATGGACCTTGTTCGTGTGGGTTGGGATGCAACGTTCATGGTTAAGGTAACTAGGGAGGGAATTCCATGTCTGAGATAACACCTGAGGATATCGCGAGTCTTAAGCCAGATTGCTTGACACCGGCTGACATCGAGGCGAAGTCGGAGACCATCTGCGTCGGGAAGACGAAACTTTCCGGCGGGAGAGCTTTCGTGCTCGCGATCGCAGCCGGATTCTTCATCGCGATGGGTGCGACATACTTCCTGCTCGTCAACGGTGGTGCGAGCTTCTCGTTCGGGGTGAAGAAGCTGCTCGGTGGTCTTGGTTTCGTCCTCGGCCTCTTGCTGGTCGTCTGCGCCGGCGCTGAGCTCTTCACGGGTAACTCGCTCATGGTCACCGGCCTCTTCAGCAAGAAGGTCACCGGTACGTCGATATTCAAGAACTGGGTCATCGTGTGGGTCGGCAACTTCGTTGGCGCACTGATCGCCGTCTTCCTGATCTTCATGTCCAATTTCCAAGGTCTCAACGCAGGTGCCGTGGGCGATGCGATGGTCACCGTGGCCATAGGGAAGATAGCGGCTCCGTGGATCACGATCTTCTTCAAGGGGATTTTGTGCAACATCCTCGTGTGCCTTGCCGTGTGGATGGCCTTCGGTGCCCGGACGTTCATCGACAAGCTCGCCGTCATCGTGCTTCCCATCTCCGCCTTCGTGGCATGTGGCTTCGAGCACTGCATCGCCAACATGTTCTTCCTGCCGATGGGGTACGTTGCCAAGCTCGCCGGGTACACCGCGGGCACGACCGACATCTCCGCCCTCAACATCGGGGGTATCTTCTACAACATCTCGGCTTCCACGCTCGGCAACATCGTCGGTGGCGTGTTCTTCGTCGGACTGCTCTACTGGACCGCCTATGGAAAGCGCGCCCACGAATAGTACCCACTTCGTGGTGGCGGGATGGTTCCACCAGGGCGCAGGGCGGTTGTCGACGATGGGGTCGATGGCCACCCTGTGCCCTGGTGGAGCTGGTACCCGCGGGTTGATGCGGTCTACCCTCCATCTGGTTTTGCCGGGTCTCCCACGCAGATGGTCCTCGATGATTGGAAGCTGGCATGGCGGATGCTCACGGCACTCCCGATTTCCCGCCCGATGAGCTCAAGTCGATGCGGTCGTACATACACGCACCTGCTCGTCGCATCACCAAGGGGAACCCGGAGTCCACCGACGAGACCGTCGCCGTCGAGGTCCAGGTGAACCTGTACGTCAACGGAGTGCCCGCCGGAGGCGAGAGCGCGACGCCCGACGACCTGTCCGACTTCGCATACGGATACCTCTTCAGCAAGGGGATCCTGTCCAGGGACACCCTCGTCGAGTCGATCGTCGAGATACACCATCAACGCGAGGTGGATGTCCAGGTGTGCGTGGACGAGACGACGCTTCCGTGCACGATGACCGACCAAGGTTTCGAGGATGCCACCGCCGGTGAGATCGAGCCGTCGACAAGTGACATCGTCGTCGAACCTCAAGCGATCTACCGTGCGAGCTGCTCGCTGCTTCCGGCGCAGGGTCTCATGCTTGCCACCGGTGCGACCCACGCGGCGGTCTTCGCCAATCCCTCAGGCGAGTACCTCTACCTGCGCGAGGACGTCTCGCGCACATCCGCCGTCGACAAGCTCATCGGGTGCCTCGTGCGTCGGGGGGTGGATCCACGAGATGGCTTCGTGTTCCTCTCGAGCCGTTGCGCCTTCGTCCTCGTGGAGAAGTGCGCCCGCTATGGCATCGGCTTGGTCGCAACGGTTTCAGCCCCCACGTCGATCGTGCTGGACTTCGCCGCACGCAAGAACATCACCCTGTGCGCCTTCGCCAGGGACGACAGGTTCACCGTCTACTCCCACCCCGAGAGAATCGTCGCTTCGCTTTGACGTCGCGTGGCCTACGTCGCCACCCCCGTCGTCTCGCCATGGGGTGACGACATGACAAGGCCGTATCATCTGCGTTGGATGATACGGCCTTGTCATGTCCGGGAGGAGGCCCGGCGTGGAGAGAAAGGAGGAGAGGTTTCGAGACCAGTGCGTGAGGAGTGCACCTTGAAACCCCGAATACAACCTAATTATACCTTCAATCAGGATATTCTCAAGATAGTATAATGATTTTCACCTATGAATCGGTGAATGCTGTCCTCTTGCGTACATGAGCGCCACCATCCATCCCTCAATGCGTGGAAGGTGCGTTCTTCCCCTCTGCCTCATCGAGCGCATGGGCGAGCGTGTGCCATGGGAGTACGGCACATTTCACGCGGGCGGGCATATGCGACACCCCCGAAAGGGCGCAGGCATCCTGCAGCGTGGCCATCGTCTCATCGGTGAGCTCTCCCTCGGTGATCATCGCGTGGAACTCCTCGATGGCACGTCGTGCCTCTGGGATCGTCTTGCCACGTACGAGGTCGATCATCATCGAAGTCGATGCTTGCGAGATGGCACATCCACTGCCGACGAACGAGATGTCCTTGATCGTGCTCGAGTCGCGGTCGATCTCGAGCGTTATCTCATCCCCGCAGGTGGGGTTCTTGCCAGCCACGACATCGGTGGGGGCGTCAAGGTGGTGCCGGTTCGCTATCGATCTGCTCTTCTCGGCGATGATCTGCGTGTAGATATCCTCAATTCCCATAGCCCAGTAGTCCTCTCGTTTTGGATAGGCTCTCGATGAGGTCGTCAACGTCCTCATGAGTGTTATATACCGCGATGCTTGCCCGCGCACAGGCGGATATACCCAGATAGTGCAGGAGTGGTTGTGCGCAGTGGTGTCCGGCGCGTATGCACACGTTGTCGGCGGCGAGGATGCTCGCGATATCGTGGGAGTGGACGTCGTCCACGTTGAACGAGACAACCCCATGTCGATGCGCCGCATCGGCGTCCCCGTAGATGGTGATGTGTGGCATCTGCGAGAGGGCATGGTACAGGTAGTCCATGGTCTCCCGTTCGAGATCGCCAAAGTGCTCGACGCCACCCATCGACCCGATCCACTCGATGGCAGCTGCCAGCCCCACGGCTCCACCGGCGTTCTGCGTGCCCGCCTCGTACTTCGACGGCAACTCCGCCCACGTCGCACCCTGCTCGGTGACCTCCTCGATCATGTCGCCACCGGTGAGGAAAGGGGGCATGGACTCGAGAAGCTCGCGACGTCCATAGAGCACGCCGATGCCGAAGGGGGAGTACATCTTGTGGCCGGAGAACGCGGCGAAGTCGACGTCGAGCGCGCGCACGTCCACCTTGAGGTGCGGCACGGATTGTGCGGCATCGAGAACGACGAGCGCCCCCTTGCCATGTGCGGCCTCCACGATGTGGGCGATGGGGGGTGTGGTGCCCAGCACGTTGGAGACGTGCGTGACGGCGACGAGCTTGGTGTGCTCGTCGATGACGCGGTCGACCTCCTCGTCGGTGACGTCCCCATGGGCGTCGAGGTAGAGGTAGGAGAGGGTCGCTCCGGTACGTGCGGCGACCTGCTGCCACGGCACGAGATTGCTGTGATGCTCGGCGATGGTGATGACGATGCGGTCGCCGGGGCGCAGGTTCGCAGCACCCCAGCTGTAGGCGATGAGGTTGAGTGACTCGGAGGCGTTCCTGGTGAAGACGACCTCTCCCGCATCGCCGGCGTTGATGAAGCGCGCGACGGTTCCATGGGCGCTGTCGTAGGCCTCGGTGGCCTTCTCGGCCAACGTGTAGATGCCGCGATGGGGGTTCGCGTTCATGGTGCGGTAGAAGTCGCTCACGGCCTCGATGACGTAGTCGGGGCGCTGGGTGGTGGCGCCGTTGTCCAGGTAGACAAGGCGCTTGCCTTCATCCGAGCGTTGGGAGAGGATGCCAAACTCCGCGATGATCTCCTCGCGTGTGGCGAGGTGCGAAGCTGCCGATCCCGATGTCGTGCTCATGCGTGGTTCCTCCGATCGATTCCCTGGCGAAGACGTGCGGTCAGCGTGGATTGCACCGCTTGACGCGTGTCGGTGTCACCAATCGCGTCGAGGATGGGGGAGAACCCCGCCTCGACCAGCACTTGCTGAGCCTGCAGCACGCTCAATCCGCGGCTTTGGAGGTAGAAGAGCACGTCCTCCTCGACGTGGCCGATCTGCGCTGCGTGACTGCCCTCGACGTCCTCCTCCTCGCACAGGATCACCGGAGTCGAGATGTTGGATACCCTGTCGGAGAAGAGCAGGACCGCTTCGCGCTCCGCCCCGATGGACTGGACGCAGCCACGCTTGAAGTCGATGGTGCCCTTATAGGTCTTCTCGGCCTCGTCGAACGCGGCGCCGTGCGTATCGAGATGGCACTCGGTGCGTGCACCGAGGTGGTGCACCACGTAGCTCACGTCGACATGCTGCGTGCCCGAGGCGAGGTAGGCGCTGCGCACGGTAAGGCGCGCGTCGTCCCCCACGAGACCCGCGGAGAGGCCCGACGTGGAGGATGCGCGGCCGAGCGTCGCCTGGATGACCTCGATGTGCGCGTTCTGCTCCGCGAGGAGGTCGATGCTCTCGAAGGAGGGTGCCGCGTCCTCGCTCGTGTTGGTGAGGATGAGCTTCACGTGCGCGTCCCGCTCCGCGACAAGGCGCATGCGACGCCCGGTCGAGCAGGATGGCGTCGGGGCTGGGTTCTCGGAAGCGGTCGCCGCCGGGTCGACCGCCAAGACGGGGTCGGTCGATGACGTGTTGTGGCCATGCGGCCAGATGAAGGTGGCGTCGGTGCCCTCGCGGACGATGACGCGCAGGTCGGTGGCACCGGCACCCGAGGTGACGACCGCCTGGGTGGCCGCGACGGCTTCGGATGGGGTGTCCGTCGCGGCGCTCCGCGCCAGCGCGGGTTCCCGAGGGGTGCGTGCCTCCAGGTAGTAGGGCGTGGACGAGGCGGCGATAAGAGCGGCCGCCTCCGGACCGGCGGCGCATTCGAGGACCTCGAATCGGGCGGTGAGAGCCTCATCCACGTCGCTGTCGTCGAGTTCACGCACGCCGCCATCGTCGGAGATGGTGACGGTGGGTATCGCCGCGGGCAAGGAACCCGCCTCGGTGACGAGCTCGAGGCTTGCGGAGTTGGTGTTCGAGCGTCGCCAGGTGGGGGTGGGTAGGGGGTCAAGCCCGTCGAGCAGCACGAGCGTGACGTCGTTGTCCTCGACCATGTCCATCACGCTCCCTTCATCTCGAGGCTGATCAGGTTGTTCATCTCAACGGCATACTCGAGCGGCAGCTCCTTGGCGATGGGTTCGGCGAACCCGGTGACGATGAGCGCGCGCGCGTCCTCCTCGGAGAGGCCTCGGCTCATCAGGTAGAACACCGCCTCGCTGGAGATGCGTCCCACCTTGGCCTCATGGCCGATGGTGACGTCGTCGACGAGCGTCCTGATGGTGGGGATCGTGTCCGAACGTGACTCGCTGTCGAGGATGAGCGACGAGCAGTCCGCCGACGAGGTGGAGCCGTGCCCGTCCCGCGTCACGTCCACCGAACTGCGATACGTGCAGGCTCCGCCTGCCTTGGAGATGGACTTCGCATTGATGTTGGAGGTGGTCCTCGGCGCTGCGTGCACCACGCGCATGCCGGTGTCGAGGTCCTGACCGGCACCGGCAAAGGTGATGCCGGTGTACTCGCAGTGCGCACCCTCGCCCTTGAGGATGCTCGTGGGATAGAGGGACGACGTGTGCGAACCAAACGAGCCCGTCACCCATTCGATGGTGCCGCCCGCGCCCACGATGGCGCGCTTCGTGTTGAGGTTGTACATGTTCTTGGACCAGTTCTCGATGGTGGAGTAGCGCAGGCGTGCGCCATCGCCAACGTACAGCTCGACGCAACCTGCGTGGAGGTTCGAGACGTTGTACTTGGGGGCCGAGCATCCCTCGATGAAATGCAGGTAGGAATCCTTCTCCAGGATGATCATCGTGTGCTCGAACTGGCCGGCACCCGGTGCGTTGAAGCGGAAGTACGACTGCAATGGGATGTCGACGTGCACGCCTTCGGGCACGTAGACGAAGGAACCGCCCGACCATACCGCCCCATGCAGTGCCGCGAACTTGTGGTCGTTCACGGGCACGAGCTTCATGAAGTGCTCGCGTACGATGCCCGCGTACTCGCCCTTGAGCGCGCTCTCGAAGTCGGTATAGACCACGCCTTGGTCGGCCACCTCCTTCTTGACGTTGTGGTAGACGACCTCCGAGTCGTATTGGGCACCTACGCCTGCAAGTGACGTGCGTTCCGCCTCGGGAATGCCGAGGCGGTCAAACGTCTTCTGGATGTCCTCCGGCAGATCCTTCCAGGAAGCCTCCTGCCGTGCCTTGGGGCGCACGTAGGCGACGATGCTCTGCAGGTCGAGCCCTGCGATGGACGGTGCCCACGAGGGGTAGGTCATCTCATTGAAGACCTTGAGGCAATCGAGACGGTACTGGCGCATCCAGTCCGGGTCGTCCTTCTCGTCCGATATCTCACCGAGAACCTCGGGGGTGAGGCCGATGTCGGTGAGGTAGGCGGGGTCGCTCTCGTCGTGGAAGCCGTACATGCTCTCGTTGTAAGCGCTCTCGAACCGCTCCGCCGCATTCGGTTCCTCCTTCACCGGGGTGCTCATGGCTGACTCACCAACCCGGTGAAGCCGTCTCGTGCGACGCGGTCGACGAGCTCGACGCCACCTTCGAGTGCGACCTTGCCGCCCTCGATGATGTGCACGGCCGTGACGGGTAGCCCCTCGAGCAGTTTGGTGTTATGGGTGATGATGATGAGGGAGTTGCGCTCGGAATGGAAGCGCTCGATGCCCTCCGAGACGATGCGCACCGCATCCACGTCAAGGCCCGAGTCGGTCTCGTCGAGCACGGCGAGCTGGGGGTCGAGGGTGAGGAGTTGGACTATCTCACCCTTCTTCTTCTCCCCACCCGAGAAGCCCGCGTTGAGGGAGCGCTGGGCGTAGGACTTGTCCATCCCAAGACTCTCCATGGTCTTCCAAAGCTCGAGTCGGAACATGAGCGCGGAGACGTCCTTGCCGGTTATGGCCTGCTTGGCGAGGCGCAGGAAGTTCTCAAGGGTGACCCCCTCCACCTCAAGGGGGTTTTGAAACGACATGAAGATACCCGCGCGAGCACGGGCATCGGGGGTCGCATGGGTGATGTCCTCACCGCAAAACGTGATGGAGCCCTTGGTCACCCGGTACTCGGGACTGCCGCACAGCACGTTCATCAACGTGGACTTCCCGGCTCCGTTGGGGCCCATGATCACGTGGATCTCACCGCGAGGGATCTCAAGGTTCAGGTTATGCAGGATGGTCGCGTCCTCAGTGCCTGCGTCCAGCCCATGGATGCTCAAGAATGGGTCGCTCATGAAGATCTCCTTCCGACGGATTAACCATAGCGAACAACTAGGAAATAAGCGAGAGAAATCGTATCGATACCAAAGGCGCTGTGCGTTAAATCGGCGGACGGCCCGTCATGACCCGCGCACACGCAACGGGGGAGATCCAACGTGTCGTTCAGGTCGCACGCCTCTCGACGAAGGCACCCTGCGCCCTTCTTCCATCCAGGACCGTGAGCAGCTCCTGGCGGGAGTGGACGTCAAAGTGCAGGTAGATGCGCTCGATGGTGGAGCGGTACACGTGGGAGGAGAGTCCAAGGCTCTCGCGGATGTAGTCGATGCTGTGGCCGCTCGCGAGCAGGAAGAGGACGCGGGCGTCGACGAGCGAGAGGTCTGACCCCTCGGCAACGGCAGAGCAGAAGCGCTGCAGGGGTTCGAGGTCGCTGTCCCTGAGCCCGGAGGTGTCGATGCCGGCCCAGAACTGTCCGTGCAAGACGCGCGGGGTCAGCAGGTTGAGCGCGGTGAGGGCGAGCGCGAAGGCGATGAGCACCTGCAGGACGGCGAGCGAGGTGGTGATGCGGGTGCCGGCGAGCACGTTGCCGTCGTTGAGGAGCATGCCGAGCAACAGCGAGGCGCCCGTAAGCGAACAGGTGGCGAAGACGATGCGGGCAGGGTTGGCGTTGCCGTAGTTCGCGAGGTGGATGGTGAGCGTCCAGACGATGAGTCCGAAGAACCAGGCGCTGGTCGCAAGGAGCAGGGTGCCGGTGGTCGCCACCAGGGAATCGATGGGGTTGAAGCCGGCGATGAGGGTGATGGGGAAGGCAATCAGTGCCAGTGTGGCGCTCGTGCGCAGCGGTGTGGCGTATCCGGTGTCGCGATGGGCGATGACGAGCACGGCATAGAGGATGACCGAGAGCAGCTGGGCAAGGAGGGGGAGGGTGAAATCCCACCATTCCGGTTCCCAACCTTGCGGTTGCGCGAGCGAGACGGCGAGCAGGGAGAACAGCTCGAACCCCAACGACATGGCGAGTGCCATGAGGCCGAGAAGGGCCGGCATCGACGGTCGCACCGGACGTCTGCGCACCTGCTTGCAGCTCACGGAGAAGGCGCTTCGGTTGCGATGGCAGGCAAGGAGACAGGCAAAGCTCGCAAAGGGTAGCACCAGCACGACCACCATCGTGAGCACCTGGGCGACATAGAACGTGGGCGTGAGGACAAGCGCGAGCACGGCGGAGTAGAGCGTGCCCTTGCGCACGAACACCGTGGAGATGCCCGCGTAGAAGATGGCCCAGGAGCAGAGCAGTGCGGCCAGACCCACCCCCACGGCGATCATTCCCACGAGGTAGACGTAGGCGGGGCCGGCGTGGTAGACGCCGGCGGTGACGGCGACGAGGCTTCCGAGCGCCATCGCGGTGGCACCTGCCAAGGCGACGATGTGCTGATGGCGGGCCAGCGTGCCGTTGGAGAGGAGGAGCCCGATGGTGGCGGTGAGGGTGAGGGCGAGCACGATGAGGTCCATGCCGTTGCGGGCGAGGAGGGGGATGCTCTCCTCGGTTCCCAAGCCGATGCGCGCAAGGTAGGGGATCATCGCGGCGACGAAGCCCACGCCCAGCAAGGGGGCCCATGGTGGCGTGACCTCGCCCACGCGTCGTCGCGAAGTGCCCCGACTGCGATGGGCATCCGTGCTCGCGCGTGTTCGTCGGGGTGCTGTTCCTGTGTGCTCGGCCACGTGTTCCTCCTCGATGGTTCCCTGTGCCGTCGGATGTGCAGATTGGTGCACGTCACGGTCAATTGTAGCGGTCGTGGCTTGTTTTCGTGTCGTAATGGGACGCGTGACGCAAAGATTGCCGCTAATGGGATAGAATTCCGCAGTCGGGAAAGGGCTCTGATGTGATAAGGGGTTGCGCATGGGCATCTTCGAGATACTCCTCATAGGTATCGGACTCTCGATGGATGCCTTCTCGGTGTCACTTTCGAATGCGATGTCGTTTCAGCCGTTGCGCCAGCGTGAGAAACTCTCGATGCCGCTGGCCTTTGGCGTGTTCCAGACGTTCATGCCCCTCGTCGGCTTCTTCGTGGGGAGCTTCTTCGTGGGGTTCCTCGAGACGATCGCCGGTCCGCTTACCTTCGTGATCCTGGGCGTGCTCGGCCTGGTGATGATCAAAGGTGCCCTCGACGATGCGCGCGAGGAGAGGGCTGCGGCATCCGAGGGTGCCCGCGGCGGCGTCGACGCGAGGGCGGGTCGCCACCTCACGCGCAAGCTCATCTTCGCACAGGCCATCGCCACGAGCATCGATGCCCTCGGCGTCGGCTTCTCCCTCGTGAGCTACCCCTCCATCGACATCGGCATGGCGGTGGCCGTCATCGGTCTCACCACCGCGGTCATCTGCCTTTTCGGCGTGGAGCTCGGTGTCCGTCTGGGCGAGCGCTTCGGTACGACGGCACGCGTTGTCGGAGGTGTCATCCTCATCGCCATCGGCATTCGCGCGTTGCTTTAGCGGCGCCGAGGGGGACGGGGAAGGGGTCTTTCGCGCATGCGACATCCGATCGTGGCGTGTGCGTCGAGATGGATCCGTCCTCAACCACGGCGCCGTCCGTTGCCGAGCCGTTCACGGACCCTTTGCGGATGTGGGCAGGTTGTCCGGTTGAGCAATCCATCCAGGCAGGCTAGAGTGCGACCCATGAACACGACTTCTCCATATACCATGATGATGCCCATGCCCGGGTGCGACGGTCACTTCGCCATGCCCGGGCCCATCTCTCTGTAAGGCGTCTCGGGGGCGATCCCAGCCCCGTCACATCATCAGGTATCGGAGTCGATCGATATGAACGTCACGTCATCCCTGCTCGCGATTTCCCCTATACCCCTCTCGACGATCGCCCTGCCCGGCTTTGGCTGCGGGGGACTTTGGCGAATGCACGGCCCGTCGTCCGACTCGACGCGTGTCGGGGTTCGCGTTCGCTGGCGGCCGCCGTGCACCACAGCCCGTATCGCACCAGGTGCCGCCGCGATGTCGGGACATCCGGCACAGGGGAAGGAGGAACGATGATCGAGGTCAAGAGCCTCTCGAAGACGTTCACCACGAAGAGCGGCACCCATGAGGTGCTCAGCGGTATCGACCTGCACGTTGCCGATGGGCAGATATACGGTATCATCGGCCCGAGCGGCGCCGGGAAGTCGACGCTGGTCCGGTGCATCAACCTGCTCGAGCGCCCCACGTCAGGCAGCGTGGTCATCGACGGTGTCGACGTGACGGGCTTCTCTGACAAGCAGGTGCGCGAACTCCGCTCGGGCATCGGCATGATCTTCCAGGACTTCAACCTCTTCGCGCAGCGCACGGTGCTCGAGAACGTCATGTTCCCGCTCGAGATCGCCCATGACCCCCGGGTGGCTCGCGAGCAGCGCGCCCACGCACTCCTCGACCTGGTAGGTCTGGCCGATAAGGCGGGAAGCTATCCGGCGCAGCTCTCCGGAGGCCAACAGCAGCGTGTCGCCATCGCCCGTGCCCTGGCCAACAAGCCATCCATCCTCCTGTGCGATGAGGCGACGAGTGCGCTCGACACCATCTCGACCCTCTCGACGCTCAAGCTGCTCAAGCGCATCAACCGGGAACTCGGCGTCACGCTGGTGGTCATCACGCACTCGATGAGCGTCATCGAGGCCATCTGCGAGAACGTCTCGGTGGTTGCCGACGGCCACGTCATCGAGCACGGCACGGTACGGGACATATTCGCACACCCGCAAAACGAGATAACGCGGCAGCTGCTGGGGAAGGTGAGTTGGGATGACTAGCGCGATAGGCGCGTTCTGGGCTCAGTACGGCTCCCTGCTCGTCACCGGTACCGTCGCCACGCTCGAGATGACCATCATCTCCACGCTCTTCTCGTACGTCATCGGCATCCCGCTCGGCGTGCTCGTCACCGTCACCGCGCACGGCTCGCTCACGCCGCATCCCATCCTCAACGCCGTCGTGGTATGGTTCGTCAACATCGTACGCTCCATCCCGTTCATCATCCTGCTCGTCGCGCTGATGCCCGTGACCCGGGTGGTGATGGGGACGGCGTCGGGTGTCGCAGGCGCGACGTTCCCCCTTGTCATCGCCGCCGCGCCTTTCGTGGCGCGCATGGTCGAGCAGTCCCTCCAGGAGGTCCGTCCCGGGGTGGTGGAGGCGGCCCAGGCGTTTGGGGCCAGCAATGCGCAGATCGTGTGGAAGGTCCTGCTCCATGAGGCGCTCCCCTCCATCGTGCGGGGTGTGCTCATCACGTTCATCACGCTCTTCGGCTATGTGGCCATGGCCGGTGCGGTGGGGGCGGGCGGGTTGGGCGACATCGCCCTGCGGTATGGCTACTACCGTTACCAGGACACCGTGATGGTCGTGACCCTCGTCATCCTCGTCGTCCTCGTGCAGATCGCCCAGTCCATCGGCGATGCGATTGCCAAGAGGGTGGACAAGCGCTCCTCCCTCGCACAATGACGGCCATCGCCACCTCGTCGCACGTTTCCCTTCAATCAAACCAGCAGATAGATAGAGAGGCTTCCATCATGGGCACCATCACATCCAACGGCATCACCCGCCGCCAGTTCGCGTCCGCGGCCCTCGCGGCGGCGGGCACCCTCGCCGCCGGCTTTGCACTTGCCGGTTGCTCCTCGTCCTCGAATTCATCGGGTACATCCACCACGTTGCGCATCGCCGCCTCGCCAACGCCTCACGCCGAGATACTCGCGCACATCAAGGATACCCTCGCGGCGCAGGGCGTCGACCTCCAGGTCACCGAGTTCACCGATTACGTGCAGCCCAACAACGTCGTGCAGAGCGGCGAGCAGGATGCCAACTACTTCCAGCACCTTCCGTACCTCAAGAACTTCAACGAGCAGAACGGCACGGACATCGTCGCCGTGGCCAAGGTCCACTTCGAGACGATGAGCATCTTCGCCGGGAAGGCGAAGTCACTCGATGCGTTGGGCAACGGCGCGACAGTGGCCGTGCCCAACGATGCGACCAACGAAGCGCGTGCGCTGCTGTTGCTGCAGGACCAGGGTCTCATCACGCTCAACGACCCCACCGACCTCGAGTCGACCCCCAACGACATCAAGAGCAACCCCAAGGGCCTTGAGTTCGTGGAGGTGGAGGCGGCTGCCACCGCTCGGGAGCTGCAGGATAACGACATCGCCGTCGTCAACGGCAACCACGCCCTCTCCGCAGGCCTTACGACGGCAGACGTGCTGGCCTCGGAGTCGGCCACCTCGACGGCCGCCGATACGTACGCGAACATCGTCGCGGTCAAGAAGGGCAACGAGGGCGGGGACGCCATCACCAAGCTGGTCTCGGCCCTCAAGTCCGACGAAACGAAGCAGTGGATCACCGACACCTTCAACGGGGCTGTCCTGCCGGTGGACTTCGACGACCTGAGCTAGGCATCTCGGTCATCGATCCCATGTCCCGATACGTCGAGGGGTGCGACCCGACCGGGTCGCACCCCTCGACGGTGGATGCCCTGGCTACACGTAGAACAGCAGCTCGTTGTAGCTGGGGATGGGCCAGTAGTCCTTGTCCACGACGTTCTCCAGCGTGTCGGTCTTCTCGCGGAGGTCATCCATCGCGGGAATGACGAGTTCGTGGAAGGCCTTGGCGCGCGCGAGGTTGCCTGCCGTGTCGTCGGCCTCGACCCCATTGGCCTTCTCCGTCGCCTCGTCGAGCACGGTGATGGCGTCGCTCATGGCATCGGCTCCGGTGGCGAGCTTCTTGAGCAGCTCCTCCTCTGCCCGTACGGAGATGCCGGAGGAAGCGGTCTTCATGTTCGAGATGGTGGCCCCTATCTCATTGGCGAATCCGGTCACGGCGGGGAAGAGACGCTGACGGGCCATCTTGAGCATGGTCTTCGCCTCGATGTTCACCAGCTTGGAGTAGTGCTCGAGCTTGACCTCGTAACGGCTCTCCGCCTCGACACGCGTGAGCACGCCAAAGTCCTCGAAGAGCTTGAGGTTCTTCTCTGCCACGAACTGGGGCAGGGCGTCCACGGTGCTGGGGAAGTTGCAAAGCCCGCGGCGCTCGGCTTCGACGGGCCACTCGGCGCTGTAGCCGTCACCGTTGAAGATGATCTTGCGGTGCTTGGTGAGCGTCTCCTTGATATAGGCAAGCGTGTCGCCCTCGAGGTCCGACGTGCCGGCGATGGCGACGAGGAAGTCGTGCAGCGCCTTGGCCACGGCGGTGTTGAGCACCATGTTGGCATCGGCGAGGTTCACGTTGGAACCGGGCATGCGGAACTCGAACTTGTTGCCGGTGAAGGCGAAGGGGGAGGTGCGGTTGCGGTCGGTGGTGTCGCGGAAGAAGGTGGGGAGCACGGCGACGCCGAGGTCCATCTTCGACTTGGCGTGCGCGACGTAGGCGTTGCCGTCGATGAGTGAATCGACGATGGCCCCCAACTCGTCGCCCAGGAAGATCGAGACGATCGCAGGCGGTGCCTCGTTGGCACCGAGACGGTGGTCGTTGCCGGCGGTGGCGATGCTCATGCGCAGGAGGTCCTGGTACTCATCCACGGCC
Source organism: Coriobacteriia bacterium (assembly GCA_015655215.1). Taxonomy (GTDB): domain Bacteria; phylum Actinomycetota; class Coriobacteriia; order Coriobacteriales; family RUG033; genus JAATFL01. The sequence goes on from JAATFL010000015.1 coordinate 28,376, forward strand.
GCGATGACCGCGGTGAGGAACACGAGGAACTGCAGGTTCTCGCTGGGGGAGTCACCCGGTTCGAGCAGGTTCAGCGACTCGGTTCCCAGCGACCAGTTGTTGTGCTTGCCTGAGCCGTTGATGCCCTCGAAGGGCTTCTCGTGGAGCAGACACACCAGGCCATGGCGCGAGGCGATGCGCTTCATCGTCTCCATCACGATGAGGTTGTGGTCGATGGCGTTGTTGGTGCGCTCGAAGATGGGAGCGAGCTCGTGCTGGGCGGGGGCCACCTCGTTGTGCTTCGTCTTGGCGGGTATGCCGAGTTTCCACAACTCGTCGTCAAGTTCCTTCATGAACTCGTTGACGGTGGGGCGAATGGCGCCGAAGTAATGCTCCTCAAGCTCCTGGCCCTTTGAGGGGGGCGCGCCGAAAAGCGTACGACCGGCGAGGATGAGGTCCTTGCGCTTGTCGTAATCGGATTCGCGGATGAGGAAGAACTCCTGCTCGGGGCCCATCGTGGTGAAGACGTGCTCGCCGGTCTTTCCGAAGAGGTCGAGCACGTCGCCGGCCTCCTTGGCGATGGCACCCATGGAGCGCAGAACGGGGGTCTTCTTGTCGAGTGCCTCACCGGTATAGCTGCAGAAGGCGGTGGGGATGCAGAGCACCTCGTCCTTGATGAACGCATAGCTCGTGGGATCCCACGCCGTGTAGCCGCGAGCCTCGAAAGTGGCACGAAGGCCGCCCGAGGGGAAACTCGACGCGTCGGGCTCGCCTTGGACGAGTTCCTTGCCGGAGAAGGTCGACATCGCGCGACCGTCGGGCGTGGGGGACATGAAGCTGTCGTGCTTTTCGGAGGTGATGCCCGTGAGGGGTTGGAACCAGTGGGTGTAGTGGGTCGCGCCGCGTTCGGTGGCCCACTCCTTCATCGCATGGGCGACGACGTTGGCCACCTCGAGATCGAGTTTCTCGCCGTTCTTGATCGTCTTGGAAAGCTTCTTGTACGTGTCCTTGGGAAGCCGGTCCCTCATCGCACTGTCGTTGAAGACCAAGCTCCCGTAGATCTCATCTATCTTGCCCATGGATCCCCACTTTCTCTTCGCAAGGCATCGGTGCCGCTTCTGTTTGCAGGGTGCCCGCGCGGTGACCGGGACCTTGGCGGGGCGCCGCAGTGCATCTTGCTCCTGGATAACGCACCCAAAGGTAATGGACGAATGTTTCAGGGCTGTTAGAGATTGAAAAATTCGTCAAGGTATCCGGCGGCGGCATGCGGGCGGTCGCAAAGGGCTGTCGAGGTGGGTTGCACACGGTTTTCACGACGGCCGCGAGGGATTCCCGGGTCCGTGAACGGGGCTCCGGGGAAATTCCCCCACCAGACCCCTCGCCGTACGTCTATCATGGAAACCATATGGCTTGACGATCGACAGGGCATCACGTGAAGGGAATTCGTATGGCTGAGAACCCCCAGACCGATTACGTGCTTAAGACCATCGAGGAGAGGGATATCCACTTCATCCGTCTTTGGTTCACCGACGTGCTGGGCAACCTCAAATCCTTCGCGGTGACCCCCAACGAGATAGAGACGGCCTTCTCCGAGGGCATGGGCTTCGACGGTTCCTCCATCGAGGGCTTCACCAGGGTGGAGGAGAGCGACATGCTCGCCTTCCCCGACCCCGAGACGTTTCAGGTGCTGCCGTGGCGTCCCTCCTCCAACGGTGTCGCCCGCATGTTCTGCAGCATCCGCAACGCCGACGGCACGTCGTTCGAAGGTGATCCGCGCTATGCGCTCAAGCACATGCTGCGCAAGGCGGCGAACATGGGCTTCACCATCAACGTGGGACCCGAGCTGGAGTACTTCTACTTCAAGGCCCCCGACGACCCCACCCCGCTCGACCATGGCGGGTACTTCGACCTCACCTCGCAGGACAGTGGCACCGACTTGCGCCGTGACACGGTGCTCACCCTCGAGAAGATGGGCATCGTCGTCGAGTACTCCCATCACGAGGCGGCGCCGTCCCAGCAGGAGATCGACCTCCGCTACACCGATGCGCTCTCCATGGCCGATAACGTGATGACCTACCGCCTCACGGTGAAGGAGGTCGCGCTCAAGCATGGCGTGTACGCGACGTTCATGCCCAAGCCGATCGAGGACATCGCGGGGTCGGGCATGCACGTGCACCAGTCGCTGTTCACCATCGATGGCGATAACGCCTTCTTCGACCCGAGCGACCCGCTCGGATACAACCTCTCGAAGGTGGCCAAGCACTACATAGCCGGCCTCCTCAAGTACGCGCCCGAGTTCACCGCCGTCACGAACCAATACGTCAACTCGTACAAGCGCCTGGTCACCGGATACGAGGCGCCCGTCTACGTCACGTGGGCCCATCGCGATCGCTCGGCGCTGGTCCGGGTACCCATGTACAAACCGGACAAGGAGACGGCTTGCCGCGTGGAGCTCCGCAGCCCCGACCCTTCCTGCAACCCGTACCTCGCGTTCGCGGTGATGCTCGGCGCCGGACTCAAGGGTATCGAGGAGGAGCTGCCCCTTCCTCCGGAGACGTTTGGTGCCTCCATCGCCGATGCCCGCCCCGGTCTCGACGAGAACCCCCATGCCCGCCTTCCCATCAACCTCGGTGCCGCCATCGACCTCTTCGAGGGCTCCGAGCTCATGCGGGAGGTCTTGGGGGCGCACATCTTCGACTACTTCGTGCGTAACAAGCGCGAGGAGTGGGCCGAGTACTGCTCGTACGTCACCCCATGGGAGCGAAACCGCTATCTCGAGACCCTGTAGACCATTCAATCGCGAAGGGAGGCACCCATCATGCATCGGAAGAACGTCCTGCTCCTCACCGATAGTCACTCCGTGGACGAGAGATTCCGCCACGTCATGGAGTCGCTTGACGCCGACATGCGGAGGTTTCCGCTTGCCGGTTTGGATGACATAGGGTCACTGCCCTCCTCCTCCCTCGTCGTCGTCTAGGCGGACCGGGCCACGTTGGCGGCCATGCCGGCGTTCGAGAAGCACCTTTCGGAGGATGGGCCCTCGGCCCTGCTCCTCATCGTCCCATCGGAGGCCCTCGGACAGCTCCGTCTCTCCAACCGCGTCCCGAGCGATTTCATCTTGCGCGATGCGAGCGACGAGGAGTGCCTTGCGCGCGTGCACAACCTGCTGTGGCCGGGCGAGGAGGCCAACTCGAGCGATTTCGTCCATATCGACGGCATGACCATCAACCTCGCGACCTATCAGGTCAAGGTCGACGGCGAGCCCATCGACTTCACCTACCTCGAGTACGCGCTGCTCGCCTTCCTCGTCACCCACCCCGGACGCACGTACTCACGCGACGCCCTGCTCCGTCGGGTCTGGGGCTTCGAGTACTACGGCGGTTCCCGTACGGTGGACGTCCACGTTCGTCGCGTCCGCGCCAAGCTCGGCACCGAGCTGGCGGCGCGGCTCGAGACGGTGCGCGGCGTCGGCTATCTTTGGAACGCCTAGGACCTGCACGTGGGGCGCCGTCGTCAAGCCAGGCGCCTTCCGGTCTCCCTGCAACGTCCATGTGAACACCTTCGACCAGGGAGGTCCCTGATTATGCCTACTACCCGAAGCACCTTCCCGCGGGGCCAGGAGGGGCAGGCGGCGGGTCCATCCGCCGACGGAGGCCCCGCGACGGAGGCTCCCATGGGAACCGTCGCCATCATCGACGGCAACTCGCTCATGCACCGCGCGTTTCACGCGGTGCCACCTACGATGAACGCCCCCGATGGGAACCCGACCAACGCGGTGTTCGGCTTCATCGCCATGTTCCTCAAGCTGGTGGGGGAGTTCGACCTCACCGGTGTGGTCTGCGCGTTCGATGCGGGCCGTCCCAGGTTTCGCATGGAGGCGATCGAGCAGTACAAGGCCCAGCGCCCACCCACGGACCCCGACCTCAAGGCGCAGTTCCCGCTCGTCGAGCACCTGCTCGAGGCCATGAACGTCCCCATCGTGCGCATTCCCGGATGGGAGGGCGACGACATCCTCGGCACGTTCGCCCGACAGGGCGAGGAGTCCGGGTGCCGCATCCTGCTCGTGACGGGCGATAAGGATGCCTACCAGCTCGCAAGCCCCACCACCTCGATCGTCTCCACGAAGAAGGGCCTCTCCGAGGTGGTCATCTACGGCCCGGACCAGGTGAAGGCACGCTACGGCGTCACGCCTGGGCAGGTGCCCGACTACCTGGGCCTCAAGGGCGATCCGTCCGACAACATCCCCGGGGTGCCAGGGGTGGGCGAGAAGACCGCCGCGAAACTCATCGGCGAATACGGGTCGCTCGACAACCTGCTGGCACATGCCGACGAGGTCAAGGGCAAGGTGGGGGAGCGCCTTCGGGCCAACGAGGATGCGGCGCGGGCAAGTCGCCTGGTCGCCACCATCCATCGCGACCTACCGGTGGACAGAGGTCTCCTCGACGTGCGCTTCCCCGACTTCGACCCCGAGCGCGTGCGCGAGGCCTTCGGCGCGCTGCGCTTCAACGCCCATCTCGGCAAGGTGCTCGAGCTGCAGGCGCGGGCGCGGTCGGGTGCGCCGGGGCAGGGTGCGGACACGTCGACCACGGGTGCGGACCCTCGTCTGGGTAGCGCCGCGCAGGGAGCGACGGTGGTGGTGGCCCCCGTGGTCGAGGGGCGCGCGGCCACCTCGCTTCTCGACCATGCCGTCGCCAACCATGAATGGGTTGGCGTCGCGGCGTCGCTGGGTAGTGGGGAAGAGCTCTTCGGTACCTCCCTCACGCTCTGCGTCGCCACGCATGGCGGCGTGGCGCGCTTCGAGGACGATGCCGTCCTCCCCGTTCTCGTCGGGCTCATCCGCGGGGGTCTCGTCGCTGCCGGCGACATGAAGCGCCTGCTGCAGGTGGCCGTGCCCGCCGACTCGTCGCTGCCGGCCGCCCTTGATGCCTCCGAGGTGGATCCGACGCGCATATTCGACGCCTCCATCGCCGCCTATCTGCTGATGAGCAACGCCACGGGCTACCCCGTCTCCGCATTGCTCCTCGAATACCTCGACGTCATCGTGCCCTCGGGCGTCGACGCTTTCGAGGGCACGATCGTCGACGCGGCGGGTGCACTCGCGCTGCGCGACGAGTTGCTGCGCCGCCTTGGGGAGGACGACTCCCTTGCTTGCCTCGATCGGATCGAGTTGCCCCTCGTCCCGGTGCTGCTGCAGATGGAGCGCACGGGAACGGCGCTCGACACGGGGGTCCTCCGTCTGCAGGCCGCAACCACCGGTGCGAGGCTCGATGGGCTGCGCGACGAGATCTACACCTTGGCGGGGGAGCGGTTCAACATCGATTCCCCCAAGCAGCTTGGCGAGGTGCTCTTCGAGCGGCTCGCCCTTCCCACGCGCAAGAGGACGAAGACGGGTTACTCCACCGACGCCAAGGTCCTCGAGTCGCTCTCGTCGTTGCATCCGCTTCCCGAACGCGTGCTGCGCTACCGTGAGCTCGCCAAGATGAAGTCCACCTATCTCGACGCCCTACCGCGCCTGTTGGGCGGCGATGGGCGTTTGCACACGACGTTCAACCAGACGGTCACCACCACAGGGCGCCTCTCTAGCTCCGACCCCAATCTTCAGAACATCCCCGTACGCACGGCCTTCGGGCGTCAGGTGCGCGAGGCGTTCAAGCCCGCCGAGGACGACTACGTGTTCCTCTCCGCCGACTACTCGCAGATAGAGCTTCGCCTGCTCGCGCACCTGTCGCAGGACGACAACCTCATCCACGCCTTCACCAGCGGCGCCGACTTCCATCGGGCCACGGCGGCCCGCGTGTTCGACGTCGATCCCGACGAGGTGACCCCGGAGATGCGCTCACGTGCCAAGGCGGTGAACTTCGGGATCGTCTATGGACAGCAGGCCTTCGGGCTGGGGCAATCGCTGCACATCGGCTATGCCGAGGCGCAGGAGATGATCGACCGCTACTTCGAAGCGTATCCGCAGGTACGCACCTATCTGGACACGACGGTCGCCGAGGCTCGGGAGCGAGGCTACGCCACGACTATCTTCGGGCGTCGTCGTCACATCCCCGAGCTCGCCAGCGACAACGCGACGGTGCACTCCTTCGGCGAGCGCACCGCGATGAACCATCCCATGCAGGGCAGCGCGGCCGACATCATCAAGCTGGCGATGGTGGAGGTCGCCCGGAGGCTTGCCCTCGAGCACCTCTCGGCACGGCTCGTGCTGCAGGTGCACGACGAGTTGGACTTCGAGTGTCCCATAGACGAGGTCGAGCGGCTCTCGGTCCTGGTGGCCGACGTGATGTCGCACGTGGTCGCCCTGTCCGTTCCCCTCAACGTGTCCGTCTCGACGGGTACCAGCTGGTCGGCGGCGAAGTAGGGTCAGCCCTCCGTCGGCCTTTCCGGGGGCGCGAGCTCGTCGATGAGCGCGGCGAGGTCGCCGAGCGTCCCCTGCCAGGTGGCGCGCTCGCAGGTGCCTGGTCCCACGTAGAAGGTGCGCAGGCCCACTTGGTCGGCCTGCATGTCGTTCTTCGGGTCATTGCCCACCATGAGGCAGTCCTCGGCTCGGAGACCGAGGGCTTCGAGCACTCCTCGGTAGTAGGTCGGACTCGGCTTGACCGAGCTGCAGTTGGTCCAATGGGAGATGTAGTCGAAGGGGAACCCCTCGATGTGCGCCCAGGACATGCGCTCTCTCGTCACCTCGAGGGGGAAGTAGGGGTTGGTGGCCAGCGCGACCTTCAGGCCATGGGACTGACAGGCGGCGAGCGCCTCGGCGCTCCCGGGCGAAGGCCTCTCGTCGGAGCGCAGCCCGGGGATATCCCGGGCGACGAAACGGTCGAGCAGCGCATGGGCCTCGGGGGTCGTGATGTCGCATCCCGTCGCCTCGGTTATCGCCTGGAGGATCACGTCTCGGTTGCAGACGGTGTGGGGATGGGACAGGGCGAGGACCCCGCTCATCGTCCCACGGAGGGCGCGAGGCACGCTGATGCCCCCGTAGTCGGCGAGCACGTGCATGAGTTTGCGCACGTAGCGGTGCTCGAAGGAGAAGAGGCGGATGTCGAGCAGCGTCTCGTCGAGGTCGAATAGAACGCCCTTGAGCACGTCGGACTCCTTCCACAGTGGACGTATGCCTGTATGATACGGTAAAGCCGTGGTCCTCTGCCTGGGGGGCGTCAGCGGATGGGGTGGATATCCTCTCGGAGCGCCCGAGCCCGACGGTGCGCCACGAGGCGCGTCCGCGTGCTAGGAGATTCCCAGCACCATGCTGCCGATGAGGACGATCACCACGGTGAGAAGGCCGGCCACCCCTATCGCCACACCCGACATCGCCCCCTCCAGCTCTCCCATCTGCACCGCCTTCGTCGTACCCACCGCATGGCTGCACGTGCCTATCGCCACGCCGGTGGCCACGGGGTTCCTGAGGTGGAAGACCCGCACCAGCAGGGGCGAGAGGATCGCGCCCATGATACCGGTCGCGATGACGACGGTGACGGTAACCGCCATCGTGCCCCCCAGTTCGTTGGTGACCGCCATGGCGATGGGTGTCGTGACCGACTTGGGGACCATCGAAAGCGCCACGGAGTTGTCCAACCCGAAGAGCTTGCAGAAGGCCACCGCACTCGCCATCGAAGTGATCGAACCGACGAGACAACCGATGAACACGGGAAGGAAGTTCTCCCTCAACACCTTCAGTTGACGGTAGATGGAGTAGGCCAGTACCGCGGTGGCCGGGCCCAGGAAGAACGATATGGCCCCCGACCCATCCGTGTAGTCGGCAAAGGGGATGCCGAAGAGCACGAGCACGCCCACCACGATGAATATGGCGATGAGCAGCGGGTTGAGGAGGGGGGACTTGACCTTGGCGTTGAGGGTGACCCCGACGCGAAAGGCGATGACCGAGAGGCCGGTGGCCAGGATGACGTGCCAGATGCTTGCGAGGTTCATGCTCGGGTGTCCTTCCTGTCGCGGGCGGCATCCTGCTCGATGACCATCTGGGCCGCGTTGACCGCCGCCTCGACGGCGCTGCCGGCGGGCCGTGCCGCCTGACGCTGCGCCTCGTCGAGACGTAGGGGGGACGATTGCGCACATCGGGAGCGTGTCCGTGTCTGCCAGCGCATGACGACCACGACCGTGGCCGATGTGACGGCAAAGACAAGCACCGTGGTGATGGCGCAGATGATGAGCAGCTTGGGCAGCTCGGGAGCGATGGCGGAAAAACCTGATGCCACGCTCACACCTGCGGGGATGAAGAAGACCGACATGTTACCGAGAAGGAACTCGCAGGCGTCCTTGATGTAGAGCACGCGCAAGACCCCCGTGGCGAGCAGGATGAGGAGCAGGACCATCGATATGATGGTTCCCGGGATGGCGATGGGCAACTTGGCTGCGAGGTCGTTCCCCACCATGCAGACCCCGATGATGACGAGCAGCTGCAGCGCGATGCGCACCGCCCCAAGCGATGCGGTCTTCGCAGCGTCGAGGGAGGGAAGGTGGGGGAAGGGCTTTTGCCGCGGTGTGGCGGCGGGGCTCATCCATGGCCCATCTGTGCGAATCGTTCCTGGAGAGATGCTCAAGAAAACCAGTCCTTCCATCGTGAGGGTGTGTGAGGGTGCGCTTCGCCAACCCTGAGGATCAGGGCGTTCCCATGTCGTGTCGCAAGGGGATGGTGTGGGGAAGAGGATACTCGCATATGGTCCGAAGGGAGTTAAAGGACAGCGCTCGATGGATGGGCGGCTGCGGCCGGTCCGCGTCGGTGACGGCCCATCCTGCGTTGCCGTCTCCCTTTGCGAGACCGGGTTTGACGAAGGCGCCACCCGTTGGTGCTGCCGTGAGGCACTCCTTCGAAAAAACGTTGAATCCTGATGCCAACCCGTGCATTCGCTCGTATACTGTGCGATACGTGTGCGGAATCCGCCGCACCGGGAATATCCTATTGGCCCCGAGACATGCTTCAATGACAGAGAATCACGCGTGACGACCTGTGAGCGATGACCATGGTTACCGGGGTCCCCTGGGAAGGGGCCACAGTGAGCGAGATCAAGAACACCTCAATCTTCGAGATAGACGAGTGCAGCGACGAGGAGTTCAACAGCCTTATCGACGGCACGCTGACCGATTTCGATGAGGGAGACCTGGTAACGGGCACCATCGTAAAGATCGAGCACGACGAGGTCCTCTTGGACATCGGCTTCAAGTCAGAGGGCGTCATCCCCGCCCGCGAGCTTTCCATCCGCAAGGATGCCGACCCCTCCGAGATCGTCTCGCTTGGCCAGACCGCTGAGGCCCTGGTGCTTCAGAAGGAGGACAAGGACGGTCGTCTGATCCTCTCCAAGAAGCGCGCCGAGTACGAGCGCTCCTGGATCCGCATCGAGGAGAAGTTCAATACCGGTGAGAACGTCGAGGGCGAGGTCATAGAGGTCGTCAAGGGTGGTCTGATCCTCGACATCGGCCTGCGTGGCTTTCTACCCGCATCGCTCGTCGACCTTCGCCGCGTCAAGGACCTCGACGCCTTCATGGGTACCACGATCGAGGCTCGTGTCATCGAGATGGACCGCAACCGCAACAACGTCGTCCTCTCCCGCCGTGTCGTCCTCGAGGAGGACCGCAAGCAGGAGCGTGCCGAGATCCTCGGCAAGCTCGTCAAGGGCATGCGTCTGCAGGGTGCCGTCTCCTCCATCGTCGACTTCGGCGCCTTCGTCGACCTGGGTGGCATCGATGGTCTGGTCCACATCTCCGAACTCTCCTGGAGTCACGTCAACCACCCCTCCGAGGTCGTCAAGGTCGGCGACAAGGTCGAGGTCGAGGTCCTGGACGTCGACATGTCCCGCGAGCGCATCTCGCTTGGCCTCAAGCAGACCACCGAGGACCCGTGGCGTGCGCTCGTCAAGAACTATCCCGTCGGCGCCATCGTCGAGGGCAAGGTGACGAAGCTCGTCCCCTTCGGCGTATTCGTCGACCTGGGTGACGGCATCGAGGGCCTCGTGCACATCTCCGAGATGGCCAAGAGCCATGTCGAGGTGCCCTCCCAGGTGACCTCCGTCGGTTCGTCCGTGCACGTCAAGGTCATGGACATCGACATGGACCGTCGGCGCATCTCGCTGTCCATGAAGGCCGCCGCCGAGACGCTTGGCGTGGATATCCCCGTCGAGCCCATCGCCAAGCCGGAGGAGAAGGTCGCGGAGAAGCCCGAGAAGGCCGCTCCCATACCCGAGGCGGTCCCTGTCGAGGAGCCTGCTGCCGAGTAGCCTGACCGGCCATGCGTGGGACATCGCATCGCAGCAACCTTGCGGGGTCGCCCATCGGGCGGCCCCGCTGCTTTTACGAACGCCTTCATCGGGATGCCCGAGAGGAGATCGTCTATGGAATCGAAGGCCGCCGACATGTCCGAAGTCCTGGTGGGCATGAGCGGTGGAGTGGACAGCTCGGTGACAGCCCTGCTGCTGCAGGAGGGGGGATGGCAGGTCACCGGCACGACGATGAGGCTCTTCACCAACGAGGACGCAGGCCCGCTCGGTGACGTGGATGGACGCCCGTCCGCGTTCGATGACCCACGTCTCGAGGGTGCCTGCTGCTCTCTGCGCGACATCGACGACGCCCGGTCGGTCGCACGCCGCCTCGGGATACCCTACTTCGTCTCGAACTTCACCGACGTCTTCCGGCGGACCGTGGTCGATCGCTTCGTCGACGAGCACCGTCGGGGTCGCACGCCCAACCCGTGCGTCGACTGCAATCGCTTCGTCAAGTTCCCCCTGTTGCTACGGCGGGCTCGGGAGCTTGGCATGTCGCACATAGCGACCGGACACTATGCGGTGGTGGGCTGGGATGAGGCCCTGGGGCGACATACGCTTGCCCGTGGCACTGCACCAAAGGACCAGAGCTACGTGCTCTATGCGCTGACGCAGGACGAACTCTCTGCCCTGCTCTTGCCGCTGGGGGACCTGCCAAAGACCACGGTCCGATCGATCGCCGCCCAACACGGGCTTGCCAACGCCGAGAAGCCCGATAGCGAGGATATCTGCTTCGTCCCCGATGGCGACCATGCGCGCTTCCTGTGCGAGCAAGGCGGTCTCGTGGCCGTGCCGGGGCCCATCGTGGATGCGACCGGGAAGGTGCTCGGACGGCACGAGGGCCTGTTCCGCTACACGGTGGGGCAGCGTCGCGGCATCGGGGTGGCCGGTCCCGAGCCGTATTACGTCTTGAGGTTCGACAGGGAGCGCAACGCGCTCGTCGTGGGGTCGCGCGACGAGTTGGGGTGCATGTCGTGCCTGGTGAGCGAGGTGAACTGGCTATCCATACCCTGTCCAAGCTCCCCGGTGCCCGTGCTCGTCAAGACTCGCTATCGCCAGCAGGCGGTACGGGCGACCGTCACCGCGCTCGCCGACGGATGGGCACGTATCGATTTCGATGAGCCCGTCTCGGCCGTCGCCCGTGGACAGGCCGCGGTGCTCTACGGACCCGTCGAGCCAGGACGGGCGGCCAACCTCGTGTACGGTGGTGGCACCATCTCGCAGACGATATCGCGGGCAGGGGGGACGAGAGCCTGAGATCGTCCTGAGCTCGGTTCCCGATGGGTCGGCATGGCGATCGGGGAAGGTGGTGCGGGGTCGCCGGTTCAGATGAGCTCTCCACCATGGGCGTATCGGCCGTGCTCGCGCCGACCCCTCCCCGTTTACCCCGCAACATCGACAGGGCCCCTGGGGTTTATCGTCCCATCGCTACCGTACCCCGTGGAGGCGCGGTACACTGTACTATCCTATCCTGCGCCGCCACGTGCATCACCCGTCGCCAAGGGGGTTTGGCCAAGGTGCGCGCCATGTGCCAGGGTAGCGGTTCGTTACCGTATGGACCATCACCGCCAGTCAAATCCCGGGACGAGGAGGTGCCACGATGTACGTACTCATCCTCACCGGTGGGATCGGCTCGGGCAAGTCCACGGTCGCCCGCCACCTTGAGCGGCGCGGCGCCATCCGGCTCGACCTCGACAGGCTCGCGTCCGAGGTCCGTGGCCAGGCCGGTGTGGTCGAAGGCCTCGTGGCCGCCTTCGGGGGTTGCATCCTCACGTCCGAAGGCAAGGTCGACGCAACCTCTCTCGCGAAGGCGGCGTTCGTCGACGAGGAGCACACCCTGCAACTCAACGCCATCATGCATCCGGCGATCGAGCGCGCCCTCGAACGGCGCCTCGTGGATGTGGGGTCCAGCTGCGCGCCGGTGCCCCTCGTCGTGGTCGAGGTACCCCTGCTCACCTCAGCCGACGGGTACCGTCGTCTCGCCGACGAGGTCATGACCGTGAGCGCGCCCGAGACCCTGCGCGCGGCCCGGGTGGTGGCACGCGGCATGGCCGAACCCGACGTGCACCGGCGCATGGCCCAGCAGATGGGCGATGACGAGCGTGCGGCCCTCGCTGACGTCGTGGTGTCGAACGACCAGGGGCTGGAGGTGCTCCTCGGCCAAGTCGATACCTGGTTCGACGCACGCATGGCCGCAGGCTGGGCACCCCGGCGCCATCCCGGGGCGGGGGCGGGCAGATGAGCGTCCGCACCTTGGCGGATGGCACGCAGCGCCATCGCCTCCTTACCTGGTATCGGGTGCTCGCGCTGGTCGTGGCGTTCGTCCTCTTCGGCTCGACGGCGATCTACCTGCATGGGCCCGTCGAGATGCGCGCCTGGTTCTATCCGATCTCGTACCAATCCCAGATCGCCCAGGCGTCCACCGACCATCAGGTGAGCCCGTACCTCATCGCCGCCGTCATCGAGTGCGAGTCCGGCTGGGATGCCAGCGCCACCTCCTCCCAAGGGGCGGTGGGTCTCATGCAGCTGCTGCCCTCCACCGCGCAGCAGATGGCCGATGCCAACCTCGTCGATTCCTCTCGCTATCCGGTGGCGAACCTCTCCGATCCCGAGGTGAACATCCAATACGGCAGTGCCTATCTGCGGTTCCTCATCGAGCGCTACGGCGAGCTCGAACCCGCGATCGCCGCATACAACGCCGGCATGGGCAACGTCGACGCCTGGATCGCCGACGGACAGGATATCCGCGACGCCGTCGAGTTCCCGGAGACCTCGCACTATCTTCTGCGCGTGGTGCGTTCGAAGGAGGCATACGAGCAGATATACCCTGACGTCTTCCCCGAATGGAGTAGCTCATGAGCACATCTTCCGCATCGCAAGGCGACACCAGGGGATCGAGTCTGGCCGACGGCCGTGCCCCCACGCCGCTGCCGCGCGACACGTCGGCACCGGCCATCCCTCGCTCGGCGCAACCGGGCATCGGCGGCACGGGGGGGCAGCCGTTCAAGGTCGTGGCCCCTTGGCCCCCTGCCGGCGACCAGCCCCAGGCGATCGATTCGCTGGTGCGGGGCGTGCACGAGGGTCTGCGCTACCAGAACCTCCTCGGCGTCACGGGCAGTGGCAAGACGTTCACGATGGCCAAGGTCATCGAGGCGGTGCAGAAGCCCACGCTCGTGATGGCACCCAACAAGACCCTTGCCGCGCAGCTGGCCAGCGAGTTCAAGGACTTCTTCCCCAACAACGCGGTGGTGTACTTCGTCTCGTACTACGACTACTACCAGCCCGAGGCGTACGTCCCCTCCAGCGACACGTTCATCGAGAAGGACGCGTCCATCAACGAGGAAGTCGAGAAACTCCGCCATGCCGCCACCTCGGCACTGCTCTCTCGGCGTGACGTGATCGTGGTGGCGAGCGTCTCGTGCATCTACGGCATCGGCTCGCCCGAGGACTACGCGGGCATGTCGGTGTTCGTCGACGTGAACACGCCGCTCGACCGCGACGATCTCATGCGCCGACTCATCGACATCCAGTACGACCGCAACGACTACGAGCCGGCTCGCGGCACCTTCAGGGTGCGCGGCGACGTGGTCGACGTGTTCCCGCCGTATGCCGACAACCCCGTGCGCATCGAGTTCTTCGGCGACGAGGTGGAGTCGATCACGCTGGTGGACCACGTGACCGGTGAGGTGATCGAGACGCTCGACTCGACACCCATCTGGCCTGCGTCTCACTACGTGACGGCCCGTCCCAAGCTCGAACATGCCCTGGGCACCATCCGGGAGGAGCTCACCGACCGCCTGCGCGAGCTGCGTGCCGACGGCAAGCTGCTCGAGGCGCAACGTCTCGAGATGCGCACCACCTACGACCTCGAGATGCTCGAGACGATGGGCTTCTGCTCCGGCATCGAGAACTACTCTCGCCATCTGGACGGCCGTGAACCCGGCGAGCCGCCCTACACGCTCATCGACTACTTCCCCAAGGGCGACTTCCTCACCTTCATCGACGAGAGCCATGTGACGGTGCCACAGATCCGCGGCATGCACGAGGGCGACCGGTCGCGTAAGATCACGTTGGTGGAGCACGGTTTCCGCCTCCCCTCGGCGCTCGACAACCGTCCGCTGCGCTTTGACGAGTACGAGCGGCGCATCCCGCAGTTCGTCTACGTCTCGGCCACGCCGGGCGATTACGAGGAGCGCGTCACGCAGAACCGGGTCGAGCAGATCATTCGCCCGACCGGACTGCTCGACCCCGAGATCGAGGTACGTCCCATCCGCGGTCAGATCGACGACCTTCTCGGCGAGATCAGAGAACGAACCGAGAGCCATGAGCGCGTGCTCGTGACCACGCTCACCAAGAAGATGGCGGAGGACCTGGCCGACCACTTCCTCGACCAGGGCATCAAGGCGCGCTACATGCACAGCGACATCGGCACGCTCGAGCGCGTCGAGATCCTGCGCGACCTGCGTCTGGGCGTCTTCGACGTGCTGGTGGGCATCAACCTGCTGCGCGAGGGTCTCGACCTGCCGGAAGTCTCGCTCGTGACGATCCTCGATGCCGACAAGGAGGGGTTCCTCCGCAACCATCGCTCGCTCATACAGACGATCGGTCGAGCGGCGCGAAACGCGCACGGCAAGGTCATCATGTACGCCGACAGGATGACCAATTCCATGCGTACCGCCATCGACGAGACCAACCGGCGTCGTTGCATCCAGCAGACGTTTGACGATGAGCATGGAATCGTGCCGCAAACCATCGAGAAGAACATCTCCGATATTGCACAACGCATGGATAACGCGGATGATGAGATAGGTCTCGCCAACGGCATCAACCGTGATGAGGAGTTGGCCGGATTGGCACGCGGCGAGGTGATGCAGGTCATCTCCGGTCTGGAGGACGAGATGGCCGAGGCGTCGCGTCGGATGGACTTCGAGAAGGCCGCCGCCCTGCGAGACCAGGTCGTCTCCTTCAGGGCCCGCATCGAGGGCACCTCCGAGCACGATGCCCTTGCGAGTCTCAAGAGGAGCGCGCGCAAGGGCAGCGCCTACGGGAACACCCGCCACAACAAGAGGAAGTAGGTGACGCGTATGCCAGGGGATCGCACCGTCAACTCCGAGACGATCATCGGGATAGAGCACCTCAACAAATGGTATGGCAACGTGCAGGCCGTGAAGGACGTGTCGCTTGCGGTGGGCAAGGGGGAGACCTTCGGGTTCCTCGGCCCCAACGGTGCCGGCAAGACGACCACCATCCGCTGCATCCTCGGTCTGCTGCGCCCCGACTCCGGTCAGGTACGCGTGTTGGGCAAGAACCTGAGGCGGGCGTCAGGTGAACTGAGAAGGGTCGGGTATGTGCCCGGCGAACTCGCCCTGATGGGGAATGTGACGGGCGAGTGGCACGTCCACTACATCGAGGGTCTGCGTGGCACCGACGATATGGTCGGCTTTGACCGGGCGAAGGGTCTCGCCGACCAACTCGACCTCAACCTTTCCAAGAAGGTGCGTACGCTCTCGAAGGGCAACAAGCAGAAGCTCGCGCTGGTGCTCGCCCTCATGGACGAGCCCGACCTGCTCATCCTCGACGAGCCCACGAGCGGTCTCGACCCGCTCAACCAGGAGACGGTGTTCGACATGATCTCCGAACGGGTGGGCGCCGGCGCGACCGTGTTCCTCTCAAGCCACGTGCTTTCCGAGGTGGAGCGCGTGTGCAAGCGCGTCGCGATCCTGCGTGAGGGCGTCCTGGTGGACGATGAGGCCATGGAGGCGCTCCTCGGCAAGCGGTTGCGCGAGCTGCGCGTGAGCTTTGACGCCACGGTGCGCCCCAACCTGCTCTACGGCATCGAGGGTGTGATCAACATCCGACAGGTCGATGATGTGACGCTCACGGCCGAGGTACGCCAGTGGGGGGTCGATGCGCTGCTCAAGCGCCTCGCCCTGTGCACCGTTACCGACTGTGCGTTGGAGAAGACCAGGCTCGAGGATGCGTTTCTGCACTTCTACCGCGACGATGACGAGATCACCGCTGCGGCGACGGTGGAGCAGGATGCGAAGGTGCAGCCTATCGAGCCGTCCGTGCTCTCTCTGGCGCCGACTGCCGAGGTCGCCCGCGACCTGTCCGCTGGCGAGCCGGCGATCGGTGCCGAGGTGGTCGATGGTGAGCTGGAACCTGAGGCAGGCGAGGTGGTGGCCGTGGTCAAACCCGAGATGGTGACCGATCCGACCGCAGTCCCGACGTCGGAGACCGGAACCGATCCCGAGCCTGAACCCGAGACGGAACATACGGCCATCCCGATGCCGCCGATCTCCCCATCCGACGATGCGCCCGAAGAACCCTCCGAGAAAGGGGGCGATGCCCGATGAAGACCCTCGTCAACGCGGCGATGCGCCGTCATCGCGTGTCGCTCATCTGGTTCGCCATCGGCCTCGTCTTCTACGGTGGGTCCATGATGTACGTGTGGAAGACGCTCGACCTCACCATGTACGAGGGCATCGCCAACTCGATGAGCGGGTTGCTCCAGGCCTTCGGAGGCTCCGGTGCCGACATCACCACACCCGGCGGCTACCTTTCGACCGAGTACCTGGGCCTCATGTGGGTGATCATCGCCGGTGCCGCCATGGTCCTGTACGGCGCACGCACCATCGGCGGCGCCGTCGAAGACGGGACGATGGAGCTCACCATGGCGCAACCGGTGCGTCGCAGCGTCTACTTCCTCGCCCAGGTGCTCTACCTCGCCATCGCCGACGCCATCCTCTGCATCGCGTCGTTCGCGCCCATCTACCTGCTCAGCGGGGTGGTGGCGTTCGATATCGGATTCGTGGCGGCGCTGAAACTTGCCGGTATGGGGTTCCTCTTCCTGCTGTGCGTCGGCCTGTTCTCCATGGCTGTCTCCTCGTTCACTCGCTCCGCGTCCCTTCCCGCCTCCATCGCAGGTGGTCTACTCGGCGTGATGTGGGTGATGTCCATCATGGTGCAGCTGGTGGATGGGCTCGATTTTCTCAAGTACGTCAGTCTCTTCCATTACTGGGACCCCGCCCCCATCATCAACAGCGGTGCGGTCGATGGCGTCTCCTGCATCGTGCTCCTCGTGGTGGCGGCGGCGTCGACCGTCGTCGCGTACGCACGGTTCCTCTGGCGCGATCTGGCATAACCTCGACGAACCCCATCTTGAGGCATGCGACAGCCGCACCCGCCATGGGTACGGCTGTCGTCGTATGCCCGCATCCCCTGTGGCCGTGCAGGTCGGCCATCATTCCGGGCCTACCGCTTGCCTATCAAGGCGGCGCATCGCGAGATTTCGCGGATTCATGCTCGAAACCCCTTGCCTTTTCTCCATGCCCCTGTAATATGAGCAAATGAACATATGAGCAATTCAACATATATGAGGAGGAGCAAATGGGAGACGGGCACGATCATGACGTCGATGAGGAGCGGAAGGTCCATCGCTGCGCGCAACCCGGCCCGTTCGAGGAGGATGCCGATGCGGCATTGTGCGAGCGCGTACGGGACATCATCCCCGATGACCGACTCGTGTGCCAGGCGACCGAGATATTCGCTGCCCTGGCCGATTCGACGCGCTTCCGCGTCCTCACGGCCCTCATGGAGGGCCCCCTGCGCGTAGGTGACCTGGTCAGCGCATGCAACGTGTCACAGTCCGCGGTGAGCCATCAACTGCGTCTGCTGCGCGACCGCGATCTGGTCGCGTCGAGCCGCGACGGGCAATCCATGATCTACAGCCTGTCCGATGACCACGTACGTACGCTGCTCATCGTGGCGGTACGTCACGCCGACGAGCGCCTGGAAGGATAGGTATCCCATGCCCAATGTCAAGGTAGACGACGAGATGCTCGTCGAACGTTCTCCGAAGGGGACACAGCACGAGCGGACATGTTCTGGCGACTGCCAGGACCACGGGTGCCACGACCATGACGACTGCATCGACGACGACTGCATCGTCGACGATTGCGGCCCCTCGAAGCCCACGTCGTCCCTCTCGCACGGCATGACGTGCACCTGCCGTGTGTGTCAAGCCGTGTACCATCCCACCGACGAAAACAACCTCTTCCACATCGCGAGCTGGAAGGTGACCGGTCTCGACTGCCCCTCGTGCTCGGCCGAACTCGAACGGGCCGTCGTCGAGTTGCCCGAGGTCGACAGTGCCGTCCTGAACTACGGTGCCGCACTCCTGCGCGTGGCATGGGCCGAGGGGGTCGACGTCGCGGTCGCGACATCGACGGTGCTCGACACCGTCCGCAAGATGGGGTACGACGTGGTCGTGGAGGAGCAGGCCAAGCAATCCAAGCGCACGCTCCTCACGAAGCACAGCATCTCCCTCTGGGGGTCGGGTATCTTCACGATCGCCGCGCTCGTCGTCGATGTCGCCGGTCTCTCGGATGTGGGCGCCGACGCCCTCGCGATCGTCGGCGTGGTCTTCGGGCTCATCGTGCTGCTCCCCAAGGCCCTTCGCTCGTTGCGCCGCAAGACGGTGGACATGAACGTCCTCATGCTCATCGCCGTGACCGGTGCCATCGCTTTGGGTAGCTTCGACGAGGCCGCGATGGTCATCTTCCTCGATGCGTTGGGAGATTGGCTCGAGGACGCCTCGATGCGGCGCAACCGCGAGTCCATCCGAGAGCTCATGACGCTCTCGCCCGAGACGGCACGCGTCCGTCGCGGCGACGAAGTCGTCGAGCTGCCGCTGTCCGAGGTGGTGGTGGGAGATGTCGCCATCATCCGTCCGGGAGACCGCATCCCGCTCGACGGCGTCGTGCGCCGTGGCGCGGCCTCGGTGGATGAGGCACCCATCACCGGCGAGCCCATCCCGGCTTACAAGGACACGGGTGCGAACCTTTACGCCGGCTCGCTCTCCACCGACGGGATGATCGAGATGGAGATCACGGCACTGGTCGCGGACTCCACGCTCATGCGCATCATCCACCTGGTGGAGGAGGCCCAGGCGACACGGGCCCCCTACGAGACGTTCGTGGACCGGTTCGCGAAGTACTACACGCCCGCCGTGGTGTGCATTGCGATACTCGTGGCCGTCATACCCACCCTCATATCGATGTTCACCCCACTCTACCTCGGTAGCTTCCATACGTTCGCCTATTACGCGATCTGCCTGCTCGTCATCTCGTGCCCATGCGCGCTCGTCATCTCGACGCCCGTCTCCATCGTCTCCGCCATCACGCGTGCGGCGCGCGACGGCGTGCTGGTGAAGGGAGGCGCGTTCCTTGAGCTGGGCGCCAGGGTCGACACGGTGGCGTTTGACAAGACCGGCACCCTCACGCGTGGTAAGCCGGCCGTGACCGGCGTCGAGGTGCTGGAGGGCTTCTCGCGCACGGACGTGCTGCGCATGGCCGCCGCGCTCGAGGGCGCCTCGACGCACCCGCTGGCGCGTGCGGTGGTCGCTGCCGCTCGCAGCGATGGTCCCGAGGCGATGACGACGGTGCTCCCGGAACCCACGAGGGTGGTCGAGGTCGCCGGACAGGGTATCCAGGGTACGGTCGAGGGCCATGCCTGTATCGTGGGCAAGCCGGAGTTCGCACGGGGCTTCCTGTCGGACGCCTCGCGTCCCTCCGTCGTCGAAGCGCCTGCCGATGCCTTCTCACATGCCCTCTCGCTGGCGGACGCCAGCGCGGCGACCGCCCTGTGCGTCGTCATAGACGGCGACGCGGCAGGTGTGATCATGGTAGCCGACGAAGTGCGTGCCGAGACCCCTGCCATCATCGCCCAACTCAAGCGCGTGGGCATCGAGAACACGGTCATGCTCACTGGCGACAACGCGACGACCGCGGCCACCGTCGCCAAGGCGGCGGGTGTGAGCGCGTACCATGCCGCCCTGCTCCCCCAGGATAAGACCACGATCCTCAATGGCCTCAAGCATAAGGGCGCGGCCGTCGTGATGGTGGGGGACGGCATCAACGACACGCCTGCGCTCGCCGCGGCGGACATCGGCATCGCGATGGGTGCCGCCGGCAGCGACTCCGCGCTCGAGGTGGCCGACGTGGCGCTCCTCGCCGACGACCTGACGGCCCTACCCTCGTTCCTCGCACTATCGAAGCGCACGATGCGCGTCATCCACCAGAACGTCGCGCTCGCCCTCGGGTTCAAGGTCGGTATCGGTGGCCTTGCGTTCGTGGCGCTTTCCATGGGTCTTCCCGCACTTGCCCTGGCCGTGTTCGCGGATACGGGCGTCGCCGTCATCGTGATTCTCAACGGCATGCGCTTGCTGCGGCCGGTGGGCAAGAGGGTGCACGCGACCGTTGCCATCGATGCGGCGGCTCCGGGCGGGAGCTCATCTTCTGACAGCAAGAGGATCCGTGACGATACCACGGCCATCTGACGCCATCGGAAAGGTCAGACGTTCCCGCTATCGCTTGCCGGAGGGCGCCTTGGTCGGGGCGTCTTCCGGCACCGGGTCAGCGGTCTTCGCCTTGGAGGCGCCGATGCAAAACGGCGAGCAGACCAGGATGGGAAGGTAGAAGGTCACCACGCGCCACATCAGCACGGCCACCGCCACCGAGGTGCCGGCGGGGAAGAAGAGCGAGAAGATGACTGCGAACATGCCCTCGGCACCACCGGCACCACCCGGGGTGGGTATCGAGGCCGACACCATGATCACGAAGGCGGTCGCCGCCAGGCACTGGAGCAGCGGGGGTGTCACGCCCATGGCGCGGCATATGCAGTACGGGACGATCAGGACGAACTGCAGCTGAACGAAGGTGAGCAGCAAGAGTTTGAGAAAGTCCCGGGGGTTCTTGATGAGCGTGCCGGCACTCTTCTCGTACACGACCAGCTCCGACGTGATACGAGCGGAGGCTGCCGTGGACTTCTCCCGCAGGGGCGTGTGCTTGAGCGCGGAGAAGACGAGGCCGACGACGTGGCGTACGGTACGTGGCCGCACCATCATGCCCACGAGTGCCGCGAGGATGACGAGCTGCACGAGGAATGCGAGTCCCACGATCCAGTTGATGCCCACCACCGCGTCGTCGAGGAGTGGCCAGGCGTAGAGCACCGAGGCCACGCAGCATCCGGAAAGGACGAGCTGGTAGAGGAGGAACTTGTTGAGGATCAGGGGAATCGACTCCCCGAAGGGAAGCCCGCCGTGACGCCAGAGGCTCCAGGACTGCATGGCCTGCCCGCCGCTGGAAAACGGGGTGACGTTGTTGAAGAACACCAACACGAACGTACTCCGCAGCGCCGCACCGAACGCGAGGGGATGCTCGATGGGTCTGGCGAGCACGTCGAGGATGTACGCCTCCACGAGCCAACCGACGAACATGAGCGCTACGCCAAGGATGATCCAGGCGGAACGAGGCCAGGTGAGCGCTTGGGGGAGCATCCTGATCTCACCGGTGATGAACAGATAGGCCACGAGTATCGTCGCGCACAGGACCACGGCACCCAGCGAGAGCGAGCGGCTGTTCACGTGGATCCTGGGCCTGCCGGCCATCGGCATCCTCTCTTGGCGTTGCATGTCAGACGACTTCTTCGTGAGAGACACCACCGATGGTCCAAACTGCTCGTAACGGGCGAAAACCTACCATCGCCATGGTACACGCTTGCAACCTGCGACAAGGTTACGGTTGGTTATGGGCTGGGTGACGTATGTGCCCTATGCGTCAAAGGAACCGCTCCGGTATCCTTTCGGGTCGATGGTCACCTCTCGAAAGCCCAGCTGGATGAAGTGGTGCGTCAGCTTGTCTCGTCGCGTGTCGCTCAGCGCCGCAAGCGTCGCAGGCGGCAGCTCGACGCGTGCGGTCCCGGCCTCGCTGCGTACCCGCAGCGTCTGCTCGCCCAGGTCCTCGCGCAGCCACGCCTCCGCCGCGCGCACCCGGTCGAGCTTCTCGGGCGTGAGCTCCTCGCCATAGGGGAAGCGCGTCGCCAGGCACGGCGAGCTCGGGAGGTCGGCTGTGGGTAGTCCCAGGAAGCGGGATATCTCTCGCACGCGCTCCTTGGTGATGCCCGCCTCCGCGAGGGGCGCCCTGCACCCCAACTCCTCTGCGGCCCGTTCGCCGGGTCGGTCGGTCGTGAGGTCGTCGGCGTTCTCACCGTGGAGCACCACCCATCCACGGGGTGCGGCCATCTCGCCCAACCTTGCGAACAGGCCTCGCTTGCACCAGTAGCACCGGTCGCGGGGGTTGGTGCGCACGAAGTCGGACGACCATCCGGGGTGGCGGATCTCCTGGTAGGGGATGCCCATGGCCGCGGCATTCTCTCGGGCACGTTGGGCCTCTCCCTGCGAGAGGAGCGGGGAACCGGCGAGGACCGCCAGCATGTTGCCTCCCAGCACGCGGTGGGCGATGAATGCCACGAGCGCGGAATCCGCACCACCCGAATAGGCCACGATCGCACCCCTCGACGCCGCGACCATCTCCCCACGGGAGGTCGCGATGGTCGCCGGGGCGGCCCCGGCGGTGCGGCTCACCGCCAGGGGGTCTGCCACCGTCTGGGCGATGGTGCGTTCGAGCTGGGCGACGAGATCGTCCGTTTCGCTGGTGTCCATACGATCGACTCCTCGAAGATCGGGGTGCTTCTCTTCTCTGGAAATTGATAGTACATAAGTGGTATATTGCTTACGGGAACCGATATAACATTATCCACTCCTCGTCGAATGCTGCAACAAGGGGGAAGCATGCAAGATCTCATGAGCGCCATCGCGACGGGTGGCACGGATACCCGCAACATGATCGCCGCCGCAATCTTCGTCATCCTCGGTCTCATCGCGCTGGCGATCGTCAATCGCTGGCTCAAGATGCATCGGTAGCGTCTCCTGCCTGTCTCGCCGTCGATCCGACGGGGCGGCGTGGGCTTCCCTCCTCGAGCCGGGGGGCCATGCGGACCATCCATCCACCATGCTCCAGACACCGCTCGCCTCGTGCCATCACTCCACTAACCGTGTTCATCTCGCACATGGCGCTGTCACGGATTCGCGGCACGACCTGGCAGTGCAATCGCCGTACAATAGGAGTTTGGCAGAAAGGCTCTCCCCGTAGGGGGAGGGGTTTTCTTCCTTGAACACTTCCGTACGGAAAGTAGGTAGCACGTGCCTCAGGACAGCATCGTCATCAAAGGTGCCCGCGAGCATAACCTCAAGGGTTTCGACCTTACCATACCCCGCGACAAGCTCGTCGTGATCACCGGCCTCTCCGGCTCGGGCAAGAGTTCCCTTGCATTCGACACCATCTACGCCGAGGGCCAGCGTCGCTATGTGGAGTCGCTCTCGAGCTATGCGCGGCAGTTCCTCGGGCAGATGGACAAGCCCGACCTCGACAGCATCGATGGCCTCTCGCCGGCCGTCTCCATCGACCAGAAGACCACGAGCAGGAACCCGCGCTCCACGGTTGGTACCGTCACCGAGATATATGACTACCTGCGCCTGCTCTTTGCGCGAATCGGCATCCCGCACTGCCCCGAATGCGGTCGTGTGATCGAACGGCAGACCACCGACCAGGTGGCGGATAAGATCGCCACGTTGGGCGAGCGCACCAAGCTCATGCTCATGGCCCCGGTGGTGCGTGGACGCAAGGGCGAGTATGGCAAGCTCTTCGCCGATCTCTCCCGTATGGGTTTCTCGCGCGTACGGGTCGATGGGACCATCTACAACCTCGCCGACGAGATCAAGCTCAACAAGAAGCTCAAGCACAACGTGGACGTGGTGGTCGACCGCGTCGTCGTGAAGCGAGATGGCCTCTCCCGCATCGCCGAGGCGGTGGAGACGGCCACCAACCTTGCCGACGGCAACGTGGTGGTGCGCACGGTGGGCGCGCCCACCAACCCCGACGCTCCCATCCTGGCCGACGCGATGCCGGCCACGCGCGCCGCGCAGGCCGCCGCCTCCTCGTCGCTGTCCGCCCCGTCCGCCGCACAGGCTGCGGACGGGGACGATGGCGGCATCGAGATCGCCTTCTCGCTCGCGCTCGCCTGTCCGGAGCACGGACACTCCATCGATGGCCTCGAGCCGCGCGACTTCTCGTTCAATGCGCCGTACGGCGCGTGTCCCGACTGCCTGGGCCTGGGCTTTCGCCAGGAGGTCGACCCCTCGCTCCTGGTACCCGATCCCAGGCTCTCTCTGGCAGAGGGCGCGCTTGCGGCCTTCTCGAGCAACTCGAACTACTATCCGCAGATCATCGCCGCCGTGGCACAGCACATCGGTGTCTCGGTCGACACGCCCTGGGAGGATCTTTCCAAGGGGGAGCAGGACGTGTTCATGGATGGCCTGGGCTCCCAGAAGATACGGGTGGACTACGTCACGCGCGATGGGCGCGACACGCACTGGTTCGTCAAGTACGCGGGCGCACGGCAGATCGTCCTCGACCGTCACAAGGAGACCGGGAGCGAGAACGTGCGCGACAGGCTCGAGGAGCTCATGGTGGACATGCCGTGCCCCACATGCCATGGTGCGCGCCTCAAGCCGGAGATACTCGGCGTCACGGTGGGGGATAGGAACATCTACGAGGTGACGCAGCTCTCCGCCCGCGACAGCCTCGAGTTCTTCGAGCACCTGCGACTCAACGAGCGCGAGACGCTCATCGGCGCCCGCATCGTCAAGGAGATCCGCGAGCGCCTGCGCTTCTTGGTGGACGTGGGTCTTGACTATCTCACGCTGGAGCGCGCCACGGCCACCCTCTCCGGGGGGGAGGCCCAGCGGATCCGCCTTGCCACGCAGATCGGCGCCGGCCTGATGGGGGTGCTCTACATCCTCGACGAGCCGTCCATCGGATTGCACCAGCGTGACAACGAGCGGCTCATCGCCACGCTCAGGCGCCTGCGCGACCTGGGCAACACCGTGATCGTGGTGGAGCACGACGAGGACACCATCCGCGCGGCGGACTACGTCATCGACATCGGTCCGGGCGCCGGGGAGCACGGCGGCTACATCACCGCGGCCGGCACGCCCGAGCAGATCCTGCAGGCAAGCGGCTCGCTCACCGCCGACTACCTTTCGGGGCGTCGGAGCATCCCCGTGCCTTCGGTGCGTCGCCATCCCCGTCGCGGCAAGATCGTGATGACCGGCGTGTCCGAGAACAACCTCAAGGACGTGGACGTGAGCATCCAGCTGGGCACCCTCACGGTGGTTACCGGTGTGTCGGGATCGGGTAAGAGCTCGCTCGTGAGCGACACCCTCGCACCGGCGCTCATGAACAAGGTCAACCGCGCGCGACGGCACGTGGGCGCGTACCGCAAGCTCACCGGCGTGGACGCGCTCGACAAGGTGATCAACATCGACCAGTCGCCCATCGGGCGCACCCCGCGCTCCAACCCGGCTACCTACACCGGGCTGTGGGACGACATCAGGCAGCTCTTCGCCTCCACGCCAGAGGCCAAGCTGCGCGGGTACGGCCCCGGGCGCTTCTCGTTCAACGTGAGCGACGGTCGTTGCGAGGCATGCAAGGGCGACGGCCAGGTCAAGGTGGAGATGCACTTCCTCCCCGACATCTACGTGCCGTGCGAGGTCTGCGGCGGTGCGCGCTACAATCGCGATACGCTGCAGGTGGCCTATCGCGGCAAGAACGTCTCCGACCTGCTCAACATGAGCGTGGACGAGGCCCTGGGGTTCTTCGAGAACGTCCCCCCGATCGCCCGCAAGTTGCAGACGCTCTTCGACGTGGGGTTGGGCTACATCCGTCTCGGACAGCCCGCCACCACCCTGTCGGGCGGCGAGGCGCAGCGCGTCAAGCTGGCGAGCGAGTTACAGCGTCGTCAGACCGGCCGTACGTTCTACATCCTCGACGAGCCCACGACGGGCCTGCACTTCGAGGACGTCCGACAGCTCCTCGTCGTGCTGGAGCGCCTGGTCGACAAGGGCAACACGGTGCTGGTGATCGAGCATAACCTCGATGTGATCAAGTGCGCCGACCAGCTCATCGACCTCGGGCCGGAGGGTGGCGACAAAGGGGGCGCCATCATGGTCGCTGGCACTCCCGAGCAGGTGGCCGCCACGCCGGAGAGCTACACGGGTCAGTTCCTGGCGAAGACGCTCAAGGGTCGCGAGTAGCATGGCCGCCCTCGTGCGGGCCGCGAACGGCCCTGCTCCTCTCCCCAGCCCCGGTGGCGCGGCGTCGGGTGCCTCCGGGTCCGGCAACCCGTTGGGTACCGAGCCCATCAGCAGGCTGGTCTACCGGTTTGGCGCACCCAGCATTCTCGCCATGATCGTCGCGGCGTTCTACAACATCGTCGACCAGATCTTCATCGGCCAGGGTGTGGGCATGCTGGGCA
The DNA here is from genome assembly GCA_015655215.1 of Coriobacteriia bacterium. Lineage (GTDB taxonomy): Bacteria > Actinomycetota > Coriobacteriia > Coriobacteriales > RUG033 > JAATFL01. The sequence goes on from JAATFL010000015.1 coordinate 54,838, forward strand.
ACGCCGCCACCAACGTCGCGCTGCCCTTCACCACGGTGGCGTTGGCGCTGACCCTCATGATAGCCGTGGGCGGTTCGTCCAACTTCAACCTCCAGCAGTGTGCCGGGCATGGGCGGGAGGCGGCCGCGCACCTCGGCAATGCGATCTCCCTGCTGCTGGTGACCGCCGTGGTCCTCACCGTGCTCCTGCTCATCTTCATGGACCCGATGTTGCGTCTGTGCGGCGCCACCGACGAGGTGATGCCCTATGCGCGAACGTACGTCACCATCATCGTGTGCGGGTTCCCGCTCTTCATGTGCGCCAACGCGTTCACCAACTTCATACGGGCCGACGGGTCGCCGCGCTATTCGATGATCTGCAACATCACCGGCGCCGGCATCAACATCGTCCTCAATCCCACGTTCATATTCGCGCTGCACATGGGCATCGCGGGGTCGGCCCTCGCCACCGTCATCGGCGAGGGGGTGGCTACCGCGATGGCGCTCGTACGCCTGCTGCACTTCAGGACCGCACAACTGCAACGATCCGACTTCAGGTTGAACGGGCACAGCGTCCTTGGAATCGTCAAGTTGGGTAGTTCGCCGTGCATCAACCAACTCTCGATGCTCATCGTGCAGGTGGTGCTCAACAACCTGCTGGTGTACTACGGGAGCTTCTCCGTGTATGGCAGCGAGATACCGCTGGCCGCCGTGGGTATCGTGATGAAGATCAACATGCTCTTCATGGCGTTCGTGATAGGGCTCGCACAGGGGTGCCAGCCCATCATGGGCTTCAACTACGGGGCGCACAAGTACGAGCGGGTGCGCCACACCTACCGCCTCACCATCATCATCGTGACGGTGGCGTTCTCGGTGGCCTTCATCCTCTTCCAGGTGTTTCCACGCCAGATCATCTCGATATTCGGAGAGGGCAACGAACTCTACTTCGAGTTCTCCGAACGGTGCATGCGCATCTTCCTGGGGTTGGTGTTCCTCGACGGCATCCAGCCGGTGGCGTCGCAGTTCTTCTCCGCCATCGGCAAGGCTCCCAAGGGCGCGTTCCTCGCCCTCACGCGCCAGCTGCTCTTCATGGTGCCGGTGCTGCTGCTGTTCTCGTCGCTCTGGGGGATCGACGGGGTGCTGTACTCCGGTCCCACCGCCGACGCCCTTGCCGCCGCGGTCTCCATCGTGTTCATCGTGCGCGAGATGCGCACGATCAAACGGATGGAAGCCCAAGAGGTTGCGGATGCCGCCAAGGCCTAGCCATCGGTTTCGCCCAACTCCACCTTTGTGCTGGTGATTGCGGCGCAGGAGGGCCAGTCCAAGCTTGCATCGTCCAAGGCGTCGAGTCGTGTCCATGTGCAGGGTAAGAAGTGCTTCGGCCTTGCGGGGCTGACCCCTCCTCTCTCGGCTGCCGCGGATGGGCGTTGTTGTAGGCCATCAGGATAATCACGCTCAAGATATGGACGTGCTCCAGGCTTTTGCTATACGCTAACCTATCCCGGTATGTTTGCTGGTAACTCGATTGGCAATGCCACAACCAGCAGATACGTACTGGGTAAGCTGCTCTCCGGTTAGAAGATCAACTAGCTATGAGGTATGTCGCAAGAGGATAGACGTATGTTTTCGTGTGATGGGTTATGCGGTACTGAACATTTAGCCCGGAATCCGGCAATGGATCCCGGGCTAAATCGTTGTGGGGAGATGAGCGTAATAATCTGAGGTGCTTGGATAGAACTATTCCTACCACACGGGTGCCCGGCCCGAAGAGGAATTTGTAATAGGTGCTGGTTGAATATCTTTCGGAATGGAGGAGGAAGTGTGTTGTGCTCCCGGGCTATTGCCAAGGGGCTCGTTAGGTTGCCGAGGTTCACTGGCAATACAGAAAAGTCGGGGTTTGGCGGCCTAGGAACTATGAGAAAGTGTCAGTATCCATGGGAATTTCCTCGTAAGAGAGACTCAGATAAGATTTGCTATTGTAAGCGATGGTTATATGTCATCTAGCCACTGGAAAGCTTCATCCTCGGTGCTCATCCTGATGCTTTCATCGTTGAAGAGGATGAAAGACGGGAGGCCGATATACGCAATACTGTCATCGTCGCTGTAAATGGAGTCGTATGCGTCATAACCACGTCCTTCCTCTATCTTCTTGGCCGATGCACACCCCGTTGTCCCGTGCGAACCCCCGTATCGCTTGCAGTGTCATGACTTCCTCTCATTCTTTGTAATTGAGCATGAATCCGTTAGCAGCGTCGACGATTTTGTCCTGGAATTCTGCAAATGCGATCCCAGCGGTTCATGGCAGCGTAGTATGACCTGAGTGATAAGTTTGCCGGCATCTCGCAAAGAGGGATGCACCGTGATTCAAATCTCAGTATTCAGAATTTAAAGTTCGAATACCTTTGAAGACAGTATTTGTATGTACTTTCATTATAGTGATTAATCAAGTGTTGCAGCTGTTGCCTTGAAAAGAAAAAGCCCCACTCGCGTGAGGCCGTTACTGCGAAGATGCCGCCTACGCGGCGCTCCCGAAGGAGCCTTTAAGGTAAACCTTTATTTTAACTCGCAGTATCACTTCGACTGGTAATCTCTGTGATATAAATATAGTAACTCACCTAGATGCTGGAGGGCAAGACATGAATCTGCGGAAAGTCGAAAACTATACAATAGGATTAGACCTGGGTTCTGCATCCGTTGGCTGGGCTGTCATCGATAACAGGGGAGACCTATGCCATCTAAAGGGGAGGAATACTTGGGGGAGTCGGTTGTTCCCCCAGGCCATGTCGGCTGCAGACACACGTTTAAAGCGCGGCCAGCGACGTCGTTACGATAGACGTCGCTGGCGTTTGGATTTGCTGCAAGGGTTTTTTCTCAAGGAGATCTCAGAAATCGACCCTGATTTCTTTATCCGTCTTAACCAGGCACGCCTTCATAAGAAGGATCGTCTTCCGGGTCATGATTCCTACCGCTATCCTTTATTTAAGGTTCTGTTAACCCAGTGAGTTGATGAATAGCGTCAGTCCTCCCTTGTATCCTGATGGCGTCGAAACCGCAGGGACAAGAAAGGACTGAACGGTGGATATCATACCATGTGTGTTCAACCA